>JBCCHB010000133.1:0-48420 GCA_039028975.1 Chloroflexota bacterium
CAGAAATACTTGGATGGGTCCATTTTCTTGCTCCCTTTCTTGCTTTTTTAGGGATTAGTTTGACTCGGAAACCCTTTTTTGGCAAATTGGACCCTTTTTCTCGCTTAGATGTATCTATACCGGCCAATTCGCAATGGCGAATTGCCATAGATCGCACTTTAATAGCTCAATCTCAATTCTTGATTAACGAAAATGACTTAAACTTAGCCACGCTACTTGCATTAGAGTCTATGACAACTGACTCTGATACAGGTCAGTTTCTCCTTGGTCATAATATTCCACATAGCTTTGATACAATTGTACTACCAAAAGCGTCTCTAACTAACCGTAGCGCAAATGTCAACAGCATAGCGTGGAGTCCCGATGGACGAGTGCTTGCTTCTGGTTCATCAGACAGCACAATCAAACTATGGGATGTGGACAGTGGAAAGATTGTCCAATCCCTTGAAGGTCATCAAGATAATGTAAATGCAATAGTATGGAGTCCCGATGGACGAGTGCTTGCTACTGGTTCATCAGATAGCACAATCAAACTATGGGACGTGGACAGTAGTAAGATTATCCAATCCCTTGAAGGTCATCAAAATGATGTAAATGCAGTAGTATGGAGTCCCGATGGACGCATTCTTGCTTCTGGTTCGTCAGACAGCACAATCAAACTATGGGATGTGGATAGTGGAAAGGTTGTCCAATCCCTTGAAGGGCACGAGGACGGGATCAATACGTTAGCATGGAACCCCGATGGACGTAAGTTGGTATCGGGTTCAAGGGATAGCACAGTCAGACTTTGGGATGTAGAGAAAGGCGAAGACGCTCTGATCTTCCGTGATCTCGGCGCTCGTATCTCCAGCGTAGCGTGGAATCCTGACGGGCGTTTCTTAGCGTTTAGTACATCCAGCGGTTCAGTCAAGCTGTGGGACGCAGAAGGCAAAGAGAACTTTCGGATAGTTCAGAATAGTTCAAACTCGGGTAGTGATCTAGTTTCTTGGAGTTCTGATGGGCGTATCTTGGCGTTCGGAGCACTGAACAATACAATCAAATTATGGAGTGTAGATGATGACAAGAGTGTTGGGGTAGCCTATGGTGATGATTCGAGAATCCTGAGTGTGGCATGGAGTCCGGACAAGCACATTTTGGCTACCAGTTCGTCCAATGGAACAATCAATCTGTGGCAGGTAAAAAGTGGCAATAGCGTTCAGACTCTTCACGGACATGGAGATCGGGTTGAAAGCATAACATGGAGTCCTGACGGACAAACCTTAGCATCCGGGTCACATGACGGTAAAATAAAGCTTTGGAATGTTAATAGTGGAAATAGTATTCGTACCCTACAGGGCGATGGTTCTTGGATTTGGAGTGTATCATGGAGTCCAGATCAACATCTGTTAGCCTCCGGGTCGTACAATGGCGCAATTGATCTATGGGATGTGGAAAGCGGAATGCAAATTCATACTTTCCGAGGGAATGGTAGTGTCGGTAGCCTTGCATGGAGCCCTGATGGGAGCATCTTAGCGGCTGGTGCGGGATTCGATATCCACTTATGGAACGTTAGCGAGAAAAAGGCTCTCAGAACGCTACAAGGCCATTCGTTCAGTGTAAGCAGTGTAGTATGGAGTCCTGACGGGCGTACCCTAGCATCTGGCTCATGGGACACGACAGTTAAGCTGTGGGATATAGAGAGTGGCGAGAATATTCATACATTCCGAGGTCATGAGTATATAGTTGGGGGGTTGGCCTGGAGCCCGGATGGACGAATCCTAGCATCTGGCTCATCGGATACTACAATTAAGCTGTGGGATATAGCCGAAAAAATATCCACTCACACATTTCAAGGTCGTAAAGCTATTCATAGCCTATCATGGAGCCCTGATGGACTCATACTAGCCTCTAGCGGAACTGAAGGCATTGAGTTGTGGAATGTAAATGATAGAGATATAGTGCAGACCCTTTATGGATTTGACGCAAATGCAAATACAGTGGCGTGGAGTCCTGATGGGAATGTTCTAGCCGCGGGTTCGTGGGACAATACGATTAAAATTTGGCCAAATTTCTTTACCCAACACCCGTGTTCATGGATATATACGAATTTAAGTCGAGAACAATGGATGAATTCTATGGGCTGGTCTATCTACCGGCCAACTTGCTCAGGTTTACCTAGCGCATCCACTCCCTCATCCACAGACGTGCTAGAGAACCCAAGACATCTACTTATCACTTGGTGGGGACGTCTAGCAATTCTAACAATGCTAATCTTATTAGGATTGCTGATGTGGGGGGGATTCAATGTACTTCGCTCAAAAAGAAGGACGCTCATTTTAGCAATCATAGTTATTCTAATTTTAGCATTATCCATATTTGAACCTAGCATATCTTTTGCCGATTGGGAGCTATACGTTGCGGCTATTGGTGTCGGAATATTCATAACCCTTCTTGTATGGGGCTGCTATCGGTTTGTTAACTGGCTTCAACGTAAGATTTTCCGACGACGGGCAACGTCAAGCACATAGCAGCATTCCAAATCACACACCCAAACCCTATGCCAATCCAACCGACCAACGACCACCTAACCCAACTAACTGACGCCCTCCTCGACGGCTTCGACCACGCCGCGTTGACCCAGCTAACGCGCGTCCAACTCGATCTACACCTCGAATGGATCACCCCCGTTGTGGGCAAACGTGACCTAACCACCGTCATCACGGATCTTGTTGCCTATTTCGCCAGCCAGGAACGCGGACTGAAGCAACTATTGATAGCCGCACTGGAAGCCAACCCCACCAACGCCAAACTGACCGCGCTTGCTGATGAATGGACCGAACTCGATTTCATACCAATCCCGTTGCCAGATGACCACCCGCACCATGTCGGCGATATCATTCACGGTGACAAAATTGGACAGGACAAGGTGGGTAGTGACAAGATCTCTACAGGCGATATCGAGGGCATTTCCGCGGTGGGCAGCGGGCGGGTTGATATTCGCGGGGATGTTTATATTGGCAAAGATGGGCCGGCCAAAGCGAGCGCAGAACCGGAAACGCCAGCCCCTTGCGACCCGCCTTACATGGGTCTCAACTACTTCGACCTTGAGGACGCTCATCTTTTCTATGGCCGCGACGAACTGACGGCAAAGCTCATCGGCCATTTGCGCAATCAACGTTTTCTGGCGGTTGTTGGAGCATCCGGCAGCGGGAAATCGTCGCTGGTGCGGGCGGGCGTGATTTCGGCTTTGAAAGTGGGCGAGCCGCTGGCAGATGGATCGCAACCGCCCAATGGCAGCGCGGATTGGCCCATCCATGTGATTACGCCTGCCGCGCGTCCGTTGGAGAGCTTGGCTACCAGCTTAACTCGTGATGTTGAATCCGTCTCCGCCACTGCCACGCTCATCAAAGACCTAAAGGACGAACCGACCAGCCTCCACCTTTACGCCCGCCGTCTGTTGGAAGGGGAAGACAGCAATCAGCGGCTTTTGTTGGTTGTGGACCAGTTTGAAGAGCTATTTACCCTCTGTCGCGACGAAGCGGAACGGCAAGCTTTTGTCCAGGCTCTACTGGAGGCAACCATCAATCTGGACGATGGACCGACCATCGTCATTCTGACCTTGCGCGCCGATTTCTACGCCCACTGCGCTCGCTACGAAGAGCTGTGGGCTGCGCTCGAATCGTGGCAGATCAACATAGGCACCATGACCAACGATGATCTGCGCCAGGTGATTGAAGAACCGGCCACCAGTAATGGCTGGCAAATTGAGCCAGAGCTGATTGACCTGATGCTGCGTGACATTGATGAAGAACCTGGTGCCTTGCCCCTACTCTCCCACGCCCTGCTAGAAACGTGGAGGCGCCGCCGCGGCCACACCCTAACCTTTGCTGGCTATCAGGAAGCTGGTGGCGTACAAGGAGCCATTGCCCACACGGCTGAGGGCGTCTTCAACCAGCTTTCGCCAGAGCAGCAGACAGTTGCCCGCAACATCTTTATCCGCCTAACTGAACTGGGTGAAGGTACCCAGGACACGCGGCGACGCGCGCCTATGAATGAATTGGTACCAGAGATACCAGCCGAGACTAGGTTTGAGACCAGCGTAAATCCCGAGCAGGTCCTCAAAATTTTGGCCGATAACCGCCTCGTCACCACTGATGAGGAGAGCGCCGACGTGGCCCATGAAGCCCTCATTCGCGAGTGGCCGCGGTTGCGCACCTGGCTGGAGGAAGATCGAGAGTCCATCCAAATCCACCGACGCCTCACTGAAACGGCAACGGAGTGGCACCAAAACGGGCGCGAAGCCAGCATCCTCTACCGCGGCGGGCTGCTTACCTCTACTGTCCAATGGGCCACAGTAAACCCCAACGCCATGAATCCGTTAGAAAAGGCGTTTTTGACTGCCAGCCAAAGTAAACAAAGACGTGATCGTCTCTTGTTCAATGGAGCTATCGCCACCATATTGGCACTCTCAATCTTAGTTCCCTCCATCTTTTTTTGGAGCCAGGGGCAAATCGAGCGACAGCGAACTCTGCAAGCACGGACCGACGCAACCAAATCAGCTCAAATCACGGCAACCTCAATCGCAGAGGACGACGACAGATCCACGGCAGTTGCCCAAACCACTGCCGAAGCTGCGGAACTGATCGCTGAAAGCGCAACCACCGTGGCAGATCTCAGTCAACAGGCACAAGTATCCGCTCGTCGTGCCAACGCGGGCGCGCTGGCCGCCCGTGCTCAGCTAGAAATTGGCAGAGACAACCACACCAATCAGTGGGCAAGCCTATTGGCGCGTGCATCGTTGCTGGCCACATGGACAATCGATGGCGACTTCACACGCGATGCAACAGACGCCCTTGGCGTCGCCGCATCGAACATGGTCTGGAGTGGGACGGTGTTGCCAAAAGGGATCAGGCACCGCGGCAGGATCATTGCCGTAGACTATTCTCCAGATGGCTTGCACATCGCCTCGGGGGGGGCGGACGGTACGCTAATCGTGTGGGATGGCACAACGCTGGAGCCAGTGCGCACCTTGGAAGGACACAGCGGCGATGTACTGACGGTGTCGTGGAGTCCAGGTGGCTCACGAATCGTCTCAGGGAGTTCGGACGGTACGCTAATCGTGTGGGATGGCACAACGCTGGAGCCAGTGCGCACCTTGAAAGAACACAACGGCGATATACTGTCGGTGTCGTGGAGTCCAGATGGCTCGCGAATCCTCTCTGCGAGTGCAGACAACACGTTAATCGTGTGGGATAGCACAACGCTGGAGCCAGTGCGCACCTTGGAAGGACACAGCAGCGATGTACTGACGGTGTCATGGAGTCCAGATGGGTCGAGAATCGTATCGGGGAGTTTGGATGGTACGATAATCGTGTGGGATGGCACAACCCTGGAGCCAGTGCGCACCTTAGAAGGGCACAGCAATTCGGTAGGGGCGGTGTCGTGGAGTCCAGATGGCTCACGAATCGTCTCAGGGAGTTCGGACGGTACGCTAATCGTGTGGGATGGCACAACCCTGGAGCCAATGCGTACCTTGGAAGAACACAACGGCACAGTTACGTCAGTGTCGTGGAGTCCAGATGGCTCACGAATCGTCTCAGGGGGTTCGGACGGTAAGCTAGTCGTTTGGGATGGCACAACGTTGGAGCCAACGCGGACTTCAGAGGGATATAGCGGCACCGTCGTATCAGTGTCGTGGAGTCCAGATGGCTCGCGCATCGTATGGGGAAAGGGTGCTAGGCTGATGGTTTGGGATGGCTCGATACTGGAGCCGCTGCAGACGTTGGAAGGACACAGCAGTAGGGTATGGTCGGTGTCGTGGAGTCCAGATGGGTCACGAATCGTATCGGGGAGTTTGGACGGTACGCTAATCGTGTGGGATAGCTCGACACTAGAGCCAGTGCGCACCTTGGAAGGACACAGCAATTCGGTAGGAGCGGTGTCGTGGAGTCCAGATGGGTCACGAATTGTCTCAGGGAGTTCAGACCATACGCTAATCGTGTGGAATAGCTCGACGCTGGAGCCAGAGCGCACCTTGGAAGGGCACAGCAATTCAGTAGGGGCGGTGTCGTGGAGTCCAGATGGGTCACGAATTGTCTCAGGGAGTTTGGACGGTACGCTAATCGTGTGGGATAGCTCGACGCTGGAGCCAGTGCGCAGCTTAAAAGGACACAGTGACGCAGTTCTGTCGGTGTCGTGGAGTCCAGATGGGTCACGAATCGCCTCAGGGGGTTCGGACGATGCGCTAGTTATGTGGGATGGCACAACGCTGGACCCAGTCCGCAGCTTAAAAGGACACAGTGACGCAGTTCTGTCGGTGTCATGGAGTCCAAATGGCTCACGAATCGCCTCAGGGAGTTCGGACGGTACGCTAATCGTGTGGGATGGGACAACGCTAGAGCCAATGCACACTCTGGAAGGACATAGCGGCGATGTTAGGTCGGTGTCATGGAGTCCAGATGGCTCACGAATCGTCTCAGGGAGTTCGGACGATACACTGGTCGTGTGGGATGGGACAACGCTAGAGCCAGTGTACACTCTAGAAGGACACGACAGCATAGTTTGGTCGGTGTCATGGAGTCCAGATAGCTTGCGAATCGCCTCCGGTGGGTTCGCCGAGTTGATTGTCTGGGATGGCTCGATACTAGAACCAGTGCGGACATTGGAAGAGCACAGCGGTGCAGTCGCGTCAGTGTCGTGGAGTCCAGATGGGTCACGAATCGTCTCAGGGAGTTTAGACGGTACGCTAATCGTGTGGGATGGCACAACGTTGGAACCGGTGCGCACGTTAGAAGAACACAACGGCACAGTTACGTCAGTGTCGTGGAACCCTAATGGCTCACGAATCGTCTCAGGGAGTTCAGACGGTACACTAATCGTGTGGGATGGCATAACGCTGAAGCCAATGCACACCTTAGAGGAACACAGTGGCTCAGTTGCGTCGATAGCGTGGAGTCCAGATGGCTCGCGAATCCTCTCCGCGAGTTCAGACGGTATGCTAATCGTGTGGGATGGGACAACGCTGGCGCTAGAGCAAACTTTGGAAGGGCACAGCGGCGATGTTTGGTCGATATCGTGGAGTCCAGATGGCTCACGAATCGTCTCTGCGAGTTCAGACGGTACGCTAATCGTGTGGGATGGCATAACGCTGAAGCCAGTGCGCACCTTAAAAGGACACAGTGATGCAGTTCTGTCGGTGTCGTGGAGTCCAGATGGCTCACGAATCGTCTCAGGGAATTCAGACGGTACGCTAATCGTGTGGGATGGCATAACGTTGGAACCGGTGCGCATGTTGACAGGACATGGCAGCCCTGTATGGTCGGTGTCGTGGAGTCCAGATGGCTTGCGAATCGCCTCTGGTGGGTTCGCCGAGTTGATTGTGTGGGATGGCTCGACACTGGAACCAGTGCGCACTTTGGAAGGACATAGCAACTGGGTAAAGTCAGTGTCGTGGAGTCCAGACGGGTCACGAATCGTCTCAGGAAGTTATGACAATACGCTGATCGTGTGGGTATCAACAGAGGCACTTCTGACCATAGTCGAGTCGCAGATCTTGCGTCCATCTTGGATTTTCACAGAACAAGAACGAGACCGCTACTCCATAGATGACGATCTCGCCGACTGGCTAGCCACCATCCCGCGCATGCCCACCTTCACGCCCACGCCCATTCGAACTGCGGTAGCCACCCCAATCGCGATAAGTACACCCACGCCAAAACCGTAATTCGACCTAGATCATTCCATCCCCCCAACTACCCCTCATCCTCCACCCGCAAAAACGTGACCTCAAACGCCTTGACGGTGCGGTAGCGTTGCAGCCGATTGGTAAAGGCAAAGGCGTCGCGCATGTCGAAACGTTGAAAGATGTCTAGCCCTCGGTCCAGCAGAATCTTCCAGCCGTGGTCGGTGATGATGTGGCGGGCGTGGATGGTGTTCTCTTCGTCGAAGGCCCAGGTGAAGTGGATGCCGATGGGGGTGCTGGCGGTTTGAATCTGGGTAAAGTACTCTTCTTGCTGGGCGCGGTCGTACTGTTCAGAGACAGTTAAGAGATGGACCGCGATTTCGTCTTCGTCGGACTTCTGCGCAGCAATGGTTTCGAGCAGCTCCATGAGGTTGCGGGCCTGATAAAAGTGGCGGATATAGGGGTCTGTTATGGTAAAGGTCTTTGCTCCGGCTAAGTAAGGGCCAAAGAGGGCCTCAAAGGAGACGCCCCGCTGGTTTTCGGCGAAGGTGAGGTGCTGGGGCTTGAGGATGGGTTCGGCGGATTGGCGCGCGCTTGGGGAGGTGGCGGGTTGACTTTGGGATTGCGGATCATCGTCTGGGTCGCTGAAGGGATCGGTAATGGCGTCGCTGAGGGTCTGGTTGTAGATGTGGGGGTAGCTCTCTTCTTCCAGGGTTTTGACGGGATAGGATTTGCCGTTGCTTTCGATGTAGCCAAATTGGACTTCGGCGTAGGTGGCATCGATGCGCATGAGCTGATCTTTGACGCGCTTGCGCCCCTCGATGGCCAGCTTGAGGATCTCTTTGATTTCGGTGGCGGTGGCTTCGCCGTGGGGGTAGAGGATCTTCATGAGGCCGGAGAAGCTCTTTTCGATGCCGGTACGATCGCGGTCGGAAATGGGACCGAGTAGCTCGAAATGTTTACGATAGTGGTGGGTATAATCGTGGTTGCGCAGTTCACGCAGAATTTCGGCCAGATAGTCGACCACAAAGCCGTAGCCATCGGAGAACATTTCGCTGCGGATGATGTCTACTTCCCAGCCGGGTACGTAGAAGTGGAGCCGGTCCAGGAAGGCCGAGTCGTGATACTCGGATGGAAGCTCTTCGAAAAGGTCGCTGTGCTTGAGCATGTAGGGCAGGGTGTGGCGGGTGTTGCCCACAAACGCGGTGGAGGCTTCGGCCCCCAGGGTTTCGACGCCGCGGGAGAAGGATTTGTTGGCCATGTAGTTTTTGAGGATATCGACCAGAGCTTTGTTGACCCGCTTTTGGCGTCCGGCAAATTCATCAAACGCGACCACATCCCAGTAACCAACCAGACCGATGTTGCCGGTGCTGTTGTTGACAAAGAGCTTGGCCACCGTCACCTCACCGCCAGAGATGAGAATGCCGTGGGGTGAGAATTCGCTGTACACATGGGACTTGCCGGTTCCCTTGGGGCCTAGCTCTATGAGGTTATAGTTGCGCTCGCAGAAGGGGACAAGGCGCACCAGTTGGGTAAGCGCGCTGCGCCGGCCAAATTGCTCGGGGTTAAGACCAATGCTCTGCATCAGCAGCTCGATCCATTCGTCGGTGCTGAATTGACGGCGGGCTTCGATATATTGGTCGAAATCGAAGTGGGAGAGCTGGATGGGCTTGAGCGAGCCGAGGATAAAGGGGCTGATGGAGGAATCTTCGGCATGCTCGTATTCGAGATCGGCAATGCACCAAACGCCGCCCACCAAAAGCTTGGGATGCTGCTTGATGGTATTGGCCTGGACCAGGATCTGCTTGATGCCCAGGTTGCCAAAGGTGGCTTCGTAGACGTCTCGCTTTTCGTTGAGGCTGACGGTGACCCGGTCGATGACTTTGTGCCGCCCTTGCTCACGAATTTGGGAGCGGATCAGCCCCGCCTCGTTGCGGTGGACGTAGTGTTTGCGCAGGATCTCCTTGACAGTTTCGAGACCAGAGCGGATGGTGGCCTCATCGGCGGTGGCGCAATATTGGCCCAGCAGGTATTCGAGTACGTAGGAGGGCACAATGGCGTTGCCCTTGACCAGCTTGACCAGGTCTTTGCGGACCACGAGGCCCGGGAAATGGGCGGTGATCTTCTGATCAATGGTGCTTAAGGGGTTGGGATCTGTTGCGGTTTGGTTCTTCATACGTTGACTCATGGTGGAGAATTATATCATAGTACCCCACCCTTTTGGTATAGGGTGTGCCACGGGGCAGGACGGACACGAGGACGGTCGGAACTGTATTATTTGCGCCGAGACATAGTTGTTCCCGACCGCCCTCATGTCCCTACCGTCACCATTATCGTAGGGGCATGAGGTGGATGCCCCGTGAGATGGCCAAAATGGAGGCACTTTCTTCCATCTACCTCGTGTCCGTCCCCGTGAGATCCACCCATTACTAAAAATCAAAGTCGCTGGTGAAGGAGCGGCGCAGGGTGTAGCGGGCGCTTTTGTATTCGGTGTGGCGGCTTGTGCCGGCGACTGGCTCTTCTAGGGTCAGCAGGACCTCTTGGCCGTTGGCGGCTTCTGCGGCTTTGGTGAGCACAAATTGGACCCGCACTTCCCGCTCGCGTGATTCTGTGGAGGCGAGATCAAAGGTGAGCTGGTGCTGATCAGAGATGAGCTGGCCTTCTTGGGTGTATAGCCCGGCGCGCAGGAGCCGGGGCTGGATTTTGTCTGTGACTGGCTCGGTTTGGTAGAAGGCGATGGATAGCTGGCCGGTACTGATGATGTTGTTGCCGCTGCTGATAATGTTAACCTCGACCTGGGTGATGTCGCTGTGGCGGCTTTTGTTGATCTGGACGATGGGGATGACGACCTCTTGGAGGGAGGCCCCACCGTGGACGTAGCGGCTGCCCGCGCCCCGCACCCGCAGCCGATTGATGGATTTGGGGATGAGCATCTCTAGATCGCTTTGGATTCCCACGGCGGCCGCGGTAAAGTGCTTGAAGCTGCTGGTGGCCTTTAACCCCTGGCCCAACACGTAGCGACGGTTGGTGGATAGGATCTGCTGGCCGCTGGGCTTTTGGGCCGCGTATTCGCTCTCATCGATGCGGTTGTGCTGATAGATAAAGCCGTGATCCGCAGTGACCAGAAAGTTGGTGACGTTGGCCCCAACAGCTTTTTTGATCAGCTTGACCAACTCGTCCAGGGCTTGGTTGACGGCCTCGCAGGTGCGTTCTTCGGAATCGCGCTGGTCCCCGACCGCGTCGATGCGGTTGTGGTAGATGTAGACGACGTCGTGTTGGCTAAAGAGCGCGCGGCTTTCATCTCGTTTCATCTCAAGGAATTCTTCGGCCTGGAGCGCGTTGGTGGGGGCTTTGACCTGCTGGCTCAGAATTTTTTTGCGGTTCTCGGTGCCTTGGGGGCTTTGGCCGTCTAGGGTGATGGCCCCTTTGTCGTCGATTTCGATTCGGCTGTGGGGCAGCAGCGCGGCCATGCCTAGCTGGGTATAGCTGGGGAGCATGGTGAGGGCTGGCGCTACGCTGGCTTCGAAGCGATCTTCCTGGCGCATCCGTTGTGCTAGCTCTTGACCGATTTCGTAGCGCATGGCGTCGGATATGATCACAAAGACTTTTTTGTCGCGCTGGAGGAAGGGCAGAACCTGATCGCGGTAGAAGTCCTGCTGGGCCTGGATGCCGGGGGCGCGCCAGTGGGTGGCTGCGTCTACAGATTGCTGCCAGCGGTCGTTGAGGGGCAGCAGGTAGCTGTTGCTGTAGCGGTTCTCGACTTCGTCTCGCAGCGGCCCCAGAAGGCTGACTTGGCCGGACTGGCTGTAGTGGTAGATGACGCCGCGGTAGAGCTGATCGAGCTTGTACCACTGCTGGCTATACTGTTCAATCCCCTCGGTGAGGGAAGTGATGTTGAGGGAAGTGATGTTGAGGGAGGTGATGGTGAGATCAACGCTGGCAAGTTGCTCTAGAAATCTGGCTCCGTGGGCAATGGTTTCGTATTCGTGATGGTAGTTCTGGTGCCAGTGACTTTGGCGACGCTCGCGGATGATTTGGGTGGTGGCTCCGGCAGTGATAACGCGGTTGGCCACATCTTGGACTAGCTCGGGCAGGATCTTGCGGTCGATCTGTTCGAAGATGTCCAGGTCGATGACATCTCGATAGGTGCAGGCTTCTAGGGCCTGCTGGATTTGAAGAATCTCGGCAAAGTCTGCGGAGAGGATTCTGAAGGCGGATTGGGTGTGGCGGTTATCCTTCCACCGTTTGAGAAAGACGATGGCATCGGGATGCAGGGGCAGACTGGACTTGTCGACCGTACCCTCATTCTCCTTCACATTCACATTCACATAATCTTTCGCGCCCATTTGCCTGCCTTTCTGGTTACTCTCACCAAGGTCTAGCGCGGATTGGAAAGCGTTTTGGAAAAGGGTAAGGGCGAAGTCGCGCACTGTGGGTGTAACTGTGGGTGTAGCTGTGGCAGTAGATTGCGCTGGATAACCATATTGACGAGAGACGCGCGCCCAAAGGAAGGGTTCGAGGCCAAATTGTTGGATGGTGCTGAACTTTGTTTCATTCGTTCCGGTTTCACTGCCTTCGGCGAGTTCGTTGAGAAGGGCTTCGAGGATGTAATCGAGCTGATCTTCAACTCCGGCGCAGACCGCAACCATTTTGAGGCGCACGCCATCTACCGAGGCTTCTTTGGGGCGCAGCTTTTGGAGTCGGGCGCAGCGCTCTTCATCGCTGAAGAAGTCGCCATGATCGGTGATGAGCGCTTCGTATTCGATGGGGCTGAGACCCAGTTCGGTAAGGCGCATGGTGAGCAGATCCGCGGAGAAGCGACCATAGGCCAGCTCGACGTCCAAGAGCCAGTTGTCTCGGAAGGCCGGTTCGGAGCCGTGGCGATAGAGCAGAAATTTCTGCCCTGCCTCCTGGCGCAAGATGCGGTATTTGAGGCCAAACTCGTTGTTCTGAATTTCAAGCTTCTCAACACTCTCTAGAGCCAGGTTCTCAAATTCGGCGCGCTGCTCCTGCTTGGCATCGGTCCAGATAACGATGCGGTGACGGCTAAAGAGTTTGGTTAGGCTGGTTCGTATTTGGGACATGGAAGAGTGATTCGTGGTGCGTGATTCGTGTACTGGTTTTGAAAATTGTTGGATTGGCTGGATATTGGTTTGCAGGTGAAAATATCGGACGCCCCTCATCTTGTCACCCCCTCATCCCATCATCTTTTCATCCTGTCATCCCATCATTTGGACAGCCCTGGAACCTTCTTGAGCGCTGACCCCGCGTCGGTGGTGAATTTATTGTAATTGACCTTGACGCCGTCGTCCAGATAGATGGGGATCTGTTGAGTAGCCAGGGGATAGAGGATCTCATCTTCGTAGGTGGTGAGTTCGTCTAGAGTTTTGGCGAGCTTGGCGATCTCTTTGAGCGCGTTGGTCTTTTCGCGCTGGGTGGCGGTGGCCGAGATTTCGAGCTTTTGGAGATTGGTGCGGCGCGCGGTGAGCTTGGCGCGGAAGTCGCGCAGGTATTCGTTGAGCACAATGGAGATGGTGTCGGGACGGTAGCGGTGCATGTAGATGAGCGCGTTGAACGAGCCTTTGGGCGACGAGAAGAGCCAGTAGATGGGCCGCTTTTTGTAGCGCTTGATGTGGTCTCGGTAGAACTCTTTGAGAAAATAGGAACGGATATCTCGACCGAGCGCGGCTTCGATAAAGGCCAGGTTTTCGGCGTAGCTTTCGTCTCCAAAGGTGACGCGCAGAAAGTCGCGGAAGCGACCCACAATGTCATCTTCGAACCAGTCTCCGTCGAGAATGGGCAGAACGTTGTCCGCGTCGGGCATGAAGGTGGGGACTGGGGATTGGGGGCTGGGGATTGGGGATTCGGCTCCCGATTCCTGATCCCTAATCCCTGTTCCCTGATCCCTAACAATCCGCAGATAATCCTCCACGGTTTGGCCCTGGTTGGCGAGGATGAGGCCGGGCTTGTCCAAGGAGTAGCGGCCAAACATACAGCCGATCGCGTAGGAGATGAATTCGGCCATGGTGTCGGCCAGGAGGCGCTGCTCTAGTGCAGTGACCAGGGCAACGTCCGCGTCGGGCGCCATCTGCTGACCAATCTCGACGATCTTCTGTGCTGCGTTAGAAAACTTTTCGCTAAAGCTTGCCCACTGCTTTTCGTCCAGCACAAGTTTGCCGTAGCGATAGTGGGGGTTGCAGGTGAGGGTAATTTCGGCCAGTGGTACGTCGGGCGTTAGTTCGTCTTGGAGGCCGCAGGCTTCGATGAAAAGCCGATTGTTTTCAATTTCAACATTCCGCAACTCAGCGACTTTTTTCTTCCACTGTGAACGGCACACAAAATATGTAGCTGAAATGTGATGCCTTGAGTATGAATCCTGGTCTAACAATGGGGTTCCTAAATAATCCCAAGAGGTTTCTGCAGCGTTCCAATCCGATGAAGAAATATCGACTGCCTTTTTAGTATTATTATGAATAATTGTATCTGTCGACCCTGTTAGCTGATATGGAATTTTTGCAACATCACCTGACTGAAAATTGAGCGACGGGTTAATTTCTGAGTACATCTTAGTGAAAATTTTCGAATTCATAAAGCTAAGTAATTGTTTGCAAGTAAATTCATCACCAAATACACTGCAGCCACCATTATCAAAGATAAACCCTACACCAAATGAGCGAAGGCTAAACTTACTAGATGTAACCGTTGACCAAGTTAGTCCAGGTCGGAAGAAAAATTTTTCATTAGCAATTACTGAATGAGGTATCTGTTTTATTTCTTGTCCATTATTTTGCCAGTTGACCAAATATTCATTGAGCCCATACCACTTGCGATATCCCCCACCTTTATTGTAAGGAACCCACTTTTTATTGGCTAGATTGATCTCACTAGCGCTGCTAAAACCAATCGCCATTTTGAGCAGAGAAACCTCGGGCCAGAAACGTAAAAATTTGTCATTATTAGTGGTTGTGTTCCCTTTTCGGGGGGCTGCAATTTCGCCTATCGGCGTTCCGATCTCAAAAAGATATCTTACCTGTTCACTCACCCAATACGCGAGTGGACTGCCAGGAATCTTCTGGAAATCGGCTTGGTTAACCCAAAAAACTTCATACCTACTTAACTTTTCGAGAAACACTTTCTCTTTGTTTGCTGACTGAGATACATCATTGAGATTTATATAACTTCCAGTTGGATCGTTTGGACTATTGCCGATAACAAATGCACAAGCCTGAGCAACTTTTGAATTGAGTTCTGGAAAACTGTTATAGCCAATTTGAATCAGTGACTTTAGTGACCTATTGCTGACTATTTCATCACGCAGTTTTTCATATGATGACAAAAACATCCAACTTTGCATGGTGACCATTGCTGCCAAACCCGCACGTTTGGTTAGGTACAGCCCTTGCTCAATGAACATGGCAAAAAGATCGGATTTGCTATTGGAATAGTAATTCGTTGCAAAATTCTTTAGCTCATCATTTATCCCCTTTCCACCCATATATGGCGGGTTTGCCACCACTACGTGATATTTGCGCACCAGCGGGGCCAACTGCTCTAGCGCTGAGCACACGCGGTCGTTTACGCCGTGATCAAAGAGGGTCTCGCCTTGATCGATGCTCTGGCGCAGGTGCTCGATTTGGGGTGGCGTTAGCTGAGGCTGTAAGAGCGAGCCGATATTATCGATTTGGGCCATCAAGGCAAGATCGTGGCGCAGCGCATCCTGCATGGTCCCCGCCTTCGCGGGGATGGTGGTCAGGTCTGTGCCCAGGTCGGTAAACCAGTCAGCTTCCTTTAGCTCGGTTTCGCTCACCTCCATAGGGCGCAGTACTGTAATCATGGGCTGGACGGGGTTGCGCAAAAAACGGCGCTGTTTGGCGCGGGCCTTCATGGTGAGGGCAAAGGCGGCAATGGCCCCGGCACGCTCGTCTATCTCTATCCCAACCAGGTTGTGGGCCAAGATGTTGCCCGCAATTTCGGAAGGTGGGTAGCCCTCTTCGGCGTAGATTTCGTAGAGCAGATCAAAGGCGTAGACGAGCATGTGGCCCGAGCCACAGGCGGGGTCGCAGATGCTGAGTTCTTCGGGGGTAGAAACCTGGAGGAAATCGGTTTCGGGCTGCTCGGGCGCGATGTAGTAGTCCATCTGCTCGGCCAAAGGGGAATTGGGTCGGTTGAGCAGCCAGAGCCGTCCCAGCGAGTTTTCGACCAGGTAGCGCACGATCCAATTGGGGGTAAAGAGTTGGGTGGCCGCGGGAATGTTGGCTGCGCTGATTTTGACATTCTTTTTAAGCGCGGCAAAGACAGCATCTTTCTTTTCGGAGATATAAAATTGGTAGAGCCAGCCCATCACTTCCACATCCTGGCAGAGATCGGGGGGCATGGCTTCGCGGGTGTAGGCCAAAATTGAGTTGCCCGAGAGCAAGTCGTCGGGCATGAGCAGTTCGGTGTAGTCATCGATGCGCTCAAAGAGGAAGGGCATGGCGTGGTGGTAGTGGTTGCAGGCAGCCACCAGCAGCAGGCGATAAGCTTCGCTCTGGGGATCTTGGCTAGGAGTGGCACCGTTGAGTAGCGCGGTCACCCGCTGCTGGATGGGGGCTGGCACCATCTCTTCATCCATGTGGCCCATCTTGGCATCGGCCAATATCTCGGGCTGAAACTGCCCCGCGGCTGGCGAGACCAGGCCAATGGTGGTGTAGTCATTCACATCCATAAAGCGCAGCGCGCAGAAGCGGTTAAACCACGTATAGGCGACCTGCTCTATTACCTGCTGGCTGGAGCGTTCGCGGATCTGCTTCTCTAGTTCCTGCATGGCGCTGGGGTTCTCGCGGCGGGGCGCGCTGTCGGGCGCAAGAACCAGGTGCAGCTTGGTGCCGATCTGCTCTTGGAGGCTGCTATGGGCGTGTTGGGCGAATTTTTCAAGGGGTTTTGTGTTCATAGTTGTTCTATTAAATCCCAACTTTTATTAAATACCGACGCGGATCCCGCTGCGAATCTCGGCCACCAGCGCCTCGCGCAGTGCGGCTAGATACTCGTCGATATCCTCCTCGTTGGCAAGCCAGGGTCGGTCGTAAGGGATCTCCAGCTCTCTCCAGGTGCGGTATGTGGGTGAAGCCTCCCGAATCACCGCTGATCCGTTGGGGGCGCGGCCGCTTTGGTCGGCTCTCTCTACATTAGCCGCGGCTGCAGAAGGCTCGGTTGGACTGGCGTTCGCTGGATCTGACCTGGCTGGTGGTGGCGTGGCCATGACGGTCATTTCATGGAGGATTGCGGGATAGTCACGGTTATCGAAGTTGGGGATGGCTTGGCGCATCACCGCTATGAGCGACTCGTTGGCAAGGGTAGGGCGCTTGGCCTCAAAGGTTTGGTGCAGCTCGTCCTGCTGCTCCTGAGTGAGATCGGCAAATTCGCCGGTGGCGGTCATGCGGGTCCAGCGTTGCTCTATGGCAGCTTGGGCCTTTTGGCGCTCCTGATCGACCAGGGTCTTCACTTGGCTTTCCAACTCGTCCAGGAGGCTCTTGGCCTGGGTCATCTTGCTGCCGCGGTAACAGGCTGGATCGTCAAGCAGTGTGGAAAGAGTGGCGCGTTGGCTCTCGGCATCATGATCCAGATAGGCAAAGTTGGATGCTTCCCTTTGGAGGAGAGTCCGGGCTTGGTCATAGATCTGGCGCTGGTTGCCATTCATAAAGTCGTGCAGGGGGTTGAGTAGATCCTCTTTAAAGTCGAGGAGTGCGTCTGCTTCTTTGCGTAAATCGGTCAGATAGTAGTCGTAGTTTTTGCGGGTGAGGGCTTGAAGCGTCTCTAGATGGGGCGTGAGCACGGCCAAGAAGGGATAGCTGTCGCTCTGCGCGTGATATTGGTGTAGCTTGTCAACCAGCTCTTGGAACTTCTGGCGCGTCTCTAGGCCCAGCGCTTTGGCATCGTTGGCCACGGGCGGGCCGTTGAAAAAATCGCCATAGAAGCTTTTCAGGTTGCGCACCTGGGAGGCGGTAAAGTCGATCTGAGTATCTAGATTGAGGTGGGCAAAGCCGTTGGTGTTGCGCAGCGCGGCTTCCAGGGCACCATCTTCTAGCTGGTTGGAATCTTGATAGACCTCTAGCTTGCCCCTGGCCAGCAGCTTGGCCAAGATACACTGGATGGCAACTTGGCTCCAGCCGTAGGGCTTCTTTTCGAAGTGGCGCACTACGCTCAGCACGGTAATGCGCAACCCGCTATCCTGCTGCCCTTTAACGAAGAAGAGCATCTCCTGCTCGGCCTCGCCCATGGTGACCTCTTCGTCGTCAATCAGCATGGCCTCGGGCTTGAGGAGGGCGGCGATGTCGTTCTCTGTGTAGGCAATGCCGCGTAACATGCGCAGGTTGGTATGGGTGGCTTCAATCAGCTGATGGAATCCGGTAACTAGCCGCCCTTTGGGGTCAGTAATGTTAATGTCCAGCTCTTGGCCGCTAATGATGAGGGAGGCTTTGCTAACCAGATCGGCCACAAGATCACGTAGGGTAGATTTGCGCTGCGCGTTCTGGGTCTGCTTCTCGGCCAGGATGCGCTGGACGATGGGCTGCTGGCGTTGGGACATGTTCTGGCGGTAGTATTTTTCGGTCTGTTTGTAGATGGTTAGGTCGGTCACCAGCCGCGCGCTGGGGGGCAGAATCACCATTAGCTCTGATCGACCCATGGATTGGGCGCGCAGGGTTGTCTCGTTACCAGCGTGCTCGTAGAGAGGGCTGATGACGTGGATGGCGAGTTCGTGGTCGCGGCCTTGGAGCGCGTCATCTAACTTGCGGGAGAAGCTGTAATCTTGGCCGGTCTCTTCGTGGCGGATGCGGTTGGCCTTGAGGATATCATCGAAGATAAAGGCACCCAGCTCTTTGGCCACGTCATCCATGTCGATTTCGGTATTCTTGATCTCCTGCTCAACCACCTTTTCTTCATTGGTTAGGAAGGCATACTCTTCGTCGTTACGCTGGATGTAGATCTGCTGCTCTAGAAGGTCCAGGGCCTCTTGGATCTGGTTGTGGTAGGCGCGCATGTCTTCCTGGAAGCTGGGGAGCATAAGCACGGCCAGGTTGCGGGGGGTGGCTTTGAATTCTTTAATGTACTTAACCAAGAAGAGCGCCTTGAGCAGCTTGATGGCAAAGGGGCTATCCAGATTGCGCTCGGCCGTGTTGATGGCGCTTTGGATCTGGGATTTGAGGGTGTTGCGCAGCCCCTCGAACATGAGATCAAAGGTGGCAAGCTGGCCGATTTTGTGGTCGGAGAGTGACTTGGCCACCAGTTGAAATACCTCTAACATGGAGCGTTCGCCCACAGAGCGGTGGCGCCCCTCAAAGGCGTTCTGCTGGGAGAGGCTCTGGATGGCGGATTGGAAGAGCACAAATTGGTAGGGAATAAAGGGGTAGCTCTGGACAAACTCTTCTTGATCGCGGAAGTTGCGGTAGCTTTGGCCGCCATCGGCAAAGTCGAAGAGAGTGCGAAAGCTGTTCTGCTCTTGGTTATAGAGCTGTTCCAGAAGCGCACGACCCTTCGTATTCTTTTTGAGCAACCTCATGCGGATCACTTCGGCCACGTCTGCGCTGGTTAGCTTCAGGCGGTTGTTAAAGCGGGCCTGAATTTTAGAGAAGTCGTTACGCTGCTGGCGGCTCATTTCGCCCAGAACCGTGTCCATATCTTCCTGCGCAGTGACGATGACCCAAGCGCGACCGCGGCTCTTGGTGGCCAGGCTCTCGGCCACGGTCTGCAAGTTGGTCATCAGCTTGATGTTGTCGGCAATGTATTGGCCCACTTCATCTACAAAAAAGTTGAGGCGGAAGCCGGGTTGTTGGGCATCCATGCTCTCGATATAGCTGTTAACCTGCTCGGCAAAGTCTTCGATGGAGAGCTTGTAGTCTTCTCGGTACTTTTTGAGGATCTCTTTGGCCGTCTCCGGAGGCGCGTCGGTGGCCTGGGCATAGGCGGTGGCAATGTTGTGGGCTTCCAGAATGTATTGCTCGCGGCCATGCTCCCAGGGATAGCCCGCGGCCTGCTGGTAGGCCTGCTTAAAAGCATCATAGAGGTGGCGGCCGTCCAGGTCGCGCTCAAATTGGGCAATATGGCCCTGCTTGGCGTAGTAGCCACACATCTCGTTAAAGACTTTGACAAAGACGCCCAGGAGGGCATCCATCTCTTCGTTTTTGTTAATGACGTCGGACTTCTGGTCGATGTTGAAGAGGATACTGCGCGCTGGAATGGCCACGGCTCTGTGCAGGTCGCCGCGCAGCATCTCGTCCTGCTGGCATTTGGGATCGAAGAGATCCACAATGGCGTCGCCTTCGATTTCGCGGTTCTCTAGCAGCAGAGAGAGCATCTTAAGCAGGTGGGATTTACCCGAGCCAAAGAAGCCCGAGATCCAGACACCGTTGGCCCCCTGGTAGCTGGTGTACGCGGTGAGGAAATCATCGAGCCGCTTGGCAACCTCGTTGGTGAGCACATACTCATCGACTTCGGTGCGTAGGCTGGCCTCATCGTCGGCCTTGATGACGCCATCTATGGGACGGTCGATGGGCTTTTCAAAGATGGTGGATAAGTTCATAGGTTAAGTCTCTGGTACCCCCTCCTAGTCTCTCCCAGCTTGGGGGAAGGACTGTTCTATGGTTAGCGAAGCGGGTTCACATCTAGAATTTGGTTAAAAAGACACTGTCGGGTTATTCGATCTCAAAGATGTCGAATGCTCGGTAATATTTGTCATCGTGGAGCCGCCCAAAGAGGTCCAGAGACGCGCCAGACTCGTTGGTCTGGATGTAGTCGCCAGGGTAGAACATAAGGGTGGGCTGCTCTTTGGCCGTGCTTTGTAGGTTATTCAGAATGTTATGGGAACGGATAAAGGGATAGATTTCGCCAACGCCAGTAAGAAAGAGAACGTGGAAGGGTTGCTGGCTCATCTGCTGGGCCATTTTTTCGGCAATGGCAGGGGCAAGATGCTTCTCGGGATCAAGCACACCCTGGAGCAGTTCCTTTAGCTCTGACTTGGATATCTCGGTTTCCAGGGTGAGGACGCTCTCCAAGATATTGCGCTTTTCCAGCAGTTCGATGGAGAGATCATAGAGATCGATAACGAGTGCGGTGACCCCTTTTTCTGCCAGCCGGTTGGCCAGTTGGCCAATCATGGGCTGGATCTCTTGGGACTCCTCTGGCTTGTACGCGCAGATAAAGAAAGGGATCTCGTTGCCGAGCCCTTCCATCTTTAAGAAGCGTGGGCTGGAGATGACGTTATGCAGATGATGAAAACGGTCGGAAATCGGGCCTTCTCTTAACTTTATCGACATAATGGAGAGAATCCTGCGTTCATCTTTCAAATTGAATGGCATGCGTAGGGAACACGGCCATGTCGGCTGGCGACTCCTGGCTGATGGCCTCCATAAGGCGGGGTGACAAGATGGTGGGCAGGATCGCAAAATCGTCGGTCACTAGGTCGGCTTCCCGCAGCATTAGGAAGACCATTTGGCGCTGTTTATAGCGGGTGCGGCCGGTGATCTTATCCATTTCGGGATGCCACTCGGCCTTGGCATTAAAGAAGCGGTCATAGTCGGGGTGGGTCAAGATCATATCGAGGAGCAGGAATTTCTCGCGGATGACCTCCACCGCAAAGTCGTAGATAAAGCGATAACGTTTGCAGACCGCCAGCCAGAGCAGGTAGCACTGATCCTGGCGGGGCAGATCCAGCAGCAGAGCGAGCTGGCCCCGCGTCAACGTCTTGAGGCGAGACGTAATCTCGCGGTAGATCCGTTTGGACGCGTTGAGGGTACGCATCTGCAAGCGGTTCTCGCTAATCACCACCTGCCGCACCGCGTCCCAATCCTCCAGTTCCGCATAGAGTTCCGCCACCGTAATCGATTCGTGATAGAGCAGCGCGCCTGTTGTAAACGAAAGGCTATACGTCTCTTCCTCCATAGTTGCAAGCTCCGTTTAGAGAATCCGAGTAGAGAACTAGAATAGGTGATCTGGGTAAATAACCCCAGTAGGTGTCTGTGAATGCAGCGTTGACGAGGCAAGTCGAAAAGCTGGCCTCAGATTCACGCTAAATCACAATTGTACTACGGTTGGCCGTCAAACGGAATAACTTTTTGGGTGTGGGATGGGGAAGCTTGTTTTGGGGATTGGGGTGGTCATAGTTGGGCTAGCATGTCGCGGACCATCGTCGCTAGATCTTCTGGCAGAGAGGAGAGATCCGGGTCATTGATGCCAATAAGGACGCGGGTTAGGACTTTGGCGAGTTCTTGATATTCGGGTGGTGCTTCAGCATTGGCGGCCATATCTTGGAGCATGGGATAGAGCTGCTTGCCTATCTCGTGCTCACCCTGACGGGCCTGCACCACGAGGGCCAGCAGTTGTTCCAGTGCTATTCCTTCCTCTTCTTGAGCAGGTGGTGATGAAGCGGACTCGCCGCCAAACATCTGTTGCAGAACCGCTGCAGCTGCATCAGGCGAGCCACACGCCTTGACCAGATTTCCTCCAGCCCATTGGGTCTCAGGCGCGCTCGTTTGAGCAAAGATAACATACGCCTGAGCCAATAAGGGTTTGGCATCGTCATTCTTTTGTTGCTTAATTAGTAGTATCCCCATATTGGTCATTGTAATCGCCATGCCGTGGTTATCGCCGATTTTCGCGTCTATCGGTAGGGATTTCTCAAAGTAAGCGATAGCTTTGTCCCAATCTCCTTTTTTCTCATAGGCAGATCCCAGATTAGTGTAGGTTTGAGCCATGCCGTGGATGTCGCCAACTTGCTCACTGATTTTAAGATCTTGCTCAAAATAGAAGATGGCTTTGTCCCAATCTCCTATTCCAGCGTAAGTGGCTCCCAGATTATTGTAGGTTTGGGCCATGCCGTGGATGTCGCCAACTTGCTCTTTGATCTGTAGCGATTGCTCACCATAAGAGATTGCTTTGTCCCACTCTCGATTGCTACAGTAGGCAATGCACAGATTATTATAGCATTGAGCCATGCCGTGGATGTCGCCAACTTGCTCGTAAATCTGTAGCGATTTCTCATGATGGAATATGGCTTTGTCCACTTCGTCTTTACTCCTGTAGGAATTGCCCAGATTGTTGTAGGCAGTGGCCATGCTTTGGCTGTCGCCAACCTGCTCATTAATCTGTAGGGATTGCTCATAGAATGAGATGGCTTTGTCCCATTCGCTTTTGGCATCGTAGACGTTGCCCAGATTGATGTAAGTACTGGCCATGCTATGGATGTCGCCGACTTTCTCCTTGGCCTGTAGGGATTGCTCATAGAATGAGATGGCTTTGTCCCATTCGCCTTTGGCCTTGTAGACTAAGCCCAGATTGCTGATTGTTTGAGCCATGAGGTGGATGTCATCGACTTGTTCGTAAATCTGTAGGGACTGCTCATAGAATGAGATGGCTTTGCCCCATTCGCCCTTGTCCTTGTAGACTAAACCCAGATTGTTGTAGGCTGCGGCCGTGCTGCGGATGTCGTCGACTTGTTCATAAATCTGTAGGGCTTGCTCATAGAATGAGATGGCTTTGTCCCATTCGCCTTTGTCCTTGTAGACTAAGCCCATAGTGTTGTAGGGATTAGCCATACCGCAGATGTCACCGACTTGCTCGTAAATCTGTAGGGATTGTTCAAGGTAGGAGATGGATTTGTCCCACTCGCCTTTACGCCAGTAGACAGACCCCAAATGTCCGTTTGATTGAGCTTGGCCTTTGATATTACCCGATTTCTTCATAGTATGTAGGGATTGATCAAAGTAGAGGATGGCATTTTCCCAGCGGGCTTGGTAGACGGCGATAGCTCCACGTGCATTGAGCAACATGCCTGTGAGGCTTTGTGAATCTTCCTGTCTTTGGATGCGCGACTGGGCTATGCGTAGCCTTTCGTCAATTTCGGTCCAGAAGCCATGTTTCCCTAGTGAATGGACCAATCTGACAGCACGCTGGGCCATCTGCATCCACTGACGAGCCCTCTCCCATTGGTTTACTTCTTCCAAAAATTCGTCAGGTGTGCGGGGCCGTTCATTGGCTTCATCCAGCAGATATTGAGCTGCTATCTTGTGCATGGCGGTCACATCATCTATCTGCACCTGCAATTGTTGGTAGGCAAACTGGCGTACCAAGGCATGGTAGCTGTAGCGACCACCATCAAAGTGAATCAACGCCCGCTGCACCAGCGTATCCAGATTTTCATCAGTGTTGTAGTGTTCGGGCAAAAGGGCTGCCGCCGCGGTATACTCAAAGGCAATGGTGAAGACGCTGAGACGGGCAAAGAGCCTCTGCTGGTCGCTGGTTAAGCCTTGGTAAGAAATGTCGAACGCGGCTTCAATGCCTTTGAGGGGCTTCTTTTGCATGTCAGCCCAGAGCTTAGTGAACGGGCTGCGTTTAGCTAGAGGAATCAATAGTTCTAAGGCATATGGGTGGCCCTCCAACCACGTGAGCATAGGTTCGAGCACGTCTAAGTCAATCTTTATCCCTTTGGCTGCCGCTAGCGCCACAAAGAGTTCATGCATGATCGGCTCAGCCAAAGGACCAATCTCAATGGTGGGCCAGTTGGTCTGGTCTGGGTCTACGCGGGTGGTCAGTATGGACTGTACGTTGGCTGGCAACTGACTCTGGATAAAGCTGCGGGTGCTGCTGTCGGTCCATACATCTTCGGCGTTGTCCCAAATCAGCAAGCAGCGTTCTTCCAATTGGGCCAGCAGGGTGCGCACAACGGCCACTTTCTGGTCAACAGTGGCAGCGCCTCCATCGGTAGAACCCGGTATAGTCGAATCTTGCTTGGCTGTACCTTGCTGTGACACTTTGTTGAGATCGGCCACGCCACAAAAGGCTGCAATTCTCTCCAACAGCGATTCAAAAGGCGGTCCATTCTGGCAGTCCAGCCAAAGCACGCCACCAGGGAAGCGCCAGCTTTGGCGGTAGACAACCTCGGTGGCCAAGGCAGATTTTCCCAAGCCACCCACACCCCAAATCACTACCGGGTTGTTCTGCTTCAGGGCCCGCCCCACCTCCATCATCTCGTCCGAGCGACCCACAAAAAGCTTTTGGGGCGGAACGCCATAGAGGGGGCTGGTCACTTGGTGGTAGCCACCGTCCGTGTTGCGGGCCAGTTCAAAGCGGGCATCGGCAAACCGCTGTCGGGCCGCACGTAATTCGGCTATTTCACTACCTTGGCCCATCACGCCTACTGAGCCGATGGTCCGCTCGAGCTGCTCAATCTGGTTGCGTGTTTCCTTCATGGTGGTGCGCAACTCTGCGTTCTCTGGGGGCAGGGTCTTGGTCGCGTCAAAGAGCCGCTGCCCATCTTTGGGGCGACCGTAAAGGGCTGGGATAAACCAGCTTTCGCCATAGGTGCTGCGCAGAATCGGTAATCGAGCGTCGGCTACGGCTTCCGTAATCTCTTTACCCGCCGCAAGGGAGAGGGCAAATTGCTTCAAAAACGCCTGGGCCGCATCTACCCGCATATTTACCTGCATCCCCAACGCCAGTGGCACGCCCGCTTTTACCAATGCGGCCGCGGTCCCCTGCCAGATTTGTCCCTCTCCTTCACCGTCACCAAACTGCTCCTTCTCCTTCGCAAAGCGGCCAGGGGGAGGGCTTGGGAGGGGGTTTACGGTGGCTGATTTACACGCACCCAGCAGAACCAGCCGTACTTCAGTATTGCGCAGAGCCGCGCCCACTTCAGCAGCCGGTACCCGATCACCACGTCCAAACTCATCTTCAAAGAGCAAAACACCACCATCTTTACCATGACCGCCATGCCCATAGAAGATCAGCATATGGTATTGACCGTTGCGCACCGCCTCCACTAGCGTGTCGAATGTGGGCGGTTTGAGCTCATCCACAATCACGGCACCTTCTTCATCCAGCGAACGCAAACCATGTCGCAATTCCTCCCGCGCGCGGTCAGGTAAGATTGGCGAGGCATCCAGCGGTTCGCTAACCACCAGCAACACCCGCAGCGGCAAGTCAGCTAGTGTAGGCGTTGGTGGAATCAGCCCTTCCGGGTAGCGAGAGAGGGCAATCGACGTGTCGCCCACTAAAAAGCGGTGCTCATAGCGGATCAGTTCCCAAGGAAGCGCGGCAAGTTCGTCGCAGCCCTCGCCAAAGCGGAGTTCAACCGGTAGGGTTTGGCGGTCTGCTGCGGCTATAGCCAGGGCACGGTCAAAAAGAGAGCGCACGTCTGGACTGGCTAGTAACATCTCACCCAAAATATCGCCAATGGTTGGCTTGAGGCGCGCCAAGTTACCTAGTGGTTCCAAATGCGGCTGGAGTTCTTTGGGTAGATTATGTGGGTCGAAATTTGGTTCTAAGGCGAATTGAACAGCGCGCCAAGTTGTCATGTTAAATGGCACGCTCATTTCGCCGCTGGCATTACCAACCGCGGAGCTATTCAGATGGATGGAGTAGACGGGTTCTTTGTTGGGTGCAGTGAATGTTGTGGAAGCGAAACTGATAGTCAGCAATGAGGTGGGGGTACGCTGGCTGTGGGTCACGGCACTAAATTCCTTTGGTATAAGATGCTTCTGGTTTGCATGGTCGAAGAGGGAATTTTCTGTTTCAATATTCTATATTCTATGACGAATTAGCCTCACTATAGAGACGCTGATCTCCCGACAAATCTTCCGCCCCATGTTTTGGAGACACTATACAAAAATCAAGAAACAACCAAAAAATGTCGATAGATTGTAGCTTGCATACCACACAAGGATTGCGAGCGAGAGATCCGGTCCAGGTCCGCGTTGGGTAGGTGGCGGGTCAGATCGTGGGCTAAGTAGCGTGTGTAGTAGAGGGATGGGTCATAGTTGGGAGAGCATTTGTTGGAGATATCTATCGACGGCTTCTGGGCTGCCCAGAATTCGAACGAGCCACCCGCCTGTCTGTTGTAATTGAGGTATTGCTTCTTGCCCATCGAATATCAAATAGGCTCGGGCCAAATAGCTTTTTGCCATCTCAAGATCATTCTGCATGAAGTGGTACATCCCTAAATTCGCAAATGAGTTTGCAGTCCCCAAAATGTTACCTGACAATTCATAAACCTTCAATGCCTTTCTGAAATACTCTAATGCTGTGTCCAATTCCTCCTTCGCTTGGTGTACAGCTCCCAAATTATTATAAGCGTTTGCTACTACCAGAGCTTCACCAAGTTCTTCATATAATCTGATTGAGCGCTGATAGAAATCGATAGCGGTGTTCCATTCTTCGTTGAGTTGGTATAATATTCCCAGATTGTTATAAGTTCCAGCAATCGCATGAGTGTCCCCTATTCGCTCATTGACTTCAATAGATTTCAGATATAATTCTGTGGCTGTACCCCATATTTCTTTGGCTTGATATGCTATTCCTAGATTGTTATAAGTTGTTGCAGCGCCGGATTCATCACGCAAATCGAGGCAGATTTCTAGGTCCTTTTGGTAGTAGTTAATTGCTGTATCCCATTCGCCTTTATTACGATACAATTCTCCTAGGTTATTGTAAACTTTGCCCATACCGTGAGCGTCTCCAATACGCTCATAATATTGTAGTGAATGTTCATAATAACTGGCGGCTATTTCTGAGTCACCCATGGCTTGATATACTATTCCTAGATTGTTATGTCCACTTGCCATTCCTGCTAAGTCGTTGATTTCTTCTAGTACCCGTTGGGATTTTAGGTAGGAATCTGTTGCTAAACTCCAGTTTCCAAGCTTTTGATATACTAGTCCTAAGTTGTTTAGTACGTATGAAATACCTCGTGAATTATCAATATTCTGGAATGATGTTAGAGATTTATTGTAATATTCGACCGCCAAATCCCATTTCCCTTGCATGCGATAAAGCTCACCAATGTTGTTAAATAAACCGCCTTTGGAACTGTGGTCCTCGGTCTGATCTAATATTCGCAAAGAATTTTCAAAACAGTTGAAAGCCTTATCCCATTCACCACGAATGCGATAGACTTCGCCTAAACTAGTATCTATCTGCGCCAATCTGTTATATTCACCGATTTGTTCAAATTGCTGGCGCGCAATTTTGTAGAAATCGGTAGCATCCACCCAACGGGATTGTTTGTATGCAATGGTACCACGAGCGGCATCCAAGCGCGCCAGTACTTCTCGATTTTCTGTGATCTTGTGGCTGTGGTCCTGAGCGATTTCCAATCTTTGTTCGATTTCTGACCAGTATCCAGAGGGAGATAGCTCACTAACCAAATCGGACGAGCTACGGACCAAACTCGCCCACTGTTTTGCTTTTGCCCATTGATCTACTTCTTCTAAAAACTCGTCGGGAGTACGAGCCCGTACCGCAGCTTCGTTCAGCAGATATTGAGCCGCGGCTTGATGGACGGTAGCCACTTTTTCTTCTTGGTCCTTCAATCGTTGGTAAGCAAACTGACGCACCAGGGCATGATAACTATAGCGACTTCCGTCAAAGTGAATCAGCGCCCGCTGCACCAGCGTATCCAGGTCCTCGTCAGTGTTATCGTGCTCGGGCAACAGGGCTGCTGCTGCGTTATACTCAAAGGTAATCATAAAGACGCTAAGGCGAGCAAAGAGCCGCTGTTGATCACTGGTTAAGCCTTGGTAGGAAATATCAAAGGCGGCTTCAATGCCTTTGAGTGGTTTCTTTTGCAACTCAGCCCATACTCTGGTTAGTCCTCGCTTATGGGCCAATGGAATAAGCAATTCCAAGGCCAGAGGATGGCCTTCAAGCCACGTCAACATGGGGTCGATCACGTCCAAGTCATTCTGTGAGCCAACCTTCACACCTTTAGCGGTAGCCAGGGCCACAAAGAGGTCATTCATGATTGGGTCTGCCAAGGGTCGGATCTCGATGGTGGGCCAGTTAGTCCGGTCTGGGTCCACGCGAGTGGTCAGCATGGACTGTGCGTTGGCCGGAAGCTGGTCCTGGATAAAACGACGGATGCGGCTATCGGTCCATACATCTTCGGCGTTGTCCCAAATCAGCAAGCAACGTTCTTCCAGCCGTGCTAACAAAGCGCGTACAACGCCTTCCTTTTCATCCGGCGGCGTCTGGTTCAGATCGGCCAGTCCACAGAAGGCGGCAATCCTTTCCAGCAGCGATTCAAAGGGCGGTCCATTCTGGCAGTCCAGCCAAAGCACACCACCAGGGAAACGCCAGCTCTGGCGATAGACAACCTCGGTGGCCAAGGCAGATTTGCCCAAGCCACCCACGCCCCAAATCACCACCGGGTTGTTCTGCTTCAGGGCCTGCCCCACCTGCATCATCTCGTCCGAGCGGCCCACAAAGAGCTTTTGGGATGGCACGCCGTAGAGGGGGCTGGTCACTTGGTGGTAGCCACCGTCAGTGTTGCGGGCTAGCTCAAAGCGGGCGTCAGCAAAACGTTGGCGTGCCGAGCGTAGTTCAGCAATCTCGCTGCCCTGGCCCATCACGCCCACCGAGCCAATGGTTCGCTCCAACTGCTCGATCTGGCTACGGGCTTCTTTCATGGTGGTGCGCAACTCTGCATTCTCGGTTGGCAGCGGTTTAGATGCGTCAAAGAACCGTTGCCCATCTTTAGGTCGACCGTAAAGGGCAGGAATAAACCAGCTTTCGCCATAGGTGCTGCGTAATATGGGCAGTCGCGCGTCAGCAACCGCCTCCGTAATCTCCTTGCCCGCGGCCAGCGAGAGAGCAAACTGTCTCAAAAACGCCTGAGCCGCATCCACCCGCATACTCACCTGCATCCCCAATGACAGGGGCACGCCTGCCTTTACCAACGCGGCCGCGGTCCCCTGCCAGATTTGGCCCTCTCCTTCACCGTCACCGAACTGCTCCCTCTCCCTAGCGGAGCGACCAGAAGGAAGGCTGGGGAGAGGGTTAACCGTAGCAGATTTGCACGCGCCCAGCAGCACCAAACGAACTTCAGTATTGCGCATGGCTGCACCCACTTCCGCGGCCGGAACCCGATCCCCACGCCCAAACTCGTCCTCAAAGAGCAGGATGCCGCCTTTATCTCCATGCCCACCATGTCCATAGAAGATCAGCATATGGTACTGACCATTGCGCACTGCCTCCACTAGCGTATCAAAGGTTGGCGGCTTCAGCTCATCCACAATCACGGCCCCCTCTTCATCCAACGAGCGCAGGCCATGGAGCAGCTCTTCCTTTGCACGCGCAGGAAAGATAGGCGAGGCATCCAGCGGCTCGCTCAAAACCAGCAACACCCGCAGCGGCAGGTTGGCCAGCGTGGGCGTAGGTGGAATCAACCCTTCGGGATAACGAGAGAGCGCAATCGACGTGTCGCCCACCAAAAAGCCATGCTCATAGCGGATCAGCTCCCAGGGCAGCGCGGCCAGTTCGTCGCAACCTTCGCCAAAGCGGAGTTCAACGGGCAGGGTTTGGCGGTCTGCCGCGGCCAGGGCCAGAGCGCGGTCAAAGAGGGAGCGCACGTCTGGACTGGCCAGCAACGCCTCACCCAGAATATCGCCAATGGTTGGCTTGAGGCGCGTCAAGTCACCTAGGGGTTCCAAATGTGGGTGGAGCTCTTTGGGTGGATCCTGTGGGTCAAAATTTGGTTCCAGGGCAAACTGAACAGCGCGCCAAGTTGTCGTGTTAAATGGCACGGTCATTTCGCCGCGGGCATCACCAACCGCGGGGCTGTTTAGATGGACGGAGTAGACGGGTTCGTTGTGGGGAGCAGTGGTGGTAGTCGTAGCGAAATGGATGGTCAGCAAGGGCGTGGGGGTACTCTGGCTGTGGGTCACGGGACTAATTTCCTTTGCTATAAGATGCTATCGGATTGGATAGCTGAAGAGGGAATTTTCTGGTTCTATATTCTATGACGAATTAAGCTTACTATAGAGACGCTGATCTCCTTAAAATTCTTGCACCTGATGTTGTAGAAATCCTGTACAAAAACTCAAGAAACCACCAAAGAAATGTTGATAGATGGTAGCTTCCATACCACACTAGAAAAGAGAGGGCCGGTCCAGCCCTGCGTTGGGCTGGTGGTGGGTCAACTCGTGGGCGAAATAGCGTGAGTGGGAAAGGATGGTTTGGTAGATCATAATTGGGAGAGCATCAGTTGCTGCCGGCCATTTCTTGTAAATAATGGTTTGCGGCTTCGACTGTGCCTAATATTTGAAGAAGGTAAGCTCCGGCCGTTTCCGCTTCTTGAGCACCCAATTCAGAAAATATTAGGTATGCCTTTGCAAACAAAGGCTTGGCCTCCTCAGACATGTCTTGTGCCATGAGCAAAATCCCTAAGTTGTCATACGTAAGAGCCTGAGCATAGCTGTTGCCAGTTAGTTGGAATATCTCAAGAGCTCGTTCGTAGCATCTGGTTGCTTCGCTCCAAGCTTTCTCGTCCTTATATATATTCCCGAGATTACCCAAAGCTTGAGCAAGTCCGTGATTGTCGCCCAACTTTTCGTACATCTGAGAGGCTTGTTCGTAGAAAGTGATAGACTTTTTCCATTCACCTTTTGCCTTGTAAGCAATACCCAGGTTTATGTATGTTGTGGCTAGACCTTGTATGTCATCCAACTGCTCAAATGCTTGGAGAGCCTTTTCATAAGAACCGAGTGCCTTGTCCAAATTATCGCCTGCCATATGGAGCATACCTAGACTTCCCCAAATTTGGGCGAGGCCTTGAATATTATTGGACTCTTGAAAGATGCTTTGGGCCTGTTCATAATAATCTGCGGCTTTGTCAGTCTCGCCTTTGGTCATGTATGCGGTACCCAAATTTTTCCAGATGCTGGCCTTTCCCAAGGAGTCATTGGCTTGTTCGTAGATTGGGAGGGCTTGCTCGTAGGAATAAATGGCCTTTTCCCACTCTCTTTTGGTCAGATGCATGTTGCCTAAATTGGCCCAGGTTTGCGCTTGTTGATTGATACGACCTAACTGTTCCTGAGATTTCGAGGCTTTTGAATAGTAGGCTAAGGCTTCGTCCAAATCGCCGCAGGATTCATAAGCATTACCTAACTCTCTATAAATAACGTCTATGAACCGTTCGTCACCCATTTGCTCATAAATATCGAGAGCTTTTTCATAGAAGTCTATTGTCTTGATCCAGTTACGTTTTTCTTTACAAATACTAGCCAAATTAGTGTATGTAGTCGCTAAATCATCTCTTGCTCCAAGACACTCAAAAATCTTGAGAGATTTTTCAAATAAGTCACTGGCCTTATCCCATTCACCCTTTGCCTTATATCCGTTGCCAAGACTACCCCAAATTTGAGCAAGGCCATATCTGTCATCCAATTGCTCTTGAACCTGGAGAGCCTCCTCATAATAATAAATTGCTCTTTCCCAGTCCTGTTTGTAAACAAAAACATTTCCTAAATTGTTATTTGTCCGAGCTACACCCTGTATATCCCCCAATTGCTTGAAGGATTGTAAGGCTTGTTCATATAGTAAGGTAGCCTTTTCAGCTTCACCGCAGTTTAGATACGCTATTCCCAAACTCGCTTTGCCTTGGGCTATACCATGAATATCACCAAGCTGTTCCTTAATTTCCAATGATTGTTTCTGGTATGAGATAGCATTTTCCCAATCTCCTATACTGAGATAAAGGTTCCCCAAAGTGCCCAGTGCAGCTGATACACCGCGATTATCACCCAATTCTTCGAAAGTTTCAAGTGATTTTTCTTGTAACTCCTTCGCATTTTTCCAGTCCCCTTTTGCTCGATATGACTCGCTCATGTTGTTGTAGGTTGTTGCTAGGTCGTGCAAGGTGCCGGCCTGTTTGAGGTATTTTAGAGCCTTTTCATACAATGAAAGGGCTTTGCCCCATTCTCCCATGCTTTGATAGAGCAGAGCTAACTGCCCCCAGCACTGAGCCACTCCCTGAACGTCCTCGACTTGTTCTAAATATTTCTGAGCTATTTTGTAGCTGTCTATTGCATCAGTCCATCTCGCTTGCTTAGTTGCGATTGAGCCACGCGCACTTGACAGCGTAGCGAAAAGGTTTTGAGACTCTTCCAAGTCCTGAATTCTAATCCAAGCCTTTCGCAGCCTCTCCTCAATTTCTGCCCAGTAGCCGAAGAGATCCAGTGAGCCGACAAGTGTACTAGCCCTCCACCCCATGATTTCCCATTGCTTGGCTTTTTCCCACTGATCCACTTCTTCGAGGAACTCATCGGGTGTACGTGAACGTGAGTTGGCCTCCTCCAGTAAGTATTTGGCAGCCAACTCATGAACAGCTTCTACCACGTCGATTTGTTCAAACAGCTTTTCATAGCCAAACTGGCGTACCAGTGCATGGTAGCCATAACGACTGCCGTCAAAGTGGATTAGTGCCCGCTGTACCAGCATATCTAGGTTGTCATCAACATCCTCACTATCAGACAGCAGTGCATGCGCCGCGGTATACTCAAAAGCGATCATAAAGACGCTGAGGCGGGCAAAGAGCCGCTGCTGTTCGCTGGTCAAGCCTTGGTAAGAAATGTCGAAGGCGGCGTCAATGCCTTTTAGTGGCCTCTTTTGCAACTCAGCCCACACTCTGGTTAGCCCTCGGCGATGGGCAAGGGGAATCAGCAGTTCCAGGGCAAGAGGATGTCCTTCCAGCCAAGTCAGCATGGGAGCGATTACATCCAGATCATTCTGTGAGCCAATCTTCACACCTTTGGCTGTTGCCAGTGCCACAAAGAGGTCATTCATGGTTGGGTCTGCCAAGGGTCGGATCTCGATGGTGGGCCAGTTAGTTTGGTCTGGATCGACTCGGGTAGTCAGCATGGACTGAACGTTGGCCGGAAGCTGGCTCTGGATAAAGCGGCGGGTGCTGCCGTCGGTCCACACATCTTCGGCGTTGTCCCAAATCAGCAGGCAGCGGTCTTCCAGCCGTGCTAGTAGGGCGCGCACAACGCCTTCTTTTTCATCCGGCGGCGTCTGGTTCAGGTCGGCCAGTCCGCAAAAGGCGGCAATCCGCTCCAGCAGCGACTCAAAGGGCGGCCCATTATGGCAGTCTAGCCAAAGCACGCCACCGGGGAAACGCCAGCTTTGGCGGTAGACGACTTCGGTGGCCAAGGCAGATTTACCCAAACCACCCACACCCCAAATCACCACTGGGTTGTTCTGCTTTAGGGCCTGCCCCACCTCCATCATCTCGTCGGAGCGGCCCACAAAGAGCTTTTGGGGCGGCACGCCGTAGAGGGGGCTGGTCACCTGATGGTAACCGCCGTCGGTGTTGAGGGCTAGGTCAAAGCGGGCATCGGCAAACCGCTGGCGGGCCGCGCGCAATTCAACCATCTCGCTGCCTTGGCCCATCACGCCTACCGAGCCAATGGTTCGCTCCAACTGCTCGATCTGGCTACGGGCTTCTTTCATGGTAGCGCGCAACTCTGCATTCTCGGTTGGCAGCGGTTTAGATGCGTCAAAGAGCCGTTGCCCATCTTTAGGTCGACCGTAGAGGGCGGGGATAAACCAGCTTTCGCCATAGGTCCTGCGCAGAATGGGCAAGCGGGCATCGGCCACGGCTTCGGTAATCTCCTTGCCTGCGGCCAGCGAGAGAGCAAACTGCCTCAAAAACGCCTGGGCCGCATCCACTCGCATACTCACCTGCATCCCCAACGCTAGGGGCACACCCGCCTTTACTAACGCGGCGGCGGTCCCTTGCCGGATTTGCCCATCTCCATCACTGTCACCAAACTGCTCCTTCTCCTTCGCAAAGCGGCCAGGGGGAGGGCTGGGGAGGGGGTTGACGGTGGCAGATTTGCACGCGCCCAACAGAACCAACCGTACTTCCGTATTGCGCAAAGTCGCACCCACTTCCGCAGCCGGAACCTGATCACCGCGGCCAAACTCGTCTTCAAAGAGCAGGATGCCTCCCCCATCACCATGCCCACCATGTCCATAGAAGATCAGCATATGGTACTGACCATTGCGCACCGCCTCTACCAGCGTGTCAAAGGAAGGCGGCTTCAGTTCGTCCACGATCACCGCACCGTCTTCATCTAAAGAGCGTAGCCCGTGGAGCAATTCTTCTTTGGCGCGGGCAGGAAAGATGGGTGAGGCATCCAGCGGTTCGCTCAATACCAGCAACACCCTCAGCGGCAGGTCAGCCAGCACAGGCGTTGGTGGAATCAATCCTTCTGGGTAGCGTGAGAGCGCAATCGACGTGTCGCCCACCAAAAAGCGATTGTCATAGCGGATCAGCTCCCAAGGCAGCGCGGCCAGTTCGTCGCAGCCCTCGCCAAAGCGCAGTTCGACCGGCAGGGTTTGGCGGTTGGAGACGGCAAGAGCCAAAGTGCGGTCAAAGAGAGAGCGCACGTCCGGACTGGCCAGCAACGCTTCTCCCAGAATGTCGCCAATTGTTGGCTTGAGGCGCGTCAGATCGCCCAGAGGTTCCAAATGCGGGTAGAGTTCTTTGGGTGGGTTCTGCGGGTCAAAATTTGGTTCCAGTGCGAATTGAACCGAGCGCCAAGTTGTCGCGCCAAACGGCACGATCATCTCGCCGCTGGCATCACCAACTGCGGAGCTATGTAGATGGACGGAATAGATGGGTTCTTTGTTGGGAACATTGGAGATTGTGGAAGCGAAACGGATGGTCAGCAAGGGTGTGTGGGTACTCTGGCTGTGGGTCACAGAATTTCCTTTCTCAGAATTGGCGAATTCTCACAGTTTGCGAGCAACAGCGAGAGTTTTCGGCGTCAGCCACGTGACGATCAGCGATTGGCCCCAAAAAACGCTCGAGAGTTGAGTCCGATGCGAGAGACGATTGAGCCAGCCCAAGCGGATGATGTGCTGCAAGTGGACGAGATATTCACCATTGTCTACTGCAAGTTCAATCAGATTCGCATCTGGATCGTACAGTGTCAACGTACTCGACAGATTCTAGCTTTTTACATCGGTGATAGCTCTATGGAGAGTTCTCGGCACTTATGGCGCAAATTGCCTTATGAGTATCAACAATGTGCCAGTTTTAGTGACCTCTGGCGAGCTTACAACGCTCTACCAGATGAAACCCATCATATGGTCGACAAGGGCTCTGGACAAACATATCATATCGAGGTTTGAACAATATGCTTCGCCAACTTATCAGTCGCTTGGTCCGCAAGACACTCTCTTTTTCCAAGCGAGCCTACATGCTCAATTTGCATTTCAATCTCTTTGCCTATCAACTACTACTTAACACTACCAGCATTTTTCTGAAGTCAAACAACTATGGACCGAAAGAAGGTTGGTCCAACCATTTCATATATAGACGCTTATCTACTCCGGATTCTTGCACTTGCCGGCAGAATTTTACAATTATACAATGGATTCCATTAAATGGAATGACATTTTTCGAATTAATACTAAATATTCCAACGAGAATGCTAAAATAGAATCTGGTGGATTACATGTTCTGATGACATGATTAGGGTTCTCCGCTGCCCCATTGAAGAGGCTGAGACAGCCTGGAATCAAAAATTCAGTTCTATCGATTCCCATAGGATGCACAAGAAAACCGTCTGAGATTAATGCATAAAAAAGCCCGATCAACATTGACCGAGCCTGAAACTTATCTGAACTATTATTGAATGGACTATTGTCTTCTGTCTATTTATGGAGTTAATGTAGATTCTCTATGTAGGAGTCATTATCAAATAGGCGGTGAAGCCAATAATACGATAGTTTTCTCCAATGCTTGGCCGCCCAATCTACCTCTACAAATAGCGCGTCTGATTCCATTGTCTGAAGGACGGCCATAGTCGCGAAAACTTCAAATTCTGATACTTCAACATCTGGACAGTCGCCGCGATTCCAACAACCATCTTCGTTACTTTCGAATCGAGCCGCCTCGTCGAGCATCTCCTGTATCTGTGCTCTGGCCGTATCGGTGTCAGTCCGGTGAAATTCATGGAACTGGGCGATAATGTTTGGATAATCTGCTATTGTGGCCCCATAGTCCGACCAGTGGGAATTGATTAACGTCTCGGTATCAATCTCTTCATCGAAGAAGCCGAGTGAGCCCATACCGCCAGGATAAGGGCTTGTCACAGAATACTGGACAAGTGTGGCATCGTACTTCTGCATAATTTCCAACGACTGTGCAAATGTTGTACCCTCTTCGAAAATCACAAGCCCATGTACTTCGAGTGTATTGTAGGCAATTCCGCCAATCAGTAGAATGCTTGTGACACCAATAGCGGCAATAACCATAGATATCTTTCGCATCAGACTTTGTCCTTTCCAACGTCAGATTGACCATCTGCCTACAGCTTCTCTACGATATCTATTATCTCAGTGATATGGTTGACTTCTACGCATGCGTTAAAGCAGAGCACATCACCGATTTTCTACTTCGCCGTCAAGTGCTACGTCTGCAATAAGACCGCGTTTGCCAAGCCATCCGACTTCATCCACGACAGCCTCAGACTCGATTGCGGAAAGAACAGCCACAGGTGCTCTGACCTGAAATTCTAATACTTCAAAAAATGGACAATCGCCACGATCCCAACAGCCATCTTCATTTTCCCCAAAACGTTTTATCTCATCAAGGATTCCCTGCCTTTGAGCAGGCCATTGAGAAAGCTTATCGGTATCGAAGTTCCGCTCGATACGAGCGATATCATCCAATCCTTCACGAACGGATTTAGCGTATCTACGCCAGTAGTGATTGTTTATCGATTCTGCATCATACGCGCCCTCGAAAAAGATATTGAGGGAGATACCAGAGTCGCCCGGAATTGAATCGTATCCTATCAACACAACATCATACTCGCTCATGGAGGCTAGGGCCTCGTCGATTGTCGTTCCAGCCTGAAATACCACAATACCTTCGACATCAACCTGAGAATACACGCTATAGCCACCAGTTCCAATAAGTAAACCGAGAAATGCAATAGCGAAAAACCATCTTGGAAGGTTCATGATCATTTTCCTTGTTGCTCTTCTGGCTATACGGTCAGCCAATCATCCCATTCTAGAACGCTACTCATAAAATTTAAGTTCCCGCAAGAAGCTTGTCTACAACGCCATCATTGCATGTTGAAACCCGCTGGTTCTCTCGTGACTAAGGTGTTTTTTGTGGTTCTGATTCAGGTCGCCGCCAGTTAGCGAAAACGGCTAGAACACAGGTACAAAGTAGATATATAGGACTGGCTAAAGGTGAATCGAAAACACAGTAACCTCATTGTAACAGATTGCATCGAATGATATTAGCAAAAGGGCTTATATACAAGGTTAACTGAGCATATGATATCATATACCTGTCATGTTACGAGCGCTGACTTAGCAAAATATCCAGCAAAAGATATGATACTAGCCGATTGCACAATATTTGACTTCGACATGTACCGAATAGGTTCGCTCTTGTCTTGACTTTTCTAACTATGGAAATCGAATAGAGGCAATCTAATAAAGGTAAAAAAGCAAGACCTAAGCGAGGTAGCCAAAGGTATGAAAAACTTGACCCGTGGGCACGAGAAGCGCCAAATGGTTGTTGAGCAGGCTCTTCTGCAGGGACTCGATCGCTGGGACATTCTAAAATTGCCAGAGATTGATGCCTCTATCGAGACGATTTCGCTCGATATAAAAGTGATAATCGGCCAGTGGCGACGCGAACAAAATAAGAACAGTGAACAATGGATGACGCTTAGCACGCAACGACTCAGCCAGATGATTCGTGTGATTTGGCCTGAGGCACAGCAAGGAAATACACGCGCGATAAGCCAGCTTGCAACGCTGATAAAACAACAGGCTAAGTTCATGGGCCTTAATCGCGCTGAGGCAACCCAAATAGTCTACCAATTAAAATCAACTCAGACTGCCGGCCTGCTTCCTGTAACACCAGATGAGTGGCAAATCGAGGACGAAAGACTAGCAACTACTTATCGACAACTAATAGGTGGCATCACCAGTTAGTCGGACAAGCACCCCGACTCAAATAGCCTAGAGCCTGCGCCCTCCCAGATGGTTTTCTATGCTCCTATGATCGTTAACCCCACATTCACTTTCCAAGTTAAAATAACTGAGGTCGTCTAAAGATGGTATCATATGTTTTTCGCAGTGAAACGTAACGGATGGTGTCGTTCATAGCTAAGATAGCGTATAGTAGCAAGGGGTTATATACAATAAACTGTGAGCGCTTGCGAGAGAGCTATAATCAACACCGTGTCCAGTTACGCCAATTGAGGTGATACCAAGCGTTACGATTGTCTCTATGGTAGCGACACCAAACGTTGTGATTTAACTGCCGATGCGACACCAAGCGTTACGGTTATCCCCATTGCTACGACACCGTGTTACGGTTTTGACGATAACGGCTACACCAAACCCTACAATTTCACTGCCAATGCGACACCAAGCGTTACAGTGCCCCCTTGTGCAGCGACACCAAGCGTTACGATTATATCTATCGTAACGACACCAAGCGTTACAGTTCCTGCTTCTACACTTAGAGGAACAATTGTTCTTGTGCTAGAATGATTTCGGGACGACCCAAGGTCAAATATGTGGACTGAGCGTCCCACCACGAAAAATATGCCAATTGCACCCTGAAATAAGGGAATCTCCATTTATGTTTATGGGACACCATACGGATGGGACAGGGGTAAATCCATGCCAAAACAGAATAGAGGACAGACCACCAGAAGTATCGTGAATGCACTGACCACTGAAGAGCGCCGGAAGATGGTTGCTGCCAACCTGATTTCTGGCATGTCCTATCGGGACATCGCTACTCACCTAGACGTGAGCAAATCGACGATTAATCGCGATGTCCAAGCGCTAAAAGAACAATGGTACAATGACGCTAGTGATAAAGTAGATAGATTCGTTGGTCTACATACACACCGCCTAAACGTACTACTTAATGCTCTGTGGGGTGAAGCGCTCAACGGCAATGTGAAAGCTATTGATCGAGTCTTATCCATCATGGATAGACAGGCCTCCCTCCACGGTATTCCTGCGAATTATAATTTGGGGAACAGAAGCCGGGAAGATGAGCGTCTGGACTCAGTTGAAGACTTCCTAGCCAACAAGGAAGTACGAGCCATGCAGCTAAGAGAAGTGATGTTTGCATTTGCAGACAAAGAGGGCAATATTGATGGATTCGAAGCCGATATTACGGTCGAATGATATTACCCATCCTTGCCTGACTGACCGAGCGGTCTTTCTGTTTCACTACCTTGATTTGGCAGATGCGAGCGGTGTAGATGATGCCCGTTGGGAGCATTTTCAGCTCGCCCACCTATGTGACGATTCTGTTCTACGAATCGAGGATAAAAGCCGACAAATTGCCTGGTCCTTCCTCACGGCTGCTGAGGCCATCGCTACGGCTGTACTCGAAAAACGAGATAGCATCTTTGTTTCGATTAATCTGGAGGAAGCGAAGGAGAAAATTCGCTACGCGAAGTATGTCTATCAAGCCCTTAAATGCAAGGGTAAGCCAATCCTCATTCGGGACGCCAGTCAAAACATTGAATTTGACAATGGCGTGCGATTAACTAGCTTACCTGCCAGACCACCCAGAGGTCGCGCCCGTTCCAACGTCTATCTGGACGAATTCGCCCATGTCAACGATGCTGAAGAAATTTATAAAGCCGCCATGCCTATCATTTCTAAGGGCGGCCGCTTGCGTATCGGTTCTAGCCCTTTTGGCGCGACTGGAAAGTTCTGGGAAATCTTCACTCAAACCATGCAGCCTTATCCAGGCTTTCGCCGTAAAAAAACGCCCTGGTGGGAAGCATGGGCATTTTGCACGAATGTACCCCAAGCCCGTATACAATGTCCGAGAATGACTGCCGCAGATGCAGTAGCGGTCTTTGGCAACGAGCGAATTCAGCTCATCTTTGAGAATATGATTCTCGAAGACTTTGAGCAGGAGTACGCCTGTAGCTTTTCCTCACTTTCCTCTGCCTGGTTTACACATGATGAAATCAAAGCCGTTCAAGATCCGAATTTGGTGCATGAAAGGGCTATCTGCCGTAACAAGGATTTCAGTCAAGCAATAAGCGCCATCTTGAATTTGAGCCGACATCTGGATAGAGGCAAGGTCGAAACAACATTTGCGTTAGGTATGGACATCGGACGAACGCGCGATGCTACAGATATTGCCCTGATTGGTCTTAGCAACACCATTGAATCTTATCCGCTGCGCTTAAGCATTACGCTTCAGAATGTGGAATTTGACCATCAGTTTGAAGTCCTAGTCCAGTGTATGACACAGCTACCTATAGTACGAGCCTTCATTGATCGGACTGGACTAGGCCGGCAGTTAGCTGAGAATGCTGCTAAGCACTTTCCCGAAAAAGCATTCGGTATTGACTTTACAACGGCTAGTAAGGTGCTTTGGGCAACGGATGCCAAAAAGTGGATGCAGCAGGGCAAGACACCCATTCCCGTTGATCGAGATTTGGCCTATCAGCTCAATGCCATCAAGCGTATCAATACGGGTACAATACTTCGCTTCGATGCAGATCGCAGCGATAAAGGCCATGCAGACCGCGCCTTTGCCTGGATGTTAGCGCTGGCGGCTGCCAAGCAGCTACGCTTCGCAGAACCCGAGTCCCAAATAAGGTCGATTTCGACGATGAATTATGGCTAATAGCTGCTCCAGCTGATTTGCGAGCGTGATGCGCTACGAGAGCACACGGAACTACAATTTCCTTTACCTATCTGAATGAATATATGACATGTTATGGTTTATAGTTTGCATTTTCTTGCCACCATACATCGTGTCCTCTAGGTCCTCTGTGATGAATACTAGGCTATTTCTACTGGTTTAATAACCTGATTAAGGCAATACTCTTCTCGCAATTGAATAACCCCGCAAAGCCCTAACCACATGCCCCAAAGTATCAAATCCTTTCTAATTATTACGGCTATTATCGCAATATGGGCCGCACCAAGCGCACTGTTGGGAGCGAGCTATCAAATCGCACTACCCTGTACATCTCTAGGGATCCTTATCGCGGGCATCATGATACTCGCCATCAGCAACAACGAGGATCTCTGGAAGCGAATCACATGGCAGGATTACGAAGAATCCGATGCAAATGATGGGGTAATGGAGCCATTGGGTTTGGTGTTTGGTTGTCTGGTTGGACTACCGATCAGCATTCTGCTGCTGGCCATCGCCTCGTGGATCGTTGGCCTGATTCTGCCATAGAGATATATGGATGTAACAATCCCACATCCAATGGCATCAGAAGCGCCAAATCGATGAAACAGGTATTCAGTTTTTTGTGGCTACTCGTTATTGAGATAGTGAAGAGGAGATTAAGAACCCTTGCTCTGCCCAGTTAAGCCCAACCACATTCGGTCAAGCCATTGATGGACTGCCGCTAAAATCCGATCCGTTCTCGTCCCAATTAAACCAACGATCGGATAGCTCAGCGTCACAAAGGCACCCGCGTATAGTCCTATATGCCAAAGTGGAGCCTCTGGAAAATAGAGCGGTCTAGTGGTCATTGTCAGCCCAAGTCCCGGCATAGTTACAGCCCAGGCAACCAGCAGCAGAACACTAACCGCGGCCGACAGTCCCATCAACCATTTTGGAAATAGAGTATGGACATCTCTAGATTTAGGGAGTGAAAGTTTCGAACTCATAGTCGCCATTATACCATGCATTCTTGGCCGATTCAACCAGCTGTGGAGTGTCAAACAACCGCTCAGGCGTTCTTTCCGGTTCGCAATCAATCTAATTCATCCACCATATGCTCACATCTTACAACCTCAGCCCCAATACGTCACATGGCGCGCTATGTAAGTCCTGCTCCTCTCCTACGTACTTCTGCGTGGTCTCAACCGAAGCATGGCCCAACGAAAGCTGGATCTGATCCAATTCCGCTTTACCTTTGCGCGCCAGCTTGGCAAAAGTGCGCCGCAGATCATGTGGCCCTACGTTGACTTGTACCTGATCGGCATAGAACTTCACTACGTCCCATACACCCTGGTCGCTCATGACGTGGTCCAGAATACGACCACCCTTACGCATGGCCAGGAAGATAGGGCCGGACTCGATGGCGGCCGCAACCGTCCATACATCAATGGCTAGTTTGGTCCAGCTTGGCATAGGGACAGAACGAATGCGGTTACGCTTACCTGACAAGTCTACAATCACCCATCGTCCTTCCCGCTGTTGAATATGCTCCATGGTCAGGTTAGTGGCCTCGGTCCGACGCAACCCACAGCCGATAAGCGTAGTCAGCAGCGCCCGATCCCGCAGCCCCTTCAAATTGGGTTGGCCCAGCTCGTCATAAAGCTCCGGCGCATTAAGCAGGGCTTGGGCATGCTCCTGATTCAACCAGTTTCCCAACTTCTTTCCCTCTTGCCTCACCCCTTCTACTCGCCGAATTGCCTGACCAGTCGATTCCTCAATCAAACCATTATCCGCGGCCTCCAAAGCCAACTTCCGGATCGCACTTAGACGCTGGTTGATACTCGAAGCCGAAACGCCGGTGGCGCGCAGCCAGGTCACATGGGCATTGACTGCAGCCTTGTTTAGTTGCGTCTGTTCGCTTTCTCTGTACCACGTCAGGAAGTCGGTCAGTGCTCGTGAATAGGCACGGCGCGTGTGGTCACTGGACACAGCGTTGGTGACCATGTTGATAATAGGTTGGATGTGGTCAATGGTGACAAGAGAGGTAGTCATAGGTTGGTTTACTTGAGCAATGTGTAGAAAATCAGTGAAAGAAATAGCCAGCGATAATTCTCATTATCATAAGCTATTTTACTCCACGATCGAAAAAGAGACCAACCCTTCTGGCGGTCGGTCCCTTTAGTCAAATTAGTTTAGCTGATTTGATCTGCATGCTGCATCGTTTAGATCACCTGCTGACAAACGGGAGGTAGATCGATTTACTATTGGTTGGTGCTATGTGACCAACTGGCGTAGCAGTAAGTTCTTCGCCAGGCGTTGAGCCCGAATCAGGTATATTTTCAGGTGTTGCTGTCAAAGCTGGAGTTGAAGCAGGTGTAGATTCAGTGCTTCCAACTAGCTGGATTTCGGCATAGCCATTTGATGAGCCAATCAACGCCTGAATGACGGCAGTGCCTGATTCGACAACTGCTTGATAACTGCCTGATGCCTTACCCTGTTCATTTGTGACGACATTATCGGGCGTTATGACGCCAAGGGAACCGAAAAACGTGACCAGTTCGCCAGCTATTGGTTGACCACTGGAATCCTTGAGCATGACAACAATATCTGCCGTTTGCCCAGACGAGAGCATAGTATGCGAAGCCGTGAGATTTACCGTGAATTCTCCTACCTCTCGGATTGATACCTGAGCATCAGAAGTGGACGTCACTTGAGCATAACCACTCTGCGCTGAACTAACGGTGAGTTCTAGATGCACATGATGTTGATCCGCTAACGCGATTCGCTGTGGCTCATCTTCAGAAATTGGCAACCAAAATCCAACGGCTAAGACCAAAACGAAGCCAAGCAAACAAATTCGAATTTTACTGGTTGCAGCCGTATTGGTCAGCAGGCTGTAGTTTAGCTTGTGATGCCTCATGATACCTTCCACTGAGTCGTCCTATTCGCGATACCCTATTGCGCATTGATTACCGGCAGAAGCAATTTATGATCTAGAGCCGGTGGCTGCGTAGATTCCTGCTTGGCCTTAGATGATGCTTCTGCGGCTGGGACACTACCTGACTCCCCGTTCACAAACGGCAAATAGATGTGCTCGTTGAAAGTTCCGACAGGTGGTCCTTCAGGCGTTGGCGTTGCAGGCACCGGATTGCTGGGTACTTGTGCCACACCAACTGCTGACTTGGAGAGCAATACGTTGCCAGCAATACGCAGAGGTTCTTTGGTATAACCAGTAATTATTTCGGCATAGCTACCCGTCAAAATTGATCCATCGCCAAGAACCTCGCCATCAATCGAGAAAGAACGGGTGATCGTCTGCCCCGCAATGACTTCGACAAATGGTTCCGAGTGGATGGTGAAATTGGAAGTATCGCCAGCCCCGCTTGTGATTGATGCGATGACGGCTGGATTCTGAGCAAAATGAGAGGTTGCAGAATCCAAGACAAAACCGGTAGATACGCCCTCAGTTGAGGTGAGTTGGACTGAGATATCGACGACGCCGATATTAACTGGGGCGGTGATGACCAGTGTTCCTCCATACAGCCCATTTACATCGTTATCCAAGGTCGCTAGCCCTCTGTTTGAAAAATCTACGTTCGCCTGAGTATAGGTTGGCATGGCAAGTAAACTCGTGACTACTAATAACACTGTCGGTAGTATCACCAATAGCCCCCCAAATAATAGCCTTCGATTGAATGTCTGTCTATATATTAAATGGTGAATCATGACTCTGTCCTTTAGTACCAATATCCTTGGGGATGTAGAATTGATCTCTCTAGCTCTTTGAGGAAATTTGACATACCCTGCTCTAAACGATCAGCAACATGTTTTACTGCATTAATTGCTCCTTCAATTCGGGAGGACTCAGCACTAACCGAAAATTTCGCACCTACAACGGCCGCTTTTGCTGAAAACTTCGTTTCACGCCCGATACTTGCTTCAACTCCTACCTGTGGTCCAATAGATCCACAAACGGAAGCACAAATGACAGCACACATTTGTCCGCAAATCTCCATAGTTCCAAACTCAGCTCCTAGGCCTCCTTTGACTGAGCCATCTTGATATCCAAACGCTGATTTGGCAGAAATACCTCTTGCCGTAGCATCTATCCTTACGCCGGTTACTCCATACGAATCATTGGCTTCAGCTCCAATACGCGCTTTTCCCAAGGTGGCTCGACGTGACGCGCCAATAAACATATTCCCTTTGCTATTCGTGTTTGTATATTTTTTGGATCCCTGAACGGTAGGATCAGCGATCTCGATAAGCTTTGCCTCACTAATTTTTCTGCCTTCTAGCCCATCTGGGTCATAATAGACAACAGGGTTGTTAAACGAATAAGCGTACAAGTTGAGCGATTGAGGTAGGTTGATTGAACGGAGTTCTTCTACATAAAGTGGATCAATACTAATGAATCGTCCATTCATTGAGTCATAAAAACGGGCCCCGAAATAATGTAAGCCAGTATCGTCAAGTTCTTTTCCAGTAAATCCATATCTATTACTGGATGTACCTTGCTTATACCTTGTTAAACCGAATGGATAGTAACCCGTCGCAGAAATCTCTTCTTGTCGCTCGCTTATTAGATGATTTGTGCCGCCTAAGTGATCTGATACATACCAGATACGGCTTTCTGGGAATGGGCTAGCTCCGTTGGGTTCGTCGAATGATGCAATTAATCCACCTGCGGTTAGGGGCGCTTTAAACTGAGCAATCCGCCGCCCTTCAGCAAACACATACTGCGCCAACGAATCGCCTCGCAGTTCCGTGTACTCACTGGCATACAGCGTCTTGGTAACCACATCTCCCTTCGTCACCGTTTGATGCGTGCGCTGCCCATTTGAATCGTAGATATAGGTCGAAACCATCTCCCCATCACCCACCGAGCGCAACTGGTCTCGATAGTCCCAGGTGAAGCGAGCGTCATCTTTGTTGCTGAGATTGCCGTTGGCATCATACTGTTGGCTGATGATTCCGGCGGCGGTGAGGGCGCGGGGACCGGCTCCGTTCTCGCCATAGCGCATGTCGCCAATGTTGAGACGAGCATCGGCTGCGGTGCTCGTCTTGCGGGTCATGTTGCCCAGGCTGTCGTAGGCATAGTCGATTTGGCCATAGGTGCCGGTGGCGTTGGTGAGGCGGTAGAGGGCGTCGTATTGGTACTGCTGGGTCTGGTCGTTTTGGTCGGTCTTGGTCGTACGGTGGTCACCAATAGCAATGATGTTAGAGTTGTCGTCGAAGGTGTAGCTCAGGTCTTGGAGGATGGTGCTGCCAGCGGTAGAGCGGAGGGTCTCCATGCGCAGGCGAGAGTCATAGCCATAATCGCGCACCACGCCGTTGGTATAGGTCATGCTATCCTGCTGACCGGAGGCGACATAATCTATGTTCTCTACGAAACCGGGGACGCTTTCCAGCAGGCCATGGGCGTTGTAGGTGTAGCTGATGGTGCGCCCGTCGGGATAGGTTATGGTGGCTAAGCGGTCGGTGGCGTCATAGCTCATCAGGGTGATGAAGTCCAGATCCTCGGCCGCGAAGTAGCGACTTTGGCCCGTGACGTTGCCGCGGGCGTCGTAGGAGAAAGCAGCTTCGCCCGCTTCATCGATGATGTAGGTGATCTGCCCCAGCGTGTTGACGGCTTCGGGATGACGAGGCGAGCGGTCGTTGTCGTAATGGAACTCGGCATAGGCTGTGTAGCTGCCATCGGGCTGCAGCCACTGCTCGCGGACCAGCCGATTGGCCCCATCGTAAGCGTATTCGATGGTCTGTCCTTTGGCGTCGGTGGTGCTGGTGACGTTGCCAAAGTCGTCATAGGCATAGTGCATCTCGCCGCGGTCGGGGTCGTCCATGTGGAGCTTGCGGGAGAGACCGTCGTAGCTCATGGTCTTGACGTTGCCTTGAGCATCGGTGAAACGGGTCAGGTTGTCGAGCAGGTCGTAGCCGTAGCTAGTGTTGTAGCGCTCGGTGACGTCATTTGTTCGGTTGACCTCCTGCACGCCGACCAGCCGCTCTAACCCATCGTAGGTCAAAGTCTTGGGCGTATCGACATGGGGCGAATCGGCGCGGTTGTCTTCTTCGTCATATTGAAGCTGCTGCAAGGGCTTGAAGACGATAGAGGTGAAAGAGTCGTCGGGATTGTCGATGCGAATGGCGCGGGCCAGCGGATCGTAGTGGGTGGTGGTGTGAGCCAAGCTAGAGTCGGGCGGTGCAAAGTCAAAGGTGCTGTCGTAATATGGCAAGAACTTTTGGTTCTCAGATTGACGGGCGTTGAAGGTGGTGGCTTCCTCGACGGCAAACTGACCGTTTTCGGCCTCATGGCGGGTCTGCACTGCGCGGCCCAACCCGTCGTAATAGACGATGGAGCGGCGCACGGCTTCTTCGCCAGACCGCTCGCGACTGATGGTCATAATAGAGCTGCGCGGGCGGCCCAAGTCATAGACGAACTGCTGGGTGGGTAGCTCCAGTGTGTCGCCGGGGAGGGCGATATTCTCCATGCGGCCAAAGGCATCGTAGGTGTAGCGGGAGACGTTGCCGTTGAAGTCGGTGACTGCGGTGATTTTGCCATAGCCCAGATGATAGGCCGCGGCCACGCTCAGTTGCATCCCACCGTCCAGGTGAATGTACTCGGCCACGGGGAAGGTGTGGATCAGGCTGTCATAGGAGATGGTGGTTAGGTGGCCCTGATTGCCATGCACTTCTACTGTTCCACCTGACGCATCGGGACGCGCGTTGGCGTCCATCATGCCGATGACGTTGCCATATTCATCAAACGCCTGCCGCAGCGAATCGACAAAGCGGTTATCGTCCAGCGGACCAAGGTTGTCGCTCTGCCGCTTGAGATGGCCTTTAGTGATTTGACCCTGGGCCAGCCCCACGTAATCTTCGCCGTCGTAGAAGTTGATGCGCTCGCTGACAAAGGCCCCATTTTCGTCGGTCTGCCAGATGCGGGATGGGAAGCGTAGCAGCCACTGTTCTTCGTTGATGGCATAGTCGGTGTAGCGCAGCCGCTCATCGTCACCGCAGCTTAGGTCCTCATTATCGCTCTCATCGATGCAGACCTGACCATAGTTGAACTCCTCAATCGGATTGCCGTACTGGTCTTGGGTGACAGTCTGACGCAGTTGGATGGGCGCGTCCTGATTCTCGTAGAGGAAGGCGTCGCTCTGGCTGATATTTGCTGCCCTACTCAAGTCTGGTGGAAAGCGAGCGGTGTTAAGTCAAAAGGTTCTGGGAACTGCAAGTTGAAGGGAACAAGGCGGCCCAATTTAAGTTGTCGCCTAAACCATCGCCATCCGGCTTTGAAAATGCTGAG
>JBCCHB010000134.1:0-48268 GCA_039028975.1 Chloroflexota bacterium
CACACGAAACATTTGGACAGAAATACTTGGATGGGTCCATTTTCTTGCTCCCTTTCTTGCTTTTTTAGGGATTAGTTTGACTCGGAAACCCTTTTTTGGCAAATTGGACCCTTTTTCTCGCTTAGATGTATCTATACCAGTTGTCGAAGTCCCTTGCTCAGAGTGCTCTACTTGTTTTGCCTTTGCTGACTCGAAGGTCTTGCGTAGCTCGCTATCAACATCACCTAAGTACTTGCGTATGGTATTGCGTGATTTTTCTAGAGCCTGAGCAATTGCTAGCTCGTTAATGGGCATTTCGTGATAAGAAAACTTAACTGCTTCATTTAGATATTCACGGATCTTGTACTGGACTTCATCTTTTTGGCTTCTTCGTCCCATGTTGTCCTCCTATTATAGTAGCGTGCTAAGTGGTACAAAGTTGTTTGGTGTAGGATCTATTTGAGTGCCATTAATTGCGGCCTCAATATTTTTGAGCTTCGTTTTGTGAGCTTCAACCCACAACTCGGATAAATCGTTTGGATTGTTTTCTCTATGGGCTAGTGCTGCCTCCAGTGCGACTTGCTCGACTTGCTGTAGTGTTATTAGGTTAGCCATTTCATGCGAGCCGGGTGCTGGAGGATGATAGTATTCGCAACCATTTAGGCAGTTGAGGTGGCTTTCACAGGGCTTAACAGCGAAACTGTGGGTGCATAAACCAAACGGTGTGGTATGTACAGCCTGGACTTGCCCGTTGAAAAAATCATCTTTTTCGCTCTCTGGTAATTCATTGAAGATGTCGGCAATAAGGCTTGTTGACACCTTTGCTTCAATACTTTGTTTTATCCATTCTGTTTTCTCTTCAATGGTCGCATGTCGATAATACACTGTTTGTTTTGGATCCTCTCTTCCCATCCACAAGGTGAGGATATCAGCTGACATACCTCCTCTATCTGCTATGTAATTTATCCAATGACGAAACTGGTGCGGAGTAATGTGTATCAATGAGCCGTCCTTTTCCTGAAGATTATATTTTCGGAAGAGGCTCTTTGTTCTTCTACCGTGTTCTCGAATATATGAAAGGAATTGTGACGGTGTTACGCTGTGAGTGAGTAGCCAATTTGGCAAACACGTTTGATTAAAATAATTGGCAGGCGCTATCAAGAGTGTCTCTGAGAGTAGTTGCTTTTCCCCATTTTGCAGACTAACTGTCCAGAGGTGTCCTCTTTGAGAGAGCAAATAGGTTTGAATGTCTGATATCTTGAACGTGGCTTTGGATGGTCTAATTCGACACGGTACTTTTTCGCGAATTGTTACGGCATGCCTTCCTATGAGTTTGGATGCTTCTGTGGCTGTGTATTCTCGGTTATCGTCTATTAGACTTGGATCATATGTGCCATCGGCCTTTGGCGATGTTGATTCGCTCGCATACTTTTTGAGATCCGAACCTTTGAACATCTTTCTTCGGGGTTGATATTTATGGTAGATAAGCTCGCCACGATTTACTTTGAGGTAGATTGAGTGTTTGCCAAGACCGAGTAATTTAGATAGCTCTGCAATATTTATCGTATCGTCGGTTCCTCTATTCGGAATCGGGACTATGTGTGGATTTGCTTCTAGCTCTTTCGCTCGCTCCCTGGCTGTAGACGTGAGTTCTCGTATTTCAGAAATAGCGGTTCGTACGAGTTTGGCCTGCAAAGGTGATAGCCAACGGGTAGAGAGCCTTTTCTGGTCTTTACGTGATTTACCCTTGAAAAACCTGATTCCATATTGTTCCGAATTATTGATTTCGCAGTTTTCTGGCAATGTTAAAAGCTCTGTGAAGCGTAATCCAGTCATGAGCATTATTGCCAACGACGCAACGATTAGCCTTTCATCTGGTTCAGTGCAGAGTTCTCGGTAAAGCGTTCCTAATGCGCGTATGGCTTCTTCTGAGGGCAAATTTGCGTCTCTTTGCTTTTGCATCGATTGGATGGTTTCGTTGATGCGCCTCTCTTTGATTATGGGCTGATAGTCAATGGGCCCGCAGATATGTCTGCTTTCGAGGAATTTGGCGAATGCTCTTGAGATGCATGCTTGTTGGTATTTGGTGTCGTGGACAAAGCTAGTATCGTTCATAGAGATTTCAGCATTGACGAGATGCTGGTCGTTGAGGTGGGACCACCCAAATGCCTGTTGATGGGTTATTGAACCTTTGGTAATGGAGGTGTAGAGCCGCTTTAATTGAAGGAGTCGAGCTTGCGATCTTTTTGGACTTCTTGTGCGCGTTAGTAGTATCCAACATTTTACAATCTGTGAAACTGATGGTGGGATGTGACTTTGCTGAAAGGAGCTAAAATCCAGATTGATGGTTTTGTTAGGCGTTCTGTTTAGCAGGTGAGAGAGGTTCCAGACAGTATCGTCAAAGGATTGGTCTGTGCTCTGAAATAGTCGGGAGAATTCTTTTTGTGCGACTTTTATGGTTGTATCTAACGGGTTACTGGTTGTCATGATAATGCTCCTCGTTTGTGGTGTTCAAGGAGCAGATTAGCTCTTTGACGGCATTGATAACTTCATCTAGCTGCATTAGAATTCGGTCATCAGCTGTGCCAGCGTGCTGTTTGATAAAGGAAAGCATTGCCTCAAACACTTGTTGGTGCGGGCCGTCTGGTTTAGCCTTGAATGAAGGGCAGATGTAGCAAGATAATGGTGGCGCAAGTGCGCATAGTTCATTCGCACTACAGCCACCGATAGCGTTTGCATTGATAAGGTTGATTTGCGTTGAGATGGCAGGAACCTGGGGTAAGTTTCCGGCTTGTTCTTGATAGTTGCTAGATATTTCCCCTAGAAAATACTTGATAATTGGTTCAAGTAGTTCATTAGTTGATTGCTCGATATATTCAGAAATTGTGCTTCTTGTTTCGACGTAGACAGCGACATTTCTTAGGTCACTGTGGTCGAGTATTTCAGCGATTATGGTTCTTGACGCGCCTTCGTTGGCCATTTCCGTGGCGATAGTATAGCGAAAGCGTCTTGGATGAAGTTGCAGGGGGAGACCTGTTCTGGGTGAGATAATGTTAACCTCTCTTGTCCACTTAGTGACTCCCTCTAAGATTGTGCTTGATGGATTTCTATTTCCGAGCCAGTGCAGTAGGGGGCGATCCGGCTCTCCTTCCATTAGGCTCTCCAAAAGAAGCCCTAGCTTAGAACTGATGGGCCTTCTTTTTACTTCTCGGATTTGAGTTTTTTGCTTCGCTCGAGGCACGTCTATTTGGTAGATGATCTGGTTGCCTCTTTCAATGCGTTTTAGGTCACGATTAGTTAATCTGGATGCAGCAATTGGTCGAATACCTAGTTCGTGAAAGAGCATTACTATAGCTCTGTTTGTCGGGCGACCCTGGTCCTGTCTTAGAGCACGATTGATGAGCGCGACTTCTTCTTTGGTCAAAGGGCCTTTTGTGGGATGGTTAAATCGGACATTTGCACCTTTGTGATGTGTTTTAAGAGAGATTGAGTTTATGGCTGCTGCTTGGTGCCTACTAAAATCACTATAGCCTTGAGACACACCCCATCTGTAGAAAGTCCTTAGACCGCTTATTCTTTCATTTACTCCGTAGATTTCTTCGCACCAATTGGCATAGTCCCGCATGAGATCTTCGTCAAGCTGGGACCAGTTGAAAACTGTTTTGTTTGCAGGGTTAATTCGCTCTTCATTAGAAAGCCATTTTGTGAAATAGTAGATAGCTCGGAAATAGCTGTGTGACGTGGTTGGAGAATAACGCCTGAGTGTATTGACACAGAAAAGTTTTGCGATGTGTAGTGCTTTTTCCGACAGTATGGGATTGTCTTCGAAGGATATGTCATGAAGGGCTTTGAAATTTAGCACCCTATTGTTACCACCATCTTTGTACTGTTGGACTTCCCAAGTGAGAGAGCTTGTATCTACTTCTTGGCCATCTCGTGTGATTACAGTATCGGGAATGGCGGGGAGTGAGTCTAGGTTGTTCATGATTATACCCTCTTTGAATGCGTAAAATCGTGTTCTTCGAAGGAGAATTGAGCCTCTTTTTCTTGGCGATTGAGACGTTTCTCTTGCCATAAAATGCTGGCCTTTGCGTTGGCATTTCTTGTGTAACGAAGGACTGATTGGGGATTGAACCATCCTCCTAGATACATCATTTGGTCGATATAGTTATCGACTTTGTTCTCTATATAGAAGTCGACCATTCGTTCGGCCCATGTATGTCTGAGCCTGTGCCAGTTAAGATTCTCAATATCTGTATATTTCCCAATCTTCTTTATGATCTCGTGCGTCTGAACGACCGAAAGAGGGTTGCCCTCCGTTGAAAGAAAGAGATATGGATTATCTGTGCTTGGTCGGCCCGCAGGGGGATGAAGTGTTAGGTAGTTATGGATATCTTGGAGCATGTTCTTGGATGCTGGGATTTCTCTTTCCATTGTTTTGACGTTTGGCTCGTCAGCGCGAGTATCGTGCGGATCGTCAGGATTTCTCAGTATCTTGATCTTCTTGTCTCTACCCCTTGGGATTGAGTCTAAGCGCAACTTGAGTAATTCGCCACGACGTAATCCTAGTTCCAAAGCTAGGTTAAACATTATCCAGTTACGCAGACGGGTCTCTGGAGCAAAAACTGTAGATGTATTGAGAATATTTCTGATCTTGTTCGTCTCTTCGTAGGTTAGCGGTTGCCAAGTTTCTGATTGACGCACTGGGATATATTGCTCCATGAAATACTCATCATACTCTAATCGCTTGCGCGCGAGTGACCAGTTACGTTCTTCGGATTTCCCTCCTCGGTGAGCTAGATAAAGACACCATTGAAGAAAGTTACTGATTGCTCTTAGATAGGTGTTATATGTACCGCTTGTGACAACCCCGGTCTTTTTGTTTAGACAGTCGAGGTGCATATACGTAATTAGAGAATTAAGGATGACTGGGTCGTACAAATCGCGAGTCGAAAGATGTTGGTCCAGATCTAGCTGGCGTTCTTTATATGCCCATGTGTAGAGTTTACCGATTCCTCGCAAATCGATTTCCAGCGTGGAAGATGCAACTTGAAAGCGTCTATGGGATCTAGACCAGCGGTCGGGAAGAAGGAAGGGAACGCGGGTGTGGTTTGGAACTAGAGTGGGGAGTTTTTCCCCACTTGGCATAGTCAACCTGAGGATGGATGCATAATTTTCTTTTCTGGTCGTCATTTGTACAATACCTTTCGGGGACATTACCCCATCGGGGCCGTCCGAAAGGTTTGATATAAAATAGCGCCAGACTCGAACGTGCCTCAATCACGTTTCGCGTTAGCCTCATTATGCTGTTGATGCACCGTATTGAGGCGCTCTTTTCTATGGCCGGAGATGGCTTAGCGTAATTATATCAGGGTTCTTTTACTGCACAATGCAACTCAGATTTTATGTTCAGAAAAACTAAATAGGATTTACTTCACTCAGAATTTCTTATTAGTTTTTGAACAGTTACTTATCCCCCTATACATTAAACCCCAATCCTCTCTCCTTCAAACTGACAAACCGGTTGCGCCCGATTATGAGATGGTCCATCAACTCGATATCCAGCAGCTGCCCTGCCTCGACAACCATCTTGGTCATTAAGACATCCTCTGGACTGGGCGACGGATCACCGCTCGGGTGATTGTGAACCAAAACAATCGTGGCCGCGTTGCGACGAATCGGCTCCCGGAAGACTTCGCCTACTCGGATGATGGCGGAATTCAGATTGCCGACGTAGAGCGTCTGAACAGATTGAAGGCGGTTTCTGGTATCGAGAAGAACAGTGCGTAGATGCTCTTGCTCCAGCAATCCCATTTCTAGCATCACCAAATCAGCGATGTCGCTTGGTGTGCGGCAGATGAGCTTCTCTTCAGGGGGTGTGGTTCTGAGCCGCTTGCTCAACTCAATGGCTGCTTGCACTTGAGCGGCTTTGGCTGGTCCCACATTGTGGATGGCGCAGAGTTCGTCATAGCTGATTTGCGCAAGTCCCCGCAGACCGCCATGAGATATCAGCAGACGCTCAGCCATGCGGATGGCGTTCTCGTCTTTGCCACCAGCCCCCAAGATGAGAGAAAGCAGTTCGGCTGTGCTCATGGCAGAGGGACCGGCATAGGCTAAGCGCTGACGGGGTCGCATCTCCAGAGGTAATTCTTTTATGGTCGGTTGCCAGCTGGGTGAGGTTGTATTGGCTTCATACGGAACGGTCTGTTGGTCGATGGGTGTTGTCATGTTGTTTCTCCTATTTGCAGAACACTTCTGGTTTATCGATTCAGATCGTCGGAATAATCAATATTCATGGCGCTGAACGAGGGTTGCTGCTCTTATCCATCCTGGCTGTGCCAGGCAAGATGCTGCTCTTCAATGCGCCAAGCGGGCAGCATGACTTTGCCCAGCGGCGAAAAGGCTTTGACAAATGCCACTACCCGATGGCCCAAGTAGGTCACGACGCTGCCTTTGGTCACGCCTCGTTTGACGCTGCCATCAGGCAAGATAAAATTGGTGCGGGGGGAAAGAAAGCAGATGGGATAGGCAAAGAGCGGCTTGAACCATTTCTCTGAGGTGGAAGCAAAGGTCAAACAACAGGCCTGCTCCACTTCACCCACTTCATATTCCCAGATCAGCTTGTTGATCCAGCGGCTGTTGCGGTTGCGGCCAAAGGGATGATTCATCCACACCCGCCCATACCACCGCTGAGCCAGGCCATTATCCGTCAGCGTGTAGAACTCGGTCGCTTCCACCCGCTGGTTGGCTTCTGGGCTAGATGCTGGATCCAGATCAATCCCACCCATGACTTCACGAGCGGCGTGGGTAATGAACTCTGGGGTGTAGTATTCAACTTTGCCTGAATCTTGGTTGATGAGCTGGGCTGGATTGCGCAGTGGATGGTTGGTGGTTGCCATCAGCTCTAGGGACAATGTTTCTAGTTGAGTCATCAGAATCTCTCCTTGGGAGTACCCTCCCTAAAAACAAAAACCCCTGACTATCTGGCCAGAGGTATCGGATAAGTAAGTTATGGGATGGAATACAACGGTAACGTTAACGAGGATATTTCATTTTCGACACGTACTGAATACAGTCGGCAATCTGATAATCAATCCAAGTGCCCTCTCCTCGCGCTTCCTGCCACTTGGGACGCACCAGCTTGGTCTGGTAGAGCATTCGCTTCATCTGCTCTAGGTCGCCGTCGGTGGCACGCGCCAGCGCATTGCCCAACTGAATCACCGCCAGCGAGTGATCATTGCGGCTGGGACGCATATCTCCCTCATACAGGGCTTGCAACTTGTCCCCTTCCCGACCCGTGAAGAGCTGGTCCCACAATGCTGCGTCTTCGGGTAGCACTTCTACCGAGGGCGGCTGAGCTGGTTTGGAAGATGTAAAGAGGTGATTGTAGAGTTGCGCTAAGGCTTCAGCCCGCTCCATCACCTGCACTGGGGTTTGAGTCAGCCGCTTCCCAGTCACGGTGATAAATCGCCGGTCATCATACATCTCAATTTGATATTGGCGATGCACCCGCCGGGGTCCAGGGATACGAGCGTAGAGGTAGACATGCAATCCGGTCCCAGATGGGGAATATTCGGTATAGGAATTCAGCCGTTCCACTTGCTCGTTGGCAAAATCGGAGAGTTGACCGTTGTGGACACAGTTATCTAGATCCACGACCACCATGCCCAGCAGCTTAGTGAGGACAAAAGCTACACCATCAATCTGCCGACTCTGCTGGGCAAAGGCGACGGCTGTGCCCACATCTGCCCATGTTTGAGGAACAGTGACGCTGGCATTGCCGCCAGTGTGGGGATTCTTAGGAACCTTGTCAGCTTTGCCGTTGGGTTTGGGAATGAGCTGGTACCCAACCCACTGAGGGATACGCCGAACCTCTGATGGCATACTCCCCAGCAGGGATCACTCGGTCGCTTCCCAAAGCTCCTCATCCGCGGTGGCTTCTACATCCTCACCCTTGGGGGACAAGAAGATCACCCGACGCGGCGTCAACACCATGGACGCCTGGGCATTTTTCTCCGCATCGATCCACGCCTCCACTGACATGTTGGCCCCTTCCACCAGCACTTGAGAACCCTTCTTGAGATACTGGCTACAGATCTCCGCCTGTTTGCGCCAGCAGGTTACCTTGAACCAGGTTGTCTCTTCTTGATGTTGACCATCGCTATCTGTCCAGCTGCTGTTCACAGCAATCGAAAAGTTAGTGACGGGAATCCCGTTGGATGTGTAGCGCATCTGCGGCTCTTGACCCAGCCGACCAACCAATGTGAATTTTGAGTACATTTCTTGCTCCTTATATTGAATCAATGTTGAACCAACTACATGCTTTCTAAAGTAACTTCTAAATTCACCCATCGAACATCATGGCAAGGGCTGCGCAGTCAATTGAGGGTTGATTCCAGCCAGATTCACGAACCGTCGGTCAACCCGACTCGATTGGAGAACGCCCGTTCCTGTCCCCCAATTTGGGTACCATAATTGGGGGATTGACTGGGCGACTGGCCATGATTGCAGTTGCCGTATACTCAATCTATATGATCAGGTTAGTCGAGACTGACGCCCCTAACCGCTGGATTCAGCATTTGACCTGGACGCGAATTGGCGACACCGAATTTAGGCTCTCTCCGCTGCAAAATCAGTTTGCTCTGGCTGAGATTGATCCACCTGTATCTGAATCCGCGGCAATCCGAGCTTATCGAGGCTGGTTATGGGAAGAGATGCAGGATGAGCAAAACGTGGTGTGGCGGGAGATGTGTGAGTTGGTCAGTGCCTGCGAGCAAGGGCAACCCGTTGAGATTATGACGCCCAAAGGCACAAAACATGGTGAGGTAATAGTGAGTGCGCTGGGCTGGATGCAAAATCAGACCCGCGAAGTAGAAATCCCTCGGATTATCAGCACAGAGCCAAGCCCCTGCTATGAACCCATTCTGCCAGATGGCACAATTACCCTCCCCTCCCCGATTGACCCCAAACATCTGGTCTGGATTCACGGCAATCATCAGTCCCGTATTGGCGTTATTTCCGAGTGGGAGGTGGCCTTTGTGCCTGAGTACGGAGAAGTACCACTCAAGCCTGGGCAATTTCATTGGATGAATCGGCGGTTGGCGGAAAGCCCTCAGTTTCAAGCGACGTTGTCCGACGCTTTGGATGCCGTGTTTGAGGAAGAAGCTGATCAGTCACCGCCTGAATATGAACCGGCTCCGCCCTATCTATATCGAAACCGTCAGGACCCAGATGAAGACTTTGAGGAAATTCAAGATATGGAGAAACATCAGCAGGGTTTCCTGTTGCAGGCTGGATTTGATACGCTCTCCTCTACCCTCGTTGATGATCTACTTCAGGAGACCGATGACGTGGCTGTGGCAGCCATTGTACAGATAGAGGATACACCCCACTATCATCGACGGCCCCCAAACATGCTAAGTGTTCTGAGCAGAGAACATGTTCGTCCAGCCTATTTGCATCGAGGGAAAGATTCGCCTTTGCGAATAAAAACCGCATTGGCCCAGATAGAGGGCATGGACTGGCGGGATGTGACCAAGGAAGAGGTTGAGGAGTATATAGCGACGTTTCGTTCTAAACCGGCTACCAAAGAGACGGCCAAGATCCTACCTAGAATTCCATTCCGTAATACGCTGCCAGCGCATGTACGTCGGGCATGTGCGCGGTCACCTTACTCAGGAGTTCGATCTCTCTGCTCCTTTTGAATGTACCTCCCCCATCAACCGTCTAAACCCTTCCCAAAGCGGCGAATTCTCCTCCAATACCTCACTCCGACTCACCTTCCGCAAATCTCCAATCGACAGTCCCCGAAAATCCACCACCTCAACCTGGTCCGCCTCATAATCGTAAATCCGATCCAACAAGCGCCCATCCTCTCGAACTTCAAAACCGACTCGAAGCACAACATGGCCTTCTTTGCCCAAGTACGTTGACAATGAAAACACACCGGATTCTTCGTCCTGCTTGCAGATAAAGATGCCACCGTCAACTGCGTATAGGTGCCCTGGTTGTAGAGGTAAGTACTCGCTCATGATTTACAGAAAAAAGCACTGGAGAATCCTTTTGGAGCGTAATTGAGAAAAAGGCTCCAGCGCTATCAGAAACAAGCGTAAACGGTCAGTAACCAAATTTCAGACTGCATTGCCTGAGCTTGATTCACGCCATCTAAGCTGCCTCGGTTCTAGCTCCTGACCACACGATGTGTCCATCTCTTAAAATGGAATCCAGTCCTCTGACTTCAAGAGCTGATCCAGCGGATTGGAGATAGTGACATCAGCCCTATCCTGCCAGCCTAAGGATCGAATATCTTCAGCCCATCGGTCGGCATAGTCGACCAACTCACTTTGTCCTTGGATATCCGTTATGACGACCTTCTCGTCATCTGCATACCCGAAGGAGCGCAAACCACCAATGGATTCAGTCTTATCAATCGGAACCCACTGGCCTTCAGATACCACAACAAAGGTAATGCAAGGATCGGGAACGATATCGAAATTTTCTTGGAAAAAGTGGGCTATCTGGATCTGCCGCTCTTGCGTGGCCTCGATGACCAACGGCAAATAGCCCTCCATAGACAGGTTGATCCTTGAACCAACTACGCTCAGATCTACCTCATGCTTTTGAGCAATACGAGTGATGATCTGTTCCATCAACGAACTTGTACGCATTTGTTTGTCTCCTTGGAATGCAGGCCAATTGAAAAGACCTGGGATCTACCAGGTCACCGATACTCACTCGGTTTGGATTGTGTGAGCAGTGTTGACTATAGATATAAGCGAAAGGCGGCGTCAAGTCGTATTTATGTGGATTAACCAAATCGATGGGTATTGACGAGGGTGTTTCTCTCTGATGGTACTACCCTTTTTGTTTTTGAATCTGCAGGAGTACGAATCAGCACTTGTCGTTACAAATCGTCCGTGTATACACTTATCTTCGTGAGACCGCGCCGCCCAACCACGGAGTTGACCTAGTCGTCCCGACGGAGACGATAAAGTCCTGCTCAATAGACTTTTGCAGGATGGCTTTCTTTGACCATGAGCATTCGAAACGAACAATCCAATTCAAAGCTGTCTGCCCCAATCGCGCAGACGATTCGTCTCGAATTCCTTGTGTGGTCAAAGACCGTTCTTGCCGAATGGCTCTCCCCCCGTTCCACTGGAGAGAATCAGCAATGAAGGTGGCTTTCGGACGGGAAGCTGCACTCGTTGAACTAGGCTACTGGTGCGGTCTCTATTCCCTTAGCGAACCTTAATTGTTAGAATCCCCAGATTCCACTACTACCAGACCAACGCATATCGCTCCTCTCCCCTACCCGCTTGGTACCAGATTTTGCCGTTGAGGATGGTGGCTTCTGCATACAGATTGTGAACGTTGGGAACCTGGGCGTCGTCATATCGAGCAAACCAATAACGCTGCAATGCCTTGTTAATCCGACCGCTACGAGCGTTCTCTCCGGCAATGGCATTCTCGGCAATCTGTCGCAAATTCGTGAGTCGGTCCGATCCTTTTGCATCCTTGCCGCCAGACGTCACGGTCAAGTAGCGGAAGCTATTCCCCGCTTCTGGAAAAAGTTGGTGATAGAGGCCCGAACGATAAACCTCCGAGATGTAGAGAATCTTGCGCAGGTAGTCATACTCATCGCTGCCGCGGCGAATTCCAGAGACGGGACCACGGTCATACTCAATCAGCATGGCAAAGAGCCGCTCCTCAACTTGGAGCAGCACGTAGGCATCCGGCACGGTAATGCCGGTAATCTCTTCAGGAAAACCCGACTTTGTGTACTTCCCAGGCACGTTGACCGTCACCTTATGCTGAGAAAAGAGCTTCTGCAACCCAGGTTCATCCATTATCTTGAGTACCCGATGGCCATACCGCTTAGCGGCCAGTTCGATACTGATTTGCAAGTTGACGTTCTTGATGCGGTGTGGGAACTTGATGCCAACGTGAGTGCCAACCTTGACTGTGTGGATATCCCCAGCCGTAATGTTGGTTCCATAAACTGAGAGTTCATCCGCTAAGACTTTTTGTCCCTTGCGGGTCAGGTAGCAGATCAGCTGGGTATCATATGGACTCTTTTCGCGCTGGATCTGTCCAGCATCGCTCAGTTCTTTCAGCGTCGCCTGACATTTGGATGAGACTATCTGGGAGTTGAAGAATCGATGATTGGCGAATTGCTCAGGCAGAGTATGGCCGGTTGAGATGGCAGTCAGCAGCCGCTCTACAGATGGTTGCGCCGTGATCGATTGCCAGAAAAAATCCAGCGATGAGAAGAGTTGAGCATCATGCTTGGCGACATACCGTATCCACTGGCATAGACGAATCCGCTGGTCGATATAAGAATCTGGATACTTGGCAAGCAGGTCGTCAGATTGAGCTTTGGTCAATCCGTGCCGCTGCATCCGCATTTGAAGATTCTCCGGAAAGCAGAGTAGCGAAATCTGTAGTGCCGTAAGCGGACCGCCATCATGTTCAGCCAGCGTTTGCAGCACTCTGGTAGCTGGGCTTAATTCTTCGTAGACCCCTGGCGAGAGTTTGACATATTGATCATAGGCTTCGGAGAACATAGCAGGTCTGTTGGGGAAAAGACCATGGTAGCAGATTTTGACGGTGGACGTTGAAGAACATGAGGAGTTGCACAAAGAAGGTAGGTATAGGACACTATGGCGGTGAGCCTGAAAGAAATTAAGCTGCAATTTAACAACTAATCACGCTATCCGTGTCCTCACAGGGCGATCAATTCCAGTTCTTTGCAGAGCTGGCCACCAAGGTCATATCGGTCACGGAGGCTTCTGAAATCGTGGTGAATGGTGAGAGTTTGTCAGCCCGCCACATCAACCGACTTATCCAAGAAGGTAAAATGGCTGGAATCCGTTTGGGACGCAATTATTTCACTTCACGAGAAGCTGTTCGGGACTACTTGTATACAGATCGTCGTACTGGTCCAAAATCAGATAAACGGTAACGAGATTATGGAGTCTGTAGGATGTTTGTTCTAATTTTTGCTATTACGGCAGGTATCTGACATAATTAAAACGCTTCTTGCAAGAGCATCTTACGCGAACACACGATGAAGTATTATATTTTCATAAGGAGGTCGCATTATGCGAGGCACTGGTAGCGGCGGTTAATATTTGAAGGTGGACGATGGGTTTCGCTGCCTTACTTGGAACGCATCGTCCACAAAGCATTACCATATCTTCTCACCACTCCCACCGAAGCGTGTACACTTCTAATGGTTTGACGTTACTGGCTTCCCAAATAACCACTTGGCGACCATCAGGCAAAGTACTAAAGTGCTCAGGCCCCAGTTCAGTTGTTAGTTTGCGATGTCGCCGATGAATGGTTGCGCGTTTACAATGTCGTCGTTTGGGGAACTGAATCGTCATTTTCAAGTGCTTGGTATCATGTCTGATTTCGACTTGATGCCACTCAGATGAATTGACGTATGCATCTTTGAACGTTGACTGAATAAAGAACTCCTCAATATCTCCCCGACTTTTTGTCTCCCGCAATGAAATGAGAATGTTCCATCGATCTCCAACAAAGTATCGGTCAGCTACCACCCCAGGTGAGCACTTGTAGTTTTCAAACATCTCACCCTCACCCCAGGCAAAATCTTGAAAGGAAATGATGTTATCCTGGAGGAATTTAATTTTCTGGCGTTTGAGAAAGGTAGCTGTCTTTCCGGTGGCGCTCAGTTCAAGCGTTGTATCGTAGTCGATAATTTCGTAGATACCTTGGTTCTTAGCGGAGAATGAGAATAGTTTGGTGACGATTCCATACAATGATTCCCATTCTTTGAGGAGGAATGTTGAGATGGCGATGGCAAGGGAGGTAAAGCCCATACTGCTAGTTTACGTGGAATGGGTTTGCGGATCAATGTATGGATTTACGTTTCCTGATGATGTACGAACTATCGGAAGGAAGAATACTCTTAAAATAGGCTATGAAATCAGAACACGGATGATTGAGACTCAATACTACTGTCCTTATTTTCAGCCTCAAAATGCTCAACATCCTCCAAACCAATCGGCCCCAGAACCACTTTTTGGTTCGAAAGTATAAACTCCGGCGACTGACTGTTGGAGTACATCAATGCGGCTATTTAGCTTCCGTATTCGCCTCAAATTCCTCGATTTCCTCCATCCCAATCGGCCCCAACACAATCTTCTCGCTCGAAAGTATAAACTCCGGCGACTGGTGGCGGAAATAGGTCGTATACAGCTCTGCATAATGACCGCCTTGAGCCAGTAGATCATCGTGGTTACCCTCCTCGATAATCTGTCCATCGCGCAAAACGATAATACGGTCTGCTGTGCGTACGGTGGATAAGCGGTGGGCGATGATAATGCTGGTGCGACCGCTCAATACGGTGGCCAGTGCTGATTGTACCTGGGCCTCGGTAATCGGGTCGATGCTGGCTGTGGCTTCATCTAGAAGCAGTATGGCGGGATCTTGCAGCAGCACACGAGTGAGCGCAACCAATTGTCGTTGCCCTAGGGATAGACGTGCTCCCCGTTCACCGACATCGGTGTGGATGCCGTGGGGCAAATCATCCAGCCAGCTACCATCTCCAAGCTGTTTGGCCACGTGGGCTACTTCGGCATCTGTGGCGCTCGGTCGGCCGTAGCGCACATTGTCGGCTACAGTTCCAGAGAAGAGGAAGGGGGCTTGGGGAACCAGCCCTAACTGTCGGCGATATGTGCCCAGATTCAAGGTACGGATATCGTACCCATCAATGAGCAGTTGCCCCTTCTGAAACTCATAGAAGCGCATCAGCAGCTTGACTAGGCTCGACTTGCCTGCGCCGGTATGCCCTACGATGGCCAAGGTCTCACCCGCCGGAATTTGTAAGGAGAAGTTCTCCAGTACAGCACTTCGCCCCGTGCTATAGTTGAAGGTCACTTCGTCAAAGGTTATCTCACCCTGTAACCGACCCACCTCTTCTTGAGCTGTCTGCACAATGAGAGATTCATCATCAATTAGGGCAAAGACCCGCTCGCTAGCGGCCAATCCCTGCTGAAATTGGCTCCAGAATGAGGCGATGGTAGTAAGCGGATAGAAGAAGATAGTTAGCCCCTGAACAAAAAGATACCATTCGCCCACTGTGATGGTCTGGTTGATGGCCATTAGACCACCGATATACACAATCAACGCGACGCCAAGGCCAGAGACCGTATTCAGCAGTGGATAGATGCTGCCAAAGACGGCCACGCGCCGGATCTGGACTCGATAGGCCAGCTCGTTGATGGCCTGGAAGTCTTGGTAGATGGCTGCTTCTTGGCGAAAGTTCTTGGCCACGGCAATGCCGCTGATGGTCTCTTGAATGGTTGCGTTCACGGTGGCTTGGGCGCGCTGGGCTTGCTGCATGGTGTGGCGCGCCAGCCGCCGAAAGACCATGGCGATGGTGATGACAATCGGTCCTAGCGTTAAGGTGACCAGGGCCAGCCGCCAATTTTGAAGGAGCATCACCCCGCTGATCACGGCAACCAGCACCAACCGGCTAAGTAGATCAACGGTAAGGGTAACCACCGTAGAAAAGTCCTGGGTGTCGGATGTCACCCGGCTTACAATGCGCCCGGAAGCATATTGATCATAAAAGGAGAGATCTCTCTGCATAATCGCGCGAAAGGCATCTTCACGAAGGGCCAACACAACCTCGGCCACAGCCCGCGCGGCGAAACGCTGTTGCACAAAATTGAAGCCCCAGCCCAGCGCCCCCAATACTGTCACCACGGCCGATGCAGCCAGCAGGAGCTGCAATTCAGGAGACTCAGTAATCAGGTCAATGCTTCTGGAAATGACAATCGGCGTAATCGTTGAGGCCAGGGAGACCAGCGACACCATCAACGTCACCAGTAGCACCCTGCGCAACTGGGGTCGGAAATAGGCTGCAATCCGCCTGACTAGTTCAGCGTCACTGTACGTGCGATCATATTCTTCGGCTTCAAGGCCACCTGTAAGGCCCATCTAATTTACTCCTTGTGTCAATATACGGCTTATCATAATTTCCGTTCCTTTTGGTTCTAGGTGATCTGATCAAGTACAATAGAATTGTGTCCTACCCCAGTTATACTCAGCTCCGTTTGAAAACAGGTGTTTGGTCTATCTGGTAGAGCTTCGGAAACCACCTGTCTTCAAAACGACCGCAGTATAGGTAAGCGGCTCAAGATACGAATGGAGATAAATCATGGCATTTAGTGATTATAGACAATACACGGCGAGTGAATTGAGAAAAATGTTTCAGGTTGAAATCAAACACAAAGAGAATCTATTTGACCGCTTAACACCAAACGGGCAAGAATATGCTGAGTTGCAGTCTGCCGTCATAAATATGTCTACCCGTCTGCGATTTTCTAAATATGATAATGAAGCGACACGGGGCAATCTGCTCGTATCACGAATTTTATGGACAGCCGCGGAAGTCTATGAATTGGGTGTCTTTTTTGAACCACCAGTTGCGTTGTCCAAAGAAGCGCCTATCAACTTACCACACCCTCTGAATGGCGCATTTGATGGCGCTTTAAGCTTGGACGAAATTGATTTGGTATCACCCATTATCTCTGTTGTTGAAGTAAAGAGAAGTAGCCTTTCAGATGGATTTGGCCAATGTCTCGCCGAAATGTATACAACGTTGCGGGTTTTCCAACAGGATAAAATTTATGGTATTGTCACAGACGGCGAGATATGGGAATTTCTACTCCTAGAAAATTCTATCGTTTCCGTTGATGCCCGAAATTACTATATCCAGTCTGTAGCTGATATTGTTGACCGCATTGGCTATATTGCATCCCTGTTCAAAGAGACCGGCACAAAGAGCTGACGATAGGATGGCGTCGTCTTCATCAGTTCATCGTGACTTCCCTGGGCAAGTAAACAGCCATTTTTCATGAGCAAAATTGTATCGGCCCGGCGGATCTGGGAAAGGCGATGGGTGATGAGAAAGGTGGTACGCCCCTCCAAAATGCGATTCATGGCTCGCTGAATTTGATCTTCGGTGTTGCTGTCAATGGCGCTGGTCGAATCATCCAACACCAGAATGCGGGGATCGCTAAGAAAGGCACGGGCAATGGCCAGTCGTTGGCGCTGCCCTCCGGATAGCATGACTCCTCGCTCCCCAATCAGCGTCTCATACCCTTCTGGAAAGCTGCTAATAAATTCATGGGCTTGGGCTTCTTGCGCTGCTCTCTCTATCTGGTTTTGAGTTACCGGTTCTCTAGCCCCAAAGGCGATGTTTTCGGCAATGGTACGCGAGAAGAGGAAGATATCCTGTTCGATGGTGGCAATCTGCCCGCGCAGACTATCCAGACTCCACTCTCGTACATCAACCCCGTCGACCAAAACCCGACCGCCGATTGTATCGAAAGTACGGTTAATCAGCTTGGTGAGGGTACTTTTCCCTGCCCCTGTCTGCCCAACAATGGCAATGGTTTGTCCCGCTTTCGCATGAAACGAGATATCATCTAATACCAATACTCCAGAGCCATCATGAATCAATGGATGCTGACCCGGTCTGCTATTTGCTTCTCCACTATTCGTTTCCCCAATACTTGCCCCATCACTTTTCGCTGCCTCCTCACTTGTTCCTACATCACTTGCAGCATCTGCATCATACTGAAAACGTACTGCTTCAAATCGCACATCGCCTTCTAAAATTTTAACGAGTCCCCCACTATTTTGATCCAATTCAGTCTCTGTCAGGATGGTCTCTAGAATACGCCGTGCGCCAGCCAGACTCTGTTGCATGGCGGATGAGGTTGTTAGCAAAAATTGAATGGGTGATTGCAACGTTCCCAGAAGCGCCATAAAGCTAATGACTTGACCTACGGAGATAGCACCTTGACGATACAAAAAGAGCGCGTGACCAAAGGCCAAGCCGATGGCAAGACCGTAAAGCAGTAGAGGGAGGTAGCGGGCATTGATATCGCCTTCTTGGACGAAGGCATCACGAAAGGAGCGCGCTTCCCTTGCAAAGCGACCTTCTTCTGCAGGCTCTTGAGCAAATCCCTTGACGACTTCAATGCCGGTAATGGCTTCTGCCAGCCTTGCGTTCATGGTGCCGAACCGCTCGCGCAACAGACCAGCCACCGGACGTAAATGTTGATTGTGCCGCTGCAACGCCAGGATGAGTCCGGCAAGGAAGAGAGTTGGTACCACCAGAAGGTTGAGATCGAGGGTCGCAATCGTAATCAATGGAATGATCAACATGAAGACCGATTCTGTGGTCAAGCCTAGGGCAGGAAAGATAAATTGGTTGACTTGTTGCACATCATTGGTCACTCGGGCCATCAGGTCACCGACCCGCTGACGACCATGAAAGGTCTGGCTCTTACTCAATAGGCTAAGGTAAAGTTCATCCCGGGCATCGCGCTCTACTCGTTGGGCCAAGATGCGGATCACCAAGCTATTGACAATATCAAAGAGGCCAAATCCAACATAAGCGCTGACGACCAGGAGCGCGGCTACGGTTAGAGGTGTCACCCCGCCACCATCCATCACCGTATCAAACGCCTGACCAACCAATACGGCAGACAAACTTTGGGTTGCGCCCATACCTACCGTGGTCACAATAAAAGTGATTAGCAGTAAAGGGTAACGTAGGATGTGAGAGATTAACCACTGTAGAGAAGAACGGTAATCGTATTGGTATTCGTTGGCAATGGTAAATTCACGAGTTGATCCTCGAATAAATTTACGCGTTGATTCGCTCGAAGCTACATGGTGGCTCATCAATACACTCCTGTCTGACCAACCACGCGTGCCAATATTAAACAATAGAGTTGTTCCGAATTAAGAACTTACTGGGTGACTGGCACTTTTTCGGCCATGCTTTCTGGCTAACGAGACATGCCAAGTGCCTGTCACCTCAAGGTTTTGTTATTTCAGAACAACTCTAATACAGAAGAGGTCAATTACACATGGCGGATAGGGTAATATCAGGAAAAGAAAAGCATATATAGTTTTTAAGATAAAGATTTTCCACACACCCCTTCGACAAGCTCAGGGGACGTGCGGAAAATCTTTATCTAGGTGTCTATAGCACAAAATATATACTGCAATCGGAGGGGAGTCAAGAACGACTACGTTCATTGGTTAAATTTTCTGGATTCAGTATTTGGGTATTTGGGAGGCGTTTTGGCTACGAACCCTTTATCACATAAAATAACGGCAGTTAGCACGGCAATTGTACAGTTCATCCCTTGCACCCAATGTCAGTGATAGATTCTTCGGAGTCACTGCAAGTGACCCTAACTGCTTGGGGCCGAGATGTGCAGTACCCACAGATTTATATGGTCATCTGCCCTGAGAAAAGGAGACGGGGTCATATGGACTAACAGGATTATTTTTATCCTCTATGGCGACTCTTGATCCATGAAAAACTACTGAGCATTTACTCTTCAACCAACTACGAGCAAGGAAAAGCTGATGAAACCTGAAGAAATTTTGGCCTATGAGCCTAAAGTCCTTACCCAAACCCAACGTGAACAGTACTTTGAAAATGGGTTTGTGTCGATCGAAAATTTTGTTCCTCCTATCATTGTGGATGAACTCGTAAAGGTAACAGATTCGTTTGTTGATGCTAGTCGAGCAGAGACCCAATCGGGCCGCGTCTTCGACATTGGGCCTGGCCATAGCAATGCCACACCTGTCCTAAGGCGCCTCAAACGTCCAGATGAGCAGCATGAACGTTACTGGGAATTTGCCAACGGGCTGATGGCAGATGTGGCGGCTGATTTGGCCGGCCCCAACGTGGTCTTTCACCACTCAAAGCTCAATTTCAAATGGTTTGATGAGTCAGACACGGTGAAATGGCATCAGGACATTCAATTTTTTCCCCATACCAACTACAACGTCTTCACTATTGGATGCTACTTGGCTGACACAGATATGACCAACGGGCCGTTGGCTGTGCTTCCTGGCAGCCACGAAGGGTCGCTTTACGATCAGTATGATGCAGATGGCCAGTGGGTCGGCTCTTTAAACCAAGCTGATGCGGCAACCATCGATATGAACGATGTGGTCTATCTAGAAGGGGCTGCTGGTTCGATCACTGTGCATAATTGCCGAATGCTTCACTACTCTCCATCCAGTAAATCTGCCAACCCGCGACCGCTATTGTTGAACTGCTACTCTTCAGCCGATGCCAAGCCATACACACCTCATCCTGACCCTTCATGCCATAGCTATGAAGTTGTACGCGGCGAGCCGGTGCGCTGGACCCACCATGATCCTCGTCCCTGTCAGATACCACCAGATTGGTCCGGCGGATATACATCTATTTTTGCTGCGCAAGCAGGTGAAGGATAAACGTAGAGCGCATTGGCAAGCAGGCAATCGTGATAAAGTCGCACTGCTATTCGTGAGAGAAAGTGTCAGGCCGATCCCAAAAATAAGGTAGCCATTCACTCCCCCCACGTCGGCTGAGCTTGTCGAAGCCGGATTCCCCTTCGACAAGCTCAGGGGGCTGAACGATTACAAAATAAATATACGCGGAGTGGGCGTTCTCTTACGCCGGTCATTCGAGTAGGGCCGCATTAGAGAATGCTCTCTTCTCGATTTTATGAGTAATTTATTTTGTGGAATGGCCTTACTTTTGCAGAGCCTAAATATATACCTCAAGTATGTAAATAAGTTGTCTACCAACCGACTGCTGGTATGTATGTTATGATAGGTTCGGGTTGAATTACCGGTTCGTCAACCGTGTTTAAGCTTGCTGGTGTGGCAGGAATGAAACCGGCCCCCCAGCTTGGGTCATACTCTCCCGAATCTAGGGAAATTGCCTCGGTTCGGCCACTTTCTGGATCTGCATCACTATTAAATCCGTTGGTGCGGATGACCGATTGATTGGTAAAAATCATACCATTCGGTGCAACAAAACCCAGTGCGTAGTCACCGGGTAGCAAGCTACAGAATTCAAAGAAGCCCTGGCTGTCAGTGCTGGCTGTGGCAACAATATTGCCCGCCATACCGTAAAGCGTAACATCGACTCCGTTTATGCCGTCTTCATCCGAATCTTTGATGCCATCTTTATTGTCATCAAACCATACTTGGCTGCCAACACAGGCTTCTGGAGTCACCCCTGCATCCCAGGTCGGGTCGTGCTCTCCTGCCAGTAGAGTGATTGCACATGCTAATCCCGTCTCAGGATCGATATCACTATCCACTGTATCATCTACACCTGAGTCTTGTGGAGAAATGATATAGGTGTTGGGAACGACTACTTGCACACAATAGTCACTGGGAACTAGATCCGTGAATTCGTACCGACCGTCCATGTCAGTCGTTGTTGTGGCAACAACGGATTTAGAGAGTGTAAGAAGTTGAACAACGACATCTTTGAGACCCTCCTCTGTTGCGCCCTGAATGCCATCGGCATCCGTATCAATCCAGACCGTGTCACCAACCGACGCAAGAAGTGAATACCCAAAATCTTGCTCTCGATTATGAGCCGTTTCGACATCTATAGTCGTCGCGGATCGGTCATCTAACGAGTCACTCGCGTCATAGGTTTGTCGAATACCTGATGGCAATGTTGAGGTGACTACTTTTACCTGGTATTCACCAAGAACCAATTGCTCAAAGAGATAGTAACCATCCGAATCCGTTGTGGTTGTTGCTATAACCGTTGTATCAATGTCACATAATTCCAATAAGACATCAGGTATACCACTTTCTTCTGGATCTTGAATGCCATCGCTGTTGCTATCCAGCCAAACGATATCGCCGATTGAACCAAACCGAACATAACCAAAATCCTGTTCAATGTTGTCAGGCACTTCCGCAGTTAACGTTGTAGTGGATTGATGATCTAGGTCTCCACTTGCATCAAACGTTTGGCTTAGGCTATAAGGCAGGGTTGACGTGACGACCTTGACCGTATACTCATCAAGCGGTAGATCGTCAAATAGATAGGTACCGGTAATGCTGGTCGTTGTGGTGGCTACCACTGTCCCGTCTATGGCACACAGTTCCAACTGGACGCCCGGAATGCCTTCTTCTTCGGCATCCTGAATACCGTCAGCATTAGCATCCAACCAGATCGTATCGCCTAAGGAGCCTGTACTCTCATTGCATTCTGACGAAGGTGAATAGTCAAAACCGCTAATATAAGCAGACATATTGCCAGCATCGATAATGTTGGCTCGTGCTTCGTCCAGATCATCTGTGTCTACACTGGATGCATAGAAGGACCAGGTAATGCTTCTAAATGAAACACCGTTCATTTGGAGTACGGTCCACGGCCGGTCTTGCTTGGCCATACCGATACCGACATAGGTATCGTCCGAAAGAAAGGACCGCTGTTCTCCTTGCTCACTTAGCACATTGATGGCTGATACGACAGGGTCACCCGTGGCAATCTCCGTGACAACACCTGGCCCGCCCTCAAGCTGGCTGACGACTTTGTTACCAGTTCCATCTGGGCCATCCCAAAATGTAACCTCAAGATAAGCATAATCGCCAAGCTGTGGTGGTCTTTGTCCCCCAAACATAAATTCGAAGGCCACAATGGATTCTGAAAAGTCAATGGTTATCGTATCGATTTCAGCGTCATTCTGGCGCCAGAAACGGAAGACTTCTGGATTACTCGTATATAAGTCGAGTACACCGGGAAAGTTGGTAGAGCCGGGTGTATTGACATGATTGTTATCTTGCCCGGCCCTGGGGATCTTCATTGTAATGTCGAGTCCTGTACCACCTGCATCTACAATGGTTACAACAAAGGGGAATTCTCCTTTTTCGACATTAAACTCTTCGTATCCGCTCCAGTCAAAGGTATTGGCCGGGCACTCCTCTTGGTAAGATTCCGCCCCGAAAGCGCTTCCTGCTTGGAATATGATGCTGTTGCCGATGAACAAGAACGCCAAAGTAACTACGCCAATCAGTATCTTTCGGAGCCGCCTAAGAGTGTTAGCAGAGGTCGGTCTATCTGTTTCCTGACTTGCAAAAAAACTCTTATGTTGAATCGTAAGATTCGTTATAAAGTTAGCGATTTTTTTATTCACAATTAACTCCCTATTCTGAACTTCGTAGGTTGAACCTCGTGGTCTGAACTCCGTAGGTTAAACTTCGTAGGTTGAACTTCGTAGGTTGAACTTCGTGGTCTGAACTGCTGATTGTAACTTGATGCTCTAAATTAGATTTTGTAGTCGTTGGTGACACTGCTCTAATCGATTGACCTTTTCTGAGCATGCTAGATTGCAAGACCTAGCGCTCCTCAGAGTAGCGCTAGGTCAATGAGTATTTCTGAACTCTCTTTTCTACAATCTCTCTTCTGTTGGGAGGCGGAAATTCGTGGATGTTGGCATGGTTCACCAAGTTGATTCGCTCACCAACCGCATATGGGCAGATGTGACCTACCCGTTGCCTATTACCAATCGATGTTTGAGTTTCCTGTAGAAGCAATAGGAAATCTCGGCTTTCCAAGGGGCCGCGGAATAGCTTTGTAGGTGAAATAATGTAGTTAAGCAGTAATGACGAGATGCACGGCTTCCTGAATCCACCCAACAACATGACCGCTCTTCACATGCGCAGCCATATGCTTGCTGCTTCGTTGACCCTGGTCGTGAGCATAGCAAGGAGATGGAAAATTAAATTTTCGAAATTACATGGTGCATGACGGGCGAGATAGAAGAGAGTGACAGCAAGTTACTGAGGAACTGCTATAGGAGAACTTTTAGACCATACGAGAGATATATGGTCTAAAATCAGTAGAGCTCGATCATGTTGACGGGCTTTCTATGGTTCAAAAGAAAACCAAACATTCTACTGGCTAGCCGTCCGTTACGGAGAGATACCTTTATGATCGTATGACACTTTGGTCTACTGAATATTTACTACAAACATATTATATCTTCATTTGTATAGTAGCTGAATAGGCAAAAGGTACTATTTTACTGCGCATTTGTATGATTTTGGTACATGTCATAAGTGGCTGGTACATTACGCATACACTCCCTAACCTGTGGTCGTTTTGAAAACAGCAGGCGTTAAGCAAATTCGTAGGAGTTTTAGTAGTTCAAACCCCTGCGAACTTCACGGCTGCTCAGATTGAGAGATCTACCGTGGCGTTTATTAAATTCTCATCCACTAGGGTATAATCTATGATTATGAATGTTTTGAAAGCCCACCCGTCGGTTCTCGCTGCTGCATCTCAAACTTTACAAGCTCACACTCGACTTCGAGAACTGGCAATTCAGATCCAACAGATCCCATCTCCTACGGGGAATGAGGCCCAAGTTGCCCAATGGATTGCTGAGCATTTGTCCCGGCTAGGCATTCAAGAAGTCCTTACTGATAATCTTCACAATGTACTTGCCCGAATCCCAGGTCAGCATTCCCGCTCAGTTCTTATGGTTAGTGCCCACACGGATACTGTCTTCCCCCTTGATACAGACTTGTCATATCGGGTTGTGGAAGAAGAAGGATTGGTCTATGGTGCCTCAATTGGTGATAACTCTGCTGGTGTTGCTGCACTTTTGTATTTAGCTGAGTGCCTCTGCCAAGTGACACGCCCTCCAGTTGATATCTGGCTGGTCGCCAACAGCGGTGAGGAAGGATTAGGGGATCTACGAGGCATGAAAGCAGCAGTTGACCGTTTGCAAGATCGATTGGGGGCCTCAATAGTCATCGAAGGGATGGGGCTAGGACGTATTGTGCATCAGGGGCTTGGTTCCAAGCGGTATCGTATCTCAGTCAAGGCACCAGGAGGGCATAGCTGGAGCGATTTTGGAAGCCCGAGTGCCATACATATTTTGAGCCAAATTGCTGGGGAGATAGCCCAGTGGCAGGTTCCGGGAACGCCACGGACAACGTTCAATATTGGCATGATTGATGGTGGCACTTCGGTCAATACCGTGGCTCAACACGCTTCTTTGGAATTAGACTTACGTAGTGAAGATCGGAATGAATTGAAGGCATTAGCTTCTAGAACTGAGAAGCTGGTTGCCCGATTTCGTACTGATTTGCTAAGAGAGCCAGAGGTAGAGATTGCTTTAGACGTGATCGGAGATCGACCCAGCGGGCAAATTCCTGCCAACCACCCTCTCATTTCAGCCGCTCAGGAAGCGCTCCAGGTGAGCGGTATACAAAAGAGTTCATTGCGTATTAGCAGTACCGATTCAAACGTACCACTGAGCCGAGGAATTCCGTCTGTCTGTGTCGGTGCAACAGAGGGCGGGGGCGCTCATCGTGCTGAAGAGTGGATCAACAGTTCTCTGATGCCTTACGGTGCCCATCATTTGCTGTTGCTCACCTGGTGGGCTGCTCGGTGGCTGAGTGGAGACGTTTCATAACCTGTCGCCCGTGACCACTTTCAGATTTTCAAAAATACTTGACTCTCTCTCTGGACAGTGTTATACTATAAAAAGGCCGATTTTGATTGGTTATTTTTCCTCACCTACGTTTATCTGTTGGATATCTCAACTTAAGTTTGCTTCACAACTGACTTATTAATTTCCATATGATTGATTGGAGAGATATGGTTGATGATATATATGATAGATTGTTGTTGAGGCACAAGTTAAATTTTAGGAGCGAGAGTTAAGTAGCTTGAGCATTTGACAGGGTCACCCCGAATGAAGCACGCTAGTTACTTATGGCTCATTCCTTAAGGTAAGGAGATTCCCTATTTCTGGACAACGGAACCATCGCAATTCTCGAACGGCAGACAGAACGCGAGTCAATCATCGGATTCGCGCCAATGAAGTACGAGTGATTGCTGCGGATGGAGAACAACTTGGTATTTTGTCAACACGTGAGGCGCTATCTATTGCAGAAGAGCAGGAACTGGATTTGGTTGAGGTTGCACCAAATGCGAACCCACCAGTCTGTCGCCTGATGGATTATGGCAAGTATCTATATGAAAAGCAGAAGCGTGAACGTGATGCACGTAAGACGCAGAAACAGGTTGAGATTAAGGAAGTGCGGCTACGCCCCAAAACTGATGATCATGACGTGGGTGTAGTGCTGAAGAAGATCCGCAAATTTGTGGGTGATGGGGCTAAGGTGCGCGTGCGGATTCGGTTCCGCGGTCGCGAAATTGCCCACCCAGAAGTCGCACGTAATCTGCTTAAACGCGTCTCTGATGCGGTGACAGATGTCGCTGATATAGAATCGATGCCGTCCTTTGAAGGACGCAGCATGATTATGATATTAGGCCCTACTAAGCAAGGCAAAGCCTAGTACTACCAAGCTTCTATCGGGTGCGTTTTAGTTTGGGGGTAGAAGAGTGCGTCGCACTGTTCAATTGCGGATGGGCGCTTGGATCTTTCTCTGAACAGTGCGACGCACTCGACTGGCTACATTCTCGCCCCGAAACCCAAAGGCACCCGCTTCTATCTGCTCGTTAGGAAATAATTGAGAGGTGTGATATACTCTTTCAAATATGAAAGAGTATAGTGGATTGTGTGATCAGTAAGGAATATACACGTCATGTTGTTTACTTAACACAATGGCTGTATATTCAATACAATGGAATACACCCCAAGGTGCTATATAGCGGCTTTCATGGCTAGGTAAATCCTATCAATTTGATGATACGCTTAGTACCATCTTTATATTGATTTAGACAAACGGGCATTGGCCCGTTTTCTTATGTCTTTTCACTTCTGCTCTCTTTCGACTCTGCATCGCTACAGAATTTTGGATAAGCATTACGATACGAGGAGGCAAAAATGCCAAAGATCAAAACTCATAAGGCCACGGCCAAACGGTTTCGGCTAACCAAAAAGGGTAAGCTGATGCGAATGAAGCCTGGTCGTTCTCATTTGCGCCGTAAGAAAAAATCTAGCTTGAATAGTGACTTTCGTCATCCTGTTAGCAGTTCTGTCAAGTCAACAGTAAAACTAGTTAAAAAGGCAACAGCTGGTAAGGCGTCTTCTGGGAATGGAAAGCATACCGGTAACCGCTAAGTATCAATATAAACATGCCAAGATGTAAATATTAAGATTTTCTATTCATCTTCTTATATACAATTTGTAAAAAGATGGACAATTCATTCCAGCACGTGGCTGGCCCTAAAGTGATTAGCCGTTGGGGAAGTATATGGAGTTGCTAATCCGCCATCACGGAAGGAGAGGACATGCCAAGGTCAAGACCTAAAGTATATGCACATCAACGTCATAAGAAAGTTCTAAAGTTCACAAAGGGGCAATATGGCTCCCGTTCAACGCTCTTTCGCAGAGCGAATGAGGCTATGCTTAAGTCTCTTTTCTATTCGTTCCGCGATCGCCGCAACCGTAAACGCGATTTTAGACGACTTTGGATTACTCGTATCAATGCTGCTGCTCGGATTAACGGCCTCAGCTACAGCCGATTTATTCATGGACTTAAACTAGCAGATGTTGAGGTTGATCGTAAAGTTCTGGCTGATATCGCTGTGCGAGACATGACTACATTTGGTGAACTGGCAGAATTAGCAAAATCAAAGCTGAATTAATCTAGATTTGGCGTTTTTCTAAATTTTGGAAACCAAAACGGCAGAGGCATTATCGCCCTGCCGTTTTTTTGATGTTAGACATGATTACAAGCCCTAAGAATAGCCGCATAAAGGGTGCCCAAAAGCTTCTTCACAAACGGTATCGGACTAGCGAGAAATTGCTTTTGCTTGAGGGCGTACGATTAATCAACGATGCGCTCGATTCTGCCGTATGTCCTAAGCTTCTATTTTATGCACCTGACTTGATCAAAAAAAATAGCCAAGCCGAGAACCTGATCGCCCGGGTGGAACATATGAATATTGAATGTGTAGCGTGTACGCCAGCCGCTTTGGTCCCTTTGACAAAGACAGTAACGCCTCAAGGTGTTGTTGCTGTCACTGCCTTACCAGAAGATCGACTTGCTCCACACGTCTCTCTTCTCTTGATTTTGGATCAGGTACGCGAGCCAGGCAATGCGGGTACGCTGTTACGTAGTGCGGAAGCAGCAGGTGTAGAGCAGATTATCTTTGCACCCAATACCGTTGACCCATTTAATGATAAAGTTTTACGTGGGGCCATGGGCGCTCACTTCCGCCTTCCAATCAGCGTCTGTCATACATGGGAGCAACTATTTTTAGCTTTGGATAAAATAAACCTGGGTTCGCAACATGCTTACTTGGCAAAATCCGGTAACCAATTGTCCTATGAGTCCGTATCTTGGTGTGAACCCAGTATATTGATCATTGGGGGTGAAGCTGACGGGGCCAGTCTAGAGGCCCAAGCTTGGGCTACATCCATTTCAATCCCCATGATTGGGAAGACCGAGTCACTCAATGCGGCGGTTGCAGGGTCCATTATTCTCTTCGAAGCGGCCCGCCAGCGACGATCTTGTACCAATCAGGTCAATCCCGATAATGAATGACATTCCTTAGAGCATAGGGATGAATGTCTCGTCGTCTTTGCGGAGCCGAAGGGTATACATTCCATCAGCTTTTCCATTGGCTTTTTGCTTCAATATTGGGTAAAATATATAACTTCTTCACCTTTTTCTACCCATTCTGTTCTATCCATTGATACCACATTGCCATTAACATTATTATTAGCACTGCCATCAACACCGCCATCAAATCGTTATTTGCATCGAAAACTCATAGTAGATAGTTTCAATAGATACATCCTGCCCAAGAGCTAGCCTTGTCCAGGGAAGATCCGAATCTGATTTTTTGCCAGAATCGAGTAAGAATATAAAGGAATATCTATGTTTCGCCTCTCTATCTTTTTTCTTTGCAGTATGCTTTTGATGCTAGTTCCAACGAATCTACTCTATGCTCAGGATCATGCAGCGTACTGCGACCAGTTAGAAGCCGCTGATTGTCAGCTCTTGGATGCCGCGAGCAATGCTATGCGAGATATCTCCTCTGCCGAGATCGACTTGCAACTCTCCATCAACATGCTAGATATCCCTGACATGCCATTTGCAGAGCTATTTTTACAGTATGATCAGAGTAGTGCCTTTATGATGAATGACGAAGCCAAGGAGCTAATTAGCCAACTTCAATCCATCCCACCCGTTGACTTACAGAAGCTCGCTAATAGTCCAACTTCTACTGTAAACTTGCTTCGTACAATACTGGGTGGGACGAGCTTTGGGTTAGATATGCGTTTACAGATGTCTGATGAGATTGCAGCGCTACTTTCGGAAGAGTTACGCTTGGTGGTAGGCGTGGAGCTCCCTACCGATCTTGGAATTCGAATAATGAGTTTGGACGGCATCCTTTACATGGATACAAGATCCATTGCGCCGTATTTTCCTGATATGGGCATGTTTCTCAATGGGTGGGTTGGTGTGGAATCGGGCCCATTTCTGGATATGGTGGGTGCAAGGCTCAGTACCATAGAGGCTGATAATGGATCAGCTTTGATCCTGGAGAATGGGGACACCCAGAGTGATAATACACTGGAAAAGTCCATAGGCGGTATTACTTTTGGCATGGCTGGTCCTTTGGTAACCACTTTAGATCGTATCGATCCAAATGATGAGATTTTGAAATTTGTCGATATCGAACGCGTACTTCCTATTAGAACTGATGAAGAAGTGAGTGAAGAAGTGAGTGAAGCAATTGAAGAGGAGGAGGCAGTGAGCCGCACGGAGCGTGGTGATAGAGCTAATACAGAAGGAGTCCAATCAGGCGATACCGCAATCTTCCGTACGACTATAAACTATCCAGCTTTTTTCCAAAGCCCTATCTTCCGTGATTTGGTTCATGGGATCTCAATGAACCAGGGGCCGGCAATGAGTGCTGAAGAGTTAGATGAGACTGTAACTCTGGCGCAAATTATGGGACCAACCCTCTTGCAAGGGCTTGAACTCTACCTTCTTGAGGAGATAGGCATAGCCAAACCGTATCTCTACTATAGTGAATTGCTCCTTGACTGGGATCTCACCTCACTTTTTATTCTCGCCGCCTCAGATGATCCCTCCATTCAGGTGGCGAAGGATGCTACACCTTCCCTAGGAATTGAGATTCTCTCTAGCAGTGCCGGACTCAATGAACCGATCAGACTCTCTCCTCCCGATGGAGCCTTCGTCATCCCTCAGGCCATGCTTATGCAAATGGCTGGTCAATAATAGAGAGGAATAAGTAAATGGGTTTTCAGAACCGAGCAGCAATTGTTACAGGTGGTGCATCGGGTATGGGCGCAGCTGTCGTTCGACAACTGGCAAGCCAAAGTGCCCAGGTTCTTATTGTCGATAGGAACCGTGAACTGGCAGAAGAAATCGCCAAGGACGTTGGCACATCGTCCCCTATCATCGGCGATGTAAGCCAATCAGCCTTCTGTAATCAGAGCATAGAAGCTGCTATCGAGCGTTTTGGGCGCTTAGATTTTCTCGTGAATTGTGCTGGAATTATGATCCGGGCAGATGGACTCCATACCAGTGATGACGACTGGCACCGCATGATGGCCGTCAATGCAACAGGTACTTTTTTTATGTGCCGTGCTGCAGTGGCTAACATGCAGAAAAAAAGTCATGGAGCCATTGTGAACTTTGGCTCTATTTGGGGTTCGGTTGGTGGGCGTGGCCATTTGGCCTATTGTGCTAGCAAAGGCGCCGTACACCAGATTACCAAAGCTATGGCCCTGGACCACGCGCGAGATGGTATTCGAGTCAACGCTGTAATGCCGGGCGAGGTGGATACGCCTATGCTGCGCCAAGGCGGCCGCGAAACCCCTCTTTCGGACCAGGCCCTTGAGGAGATGGTCCAGGCAACAGTGCCTATGGGCAGGGTCGCCCAGCCTGAAGAGATTGCCCAGGTCGTCTGCTTTCTTCTTTCTGACGCAGCCAGTTATATTACGGGGGCATTGGTGCCTGTCGATGCGGGGTATCTGGCCCAATAGTGGCGTACCCCAATACCTTCAAGTACTCCTCTCCTGAATGATTCAGATTGCGCCCCAAATCAAATGGCAAGGCCCGTACGCGGATCTGACCAATCTGTTCGTCGAATTTCTGTGCCAGTGGAAGTGGATAGATGAGGACGGCATCTAGCGAGCCTGTTGCTTCTGCATAAGCAATCACCTGAGCAATATCATCAGTAGATGGTGTTCTGTTCGGCACCTTGTATTTGGTATCCATCACCCAGCGAATCTGACCTGACGAGCGCTCATAAACTGCTAAATCAATAGCAAAGTGAAGATGTTCATGGCTGCCCAGGTTCTGCCGCTCTTGTATGCGCAACGTGTATTGGGATGGCAGATTTTGCTGAAGCCAGATCGCAACAAAGCGTTCGAAGAGATGTGCCGTTGGAATAAGAAAAGAGACCATACTCTGATCACCTACCTGATGACTAGGCCCGCAATGGTTCAGGAAAAAATGACAAAGGGCCAAGGCCTGTTCGTATCGAATAGAGTTCTGATTGGTACGAAATCGGTTTCGCGTCTGATGGTTTGCGATGAGTGGTGGCAATTCATCTGCGCGAACGGTTCGTAACGTAATCTGGGGAGCAAGCAGACGATAAGAACGCTGTACGGCTTGCTGAACCTTGGTTGATACTCGGCCCATCTGTAGAATTAAGTGGAGAGTCCAGAGCAGGATCTGATTGCTCCGCACATCCGGGGTCAATATCTCGTGGCGACAGACAACTTGCTGGGGTTTGGCACTTGCAGCAAGCGCAGCCACTTCAATCTGCCCAGAGATGTAAGGCAATGGCTCTATTCGCTCTACGTAACCTTGGGCAAGCCCCTGACGCCACAATCCCTCTACCTGCCTTGCCAGCAGCCAAGCCAGCCCATCCACCAGCCCATCCAGCACATTTGCCCCGATCAACTCTTCGCCGAACTCCACCTCATCTAATCCATAAGCCAGAGAAAGCATCTCAAACAAACTAGAGAGTGGCACTTTTGGCTCGATAGCAAATGCCAGATCTCGGTTCAAAGGCACAAATCCACACCACCCCTGAGCAGTGAGCTGCCATTGCCCTTGGGTTTTGAAAGAAGGTGGCTCCACCAAAATCTGTTGGCGGTACCTTTGCCATAACAGTTCAGCTTCATTCAACGTAAGAGTCTCTGGCGGAAAGAGTCTCTTTTCATATTCCGTCAAAACAATTGTTTGCAAATGTTACTCCCAGCTCCACGCTTCCTAAGCTCTACTGAAAGTCAGACGCAATCGCAGACCACCGAAAGCGCTCTATGATTTCAACCTGATCGAAAAAGTGCTCCTCCAGATATGGCTCAACTTCCAATTGCCAGATATCCTGAATGTCAACATTCAGAGTGGTCCGTAGAAAATAGGTTATGCCCAATGCGTAGTCCGAGTTGCCGATCAACTGGTTGATCTCCACTAGATAGCGGATGAGTGAATCGATAGGAAAACCAGTCGAGTGCTGCTGATGAAAGTGACGTAGCAGATCATAATTGGGGCGTAGCTGCACAAAGGCAAAGCGACGGCGCAGAGCATGATCGAGGAACGAAGTGGACCGATCCGCTCGATTCATTGTACCGATAATATAGACGTTGGGAGGAATTCGAAAAGACTCTCCATTTCCAGCCAGCAATGCCTCCCCGTCTCGATATTCAAGAAGATACATCAATTCGCCAAAGACCCGCGTCAGATTGGCCCGGTTGATCTCATCAATAATCAGCACTGCTGGCCCAGACACTTCTGTTGCACGATAACAGAAGCCCAAAAAACGCCCTGGCTTCATGACAAATTGAGTTGAACCGTTGACGGAGGGGAGTGGACGGATGCCCTGTACAAAATCCTCATAAGCATAGGCTGGATGAAACTGCACCAGCTCCCAAAATCCATCTGTTCCCCCAATCAGGTGGTAGGCCAGATGGTGGGCTAGGTAAGTCTTCCCTGTACCAGATGGACCGTATAGAATCATCTGCTTCTTTCGCCGTAAGGCCCGGCTCCAGCGGAGTAGATCCTCTTGGTCAATCCCCGTTCGCTCAGCAAATTCCTCTAGTGGATAGGATGTTCTGATCTCTGATGTCTCATTGGCATCAACAGAGCCTTCTTGTTCTGAATTGTCGTGGGAGGTGCTGCTGAGCTGACTAGACCGGAATTGGCTAGGATGGGATGGGCTGGGATGGGTGGGTGTAGTCTGGGAAGCAGTTTCGTAACGCGCTGCTTCTTCAGCCAGTCGCCTTATGGTTGGCGACTCATGTCGCAAGGTCTCCTCGATGCGCTGTTGATACTCTACCTCTTCGACGATGCGTGCCATCTCTTTGGCTTCCAAGGCAATGTTGGCTCCATATGCCGTCACTCGCCACACACCCCGGCGGGGTGATTCGATGAGTCCAGCTTTTGCCAGATAGTGCCTAGCTCGGTGAATTGACTTATGGCGGCTAGATGCGGCTGGTTGGGTAGAGTTTTCATCATCGGATTGGTAGGCGGCGTTCACCTGAGGGATCAATTCAGCCGTGGTCATGCCTTCTTCGGCGGTGCGCAGTGTTGAGAGAATAGGGGCAAGATGCTCGACAAATGTCGGCACGCTCTTTTCGCTTTTGTCAGATACCGAGCGGTTTGCACTTTTGGGTGATTGACGGATCTGCTGAACCATCGCATGGTCAATCTCGTGGAGCAATTTTACGGAGAGTGGTTGGGAAAGATGAACTGGGAGATGAAGAGGTGTCAGAGCATCCCACTGTACAGGAATTCGATGGGAATGGGGTAGCTCAGCCGCATAGTAGTAGTCGCCGATTACGGTACCAATTGCCAAAACCGTCTCTGGGTGGGCATAGACAAGAAGCTGATCCCCTTCCTGAATCTGCCGCGAAAAGTGCCATGCTTGGTTCCATATCTCCTTGGGCCAGTGAGGGTATTGGACCATGAGGCTATCCCGGCGTTGTATAAACTCATTTCTGCTAATGTGGGCCAGATCTCCCAACTCATCCCACACAAGATTCCCTTGAGCCAATTCACCCTGTTCACTCTCCTCCCAGCCTAGGGCGATAAAACCACCATCCTTCCACTCTGCCCATGGCCAGGGATCTTCTCCGGCACCAATCAGCCAGTAACGGGCTGTGCGAAGGGGAAATCGACGGACTGTGTGAAGCCAATAACAGAAGCATTCAAAGAGATCACCAGGATGGACAGCCGTTTCGACAGGAGTGAATGTGGATGCCAAATCGGTCAGAAAATCATAAACCCCTTGATTGACTTGTGGATAGGTCAGAAGATTGCCATCATAATGGATTCCAGTAAAGTAGTGCAACGTCTGACGGACGCGATTGTTGACTAATGCAAAATGGTCCGGTTGGAGTGCGTTCAGTATGGGGGTCAACATGCCCTGTTGGAAGCCCTTTGTGGCTGGGTTCTCGCTAAATTCTACCGATGCTTCCTTCAGATGATTAGGTGACTCGACTGACCTATGCACAAAACGCCAAATCGCATTGGCAATGGTAGGCCACTCATCCTGGCTGATCCTGCCTGCGGTACCATACCATTTACGAATGTCACTCGGCACAGCGGCCGCGACGTGAGTCCAAGCTCCTTGCCAACGGTTATTTGTGGAATCGGTATAGGGCAACAGCTTAAGAAGCACCAACTCAGTTAGATCCCTTTCCTGGTTTGCCTGCTCAGCAATGAGACCGTAGTTGGCATAGGCTGTGCTGCGAATCTCCAAATAGGCTGCCAAGCGGAACTGCCCATCTCCTGATAGATAGTTTTGACGGAATTCAGTAAAGAGCTGGGAGAAAAGAGCTGGTTTGTCGGTGGGCAAGAACGATTCTCCTTCTATGGCTATACTGGGAGCATGCTCATTAAACGATTGTAGTCTCCAGAAAATAGTATAGCATAAGAGAAGGGTTCCCAGCGACTGGTTGGAGAACAATGATACATTCCTCATCACACCCAACTCATTTTGGCACTGGCGGTACCTAGTCTTTGACTCAAAGAGATCGTTCTGCTACCGTAGCGGAGGTGCTCAGATAACTGAGACCATAACATACTGATTTTAAAATACCCTGTAAATGTATTTGCTCAACATTCACGGTTTGCCCTTGAATATTGAGTAGGTATCCGTAATCCAACAAAAATTCGGAGGAACGATATGACAACGTCAAATGTTGCAGCTCAGCTATATACCGTCCGTGACTTTACGAAAACAAGCGCTGACTTTGCGGCCAGCATGAAGAAAGTCAGCGACATTGGCTATCGTGCCGTGCAGGTTTCGGCCATTGGCCCGATTCCCCATGAGGAAGTCAAAGAGGTTGCAGACGACCTGGGATTAACCATATGCATCACCCACATTCCCTATGATCGACTTTGGAATGAGACGGATTCGGTGATTGCTCAGCACAAGCTATGGGAATGCGACAATGTGGCGATTGGTAGCCTTCCTCCCTCTTACCGAGAAGAGGGGGCCAGCGGCTACCAGCGTTTTGCCGAAGAAGCATCCGACGTAGGCGAAAAGCTCTTCAATGCTGGGCTGACATTTAGCTATCACAATCATAGCTTTGAGTTTGAACGCTACCCGCATGGCAATGGGACCCGTACCGCGCTCGAGATCATTTACGATGAGAGTGATCCGCGCTACCTCCAAGCAGAGATCGACACCTACTGGATTCAGCACGGCGGTGGAGATGTTGTTCAATGGATAACCCGCATGACAAACCGGATGCCAGTTATCCATGTGAAGGACATGGTCATGCAGGGGCGGGAACAACTTATGGCAGAAGTGGGAGAAGGGAATCTCAACTGGCCAAGTATTCTAAATGCCTGTAAGGAGGCCAATGTTGGTTGGCTTGCTGTGGAGCAGGATATCTGTCAACGAGATCCATTTGAGAGCTTGGCAATTAGCTTTAAAAATTTGGAAAAGATGTTGAGCTAGTGTACTAGGTTAAATCGAACAGGGATAGCTGATTTCCATTGCTATTCTGTTCACTTCCTTTCTTACCCTGACTTTCACCCTCCGCCTCACTCCACTGCCAGCCCTCTGGTGGCCAAATAGGAAAGGGTATCTCTGCTACCAGCTCAGTGACCAACCTTTGGACGCTGGCTGGAGAGTGCCCTTCGTATGGATTGTGCATATATCCATAGACTGATATCCCTCTTTGGGCCAATTGCAGAATTCTCTTAGCCCAAAGACCCAAATCCTCATCCCGTGGGTTGGTCATCTCTTGGTTACCACTGGGGCCATCCTGATCATCCCCGATCCATCGAATCAGACAGAAATTTGGCATTGGACCGGCCTCTGCAGCGTCCACCCACATAGAAAAAAGATCAGGCGTCTTTATCCTATCCACCAAAGTCAGGGTCATTTTGCGATCTAGGAGAAACTCAGTAAAAGCTGGCGTCATCAGGTCGGCGGAACGTACCTCAACAGCAAGTCGGAGACCACTCAGTTCTGGTGCTACCCAATCCAGGAAGCGAGCCAGATCTCTTCCATTCTGTTGTCTGCTTAGGTTAGGTGGAAGCTGGAGTAGGCCCGGTGCCGCGGCTTCACCCAAGGAGCGGAGCGCATCCAAATAGGATAACATCTCACTTTGACAGTTGACCAGCCGCTTTTCATGGGTAATGGTTCTAGGTGCTTTGAGGGCAAATGTAAAACCTGGTGGCACACTTTCTACCCACTGAATAAGTGTTGTCGGCTTGGGCAATGCATAGAAGCTAGTATTCACTTCCACTGATTGAAAACGGCTCGCATAGAACTGTAACATCATCTTATTCGGGAGGGCTTGAGGATAGAAAACTCCTTTCCAATCAGGGAAATTCCATGAAGAGGTTCCTACAGAAACCAAACCGACCAAAGATTGAGGCTTATCTGTACCTATGGATGTTTCTGATAGAGGAACTGGCGATAAAGATGTCGTTGAAGTGTATTCCGTTGAATCCGATGACGAGATACCCATTTTGGTTTCTGATTGTGCTATTTATCACATATAACCGCGATAATTTGTGCAAAATGCCGATGAATCTATGGTATTCTGCTGATATAATTTCCCCAGGATATCCAATTTCCCGGTTTGTTGTGCAAATATAGTACTGTGTCGATAGAATTCCTTGGTAAAAAGTAATAGTGTGCCTAGATGGATGATATAACGTAAATTTGTAACCCATAGAGCTTTACACCCCGACTGCTCATGCTCTTTTGCCTGCCACTTAACTTTATGATGAATATCTCTATCTTCGTGTTTCATAACTATACTTTTTTCTGAAACTTTATCAAAATTTTGTTTTAGGTAGGCTTGAATTGTTGTTGGACAAGAGCCTACATTAAATCCACACATAAATTCTCGAGACGGGAGGAATAATTCAAATGCGTAAGAATTTAATGCGAGCAATGCCATTGGCTATTATAATGAGCCTAATCGCATTGCCAGTATTCGCACAGGACGGTGACGTAGCCATTGGTGAAGTTCAATATGCAATTGATAACTTAATTCTATTTATTGCAGCCGTTCTGGTTCTCTTTATGCAGGCAGGGTTTGCTCTGTTGGAAGCAGGGCTGAACTCGGCTAAAAATACAGTGAACATTCTTTTCAAGAATGTGGTTGATATGGGGGCTGGCGTTCTCCTCTTTTGGCTTGTGGGATACGGTCTTATGTATCCTGGGGATGCATTTGCTGGTGGTTACTTCGGTTTTGCTGGTATTGGGGTCTCCGAAGCAGGGCCTGAGGCTGCGGCTGGCGCGCTCCATCCTCAGGTTGATTGGCTCTTCCAGGTGGTTTTTGCGGCAACGGCTGCCACCATCGTCTCTGGTGCTGTTGCAGGGCGTATGAAATTTACGGGCTACCTCATCTATAGCATTGTCATTACTGGTTTCATCTATCCGGTGAGCGGTATGTGGAAGTGGGGTGGTGGCTGGCTAGATGCCATGGGTTTCTATGACTTTGCCGGTTCATTGGTTGTTCATGCCGTCGGTGGTTTTGCTGGTTTGGCGGGGGCCATTGTCTTGGGGCCTCGTCTCGGTCGCTTTGGGAATGATGCGCGGCCCTTACCTCCCCACAATATGGCGTTTGCAACGCTCGGTGTGCTGATTCTATGGGTAGGTTGGTATGGCTTCAATCCAGGTAGTCAATTGGCCTTTTCTGATGCGGCCAATGTGAATGCTACGGTATTGATTGCGGCCAATACGACGTTGGCTGCCGCCGCAGGGACAGTAGTTGCCATGATTCTCTCGTGGATGATGTTTAGCAAACCAGACTTAAGCTATACGCTAAATGGGACATTAGCTGGTTTGGTTGGCATTACGGCTAATTGCGATTCAGTTACCAATACTGAGGCCATTGTGATTGGTGCTGTAGCTGGTGTCCTGGTGATTTTAGGGATGAGAATGCTCGAAGGGCTGAAGATTGATGATCCGGTTGGTGCTTGGCCCGTTCACGGATTATGTGGTATGTGGGGCGGTATTGCGACAGGGCTCTTTGGCGGCTACGATTTAGTTGCTCAAATTACTGGCTCCATTGCCATTCCACTTTGGGCCTTTGTTAGTAGCCTGATTCTCTTTGCCATCATTCGCGGTTTGGGAATGTTACGTGTCTCACCCGAGGAAGAAGAAGAGGGATTGGACGTTTCGGAGCATGGCGGCAACGCATACGGTTTCTAACGAACTATGTGGATTATCGTGCAGCCTGTTAAATGTCTAACTACTGACTATTTTTATAAAAATGGTTTCAGCTAATTAGCCGTCAGCTTTTAGCCAGAATTTGGCCGTATTTCCCGGTCGATTCTTATACATTCCTATACCATAAAAAAGGATGACCTTCGTCATCCTTTTTTATTTGCCATTTATAGAGCAATGTTCCCTCTGATCGCCAGTAATGGACAGCAATTTGTGCAGATTGACGGTTTACAAAGCGTTAGGCTTTGTATATAATGCACATAGGCTGGCTTTTGTGCTTGCCTTTTGATACACCTACCCACTAAAGAGAGCAAAGAATGGCCCGTCCCAATGGGTACACCGCAGTACATGGTACAGAAAATACAGTCGATCAGCGTCGCCGTTTGGGTCTTCGCAATGGAATTATTCCCAAGCAGCTAGGTGCATATAAGATTCAATCGCTTTTAGGTGAAGGGGGCGTTGCGGTTGTTTATCGTGCACTTGATCGGAACATGCCAACGGCTCTCAAAGTACTCGATCAATCTGCGGCAGCTCAAAAATCAGTCCGTGACGGGTTTCGTCGAGAATTTAAGACGACTTATAATTTGCGGCACCCTGGCATCATTCGCTCGACTGGAACAGGCCAGATTGATGGTCAGTTTTACATTACTATGGAGTTGGTCGAAGGTGAAACGCTAGAGGCCTTTCTCCGTCGCAACAAGTCGATTGGTGAAGTGGCAGCCATTGATATCATCAAGCAGGTTGCAGATGCTCTAAACTTCATTCACGAAAACGGGATTGTGCATCGAGACATCAAGCCCTCTAATATTATGATCACGCACAACAACCGGGCCAAATTATTCGATTTTGGGGCTTCAATTGACTTGAATAATCTTGATCCCGAGAGTTTGGAGGGTGTTTATGGTACACTTGGCTACATTTCTCCTGAACAAGCTCAAGCAAAGCCAGATGTGGATGGTCGCTCTGACCTATATTCCTTGGGTCTGATCCTCTATCGAATGGTAACAGGCCGCAAGCCATTCTACGGTACCCGGCAAGAAGTACTTGAATCTCATGTCGCCACTCCTCCCCCTTATCCCTCTGAATTTGTCCGCATTTCTCCAGATTTGGAGGAATTTATCCTCAAGGCAATTGCTAAAGATCCCGCAGACCGTTATCAGACAGGCCAAGAATTTTCTGATGCATTGACTCATATTGAACTGCTTCCGCCGCCCGAGCCATTTTCCCAACGCGCTCGTCGATGGCTCGGCATTGGGAATCCACAATCGGCTGAGGCTGTGCCTGTTAAAGCCAAGTAAATACGGAACCAAAGAAATCAGATTCGTACAATTGCTGGTTTAAGCTTTCAGCAGATTGTGTTCCACGCCCTCTTGTATTACAATGCGTCTCGTCGTCCATAATTGTCAAAGATAGTGTAATAGTCCGCCAGTAAAATTTTGTCCCGACTTTGGCTTAGGCCCGATACCCGGGTCGAGAGGATGTATCCACCTTCATAGGTACAAGTCCCGCGACCGTAGGGTCAACCCGTCTTCACAGGCACAAGCTTTATCTGGCCATCTATGAGCCCCAGCTTTTGGCAAGAGTTTCGAAATATTGTCCTATCTTGGCGCATTTTGTAGCACCCCCATTTCGAAAATTTAGATTCAGTCAATCTCAATACTCAGTGAGAGAATCTGGTCTCCTTGGACCAATTGGTGATCCGAAAAATATTGGGATTTGCTGATACGATACAGATGGCCAACAAAACCTGTTCTCGTGCAGGCGGGAAGCTTGTTCTCCTGACGCTCGAGGATATCCGCCTCTCTCCGGAATTCTCTAGAGTAGATTGGACATGCACCGAGACAAGGCTTTTCTGGCAAAGGATAAAGCTGGATACATTGCAGGAGTGATTGACGCATGGCTGTTCTTGATGTACAGAATATCTCCCTTAGTTTTGGTGGCGTGAAAGCGTTATCCAAAGTGAGTATGGAGACCAGAGCGGGTGAAATCCTTGCCATCATTGGCCCGAATGGTGCCGGCAAAACGACGCTAATCAACTGTATTAGCGGCTGGTATCAACCAAACGAAGGTCAAATTCAACTGGATGGGCGTAGCATAACAGGTGTTCCGTCCCATCGGGTCGCGGCGTTGGGGATTGCGCGTACCTTCCAGAATATTGCACTTTTCAAAGGCATGAGTGTGCTAGATAATATCGTGAGCGGTTCCCATGTGCGTATGAAGTCAAATTTTCTTTCCTGCGCTTTTTACTGGTTCCTGGCTCAGAACGAGGAAGTGCGCTTTCGAGAGAAGGCAGAGGCTATTATTGATTTTCTTGAAATCGAGCATATTCGCAACACGCCCGCCGGGGCGTTATCCATGGGACTTCAGCGCCGTGTCGAGTTGGGACGAGCGTTGGCCATGCAGCCAAGTGTCTTACTTTTGGATGAACCGATGGCGGGCTTAAATGTAGAAGAGAAAGAGGATATGGCCCGCTTCGTTCTCGATATCAACGAAGAGCAGGAAATACCCGTTATATTAATTGAGCATGATATGGGCGTAGTAATGGATATTTCGGATCGAGTCATTGTATTGGATAGGGGCAACAAGATTGCCGATGGTACGCCGGATATGGTCCGCCAAAATCCCCAGGTAGTAGAAGCTTATTTGGGAACGAAGAGAGATGGGAAACAGTAGTGGGTAGTTGGTGGTCGGTGGTCAGTAGTCAGCAGTTGGTATACAGGGTGATACAGGTATTTGAATGGAAGAGCACGATACACTCCCTAAGCTACTTGTGCGGAATGCCGAGCAGTGGCCTAAGAAAGCAGCCATTCGGGAAAAAGATTACGGTATTTGGCAGACTTATAGTTGGGCTGATTATTTGCAGCAGGTGCGCGAGTTTGCGCTTGGCTTATATGCACTTGGTTTTCAGCAGGGGGATGCCCTGGGTATTATCGGTGACAACCGTCCTCAATTGTATTGGGCAATGGCGGCAGCCCAGTGCATCGGTGGTATGCCGGTACCGCTATACCAGGATTCGATCGCGCAAGAGGTGGAGTACGTACTCAATCATGCCGAGATTAAAATTATCGTCGCCGAAGATCAAGAGCAAGTCGATAAGATTCTAGAGCTCAAGGCGCAGTTGCCAAGCCTTGAAACAATTATATACGATGATTCCCGGGGAATGCGCACATACGACCGCCCAGATCTGTTGAGCTTCTTACAAGTCCAAGAGCAGGGAAGAGAGACCGAATCCAAAGGCGCTGCGCTCTTTGATTCGCTCGTGAACCGCAGCGGTGCAGATGATTTGGCCATTATCCCTTACACTTCTGGCACAACTTCCCGCCCCAAGGGCGTTATGTTGACCCATAAGAATCTGATTTCAGCCGCTCGCTTCTTTATGTCCGTCCAACCTGTTACGAAGGACGATGAGTTAATGGCTTACCTCCCCATGGCCTGGATTGGCGATCATCTGCTCTCCTATGTCTTTAGCTTGACCTCTGGTGCTGCCTCCAATTGCCCTGAGGGCCCGCTGACCGTTCAACGAGATATAAAAGAAATCGGCCCGACTTCCCTCTTTGCGCCGCCGCGAATTTGGGAAAATATGGTATCTCAAACCCAGGTTAAAATAGAAGATGCTGATTGGCTCAAGCGACGGATTGGTAACTACTTTATCAACTTAGGAATGAGGGTGGCCGAGAAGAAGATTCAAAAGGAAGAGATTCCCTGGTCTGAAAAGGCGCTTCACCGAATTGGCGAACCGCTGGTCTATGGCCCGTTACGGGATCATTTGGGTCTACTTCGCATCGATTTTGCCCTCACCGCAGGGGCAGCCATTGCACCAGAGGTTCTTCTCTTTTTCCAAGGTCTAGGCGTCAACCTAAAGCAGCTCTGGGCCATGACTGAGACAAGTGCGTTGGGGGCCATGCATGTGGATGGCGATGTGAACCCCGAGTCTGTAGGACCAGCTGTGCCTGGCGTTGAGATGCGTATTAGTGAGAATGGCGAGCTTTTGGTCAAAGGGGATAACGTTAGCCAAGGTTATTTAAAAAACCCCGAAGCGACGGCAGAGACATGGAGCGATGGTTGGCTGCATACAGGGGATGCCGCACTCCTCCAACCCGATGGTCATATTGTGATTGTGGATCGAGTAAAGGATGTCTCTAAATTGATCGATGGGACCGTCTTTGCCCCTCAATATATTGAAAATAAGCTAAAGTTTAGCCCCTACATTAAAGAGGCTGTGGCATTAGGGAATGACGAATCGTTTGTCACGACCATGCTCAATATCGATTTGGAGATTGTTTCTAGCTGGGCAGAACGGAATCGCATTCCTTATGGTGGTTATATTGATTTGGCTCAGAAAGATGAAGTGTATGCATTGATGCAGGCTGAAATCGAGCGGGTGAATAGCAGCTTGACAGCAGAACTTCAGATTCGGCGTTTTCTGGTTTTGCACAAAGAATTAGACCCGGATGATGAGGAGATTACCAGAACGCGTAAGGTACGCCGAGGGTTTATCGCCGAAAAGTATGCCAACATTAACAACGCGCTCTATGCAGGGCAGAAAGAAGTTACCGTTAACGCGCTCATCACCTATGAAGATGGGCGGACAACTGAGCTAGAGCGGATGCTGCGCATCGAGGATATAAAACATGGCTCTTAGCTATACTGCGGTCGTTTTGAAAACAGGAGTTTTCCGATGATCTACCAGAGTGACCAAACTCGTGTTTTCAAACGGAGCTGAGTATAAATGGCTAAGCTTAAAACAATGTACCATATTATACTTCGCCAGAAGAATCTTGTCCCGACTCTTCACCAATCCACTTTGGGAATTTCCGATAAGAGGGAACAGAACTTTTCTGGCCATCTATAGTGTATAAAAGAAAGGCAGCATCTTGGATTTCTTTCTTGACCTATTTGTGAATGGCCTGTTGACAGGTACCCTATATGCCTTAGTTGCTCTCGGGCTTGTTTTAATATACAAAGCTTCGGGCGTACTCAACTTTGCTCAAGGATCGATGGTTCTGTTGGCCGGTTTCATTGTCGCCTTACTCGTACACTTTGGCCTCCCAGGCTGGGCAGCCATTCTTGTAGGTGCTTTGGCCATGATTGGCATGAGTTTTCTGGTGGAACGTTGGGTCTTACGACCGTTAGTGGCTCAGCCTATTGTTAGCTTGATCATGGTGACATTGGGTCTTTCGCTCTTTATTGAGGGTGTCCAAACCTTAACTAGCAACATTTGGCCCGTCTACACCCTGGATTTGGGGATACCACGTGCGCCCATTGAATTGGGCGGGATGCTCATCTTACCGATTAATCTGATCGGCTCTGTGACCGCTCTTTTACTCTTCGGGATAACCGCCTACCTGTTTATGAATACCCAAACCGGTCGCGCTTTGCGAGCAATTTCTGATGATCACGAGGCAGCATTATCTGTGGGTGTCTCCATTAAACAACTCTGGGTCATTGTTTGGGGTGCTGCAGGGGTCATTGCCCTGGTGGCTGCGCTCATTTGGGGAACCAGAATGACAGTTCAATTCTCACTATCCTTGCTGGCCTTTAGAGCATTTGCGGTGGTGATCCTTGGTGGGTTAGATAGCCTAAGCGGGGCCATCATCGCGGGGTTATTGGTGGGTACGGCCGAAAATCTTGTGGCTGGGTATGTGGATCCAATTGTGGGCGGCGGAACCAAGGAGTTCTTTCCGTATCTATTGATGCTAATTGTTCTATGGGTGCGACCGTACGGACTCTTTGGTCGAGAAATTATAGAGAGAGTATAGTGATTTATGATCAATCGTGAGTGCGGCGTCTATAAGACATCTTACCAGGCTGATATGGCCCTTTTCCGCGTCCCCCTGGCACGCTGGACCATTGGTGTCATCCTGCTTTTGGCTCTGGTGGCTGTACCGCTTGTTGCCACGGAATATTGGTTTTCGGCGATTATTTTGCCCTTTATACTCTTTTCGATTGCCGTGATTGGCTTGAATTTATTGGTCGGTTCCTGCGGTCAAATTTCGCTTGGACATGGCGCGTTGATGGCCGTTGGCGGCTATACAGCCACACTCATCTACATGCGAGATTTTCCTTTTCTTTTAAGTGTTCTCTCTGGCGGTTTGATGGCAGCACTGGTGGGGCTGCTCTTTGGGATTCCATCGGCGCGTATCAAGGGGCTTTATCTGGCCATGGCAACGCTTGCTGCCCAATTTGCCTTGCCTTGGGTCATCAGCCGATTAACACCGATTTTTCTGCCTGCGGGTATCGGTTCTGTGGGTGGGGATACCCTATTCCCTCCAGCCACATATATCTTTGGCCTCAGGATCCAATCCTATACAGAACGATATTTCGTCTCTCTAATCATTCTAATCATTTTGACCATATTGGCGATGAATTTAATGCGCAGCCGAGTGGGGCGGGCGTGGATTGCGGTGCGTGATCACGATGTGGCTGCCAATATTCTTGGCTTCAATATCACTCACTATAAGTTACTGGCCTTTGCTATTAGCTCTTTTTATGCGGGGATCGCTGGAGCCTTACTCATCTTCTTCTATTTTGGCGTAGCCCACGTGCTGGAATTTGGCCTGAACCTCTCCATCGAGCTTTTGGCTATGGTGATTATTGGCGGCCTGGGCAGCATTTTGGGGAGCTTTTTGGGGGTTGCATTTATTCTCTTGTTACCTATCTTTCTCAATCAGCTCCTAACATTCTTGGGGGATGCAGCAGGGTTCTATGTGAGCAGTGGCATAACGGCGGGCCTTGAGTCAATGATTTTTGGAGCACTCATCATTATCTTTCTTGTTACGGAACCACTTGGGCTGGCCAAACTCTGGGCCAATATCAAAGATTATTTCAGGCTCTGGCCATTCTCATATTAATAAGTGTTTATAGACAGTACCTACACTATACCAACCGGAGGAAAATTTAACGATGAAGAAGCGACTTTCCCTATCGACCTTTCTCTGCTCTATCTTACTCTGTATAGGGCTGCTCCTCTCTGCCTGTGCACCTGCTGAACCTGCCGCCTCTGATGCGGGTGGTGATGCCGATGCGCCGAAAGATCCATATATTGTTACCGTGGCAGGTTATCGCACGGGCAGCTATCAGCACACTGGAACACCTGTGGGCAACGGGATGCAGGATATGACTACCTACATCAACGATCAGGGTGGCATTGACGGTTGGCCTGTTAAACTATTGGAAGTTGAGACGGGTTATGAAACACCTCGGGGTGTAGAAGCCTATGAACGCGGCAAAACTGAAGGCAATATGGTCACTTTTATTCCCTTCAGTACTGGTACCACCTATGCCGTGACGCCCCGTGCATTTGAAGATAAGATGCCGATTTTCCATGCTGGGTATGGGATCTCTGCCGCAGCCAATGGTGAGGCATTCCCCTACAATTTTCTTCTAACACCCACTTATTGGACCGTGGAAGCGTCTACAACGGCGTTCATTGCTGAACAAGAAGGTGGCGAAGAGGCCTTAGCTGGTAAGAAGATTGCTATGGTCTATGCCGATATCGACTACGGACGAGAGACCATTCCCCTCATGGAGGTATTGGCTGAGAATCTAGGTTTTGAACTCCAGACATTCCCAGTCGAATGGCCTGGCCTAGAACAGACTGCGGTCTGGACGGATATTGCCGAGCGTAGCCAGCCTGATTGGGTAATTTTACGCATGTGGGGGCAGTCTACAGTTGTCTCTCTGCAAGAAGCGGCCCGAGTCGGCTACCCCATGCCCCAGATCATTGGCTGCCCTTGGTCACCCACTGATCAGGATATTGAACTCGCCGGGCCGGATATTGCCAAAGGTGTACGAGCCAACTACTGGGCCAGCTCTGGCACGGATATTCCTATTATTTCGACCCTACTTTCTGAGGTTCATGATGCCGAAAAAGGCTTTGGACCGCGGGAAGAGGTAGGCACCCAACTTTACAACCGAGGTGTCTTTAATATGGCTGCGGCAGCTTTGGCCATCCAATTAGCAGGCGAAGAGTTTGGCCACCCTGTTACCAGCGAGCAGGTTGCTTGGGGGTATGAGAATATCACCCCTGAAGCAATGGCTGCTGCGGGGCTAGAAGGCCTAGTACCCCCCGAATTAACCACCTCTGAGACGGATCACATGGGTTCAGCTTTTGCTCAGATGCATGAGTTTGATGGAGAGCGCATGGTTCCCATCGGTGAGTGGACAGTTGCGTATAGTGACATTGTAGAAGGTCTGATTACAGAATCGTCAGAGGCATTTAAGTCGGCAAATCCTGAACTGTATGAGGAGTAGGAACATTCATGTCAGTGACCGGTGACCAGTAACAAATGTCCACTATGACCAATTCCAATTCTGAAGCAGGTGTGGGCCTCGTTGTTAATAACATCGAGGCCGTCTATGACCGAGTGATCCTGGTCCTGAAGGGTGTTTCGCTCTCTATGCCAGATGGCGGGATCGTGGCCCTTTTGGGGGCCAATGGAGCGGGAAAGAGTACTACGTTGAAAGCAATCTCGGGATTGCTTCACGGTGAACGTGGCGAGGTAACCAAAGGGGAAATTGAATTCCAAGGCTCCCAGCTAGCCCACAAAGACGCCGCCGACATTGTGCGTTTAGGCGTTGTCCAGGTAATGGAAGATCGGCGGGTCTTTGAGCACCTAACCCCTGAAGATAACCTCATGGTGGGAGCTTACACCCGCCGCAGTGGGATTGCAGATGATCTCGACCGCATTTTTACCTACTTTCCTCGGCTGGGCGAACGACGCCACGTGAAGGCTGGCTATCTTTCTGGTGGCGAGCAGCAGATGTTGGCGATTGGACGGGCGCTCATGGCCCGCCCTAAACTCATGTTGTTGGACGAACCTTCTTTAGGATTGGCCCCCCAATTAGTCGAGGAGATCTTCGAGATTGTCCAGCGTGTTAACAAGGACGAGGGGGTTGGTATTCTCCTGGTTGAGCAGAATGCCACCATGGCCCTTGAACTGGCTGACTACGGATACGTCATTGAAAATGGGCGTATTGTTCTGGATGGCGAGGCCGCAACCTTAAAGAATAATGAGGACATTCAAGAGTTCTACCTCGGCTTAAGTTCAGTGGGCCAGCGCAAGAGCTACCGGGATGTTAAACACTATCGGCGGCGGAAGCGTTGGCTCTCCTAAAGGTAAACACCTTACAAATTGCGGAGTGGCGAATAGATATAGAGCTTCCTAACTCACCCGCTGCCTTTTCACAACTTCCTCATCCAATTCCACGCCCAACCCAGGCTTGGCGGGTGGCGTAATATAGCCATTCTCCAGGCGAATCGGCTCCGCAAAGATCTCGCTATGTAGGTCGTTGGTATTGAACTCCTGGATCAAAAAGTTGGGTGAGCAGGTATCCACTTGAATGGCCGCAGCCATAGCAATAGGACCGCAATACATGTGAGGCGCAATCATCGCATAGTGAGCCTCTGCCATGCTGGCCACCTTCTTGGCTTCCAATATCCCACCACATTGACCTACATCTACCTGGATGATCTGAGCGGCCTGTTTTTTGAGCAGTTCGGAAAATTCGTATTTGCTGACCAAGCGCTCACCCGAAGCAATCGGTATGCTGGTTTGGGCCGCTACTCGCGCCATTTCATCCACATTCTCCGGCGAGACTGGCTCTTCAAACCAGTAGGGACTATACTGCTCTAGCTCTGCTGCCACCCTGATGGCGCCCGAGGTGCTAAGAGCGTGAATATTCAAATACGCTCTTGTATTATGTCAAGTTGATTGCAATTGAGACGAATGCATATGTGCCAAAAAGTAGATGATCGATCACACTTATGGACATGAATAAAACAAATGATGAAACTAACAATAAAAC
>JBCCHB010000135.1:0-47322 GCA_039028975.1 Chloroflexota bacterium
GTGCGTTTGAGGTTGGGGGTACAAGAGTGCGTAGCACTGTTCAATTGCGGAAGGGCGCTTGGATCTTTCACTGAACAGTGCGACGCACTCGACTGGCTACATTCTCGCCCCGAAACCCAAAGGCACCCCTACAAGATAGATCTCCTTGAAATCATTGGCAGAGTGTGCTATAGTACAATCACTCTGCAGCTTTCGTGATAGAGCAGCACACAGGTCGAGCCAACACTAGAAAAACGGGAACCTTGCAACGTAGTGTGGATGTGATAGCTTGGCTTTCGGGTCATGTAAGACGGAAACACTCAGCGGGTACCCACCTGCTTTCGCAGGTTCGAACCTACTGTTCACACGGGCTGCGGGGTGACCCAAGATTTTTAAGACCATCCAAATTAAGAACTCGTCTGCTCTTAATTTGGATGGTCTTTTTTGCGTTATTTCCCCAGATTTACAACCCTTCCGGTTTTTATGTAAACTCTTTTGGCCGACAGGTAAATGCTATGGTATACTTATCACCTTTGTCTAACATTCGCGGCTTACAATAGAATGACATGGCGATCTACTGCTTGTGATCTACCCATTCTTATCTAGGCCCATCTGTAGCGTAGAATTGATTGAGGGGGAATGATTTGTGGCGATAACAAGAACGCGTGTAGCTGACGACACCTGGGTCTTTACAAGCGAGCTTTATGTTGAAGTGAACGCTGGATTGGTGGTGACGCCTGAGGGAGGAATCCTGATTGATACGCTCCCTTTTCCATCTGAGACCAAGCAGATCATTGACTTTGTCAAGCGGGTTTGTCCTGCTGGTATCAAGTACGTGATCAATACGATTAGCCATGCAGATCACATCTATGGCTCTTGTTTCTTTCCTGATGCTGAGTTGATTGCCCATACTGTCTGTCGAGATATGTTGATCGAATATGGTCATGAAGCGTTGGAATTGGCCCAGGAGCACACCCCCGAGCTTCGTGAGGTTTCCATTCGCTTACCCAAGCTGGTCTTTTCCGAGGGGATGCTTATCCGGCTGGGTGGTAAGACGATTCATGTCATTCATTCTCCTGGCCCAAGCCCAGAAGTCAGTGCCGTCCACGTGCGTGAAGATAAGGTTCTCTTTGCGAGTGATCTAATGATGCCCGTCCCTATGATCGCGACAGAATTTAGTGATATCGATGCCTACAAACGCTCGTTGCTCCATCTACATGAATATAATCTAGAAAGTATTGCCCAAGGACACGGCGACATCCTTCTGCGGGGTGAGGTCATTACCAGCATCGACGAAGCGGTTGATTACCTGAACGCTATTGAAGAACTGGTTGACAGACTTCGAGGGGAAAAAAGAAGCCGCCATGAATTATTGACTTATGATATTGAACAGTTTGGCCGCAGCCGTATTCCTTTGGGTGGACTTGTTCAACAATTTCATGAAGCCAATTTGATCCACCTATGGGAAAAAGCCCGAGAGCGCTCCCTTCAAGAGGATAAGGCGATTCCCGTATCATAGGGCGATACTATACTAGGATCGAGAATTTAATAAAACATAATGGAAGATCTCTCGAGTACTCGAGATGACAGGACCGAACTTTAGGGTTTTATTTGATCTTGATTCCTAAGTAAATCCCCAATGTCAGTGAGAGATTCTTCTCTCCGTTCAGAATGACATTGGGATCTAAGGAATGAGCATTAAATAAGTTGGGCATGTCATCTCGAAGGATTGAGAGATCTTATGCACAAGTTATTTAATTCCGATTCCTAATGATACTTTTGCCATTTGTAAGCATAACCAGAATCGATTTATGAGTGCATCAATAGACCAGTTAGTTGAAGAGATTCGTCATTTATCGCCCTCTTCGCGACGCCAACTGTTGCGACGATTGCAAATTAATGATCTGTTGGATTTAGATGACCCGGTTTGTGATCGCAATCCGCTCCGCGTTGCGCCGGCATTGGGCTTTCCCACGCTTCATGCCCAGTTGACCAATACGAATTCGGCAAACGTCTCCTCTGCTCATTCAGCAAGCAGTAGAACAACAGATGGTATAACAACATCTGCAAATGTAACCCTTTCTCAACCAGAAGGGATACGAATCGAGCCTACTCCGGTAGGTGGGAAGATTGTGGTTGGTGCCCCACAGGATAAGCAGGATGATGCATCGGCCAACAACCCTCATGCTATGGCTCCCGTACCAGGCCAAGCCCCAGAAAAGCCCATTCGTATCGTCTTTGATGGAGGTAGTAAGGGCAACCCTGGTTATGGCTACGGCAGTTATGCATTAGAATGGCCGGGGCAACCTCAACAAGTCGTTCGCCTACAGTTGGGCAATTCAATTACCAACAACGAAGCGGAATACGACACCTTGATCATGGCATTGGAAGCCATCCTGAAGAGGCTTCATGCTGAGGGTGCAGCCCCCAATACGGCTCAGCTCGACATTCGGGGGGATTCCAAATTGGTGATCCAGCAGGTGTTAGGCGCGTGGAAATGCAATGAAGAGCGACTGCGGCGTCGGCGCAACAAAGCCCAAAAGCTGCTGGCCCAATTCGACCGCTGGCGTCTACAGCATCACAAACGTGAAAAGAGCGTGGAGGTTTTAGGGCATTAGTATAAAATTGTATTCGTTCGTTTCATTATGTCTACTCTTGAAATCAATTGTCTTGGCGATCTAAAAGTTGTCCATGACGGCACCTCGATCACCCAAGAGATTCCCATCAAATCCCAGGCCATTTTGGCCTATCTGGCCACAACCCAGAAAGAACATTCGCGCCATGCATTAGCTGGACTTTTTTGGGGAGATCGTTCGGAGGAAAAGGCCAAGAATAGCCTACGGGTGGCTATCAACGGACTGCGCAAAAAGATACCCGATCACCTCTCCATTACCCGCCAAACCCTATCACTGGATCAGAAGAGCGATCTCCTTCTGGATATTGGACAACTGGCAGAGGTTGCTGACGTCCAATATCGGGTTGATTTATCTCACCTTGCTCAGGCCACAACCGTTTACCGAGGAGATTTTCTAGACGGATTTGCCCTAGAAGATGCGCCCGAATTTGCAGAGTGGCTAAGCCAACAGCGCAGCTACTGGCGGCAGATTGCCCTGCAAAGCCTAACTAATTTAGTTGAGCACTATCTGACTGATGAGAATTATGGTGAGGCGCTACGAGTGCTCAATCGGCACTTAGAGATCGATCCCTGTAGCGAAGAAGCCCATCGACGTGCTATGACAGCCTACAGCCGTAAGGGAGATATTGCAGCGGCGCTAAACCAATATCGACGCTGTGAGGAAGCACTCTCCCAAATCTTAGGTGTCGAACCATCCCCAGAAACGGTATCCATCTATACAAGTTTAGAGTCTGCCAAGCGTCGCCCTAAGCCTTCACTGCCCTCGTCACCCTATACAACTTCACTCATTGGCCGTGAACGCGAATTAGAGCAGTTGCGTACCCTACTCAGCACACCATTTAGCCGATTAATCACTGTCTCTGGCTTTGGGGGCATTGGCAAAACTCAACTGGTACGCACGCTAATCGATGAACTACTGGATGATGATGCAACTCAATTCCAGCATGGGGTTCTATTTGTGCCACTAAGCGGCCTTGAATCGGCGTCGCTAATTCCTACGGCAACCGTGGATGCCCTAAATCAAACGTTTACTGGGCAGCAAAGTGCAACCAATGAATTAATCGATGAGTTGCGCAATAAGGAAATGCTAATCGTCTACGACGGATTTGAGCATTTTCTAGATAGTGGCATTGACTTTCTCAATCAGCTTTTGGCTCAGTGTACTGCTATCAAAATTCTGGTTACAAGTCGAGAGTGGCTAAATGTTGCCATGGAGTGGCGACTCAATCTCGAGGGGCTTGCTTATCCCGATGTTAGGACGAACCAGAGCCTAGATATGATTGCCAAATCATCGGCGGTAGCCTTCTTTTTACAAGAGGCCAATCGGGTTCGGCCCGGATTTCAGTTAGATGAACTTGATCGACAGCCTATCTGCCGTCTATGTAATTTAGTCGCCGGCATTCCCCTCGCTTTGATGCTGGCAGCCAACTGGCTCCGCACCATGTCTATCGAGGCGATTGCAGATGAGGTCGAGCGGGACTTAGATATCTTAACGAGCCGGGTCCGCAACATGCCACCAAGGCAGCGCAGCATGCGAGCCGTTTTCGAATCGACGTGGAGCCAACTTCTACCTACTGAACAGGAAATGTTCCAGGCACTCTCTGTCTTTCGCGGGGGCTTTACTCTGGAAGCTATTTCTCATCTTTTCTATGCCGAAGGGGATTGGGTACTTGGGTTGGATAGCCTAGATGCATTAGCTGATAAAGGCTTGGTTCAGTACCAAGATGAGGAGGATCGGTACCGCGTTCATGAACTACTTCGTCAATGTGGTGCTGATAAGCTGAATGTGGAGCTACAGACCAAAGAGCGTATTGAACAACGCCATGCCCAATACTATTGTGGACATTTGGCCAAGTTAGAGCCAATGTACAAGGGTGGCCAGCAGGCAGATGCGTTGTCTACCTACATTGGTGACAGCGAGAATATCTATACGGCATGGCAGACGGCAACTCGCACCCAGCAGATTACAGAAATTGCCAATGCGCTAGACAGTTTAGGCGTCTTTTGCGAATGGCGTGGTCGATTTAGTGATGGTCTCCATCTCTTGGAGGCGACAAGGCTCATGCTGCAAGCTCGTTCGGTCATGCGGCCCGAGCCGCTGCTAATGATAACGCTGGCCCGCATTTTGGCCTGGATATCCGACTTTCAACGCATGGTCGGTCAGCCAGAAGAGGCGAAAGCCGCTCTTGATCATTGCGAACGTCTTCTAAATCATGAGCTGGTTGCTGCAACAGAACACCGAGCCGCACGGGCATTCTACGCACTCCAAAGAGGCCATCTACTGCTAGATGTGGATAACCAATCGACACTCAGATGGTACCATGAAAGTCTCTCAATTTATAGCGCATTAGGCATGGACTGGGAACGGGCAAGTGTGCTAGAAGCGCTTGGCATTGTCCAACAGTCGATTGGTGATCTGGATGCGGCCAACGATCTGATTGAAACTAGCCTATCGATTCGGCAACAGATTGGAGACCAACGAGGCATGGCCAATGCATTGGCCGTACTTAGCTCCATCAACCGCTTTCAGGGAGATATTCAGACGGCAATTCGGTATGCCAGAGAGAGCAATGAGCTTTACCAGACAATGGACGAACGCTCTAGCATGGCTGATGGAATGCAGAATCTTGGCATGACCCTAAACTCGGTGGGTGAGTATCAAGAGGCCATGGATCTGCTCGAATCGAGCCTGGATATCTATCGCAGTTTGAATAATCAGCGACGCCTTTCTATGGTACATGCCAATGCCAGCCACGTAGCGGGTTGCCTAGGTCAATTTGACCGGGCATCCTATCATGCCAATGAGACCATCCGCTTAGGAGAGTCCAGTAACGATATGCGCTCTGTTGCCAATGGGTATACGTTGCTGGCCTGGCATGCAGTGGTTGCTGGCCACTTCGAGCAAGCAATTACGCTAGTAGATAAAGGGCGGGCTATCTCGAAACGTGCAGGTGGTCACGCCGAATCTGACATTGCTTACTCAATTCTGGGGTACGCTTACTCTGGATTAGGAAAGCAGTGGGAGGCTCATTCTATCTTTGTATCTCTTCTGCACAAGTGCGCTGCTGAACGAGATTTCTTGCCATTGAACACGGCTGTCCCCAAAGTGGTTCTGCTGATTTTAGAACAACTCCCTTCCCTTCCTACAGAGAATCAGGAGGACTGGCAACGCCGGGCCATTGTGACGTATATGGTGATGAAAAGCTGGCCGGTAGTGGGGACATCTAAACTGCTTGAAACTGTTGTGACCCAGGCAGTGGATGACTATGTAGCAACTCTGCCGACGAAGTTGGTGGACGAAATAGAATTGGTGGCCCAGTCTATTGACATTTGGAAACTTGTCTCGGAATTAACCGATACATTGCCTACCATTGGCTGGACATTGCGCGAGCTTAATCCCCCTAGGAATCAGAACTAAATAGCAGTATAGCTGCGATTGAGGAATATAAAAAAGTAGACCCGAGCATAACGTCTTCGGGTCTACCGTAATTGTTTTGCTAATTGAGCTTGCTACCGTACTCTAAATGTATCTTCTTAATAAAGGTGAGTGACCAGATTAAAGAAAATTGTCTCTCATACCCCATCAATATGAACTGTCGTTAGAGATTCAGTAACAGCCATTATTGATTAATATCGATCTCGTCTTCCGCCGCCACCGCTGCTGCGGTCTTCACGTGGGCGGGCCTGATTGACTTTTAAGTTACGACCTTGAAAATCTTGGCCGTCAAGTGCCTTAATGGCCGCATTTGCGGCAGCATCGTCTGACATTTCTACAAAGCCAAATCCTTTGGACTGCCCTGAGAACTTGTCCATAATAATGTTTACGCTTGTTACTTCACCATGGGCCTGAAACGCTTCACGTAAATCGTCATCTGTTGTTCTGTAAGGCAGGTTGCCAACATAAATATTCATTCTTGCTCTTTTCGCTTTCGTAGGTTTTAAAAACAAAATCACCACTGGCTAATCAACCTACCTAATTCGCCAATAGCCTCTACCCGTCTCAAATACAAACTAGCCGATTATATACCAGAAATGCCCATCCCTCGATCTCGTTACAAGGGGAAGCTCAATAAGGAAGTAACGTTTCATATCAAGCATACCCTATAGACTGACTTACTGCTTATGTCCTGTGTCGGCTATCAAGTCGAAAAGAATTTATGTCAGCATTCGCGCCAAAAATCTTTCTTCCGGGTGTTTCCTATGTATTTGGGTACGAACCTTTTGAATCTGCACCAGCGACTCCAGATCGGATATCAAAACCATTATACCAGAAAAATCGGAAAAGTAACATATGAATTTTGTTATCGTATGAAATATGTACCCGGATCAGCAGGCAATTGCGACATATGCTTCTTCATTTTGTGCGTGAACGTGTAAAATATCTCCTTTGCCAATGGTGCTGTAGGCTTTACTATCCAACACAACAACCGGTGGCGTCTGCCCATACATCTCTTGAGCGACTGCTGCACCCAGGGCCAATAGACCATCTCGCTCCTTTATAACGATGGCAGCTGGCGCCGTACCCGCTCGGATGGCCTCTAAGAGGATACTGCTGGCACTGCTTGATCCTCGGGATCCAGGCATTAGCAAGACGGCGTTGGTTACACATTGCCCCGAATTAGGATGTCGCCTGTCGATAATCTCACCCGTCTCTGGATCCAATCCACCCCATAGTGAAAGGGGTTCCTCCAAGATTAGGACCGGACCGCGCCCTTCGCCAGGAACCAGAGGGTCAGCAAATAACCGTTTCATTGAACTAACTCTTCCTCTAAGCTTTTTTTGTGCAGTTCTTTCTATACAGTTCTTTCTATACTGTCCAATTTATATCATCACGCCAGACGTGACCCGCAGCCGCAGAACGAACGCACTCCTGTAAGCTGCCGTAGATGACGTCCAAACCAATGTTACCAGGTGTGTAATGGGCAAACTTCCCGGAATTGGTCATTAGTGTGCCACTTTGGGCGCGGATGATGGGCGTGACGACTACACACGTATCGACCACCAATCGAATTCCCGTATGGTCAAGCCTCTCTTTCCAGCCTCGTTCGTTTAACTGGTCTAGCACAAAACGATTGGTGCAAACCACAAATTCAATCTCTTTGCAGGGGGGGCTATCTTCAACCAACGGAAGCAATTGACCAAATTCATCTATGGAAAAGTGAGGACTGCCCAGCGCAACGGCATGGATTGGACCGTCGGGAACCGTGGAGAGTCGCTTGTATGCGCGTTGAACATCGGCCACTGTCAGCTCAATTGTCTCCTCTGGTGGTTGGTGGTGCAGCGCCTCGGCCAAAGTCGGCGCTTCGGGCGTAATGCCGACGGCATGAAAAAGCGCCACAGCCCCAGACGACGCCGCGGCCGCGCCTAATGCTTTGAGCTGATCTTCTGTCGTCTCTGGAGGCAGCCCTTGAATCACGGGAATTTTGGGGCCTCGTTCCATCCAACTCCGTTCACCAATCAAATAACCCAAAATCGGGTAGAACGAATCATCGCCCAACAAGGTCTCGGGCAAATGATGCAGATTGAAGAGGAGCTGCCCCCGCCGGTTCTCAGTCAAGTGCAAACCTGCAGCCGGTGCTCGCCCGGTAATTGCTGCACAGATGTCGATAAAATCTCCATAGCGATTGGTTCTCGCGCCCAACACCGAATTGGCAAAGACAATCGCATTGCTCTCCGCCCAGGCAATCTGCATCCCCACTGTAGGACGTTGATTGACTTGGTAGGGTGCACAGGTCCAAATCGTGCGGCAGCCCATTGCTTTGTAGAGATCCATCAGCTCTTTGGCCCGGCCTGCAAATTCATCGTCACCGCAGTAATTTTCGGGGTGAATCAGATCATATGCACCAACGTTCAACGTGGTTGGTACAACGGCTTTGGCTCCACCTTCTACCAATCGTTGGGCAAACTCAAGTCCAGAAATGCCGTGGTAGAGGCAGCCATCGATATGGGCTGACCCAATGTCTAATAACCGTCCCGCTTGGTAGACCCGAGCCATCGTCACCAGAATCCGCATGGCCATCTGCTGGGCACGCGTTCCTTCGCCAGCCAGAAGAGCCTGATCCTTGTCAGAAAGCCGGAGAGGAGTAGGCTGAAAGTTGGTAGGTTGGATATCTGTAGATGGACCGTCTGAGTGCGGGTGTAGATGATTCATAGTATATAATATAGTAATACGCGATCCAGGCACTGTCAAAGTCAGTTATAGATGGTCAGAAAAGCCTGTCCCCATGAAGATGGGACCTGTGATGAGGCCTGTCCTCTTGAAGACGGCGATCTCTTCCCCTCTTGAGGTTTCCTAGGGAACAGGTCAGAGGTTGGGACAGGACTTTTCTGGCGAAGTATATTTGCAAGGACATTCATCAATTGTCAGACCAATCATCAAATTCATTGCCAAATCAATCTATCAATCAGCACCAGACCCCTTGGGCCTCTGAGTCACCTGGCTCTCCTGCTCCCTACCCAAAGGCACAGTCCTCATCCTCTCGGCTTTGGTGGAGACGATGGATTATGTTCCTGTTGCTTATTTGGGTAGTCACTGTCTCTTGGATGGCTCAGCTTATGGGATGGAGCGGAGATCTGACGGGAATGTTACCAGAGGATCCAAATAGTGCAGTCTGGGCCTCGTTAGTTCAAGCAGTTCTGCTCTTGATTCCTCTGGGGATTGGGGCACGCGCCTGGAAAATGGTGCGATACCGAGCCATGACGACTAGTTGGCTGGCGGCTTCAGGGTTCGTGCTGCTTTTGGCCCCTACCCGTCTTTTCCCTCTGGCCGAACCTCAATGGGTGCTGCTTTGCCAGATTCTGCTCACCAGCCTGTATGGGTGGCTCATACAGAGATGGATTTTGCCCTACCCCCTCCAAAAGCCTGAGCAGAGGGGCGAATACTCAATGCGGCGGTCGAATCGCTGGCCAGGGTTGCCTTGGGCGCTGGTATGGGGCGCGCTCTGTGCCTATCCTTGGGTGGTAGTGGGCAGTGTGGGATCCCCATTGGATCTCCTGCTCAATCTGGCCCTGGGTCTTCTGGCAGGATGGGTTGCCTCTCTACTCATAAACCGTATCTGGCTGCGCTCATTGGCGGTGGATTCACGCGGTTTAGGACGGGATGGACTGACAGGTGGTTTTGTCATTGGAACAACCTTGCTAATTCTCTCCAGCGGGCTGAGCTTAAATGGCGTACAGCTCCTATTGATGTTGGCCCTCTCTGCGGTAGGGTGGTTGCTTCTTGTGGCTGCGGATACCCATACACCTCATGTGGCAGGTCGCTCGTCGGGTCCAGGTTGGTTGGTGGGGAGCATCTGCGCCGTGATTCTGATCTTTAGCGATACTGATGGAACCATTCTCCAAGCGGTAGATGGGCTGTTAGGTCACTACTTTGCTGCGGCTGGTCTGGTGGTTGTCACAGGACTTGTTGGCGGGTTTGTGATGCTGATCCTGCGTCGTCCCCTGGCTCGAACAGTGGCATCACCAACGCTTCTGCTGGCCGGGCTTGCCCTTTGGCTTACAGGGGGACTTGTCTATCATTTAGCGGGTCAGTCAGGATTTTATGGTGATAGCCTCTTTGTCGTAATGACGAGACAAGCGGACGTTTCCCAGGCTGCTACCATGAGCGATTATGATGATCGGCGGCGTTATGTGTACGATACCCTGGTTAACCACGCTAACGAGAGCCAGGCCGATCTGCGATCCAGCTTAGAGCAGCTAAACGTTGAATACACGCCCTACTATCTGGTCAATGCCTTGGAGGTTCGAGGGGGGCTGTTGATGCGTCTTTGGCTCAACAGACGAGCGGATGTGGACAGAATTATGCCTAGCCCGGCGCTGCGCCCCCTCTTTCAAGCCCAAGAATCAGCCCAAGGGACCCAGCCTGCACCGGCTGGCCCCGAATGGAATCTAACCAACCTGGGTGCCGACCGGGTCTGGGCTGACTTTGACATACGAGGAGCGGGTATCGTCATTGGGCAATCCGATTCGGGTGTTCAGTTTGATCATGCGGAAGTGATCGACAGTTATCGAGGGCGCAGCGGCGACCACGACTACAATTGGTTTGATCCGTGGAACCAAAGTCTGGAGCCAAGTGACGTCAGCGGCCACGGTACCCACACCTTGGGATCAATCGTGGGGAATTTGGTGGGTGTGGCGCCTGATGCGGAGTGGATTGGCTGCGCCAATCTGCACCGGAATTTGGGTAACCCTGGCTTCTACCTGGATTGTATGCAATTTATGTTGGCTCCCTTTCCCATCGGTGGTGATCCGCTACTCGATGGCGATCCAAACCGGTCGGCCCACGTCCTCAATAACTCGTGGGGGTGCCCCCAAGACTTTGAGGGATGTGATCCAGAATCGCTCCGCCCTGGGGTCGCGGCCTTACGAGCGGCAGGCATCTTTGTGGTGGCTTCGGCAGGTAACTCGGGACCAGATTGCAGTACCATTACAGACAGCATTGCCATCTATGATGAGGTCTTTTCGGTGGGCGCTGTGGATGTTGTGAATGATCTGGCCCCCTTTAGCAGCACAGGACCGGTTACTGTTGATGGCAGTGAACGCATGAAGCCGGATATTGTGGCCCCGGGTGTGGATGTTCTCTCTGCCTATCCCAATGGTACCTATGAAGTAGCCAGTGGCACCTCTATGGCAGGACCTCACGTGGCTGGGGTGGTGGCGTTGCTCTGGTCGGCCAACCCGGCCCTTATCGGCGACATTGAGCGGACCGAAAAGATTCTCGTTGAGACGGCCCGACCCTTTACTGGCACCCTTGGCTCAATGATTCCGGAGGATATAGCCGAAGGGATAGAAGATGAGGAGATTCCCCCATTCGTTCAAATACTGCTCCCCAGTGAGATGCCTGAGGGAGCCTGTATCGGTGAGATTGATCTGGCTTCCATACCGAACAATGTTGCAGGCTTCGGCGTCATCGATGCCTACGCCGCAGTGGAGATGGCCACCCTGGAGATGACCAAGCTAGAATAGACTGTTCTCTAGCTCATGGCCGCCTTCAGTGCATCAACCCCTTCTAACTCAACATCGTGAACATGCTGCACCGCGGTGGCAATCTGCTGCTGCAACTCGCTCACTTCATCTTCGGTGAGAGGGAAATCATTGTCCATGGTTTGGCGGATGGTGCCCAGTCGCTCGTTGATCTGGTTGATCTGGGTCAGTGCATCACCACCTTTATCAAAAAAGAGCTGGCGTTTTTGCGTGAGTAACTCTCGGCTTTTGCCTAGCAGTGGGATTTCAGCAGGAAGAAGGGTACGTCCCAATTCTTGCCAGGCTTCTGCGCTGCTGCGAAAGCATTTAGCCGCTTTACTCAAGGCTGGCTTTTCCAGTAGAATCTGGGCCTCATCTAAAAAATCCGCATAAAGGAGACGGTCGCCATCTCCCAAAATGCCAGTTGCCCCCATGTGATCAAAGGCACTGGTGAGACCAGCGTAGAATTTACCCCCCGCCGGAAACTCTTTGGCCCAGCTTAGTCGCTGATTCGGTTTGGTGAGCAGATCCATCCAATGATTATAGGCAGCAAAGCCAAAGTTCTTCTTGGAGCCTTTAGGCGGCTTTTCAGTAAAGAGATTGATACAATCCCAGATGCCCGCTGAGACTGCTGCGGTTAGCTTCTCTGGATCAGGCTGATCTAAGGTAATCAGACGGAACTTGTCTTTCTTGACTCGCGCCCGGGCCGTCATCAGCTCCTCTGTTGTGACGGTAAGGGGAACACTCGAACGATCGGCGATCCAGACTTGATCCGCCTCTTCATCATAGCCGTAGACCAAGAGCGGCATCATGCCCCACATCCCTTCATCGTACTTCATGGCATTGTAAGGCATGGACCACATGTCAGCCCAGACCATGGCTGGCATCCCGTCCGCTAATGTATCTACCAAATTGGCCACGCCCTTCTCTGGCGTGGACGTTTGGCGTATCTCCTGGACCACACCCAGCCTAGAGAGCATTGTCTCTAGCGGGTTAAAGGTATTTCGAGTCAGGAGGGCTACATGGGGATCGTATCCTTTGTAGGCAAAGGAAAAGTAACCAAAGACGATCCCCCCACTGACGCCTAAGAGCAGCGCTTCTGAGTAGGGTTGGTTGGTGTGGGGAGCCTTGGCATTGGTATAGGCATAGTAGTTGTGAACGGTGCCGGTTTCGTGGTGACGTCCGGCGAAGTAGTTGTAATTGGTTAGTTTTGGCATGTTGGGTTCTCGTTTATCTATAATGAGTTTGGATACATCTTCATTCACAAATCACAATACAACGAGTGTAACCCAAAATCGGGCGGGATGGGGAAAAGAGAGACATACTATGGCAATAAGCAATAAGCAATAAGCAATAAGCAATAAGCAATAAGCAATAAGCAATAAGCAATAAGCAATAAGAGGGTACACATTTTTCGCGCCCTGATATCCAAAACCAAAATTAAGTCATCCTCTTTTTGTATGAGGAAAACCCGAATACCATTTATCTTGATTCTGTAGCGACCTTTTAACTATCTTTGGAGTTCCTCAAGAACTACTAAACCTTGATTGTGAGAGGAGTATTAATCACGCCGTTCTCTCTATTATCTAGAGTGTATTCGACATGATATGTAGCGGGATTATGTGGTACTAACAAACAAACCAAATACAGTGTCTAAGTAGGTCGGGTGGGAGTCGAACCCACACGAGTGTTACCTCGGAGGATTTTAAGTCCTCTGCGTCTGCCATTCCGCCACCGACCCACTTTTGCCTCAGAGTCATCTATTTGATCCGATTTGAGACATTGGGAAATTATACCACATATTATCATTAATCAGTCAAAAGTTAGGCACCCAAAGCACCAAGAAGCGAGGACCTTAGCAACCTACCCAAGGAAGGGAAAAAGCTGTTGGATTCGTTCTGGGGTAAGGGGGGTCCCATATTCACACGCTTCAAATGCTTCAGCATATTGGATTTGTGCGGCTCGCTCTGTGCCGTAGAAGTGCGCCAACTTCTCTGGATATAGCTCGGCTACCCGACGAAGATGCCCCTTGCGGAACTCTGCTAACCACTTTCGTCGTTCATCGTCAGAGCTAGGTACTTCTGCTTCATATTGCCCATTGTATGGTAACCACTCATACATCTGGGATTCGTGACAGTGCAGTGCATCCAGCTTCTGCTCAATCACCTCATCGATATTCACCACAACATCTGGCGAAAAGGGCGTCGGTTTCTGAAAGTGGTCCCATGTATACATAATCACTGGCATGGTTCGCAAGTGAGGCACGTGAGAGACGACATTTGGGACCGTCACCATGTATGAAGCATCTTGAACGAGCTGAGACGCATACCGATGATCGGGATGATAATCATTGGGGCGGTGAACTAAAACGAGATCGGGTTTGGTATTGCGCATAATCTCGATGACCGTGTTTCGATTTTCCAGCGTTGGCAACAGAGCACCATCATGGATATCCAGGGTGAGGTACTCAGCGCCCAGGCAAGCCCCAGCGGCTGCCGCTTCCCTACGTCGTCGCCAGGCCAAGGGCGCACCGCCTATCTCATGATGTCCGGCATCACCACTGGTTAAGCTAATCATCTTGACAGCGTGGCCCATTCGGGCATAGATCGCTGCCAAACCACCCGCGGATATATCCGGATCATCTGGGTGTGCGCCAAAGACCAGAAGCTGTAGCGGCTTGGTCTGTTGCGTTGTCTTTTTATCCATTGTAGGCCTCCTTCTTTACTTTGCTTTGACACAGATGAATATGAACCCTTTTAGATTGTGCGTAGGGAAATTGTCGGGTAGTGATGGTTTGCCACGATCCTATGATCTGTGGTAAATTTGCGCAGTCGTTCTTTTCACATATCATCTTGTTTGCTTCCCGATGTACTTCGACATCGCCTGAATGGCTCAATGTTGTCTACTAGTCTAATTTCCACTCCGGGCTGGTATATTTTGCCGTTCATTATCCACCGTTCAATTAAGTTATACTCAAAATCATTAAGTTAGTGAAGACTGCGATGTACGGTATCCTGGATTCCGTTCTGCTAACTAGATCCTTCATCGTGCGTTGCAGGCGGAAATGCTAAACTTCATGACATTGAATTCTGGCGAGGAAAGACCGAACCTTTTCTGGCCATCCATAACGTGCAGTTAGGTTTTCTATGTTGTCCGAATTTTGGCTAGCTCTCATCCAAATCGTACATTATCGCGCATGCTCGTGAAAATTTGGAATTTCTGTTCTATGGCAGTCGATTTGAAGGTAGGTGCTTTCTGAAGGCTTTTTGAACGTTGCAATTTTACTGAGTATAGCTGAGAGTACTACACCTGTGTAAAACAAGCCATTTCCATCTACAGCAGTACTGAGTTTAATGTATACTGTTCCCACACGTGATAGATAACATCACGCAGATAAGAAGAGAGGCAAGAGATGACAATCAAGTTTAGTAAACTGCAAGGTGTGGATCCCGCAGTGGCCCAGGCGTTGAAAGGGGCGGGGCTTGATAGTTCTGAACAATTGATTGCAGTCGCATCTACACCCCACGAACGCCGAGACTTGTCCAAGAGACTTGGCATCTCTGAGAAGATATTGCTCGATCTGGTGAATCGAGCAGATATTGCTCGTATTGAGGGCATCGGCAAGATTTATTCTGATCTGTTAGAGTTTGCTGGTGTAGATACCATTGCAGAGTTAAGTAATCGAAACCATCGCAATCTTCATGCGAAAATCAAAGAAGTTGCAGAAAAACATCACGTTCGTCGTACACCCAATCCAGCAACCGTTGAAGATTGGGTAGAACAGGCAAAAGAGTTAGGCAAAAGTATTTCGTAGTAGTTTTTCATGGATCAAGATGCTCCACGGAGGATGAAAATGCTCCTGCTAATCCATCTGAACCCGTCTCCTATTTTCAGGAAAGTTGTTTCGGAATGCGAATTAATCAAGTTGCGCAGTGGTGTTAGCGTCCTCTGATGTGGCCCTGCAAAATATATTAATTACTGAGTATTCGATCCTTAGCCATACCACAATTTAGGATTCGCTGATGAAGCTTGGAACCCTCTGCTATATTCGACATAATAACCAAACACTGATGCTGCACCGCATAACCAAAGAAGGAGACATGCATCAGGGAAAGTGGAACGGATTAGGTGGAAAGGTAGAGAATGGTGAATCCCCTGAGGCATGTGCTCAGCGAGAGATTCATGAAGAGAGTGGACTATGGGTAAGCGACTTAAAGATGCGCGGGGTGCTTACTTTCCCAGCCTTTGATGGTTTGGAAGATTGGTATGTCTTCGTCTTCACCGGTACCCAATTTAGGGGGGAACTCATCGATTCAGACGAAGGCGTTCTGGCATGGATCGACGATGATGAGCTTCTCGATCTACATCTTTGGGCAGGGGACAAAATTTTTATCCCCTGGCTAGAGCAAGATGCTTTCTTCTCTGGCACATTTGAATATTCCGATGGCAAGTTAGTGGACCATCGGGTCGTTTTTTATTAGATGGTTGAATCAGCTATCGCCACCGCCAACCGACAGGCCCTATCAAAATCTACCAGGTCAATCCATTCATCTGGCTTGTGAACATCGCGCTGGCCGGCACCAATCGTAACAGCGGGGATGCCGTGGGCCACGATCCAATTAGCGTCCATACCGCCATTGTTGGAGACCAGCTTGGCGTCCATGTCGCAGGCTTGGGCTGCACTCAACAAACGTTGAACGGTTGGCTCATTTTCATCCAGCGCAAATGATTCATAGGCTGGCCCCGGCCCAAACGCCACTGAACCATGCTGCCCGTTCTGATTGGTCAGGCGTTGAGCGGCGCTGGTAAACGCCTCTTTCCACCGAGCCACAATCTGCTGCCGGAAGGTTGAGCTGTGCGAACGGGCCTCGGCTAGAATGTTCAAGTCTGGCATAACCACATTGCTACCTTGCCCACCTTGGACAATACCGACATTGGCCGACCCTAAGCCCTCTGCCCGATCAATGTGCCCGTGCCAACCGTTACTGTCTAGTTCAGCAATGGCGTGGGCGGCAATCACTGCGGCAGAGAGGCCATCCGCCGGGCGAGAACCCGCATGAGAAGCGATACCACTTAAATCAATGGTAAAACGCTCCGTGCCAGTCACGGCGGTAACAAATTGCTCTGCGTATCCACCGTCCCAGTTAAAGCACATAGTTGGCACCGGCTCACCAAGCAGAGATAGATCCAACCCCCTTGCACCCACTAGACCCACTTCTTCCTGGACAAAAAAGACCAGTGTGATGGGTGGATGATCACCATGACGCTTAAGCAATTCCCGAGTTAGATGAAGCAAAACTGCGCAGCCCAGGCGGTTGTCACCACCCAGGGCGCACCCTTCTGCGTCGTTGACAATGCGATTCTCTTCTCGTTCCAGCCGCGGTTGACAACCGACTGCGATAGGGACTGTATCCATATGGGTACTAAACATCAGGCGCGGTTGGTCTGTACGCCCTTGGATCTGCACAATCATGTTCCCAACTTCACCCCCGTACTCGCTTTGGGTGTGAGCATGGTCATGGGTGATTTGGCCATCAGGTATCCCCATACTGACTAGTTTCTGGCGTATGGTACTCGCTACATTCGCTTCCTTAGCAGGTGGTCCTTCAATAGGTAGCAGATCCATAAGATCGGCAATGGCTTGTTCAGTCATTTTGGTTATCCTTATGTGGTGGATAGATTGTAATTCGTAAGTTTTGTAATAGTAAATCTACCAACGATAATTTGCCAATCATACCATGATGATGAATGGAAAAATAGACAATTTATAGGAGCAGACACGCCTTGTGTTGCTCCCGATATGTAGCGTCGTATGGAAGATGTCCTTGCATCACTGGCGTGGCGGGTATGAGAGTAATAGGTATGGTATAATTCTTCTAAGGATCGCAACGTAAATGAAATTCACTATCAGATCTTCCAGGGGCGACCCTTGGAAGCGTAATGACAGGGTCTAAGCTTCGGATTTCATTTAACTCTGATTTCTAGGGAGACAGAATCGATGCCAGATGCACCCCAGGAACAATCTACGGAGACTGCCGACATACAGGCTGATACGTTACCCGCGACAGAAGAAGCATCCGGCAATAAGATTCCAACACCATCCAAACCCGACAGGCGAACGTTGTTGAAACGCCTCACTACGGTGTCTGCAGTCACAGCCTTTGTTGCACCCTCTTCATCAGCAAAACCAGATACACACAAAGAAGCACTCTCTTCTCCACAAACTGATTCTGCACTCGGACAGCGTCCCGACTTGCCGCCGCTGGCGACCATAGCATTTAATCGCATGGCTTTTGGGCCACGACCAGACGGTATTGAGCGCTTTCACAGGCTGGGCAACAGCGATGACAACCGGCTAACCGCCTACGTTGAAGAGCAGCTACATCCTGACGACATCGACGAGCATGTGTGCGATGAAAAATTGGCTGAAGAAGAGTTCCGTACCCTCAATCTGCCGCTCCGACGGGTCTGGCGTACCTACATCAACGGGCAAGGCATGATGGGCCAGGAAGTTGACCGCAGAGACCCTGCCCATGAGGTGGAGCGCATGACATTCTTACGCGCGGTCTACTCCGAATGCCAGCTTGTTGAGGTGCTGACCGATCACTGGCACAATCACTTCAACGTCTATGGGTGGGATAATTGGACCGCGCCCTTCTTTGCCTTCCACGATCAGCAGGTGATTCGTCCCCACGTTTTGGGTAACTTCCGCCTGATGCTCGAAGCGGTTACCCAAAGTCCAGCCATGCTCTACTATTTAGACAATCAGTCCAATGAAGGGGGCGATCCCAACGAGAACTTTGCCCGAGAACTCTTTGAAATTCATACGCTCGGGGCATCGAATTATCTGGGCGTTCGTGGCCTGGATGATCCCACCATCATCGGTGCCGATGGCGAACGGCTTGGCTACATCGATGAGGATATTTACGGCGCAACGCTCTGCTTTACTGGTTGGCATGTGAAGGAGGGAACGGGTGAATTTTTCTTCGACGAGGGCAAGCACTTCCCATTTCAGAAGGTTGTGATGGGGCAGTCTCTCTCTTCCTTCCGCGGGATTGACGATGGCCATGCCGTACTTGACTTGCTTGCCAGCCATCCAGGTACGGCCTATCATGTTTCCTACAAACTCTGCCAACGATTAATCAGCGACCATCCGCCAGCTAATATCGTCGAGGCTGCGACCAAAGTTTTCCAGCAAGCTGCTAGAGAGCCGGATCAGCTCAAACAAGTGGTGCGTACAATTTTGCTCTCAGACGAGTTTCGCACGACCTGGGGTCAAAAGGTTAAACGCCCTTTTGAATATGCGGTCAGTCTACTTCGCGCAACTGGCGCTGATTTTGTACCCAGCGATCAATATCTATGGATGTATAATGCTGGCGGGCAAGAGCTATTTGGCTGGCATCCACCCAATGGCTATCCCGACGTACAGGGTGCATGGCTTGGCACCATGTCTATGCTGCACCGTTGGCGGCTGGCGAACCAACTGCTCGATTGGCAGTACAACGAAGACCATCCCAGGGCGGGGCAACATCGACTTGCTTTACGTCACCCAAGGACCGATATGGCATCAACGCCAGAGCAAATTGTCGATTGGTGGAGCAATCGACTACTGGGATACATTTTGCCGCCAAATGAGCGCAATCAGGTAGTTGAATTCATGGCTGCTGGCCGCAATCCAACCTTTGATTTACCTAGGGAAGATATCAACAAACGCCTACGGCACATGGTTGGGTTAATCTTTATGTCGCCGTCATTTCTGTGGCGGTAATTACGATAGATTTTGCTACACTACGCAGGCGCTCTTTTCAACTACGCTATTACCGAGTATTGACAGATTAGGGGTAGCCCGTCCATTTTGGGCGGGATAGATAGCATGACCGACCGATTTCAAGTTTAACTCACAGGACAATCGGCTTCCACCGCCCTGCAAGGACGGTCTAAGTTTCGTCTCTCTAAACTATAGCCTTTCAGAAAAAGATGTTCCTATCGTTGATTCCGTTTCGGCTTGACAGCGGATCCAAGCTCTGGCTGACAAGCTGAAATGCTGACTAGCTATGATTATCCATGGAAAAACATTATCTGGATATCTATAGCATAACTTGGGTAACAGTGTGCGACTACGCCCAAATTTCATACATATTGGTGAAAGATTTTCTAATGAAGCCCCTCTTCACGCGTCGAAATTTCATGGTAGGCTGTTCTACTGCTATTGCCGCAATGGCGGGTGGGCGGCTTAACTACGTTGCATTTGGCAACGCCGAGGAGGAACCACACCAGGATATCCTGGTGGTGGTTTTTCTGCGTGGCGGCTGTGATGGACTCAACATTGTACCGGTTTTGGATGGACCGGACCGAGGTATTTATGAACGCAATCGAGAACGCACCGCCGTCCCTCTAACCGGGGATAACGCAGCACTGCTACTCGATGATCGCTTTGGTTTGCATCCGGCTGCTGCGCCGCTATATGAGCTATTTCAAGATGAAAAGCTGGCCATTGTTCATGCTGTGGGCTTAACCAGCGATACCCGCAGCCACTTCGATGCCATGCAGTACATGGAACTAGGCACGCCAGGTTCAAAGGCCAGCACATCAGGTTGGCTAAGTCGTCATCTGGCAACCATTGATGGATTTAGTGAGGATGGCATTACTGATGATATCCTTGTGCCGGCCCTGGCCGTCGGCAATCAGAGTCCGACGTCACTTAGTGGCAACTCGCTAGCCATCGGCATGACGCAACCACGCGATTTTACATTTGGTGGCAACTGGCAATACGCCAATTGGCAGCGGCAGGCGTTGCGCAATATGTACCAAGGGGCAACCCCCATTCACGAGTCGGGACTACGCACGCTAGACGCCATTGATATTATCGAATCCCATGCGCCGGATGCCTATAGGCCCGCTCGCGGTATCGAGTACCCCAGCACCAGTTTTGGCCGGAACATGCAGTCCATTGCACAGATGGTTAAGATGCAGTTGGGGATGCGGGTAGCGACCATTGATCTCGGCGGCTGGGACACCCACGAATATCAAGGGGCTGCAGGTGGGGGATACTTTGCATCGTTGCTTGGAGAACTAGCCCAAGGAATGCACGCGCTCTATGCGGATCTGGTGGGTGTAGGTGGTAGCCGCAACGCACAGCGCGTCACCATGGTTGTGATGAGTGAGTTTGGCCGCAGCCTGAAAGAGAATGGCAGCCGCGGCACCGATCATGGCCACGGTAACGTCATGCTGGTGCTGGGCAACCAAGTGAATGGTGGCAAAATTTACGGTGACTGGCCTACTCTCGAGACGGGTGCTCTCTACGATGGCCGCGACCTTGCCATTACGACAGATTATCGACGCGTCCTGTCCGAGATATTGATTCGCCGCCTAAAGAATCCGAATATCGGTACGATCTTTCCAAATTATGATGGTTACAGTCCGCTTGATATTGTGACAGGTGAGGATTTGCCGATCGTGAATGACAATTCTTCCAATCTATAATTAAGCCGTGCGATTCTCCAATGCAGATGGCTCTCGCGTGCTTGAAAACCATTTCATATTGAAGAATGGGTATTAGCCATCCAATGCGAACTCAGCCTACTTCGGTGGAGCTATTTCACTTTTAAAAAGTGACCTACGACCGTCAACCGCATGAGATTCTGTTGAACCATAATTTTTTGTTCTTCAATCAAGGAGATAATATGATGAGACCAAATGACATAATAACTGAAAAGAGCGACGCTTTTGAGAATCACACGATAGACCTGAGTACAGCGTCTTTTCAGCGTCCAGTAGCTAAATATCCTATACTGAGTTGGCTACTTATAATCGGCAATATATTACTTATTTTGCTCGTTGGCACTCTACTTTGGACGCAAAATGCAAGGGCCATCATGTTGAGTGTGCCAAGGGTTGCTAATAGCTCTACTAGCACTATCCCTTATCAAGGTCGTTTAGCGGATAGTACAGGTAGCCCCCTCAACGAAACGACCAATATTGTCTTTCGGTTATATAATGCAAGTGATGACGGTGAGGTGCTCTGGGAGGAACAGTGGGCAGATGAAAATGGCATTCAAGTTCGTGATGGATTATTTCATGTTCTACTTGGAAGTATTAACCCGATTGAGCAGACTCTCATCTCAAGCAATAGCACACTTTACCTAGGAATCACCGTAGGCACGGATAATGAGATGTCTCCACGAATGCAGTTGGGTAGTGTCCCCTTTGCTATCCAAGCATTAACTGTCCCAGATGGCAGCATTACAGCGGAAAAGTTGAACCCTGAACTTGGTTTAGCACGAATAGAAAGCGGCTTTATTGCTCGTGCTACCTCTCATGAAAACTGGACATTGCATGAAGATATAGGGGAGCGTAAATATACAGCCTCGATTCTTTTTGAGGAGAGTTTTAGCAATACTCCCGAAGTCGTTGTTGGCCTTGCTCGCGCAGATCTAAATCCAAGCGCCAACGGCCGCATAGCCGTTTCAGCAATCAATGTTACTCAAAATGGATTCGATCTTGTCTTTATGACCTGGGCCGATTCGCAAGTTTATAGCGCAGGTGCTACCTGGATTGCCTATATTTCACCTTAAAATTACACTTTGGTCCTATGCAAAGATATAGGTTGCGTTCTCAAAATACATTATATGACAATTTTCGCTACTCTATTTAGGGTGGATGATTTTTATGACTATAAAACAAGTTATCTTGATCTGCGCTCTGTCTGTTTTTATATCTTCTGCTCTGTTGATACTGCGATTCCCTTTTTCTTCAATTGAACACACAAGGGCAGTTAGGCTAACGTCCAACACAGAGGTAAGCCAAACTCCAGTTCAGCTTATCAACGGACTTGTTGCTTCGGGTGTTGTAACACGGCCAATGCGGTCTGAACAATACGAGATGCAAGGAATATTGGCTGAAGGCAGTGTTGCAGATGGCGCAACCATTTTGCAGAGTAGTAATTTTTCTCATCAACCAGGATTTTTCGCAGACGCTACGCCAACTCCTATTTTCGCACATACACCCACTGCCACACCAACCTTGCAAACTAGCATCCCGAATCCAGGCGATACATTTGAGATGGATAATCGGTGTGATCAAGCCAATTTATATCTGGTTAATGGCTCACCTCAGCAACATAATTTTCACGAGGTTGGCGATGAAGATTGGATTCAGTTTGACATGGTAAAAGACAAGTATTACCAAATTGAAGTGAATGTTCCATATCTATCCCCAGCGGATGTTGTACTGGAGGTTTATAGGCACTGTGGGAGCCTATTTGAAGATGGTCAAAATTTGAAATACACACCCGGTGTTCGGCTTGGGTTTTCTGCAGATGAGGATGGTATTGCATATTTGCGCATTTACAATCAGGATGCGGAAGTAAGCGGTGAAGCTGTACGCTATGCCTTATCTGTACGCGAACTCAGTACCGAACAGCAACCAGGTGCATTGATTCTTGTTGCAGGCAAAATCAAAGAGCGAGATCCAGTTCAGCCCAACATTTACCACGTCACTGATGCGACACGTCAACTTTTCGTGGATAATGGTTATGATGATGACCGTATCTATTACCTAGCCCCAGATATTGCTCATGCCAATGTTGACGCCTCTGCGACATCTGATAACCTTAAATATGCTATCACTGAATGGGCTGCTGACAAAGTGGATGCCAATCGTCCTTTAACTCTTTATCTCATGGATCACGGAATAAAAGATAAAGTGTACCTAGATAAAGAACGTAGCCAATCTGTAACATCACTCGAATTGGATCAATGGTTAAGCGAATTGGAGGCAGAACATAATGCTCTCGTTGTAAACGTAATCATCGAAGCATGTTACTCTGGTAGTTTTATCACCGCGGAAAACGGTAGTGTTAGTAAACCGGGACGTGTGGTCATTACCTCGACAGACGACACAAACTTGGCCTGGGCCACAGAGGACGGAGCAAGTTTTTCTGATCAGTTCTTATTCAGCTTACGCCAGTTCAAGAGCCTTTACAACAGTTTTGCCACTGCGAGAGAGGTAGCTCTGACAAACAGTAGTATTCAACAAGCATGGATCGACGGTGATGGTGACGGCAACCCGCATGATGATGCTTCACAAACGGTAGCAGCTCAACGAGGATTTGGCGTTATTGGAACATTCTCAGCAGATGTTTGGAGCCCATTCATTAAACAAGTAGAAAGGCCGAATAATATTGTAGATGGACGTGGTTTACTCCGTATAAAAGTTTTTGATGATAGCAATGTCAAGCACGTATGGGCTGTTATCTACGAACCTAGCTATCAAGCCCCGACTGAAGGAGAGTCATTGGTGCAAGAAGCTATACCAACGATAAAATTACTTGAAGAAGGTGGTGATTGGTTTCAAGCCTATTATGATGGGTTCAATAGAAACGGTACATATCGAATTGTGTTCTATGCAGAAGATGATGAAGCTTTTACATCACGACCTGTTTCGATTGATGTGGAGGTTGGCCAAAAGGTCTTTTTACCAGTGACAAGAAAATAACGCTTCTAAGTTTCTCATTCCCTTCCTAATGCGATAACAAGACGTTAGGTACACCTTGTCATTTCGCCCACGAAGTGGCCGCAAAGCAGCCACGGGGTACGGAGCGAGAAATCTTGGATGACCAAAGAGAAGATTTCTCGTCGTCCCTCCTCGAAATGACAAGGTCTCGTTGCCCAACTAATCACGGTCGGATAAACTCTCCAAACAGATAATCAATTGGTTCATCCATAAATACGGCGTTGTGATCCAGTTCTGTGCTATCAAATGCCTCTTCGCAACCCAATCCATACCGGAGTGTTTGGTTGCGCACCCGCCAGGATATATTATGAACCATTGCGATCATATGACGAATTTCATTCGAGTGATTGGGGACGCCACGATGCCAAACCCGCATATCTCGGATCAAGACACTCCCTTTCTCGGTCTCCCCTGGTATGGGAGGGGTAATTTCTCGCTGGGCAGCAACATTTTCGTCGCTAACGGGTTTGGTGTTGTGATGAGAGCCAGGCCATAGCTCCACTGCGCCATTCTCCTCGGTCACTTTGGTTAGGCAGATATTGACGACCAGGGAAGCAGGCGGATGAGCTTTTTCCATATTGGGCCAAAGGTGGGGATGATCTGCATGAAGGGGTTGTGTCCCACTACCAGGACAGTTACAATTTCCGTTATAAAAGCTATTAAAGAGTCCCTCACCTAACACGCCTTTTGTCACTTGAATGACAAAGGGATTGGAGACGATATCACGAAAGACAAACGGGGCCATAGGGGGAGGGCCTTGCTGCAAATGGCCCGGTAACCGACCAGCTCCACCCCACTTCTCAGCCTCGATCAGCCGCTGAGAATCCTCTATCATCTTTTCCCGCAGCCGATCCAGTGAGCCATGGGAAACGGCATTATCTAGAACAACAAAGCCATCAGTCAGAATAGCGCTTACGGCCTGTTGGGCTTTGTCGGGTGACATCTGGTCGGCCGTGCGCTCCGCCTTAGTAATATTGATATTCATTTGGTTCTCCTCAATTTCCCGTGTCTTCTAAATATTAGCGGGGATGCTAACAATCCGTCTTTGCAAGTAGAACGTCTTCGAAGGTACAAACTTGCCAAGTGATCTAAGCACTTGGCCCACGCCGATCCGTCTTGGCCTTGAGCAGGTGGCCATCCGTCGAAGTCACATAGAGGGTAGAGAGTTCCGGCCCGCCAAATGTGCAATTCGTCGGGCGATTGGCTGGAACTGGATGGGTCTCGACAACGCGACCATTGGTTTCAAAGACGTAGATCATGCCGCCCGGACCGCTTTCTTCCCATCCTGCCGTGGCTATAATGTAACCATCAGCATCCCAACACATGCCATCAATGCCTCGATGAGGATAGAAATTATGAAGTACTTGACCTGGGGCAAGTGAGCCATCTTCTAAAATGGCATAGGCGCGCAATTCTCTGGCTCCGCCATCACCATATTTACTCTGGGCCACGTAAAGCGTCTTTTCATCTGGGGCCAAAAGGAGCCCGTTGGGGGCCGTAGTGTCAAAGGTCATCCGAGTGCAGGTCCAGGTCCCATCTATGTGGGGATCGAGCCGATAGACAGACTCATGGTCTAGCTCCATATCATCCCGGAAATCGCCATAACGAGGGTCGGTGAACCAGATTCGCCCCTGACTATCAATCGCCAGATCATTGGGGGAGTTGAGGCGCTTGCCTTCAAAGTTGTCACAGATCACGGTTATGCCTGTTGAGGCATCCCCAGCGATGGGATTGTAGCAGACCATGCGTCGACCGCCTCCTTCGCAAGCATAAAGAGTTCCATCTTTGCTCAGCATCAGTCCATTGGCGCCATTGGTTCCAGTGCGAACAGCCACGGATTCGCTAGTGGCGGGATCCAAACGCATGACACGGTTCGTGGCGATGCTGGTGTAGAGAAGGCTGGTTCCATCCCAGGCTGGGCCTTCGGTAATGGAGCCAAGATTAGTGATTGTTTCAAATTGCCAGGACATTGGGTCTCTCCTTTTTTGGAACGAGGATGAACAAAAAGCATTAACAGATCATTCCTTGGTTGAAGCGTTCGCACCAATTGTACCTTCTCATCATGTATGGGTAAAATCCTCTGGAAGGATCTGTCTGGAATTTCCACGGGAGCGTCTCAAGTTTGGAACCAACTTGATTTCTGAGAAGCAATTGATTCTCAAAAAGTACTTGACAAGTTGAAATAAATCGTGGTATTCTTTATTTAGCTATTTGACTAATTAGCGAATCGGCTAATATCAACAGATAGAAGATATAGACGATGTAACCATGCAAAATACATACAAGGCCCTTGCTGACCCAACTCGCCGCAAAATACTACAGCTTTTACGTGAGCGCGACATGAGTGCAGGCGAATTGGCTGAACATTTCGACTCAACCAAGCCGACCCTCTCCCGTCATTTCTCTGTCTTGCGCGAAGCCGATCTAATTCAAGGAACCAAAAACGGCACGACGATTATGTATAGGCTCAACGTAAGTGTGCTGGAGGAAGCTATGCTTGAAATGATGGAGATGTTTAAAATTGATGTTGGAGGAATAAATCATGACACAGTATCAAACAGAACAGCGGAACAATAATTTGCGAAATGTATTGATCTTAAGTGGGGTTGTCATTCTTGCCATGTTTGCCCTTTCAACGTATGTGTGGACCCAAATCCCAGCCGGAGAACAGGTTTGCACACACTGGAATGCGGCAGGCGAATGTGACGATTACGGCAACAAATTTGTTGGTATTTACCTAATGCCCCTCATCGTAACCGCAGTTGTCGGGCTATTTAGCTTCATCCCGCGCATAGAGCCGCGTGCTATTCATCTGGCCCAATCGCGCAAAGCATATACTGCGGTTTGGGGGATTATGCTGCTCTTCTTTTTTGGGCTGCACAGTGCGCTTATGCTTGAAATTCTTGGCGGCACGGCCAATATCGGCTTTGTTGTCCCTATACTAATCGGTATTCTGTTTATTGTTATTGGAAACTACTTGGGCAAGGTTCGCAGTAATTTCTTTTTTGGCATCCGTACCCCGTGGACCTTATCCAGCGAACTCTCTTGGAATAAGACCCACCGTCTGGGTGGTAAGCTTTTTATGTTGCTGGGCTTCGCTTTCATCGTGGGTGCCTTGGTCTCTATCGGCGAGGCCTGGATCTTTGTTCTGATCGGTGGTATTCTGCTGATGACCCTAACATTGGTTCTCTACTCATACTTTGTTTGGAAAAGTGATGCCGAGGCTCAAGGTCATGCCCATTGATTGATATAGATGTCGTGCGTGTATTGTATGCTTGAGGAGTTATACTTCGCCAGAAAAGTCTAGTCCCGACTCTAGAGCAGTTCGCTTTGGGAAAGTCTGAGAAGAGGGTCTAGAACTTTTCTGACCATCTTAATTCAACTAACTGCGTCTCCTCATTGGTCACAGTATAGGCATGACGAACCACTCAGGACAAACCATGCCCACCTACCATATTAAATTACGGGGTCGCGTCACCTACTTTCTCTCCGCGCTTATTCTGATCCACTTTACCTATCCGTTTTCTGAACTAAGTACGATAGCAAGTGCCATCTATGTGGTCTGTTATAGCTTGGCGGTAGGAGTTGGTGCCTATATCACAAGCCTTAGCCCGACGCGTTGGTTGGTCACAAGCATTATGACAGTCCTGACTATGATTACAGGCGTTGCGTGGGCCTTTCTGAGTAACGACACAGCCATCAATGCCACGCTCTATATCTTTTATGTCACCATCATCATAAATCTGCTGTTGATTGCCGTCACGCTGTGGGAGTTTATCTTTTCTGCCGAGACCATCACCCGAGATGTCCTATTTGCTGGCGTCGCCTTTTACCTGCTCATCGGCAACATCTTTACCCCTATCTATCTCTTCCTGAATGCCCTGATCACCAATTTTTCGGGGTCACCCGCATTTGGCATTCACACCTATGAAATTCCCATTACATGGCAACGCATGTACTATCTGAGTTTTACCACCCTGACAACCCTTGGCTTTGGCGATATCACCCCACTTAACGCTTATGTAGAACCCTTTGTATTGGCCGAGGCAGTCATTGGGGTGCTCTACGTTGCCATGTTAATGGCACGCCTCGTTTCCCTGTATGAGGGGAATCGTTAGACGAATTTACCTCTAGTGCATCACCAATCTTAAAAATTCGGGTCGTTAGGTAACCGTTCAGCAAGCACGCCCTCGTGCGGCGACCGGCACGAGGCGTGCCTACTTAACCCGAAAATTAAACCTGGATAGAGCACTAGTTGGTATAGGTCTATTCCTATATCAGAGTCGAAATCACCCATAGAATGGAATTGACCAGTGGCAGGGATCAACTACCCATTTCCATCGGCTAGCACCTGAGCATGCATACATAACTCGGCAGCCTTAAACGCGTGCTCTTGGGTCATAGCAATTTCAGTCCGATTCAGACAATCCAGGATAAGCTCTCCAAAGAATGGATAGCCGACGTTTCCCGCCACATGCATGTGCTCTTCTCCCTCTTGAGTGACCAAATAAAGGTGATCGCCTGCCGCATCGCGCCCCACGTCAAGATACTTGCGCAGCTCCATGTAACCCTTGGTCCCCAAGATAACGGTCCGTCCGTCCCCCCAGGAAGAGAGACCGTCCGGCGTGAACCAGTCGACCCGAAAATGATTGGTTGCGCCGTTATCTGCCAGTAGATTGGCTTCCCCAAAATCTTCCAGTTCTGGATAATCTGGATTCGCAAAATTATCTACGTGTGCATGGGTTACGGTTGCATCTTTGGCTCCGGCAAAGTAAAGAAATTGTTCAATCTGGTGGCTACCAATATCGCAAAGAATGCCCCCGTATTGTTCCTTATCAAAGAACCAATCTGGGCGACTCGGTGCGTTGAGCCGGTGGGGTCCTAATCCAATGACGTTGATCACCTGACCGATCACGCCATCTTGAATCAGTTGCCCCGCAAAGACTGCGCTCTCCACGTGCAGGCGTTCGCTGTAGTAGACCATGTACTTCTGGCTGGTTGAAGCGGCTTTTTGTCGGGCCTGCTCCAGCTGCTCTAAGGTCGTAAAGGGACACTTGTCTGTAAAATAATCTTTGCCTGCATCCATGACCTTCAACCCCAGCGGTCCCCTCAGGTTGGGAATAGCTGCCCCGGCAACCAACTTGACTTCAGAATCATCTAAAACCTGCTCCAAACTTGACGCCACCTGAACGCCAGGAAAACGCTCAACAATGGTTTGCGCCTTGGCTTCGTCTGGATCATAGACCCACTTCAAATCGGCTCCGGCTTCAGTCAGGCCGTTGCACATACCGTAAATGTGGCCGTGATCCAGCGCCACGGCCGCAAAAGCAAACTCACCCGCTTCCACAACCCGGTTGGGCTTCCCTTTGGGTGCATAGTTCATTCCATCAGCTGCCATAATAATTTATTTCCTTCCAAATGATTTCGGGGTGTCTGAGCTTTTGTGGGGTAAGACCAAGGCACGGCAATTTGTAGCCCATCCTTTTAGGGCGGGAGGCACCCGATGTAACGGAGTTCCCGCCCTACAAAGACGGGCTACGGTAACTCCACCCCACTATTCCTCAGAGATCCTGATTTCGTTGAATGTTGTTTGGGATTGGGGAACTGGGAACTGGTTGTCCCTACTCCCCGTTCCCTACTCCCCGCTCTTACCACCCTATTGCATATCCATCCCGTCGGGGATCGGCCCCGCCCATAAATGAGCCGGTCTCGCCATCCACCATGATGCCTTGCCCACCACCGACCATGGCAGACCAATCGCCTAGATGGTTAAATTCGTGACCCATGGCTTCCAGCTCGGCGAGTACCGATTCAGGAATGCGGGTTTCGGCATCCACCAAAAGGCCAGGTGAAGTCGTCTTGACTCGAGCGGCTTCGATAGCGGCTTGGATATTCATATCATGGTCGAGAATATTCATAATCATCTGGGGCGTGGTTTGAAGAATTCCATAGCTGCCGGGCGTGCCAATGAGCAACCGCAGACCACTGTTATCCCAGATCTGGGCTGGCGACATACACATCTCAATCCGCTTATTGGGGCCGATGGCATTAGGGCTTCGAGGATCTCTGTCGAACCAGTACATAAAATTATTGAGCGCCACGCCCGTCCCTGGTATGACCACTGCGGAGCCGAAGCCACCGCCTAAACTCTGGGTCACAGCGACCGCGTTCCCATCCGCATCAATCGCATCAAAATGGGTGGTGCATTCGGTCCGCATCCAGGCGTTGGGATCGCCGGGGAGCACCTCGTTGGCCATCTTAGTAGATGTATACCGTTCACCGCCGGTAGGTTGAGCTTTGGTACCGATCTCTTCTCGTCTAGCTTGAGCGTAGGCTTTGGAAAGGAGCCCTGCTGTTGGCGGGTTATCAATAGCGGCATATTCGCATCGATCCGCCGTAGTTAGCTTGGCCGCCTCGATAAATCGATGGAGGGTCGCCGCGCTGTTGTGGCCCATCTCTGCCACATCGTAGCCTTCCATCAGGTTCAGAATTTGTAGATATTGAATGCCCTGGCAAGGTGGCTCGGGCGCATAAACATGATACCCTCGATATTCAACTTGGATCGGATCCTGCCATTGGGGCTGGAACGCACTCAAATCGTCCGCTGTAATCAACCCACCATTCTCGGCCATGTACCTGATGATTTTTTCAGCAATTTCACCACGATAGAAGAGTTCCACTCCCCCTTCGGCCAATGCCCGGAACGTGTTCGCCAAATCTGGCTGGACAACAAGTTGGCCGGGTAACGGTGCTTTGCCGTTGATCAGATAGGCTTCTACAGATGCGGGGTACGGCCGTAGAGCATCTGCAACCGATGAGATGAAGTGGTGATTCTTGGCTGTTGCGGCAAACCCCTGTTCTGCATATTCGATGGCTGGGCCAAAGACAGTTCTAGCATCCATGGTGCCATAACGGGCCAATGCTTCTAACCAACCGCCACATGCTCCTGGTACCAAAGGCGATTTGGGGCCACGATTTTGCACGGCCTCATCTTCATAAAGAGCCAGTTCAGCCGCTTTGGGAGAACGTCCCATGTAGTCAAGGATTTTGTGATCACCGGATTGGGCGTGGTAGATGTGCATGTAGCCGTCTCCTCCCATACCTGACATATATGGTTCGACCACATTAAGTGCAGCGGCTGTCGCGACCGCAGCATCGATGGCATTGCCCCCATCCATCAAAATACGTAGCCCCGCCAAAGATGCCAGAGGGTGAGCTGATGCAATCAGCCCCCGTCGACCCGTAACAGTTGAACGATGGGTAGTCCCGTGTATGGAGAAGGCCATGATATGATGGGTCCTTTGTGTAGTTAATTTACCTGCCGTTTGACATGGCGAGATGGGTGAGTATTCAACAGGGGGAGAAGGTATATTTATTCTAAAGGGTTTGATGCATGGATGCAAACCGTCCTGGTTTGATGGATGTATCTTACTTTGAGGTGTAGAGAGAGCACATCGCACCATTCAAATTGAGTTTCAAATTGACTTTCGCACCTAAACTTTCTCAAGAACAGAGCTATCAGGTGCCTTCTTGGCGCGGCTGATGCCAACATCCGCCCCTTATAGTTGCCCACTATCAATAGTCGGACACCAAAAGCGCTCAATATACCCGATCACAAGTTGCGTTCCTTCATCATGGCTGACATATGGCGGCTTAGCTGGATTATACATGGTATCCGTCAGGTCTCTCACTAGCGCAATGGGAACACCCCATCGTACCATCTGCTTGATCCCAAAAGAGCGATGGAGAACGCACATGTTGGTATGCACTCCCATGATGAGAACCTGCTCTACCTGCTGCGCGGTAAGGTAGCGATAGATCTCTTCTCCACTGTCAGAAATGCCATCCTTTTCTTCAACAATCTCTAGCGCTGGATGCTGTCGACTCCAGGCATGAAACGTAGTCGTCTCACCAGTGTCAGAGCCTCCATCAGAGTCGTCGATAGGCAATGAGGGGTCGGGATGTTCTATTGGTTGGGGGAGAGCAATAGCTGGTGTGGAGACCATCCGCTGGCGGGCCGGTGACTTTGCATAAACATCCAGCGTTCCAGATGGCGCGTGGAGTATATGAGCGCCCTTCTCCCGGGCAGCATGGAGGACTTGATTCATCTGAGGTACCATGCTGTTCACCCGCTCAACTGCCCCCCGGCTCCAATGATTATCCCACATATCACAGACAATCACCGCAACTTGAGAGCCAGAGAGCGTACGCTCCTCATAATGGGTTTGCCATTGTGCCCACCCATTCTTATCAGAATCGATCTGATATCGCCGTAGAGTCAAGTTAAAAGTTGCCATTTCCCCCCTCTTCTTTATACTGAATCCAACAGTAGGTAATTTCTGATTCTGATATTGCAAACGAATAGCAAAGTGAGGCAAATATGAGTTGGGCACTCGAAGAGGGACCAGAATTGTCCCTCGATTTCAATAAAGTAGAGAAGATAGCTAGTTGTGGAGAATCCGTTTTGCCAGTAGTTGTTCAGGACGCAAAGACCAGAGAGGTACTCATCTTGGCTTACGCAAATGAATTAGCCGTGAACCATACATTGGTCCAGGGTATTGCTACCTTTTGGAGCACCTCTCGCAACGAGCTTTGGGTGAAAGGAGCCACATCAGGCGATACATTATCTGTGGTTGAAGTACGGGTCAACTGTGAACAGAATTCGCTACTCTATCTCGTCAATCCAGAAGGGCAGGGAGCTTGTCACACCAAAGATGGGCAAGGAAAGTCTCGGTCAAGCTGTTACTATCGTCGCATTGAGCCAAAGGGGTTATGCTTAATAAATGCGGCACCAACGTTTACTTCCCCTTAAAGTTAGGCTGTCGCTTCTCCTTGAATGCCGCCACGCCCTCTTTGTAATCTGCTGAATGCCCAGCAATGTCCTGAAGTTGGCCCTCATAGTCAATGTGATCATCCAAAGTAACGCCAAGAGAATGATTAAGCGCCCGCTTCGTAAGACCCAGCCCAATGGGGGGACCAGCAGCTAGCTTTTGTGCCAGTTTACGAGACTCACCCATCAGCTCGTCATGGGGAATCGCCCGGTTAATCAGGCCAATCTCGGCCGCACGTGCTGCCGAGACCCGCTCATTGGTAAAAAGCATTTCCGCAGCCCTGGCTGGACCAATCAATCGGGGCAACCAGTAGGAGACGCCGCTGTCTGGTGCCAGACCGATGCCGATAAAGGCAGTTAAGAAGACAGCCTTCTCCGACGCATACCGAATATCCCCGCCCAGTGCCAGACCAAAGCCTGCCCCAGCACAAGGTCCATTAACGGCCACAATGATGGGCTTCTCCAGGCGGCGCATGGCACTGACCATAGGATTGTAGCTATTATTTAGGTGGACGCGCAGGGAGTATGATTCACCTCTATCACTTACCTCACTCAGATCTTGGCCAGCGCAAAAGCCCTTTCCCGCACCGGTCAGCAAGATAGAGCGCACATCTGCATCTGTAGCCGCCTTAAAGCAGAGAGCCATCATCTCCCTAGACACTTCGTGGGTTAACGCATTGTACTTGTCGGGTCGGTTGAGCGTCACTTCCAGGACGCCGTCATTCAGTTCGGTCAGAAGAGTTTGGTAGTTCATCTTGTTGATTTATCCTTGATCGTTGGTTACACTCAGTAGCTAAACATGCAACAGGATCCGCCACAGAGAATGAAAATTGAACAAAGATTTCATAGATTCTTTATCTTTGTAATCTTCTAATCTTTGTTTATTTACAGGGCAGTCCATAGTTGTTTGATGACACTTTGCGTCTGCTTCGCAAACGTAAGTCCAGAGCCGGTCTAGTAAATTATCAAGGTATCCGATCTACTGACAATGCCTATAATCAGTAAGTCGTAATCTGTCATTTCGACGAAGCTTGAAAAAAATATTGGGCATCTGGTCAGAGGCTGATTTCTCGTAGTCCCTCCTTGAAATGATATCAGCGAGTGTCATTTCGATCTGCTGATCGTCAAGTGGAGTCAAGTGGAGTCAAATGGACCTACTTATCATTTTTGCATAGCGCTCAACCCACTGACGCTGCTCTGGCGTATCAGGAACCGAGCAGCCGCGAGCCTTTTCGACCCTTGCAAATGCTTCCTCTGCCCGATCCCCTTGTTCTACCAAGACGGCAGCAGAGATCAAACCAGATCGGCCAACGCTTTGGCGGCAATGAATGCCCACGGTTCTCCCTTCATCCAATAGTTGAACTATTTGCTGAATAAAGAGCCGAGTCCCTTGCAATGAATCAGGCACCTGGAAATCCGGAATGGGGAAATTAAGATAGCGGATACCCATCTCTTCCGCAACAATCGGCTCAGACGTCAGTCCCAATTCACTCTGTTCTTTAGATTCTAAAAAGGACACCAGCACATTAACTCCCTGCTCACGCAAGGCTCTTACGTCGTCGGCTAACCACTCATTACCTCGGGGTCGTGTGACAATTGCAAATCGGCCAGCGACATGGCGGTCGGCTTGTTTCTTGATCCAGTAGATTGTACTCATATTTGTATCAGCCCCTTTATCCTCAGTTCCATTTGAGAACCGGAGTTTAGTTTCTCTGCAGAGCATCTGAAAACTCTGGTTCTCAAAACGACCGCTGTATAATTGCTGGAACCGACCCTACCACATGTCAGAAGTCGCCGGCATTCGATAAAATAGGACTATCTAAGTGCATCGATTCTCTGCGGATTTCACAGATTATACCACAGTGTTGGACTGAAACGCCCAATGCTCTGACATCATACCCTAGTCGTAATGCGCCTACATGGTAGGTACTCAGGTAGGTCGCAGTGAAGTAGATACGGCTCGTGCCGCACGCGGGCGTACTCGCCAACGATTGCGATCTACTGATACTCTATTTTCTAGTATAGACTTATTATTGAGGAGAGCGGATTTGAGAGGAAGAGTCTCTACCGTGAAGCAGCACGAGGTGAGATGTGTCAAAAAGGGAGAAATAATAGAAAATAGCTTTATCAATTATTCTAGCTGGCTGCTCAAACTACATTCCTCGAACAGTACTGAACATAAGAGAACAATCGTCATGAATCGATACAAAACAATTGTCATTGGGAATGGGCTGATAGGCAGTGCGGCTGCCCGCTATTTGAGCCTATGGAATCCGAGTGTGGCGCTCATTGGCCCCAACGAACCGGTTAACCAGAGCCAGCATCAGGGCGTATTCAGCAGCCACTATGATCAGGGTCGGTTGACCCGATTCCATAGCCAAGACCCAATTTGGGCAGTGATCGCGAGAGAGGCAACCCAAGTTTACCCATACTTAGAAGAGCAATCTGGCGTACGCTTTCATGGCGCCGTAGGCCGAATTCATGCTAGCCGCCCTGGACCGGCCGAAAAAGAGCGCTTATTAACCTGGATAGCCAGCGTGGATCCGGATGGAGATCAGTTACACTATTTTCACAAGGAAGAGCCGTCCTGGAAAGAACGCTTTCCTTTTCTCAATTTTCCCGACGATTATGATCTCTTTTATGAAGCCGCCCCTGCAGGATATGTCAACCCGCGCGAGATGCTGCGCGCCCAAAACATGATTGCCCAACAGCACAGTGCAGAAATCATTGCCCAACAAGTGATTGACGTCAGATCCACGGCTGATAGTGTTGTGCTTGCAACAAAAGAGGGGGGGCAATTCGCAGCTGAAAAAGTGCTCATTGCTTGCGGTGCCTTTACGAATTTTAACAACTTACTGCCGACTCCTCTCCCTTTGCGTCTCAAGACCGAGTCCATGGCTTGGGGTGAAGTATCCTCAGTGACGGCTGCCCAACTCGAAACAATGCCAGGCATTGGATATGACATTGAAGACCCAGAGATAGATGACATTTATATGGCACCACCCCTTCTCTATCCCGACGGCACCTACAAGATCAAACTGGGGTGCAATACGAAAAGCGAGCAGTGGCCCAAAACGTTGGCAGAGCTTCAAACTTGGTTCCAAAATGGCGCAGGTGACAGAGAACTGCCAGCCATGGAACGAGCGCTCAAGAGCGTGTTGCCTAATGTAGACTTTCTCAATGTGACTGGGCATCGTTGCATTGTGACGTATACGCCCTCGGGCTACCCAACCATCGATCGCGCTCCTGGCGATACGCACGGTCGCCTCTTTGTGGCAACAGGCGGCAACGGCACTGGGGCTGGGGGATCCGATACGCTAGGTAAGTTAGCCGCGGGCTTGGTCCACGACGGACGCTGGCCAGATGAGTTGCCACGCCAGCCTTTCCTGGCTACCAATCGCTGGGGAGAAAGTCAGAGAGGGCTTTCAAAAGCACAAGCACGTGCTGTAGAAATTGGATAGCAATTGTGTTGCTCTGACTGCTGAACGAGAGCACCTCAGCAACGCACCACGCTGACGGTGTGGATTTGACTGACGCTGGCGTAAGAGAACGCCAGCTCCGCGGTATTTATTGTCTTGAAAAGGCCTTAGGATTTTGGGTACCAATACAAGCGTAGCTTTGAAATGCGTTAACACTTTCGCTGCGGCGGCCTTACAAACATTATCGTCATGATGGCCAATGCAAGGGGCAACAACGATAGAGCAATCAAAAACCCCTGATAACTGCCCAGCAGATCCCGGGCAATCCCAAAGGGCATGGGACCCAATGCAGAACCCGCCACGTTTAAGGTGGCAGCTAACCCTGCAATCGCGCCCAAATGAGCACGCCCAAAGTACTTGGCCCAGATGACGCTGCCTACGATCATCTGCAAACCGCCGCGGACCCCTGTCAAGAGACCAAACGTGTACGCAAGCTGAACTGTGGTTAGAAATGGTGCCATGATCAGCGTTACGGCTTGGAGGCAGAGGGCTGTAGTCAATAGTGCGCGGATTGGCAGACGGTCGACGAGGTAACCGCCGACTAACTGGACGATTGCGGCAGTGGCCGACATGGGTACAAAGACAAATGCCGTCACGGCGCTGTTCAGACCACTATCTCGGAAGATGTCGAAGATGTGAAAAACTAGCCCGGTGCTAATAGCACTCATCGTTAAGAACCCTGCGCTAATCAACCAGAATGTGCTGGTCTGCAACGCTTCGGCTCGGGTCCAGTTTTCTTCGATTAACGGCTCGCCCGCTCCAGAGCCGGTTCCTCCTTCAATAGGAATTCCATCGGGCGGCAATCCATACTCCTCGGGCCGATTTCGTACAAAAATGAGGCCCAGCGGCAGCACGATAATCCAGATCATCAGCCCCAGGATAATATACGTTGTGCGCCAGCCAAACTGGGGAATTAGCCAGTTGATCAGGCCTGGGAAGCTCCCGCTGCTGAGTAGAGCCATTGCCATTCCCGCAATCCCCATGACTATGCCTCGCCGCCGTACCCACCACTGGTTGATCACGTTGCGGCTGACTAGGCTAAGGCTGCCCTGACCTAACATACGGAGCAGCCAAAAGCCGACGGCTAACATGATCGCATTGCGGACAAATTGCATGTAAAAGCAGGCCAGCCCAAAGAGGAAGGCGATGACAATCATCATAAAGCGAGAGCCACGCTGATCAATTAGGCGCCCCACAAAGGGCAGTGCCAAACTGGCTGTCAGGGTTCCTGCCGTATATAGCGTGCTAACCAAGCCGCGGCTGATATTGAGTTCTTCAATGAAGTAGTCAATAAAGACGGAGATTGCGTAAGTTTGGCCGGGGGCAGTGAGGATCATGCCGATGGTACCGGCGACAAGAATAACCCAGCCATAGTAGACAGGTGTTGCGCTGATCAAACGACTGGCGCGGATGGTGGTTGTTGGGGAGCTTTGCATATAAGATCCTGTTAAAAGTGTACCTCACGCCACGACAAAATTGGTCACTGACGAGCGCAGATTAACGCGGCTTATCAAAAGAGCCTCCTTCATCTTTCGTCATTTCTTCTGATCTGCATGACGATTTTCTGTATCTCATCTACATCAGGAAACTTGTATCCGTTGACCGCTTTGAGCCGATTCGAAGATGGCATCGATGATGTTGAGCGAGCCGATAGCGTTTTCTGCACCAATGCGAAGTGGCGTACCATCTAGGATGGCATCATGAAAGTGCTCAATTGCCGGTGCAAAGACCTGTTTACCCGTATCAAAATGGAAGGTCTCTTCGTTGCCATCATTGGTGCGAACGGTAAAATGGCTCTGCGCTTTGGGATGGTATGGTTCGGGAATCTCGATGACGCCTTTTTCACCAAAGAGGAAGGCCTTCGGACCGCCAATTGCGTCCATGCCGGTCTGGATAGTAGCAAAGCGGCTGCCCGAAAAACCTAACAAGAGCGCAGCCCGGGTATCTACATTGCACATCGGATCGATGAAAACATCGGCCTGAACCGACTGAGGCTCCTGACCAAAGGCAAAGCGGGTAAAGGTGATGGGATAGCAGCCTGCGTCTAATAGACCACCACCCCCCAGTTCCTTGTTGGCGCGTATATTGTCGGTGGGCCGCTCGAGATGAAAAGTAAGGTGAGCATGGCTTTGGCGCAACTCACCGATGATGCCACTGTCCAAGAGTTCACGTAGCTTAAGCGTCTGGGGATGATAGAGGAAGACAAACGCCTCAAGCAATAGCACGCCCGCGGCATTGCAGTCATCGATCATCTGCTGGGCCTCGGCTGGGGACATAGCCAGTGGCTTTTCGCAGAAGACGTGCTTGCCTTGCTCAGCGGCGAATTTGGTCCATTCGGCGTGCATGGTGTTGGGCAGCGCGTTATAGACGGCGTCGATCTCGTCGCTTGCGAGCATGGACGCGTAATCGTCAAAGACTTGGGGAATTTCGTTCAGTTGGGCGAAGGCTTCGGCTCGGTCTCGATTGCGGCTGGCCACGGCTACGATCTCGCCGCGGTCGGTTTGGCGAGTGGCGGGGATAAAAGAACTTTGGGCAATGGCTGCGGTGCTGAGGATACCCCAGCGGATCTTTGGGTTGCTCATGTCTACTTTCCTGTAGTTATCTGGGATTGATGGGGTTTCTGTGCATTATTATCCTCTATGCTAACCTGTTTATCCAATTCATCATTTCACTTTGCCTATCCCTGCTCAATTTCTTTCCACCCTTGTCCCACCCTTGTCCCACCCTTGTCCCGCCCCGCTTGCTACACTTTGGCCATCTGCAAACGTTTCAGCATTCAACACGGCATCCGCTTATGGCCTGCAAACAAATAATTCGTGGTGCAAAAAGTGCAAAAGCCAACTATTCTCCGCGCAATCGAAACTATCGCATTTTTCTGCTGACCTGCTGGTTGGAAGAAGAAGATGACGACTGCCCGGCAAACTGGCGATTTCGTCTAGAGGAACCAAGAAGTGGATTGCGGCGTGGGTGTGTGGGTATTGAGCGGTTGGTTGCCCTATTGAATGATGAAATTGCAGGGAGACTTGTAATATCTATTGATTCAACCAAACAAGGAGATGATGATAATGGTTCAGAGAGTAGCTAGATGGGGGTATATGGTTTTTACACTGATGCTCATGTTGCTGAGCGGCTGTGTCATGTTAGAGACAGGTTCAATGACTGTTGCTGACGATTCTTCCGCTGGAAGTTCCGAAATGGTGATGCAGCGGGTTCTGATGCAAGATGTACGAACCCACGCCTCACGAGGTGATGTAACCGTGGTGGATGGTGCCAGCGCCCAGATTGTCCATACTGGCGACGGTGTATTGATGAACTTCGATACGGCCCAATTGACGCCTGGCAATGTCTACACAGCATGGTGGGTCTTCATCAACGATCCGTCGGGCTGCGAAACAATTCCCTGCACGCCCAAGGACGTGCTTGGCAATTCGGACGCAGTGGTTTCGGATTTGGGTTACGCAGATGGGCTGGTCGCCGATGAGAATGGACATGGTTCGTTTAGTGCCTATCAGCCACTAGGCGAACTCTCCAACGCCTGGATCGGCAACGGGTTTTCCAATTTGGGCGGTGCAGAGATTCACGTCATCAACGAGCATGGGCCGCTCGTTCCTGAGATGGCCGAGGACATGTTGAGCTCATATCGAGGTGGCTGCACAGACGAGAGCATCCCGGCCCCATTCCCCGATACGGCCAGAGCCGACGGCACCCCAGGCTCAAGCCCCTGCCAGCTTTTCCAGTTTGCCATCTTTTTGCCCCAGGATGTTGACGTGGAGATGGTTGAGGTAGCAACTCAAGTCGTTAGCACCCACGCTTCCCGCGGGGACGTAACCGAAGTAGCCGATGCCGGATCTCTGATTGCACGAAGCGATGATGGCCTCTTTATGAGCTTTGATACGGGTGAGTTGACGCCTGGCAACGTCTACACGGCGTGGTGGGTCTTCATCAATGATCCGTCCAGCTGTGAGACCATTCCCTGCACCCCTAAGGATGTGCTGGGCAACCCGGATGTGGTGGTATCGGACTTGGGCTATGCGGACGGGCTGATTGCCGACGCTGATGGAAACGGCCACTTTGTTGGATACCAACCACTAGGGGACCTCTCCAACGCCTGGATCGGCAACGGCTTTAGCAACCTGGATGGCGCAGAGGTTCACGTCATCATCAACGAGCACGGGCCAGCCTTGGTAGAGACGTTGGATGATATGCTCAGCTCCTACCGTGGCGGCTGTACCGATGAGAGCATTCCAGCCCCATTCCCAGATACGGCACGGGCGGATGGCATTCCCGGCCCGAATCCGTGCCAGCTCTATCAGTTTGCGATTTTTGTGCCGTAGATAACGATTGTGTGGAATGGAATCCGCACCTACGGGTTGTGGGGCCGTTTCCGGTTATCGTAGGTGCGATATCCATATCACACGTAGATGGTCGAACCGGCTTGTTTGCCAAGAGTGTGGGGCAACATGTGTCAGGGCGAGGAGTGTCTCACGAGTTGATGGTGTTTGTGCGGAATGGAATCCGCACCTACGGGTTGTGGGGCCGCCTCCGGATGTGGTAGGTGCGATATGGATATCGCACGTAGATGGTCGAACCGACTTGTTTGCCAAGAGCGAGGGCAAGATGTGACGGGATTGCGAGGGTCTCACGAGTTGGTGGTGTTTGTGCGGAATGGAATCCGCACCTACGGTAAATGCGGTAACAACCTACTGCCAAAACTGGAAAACAAAACTACAATCTATCCGATGTATTGAGCAGGCTAGGAATGCATAATGCGGTGGGAATTCTGGTACAACTCTACGTAAGGAAGATCTCCACATGAACATTCGCCGCTATTATATACCGAACGCCATTGTGTTCATTACCCAGGTTGTTGATCGACGCATGCCGATATTCAACAACGAATCGTATATGGCCCTACTGCTCCAAACCCTGAGGGATGTGAAAGAGATCCATCCGTTTAACATGGTTGGATATGGCTTTATGCCGGAACATTTCCATATCATGATAAACCCCACAGGCAGCAGCAATTTCAGCAAGGTTATGCAATCGCTGAAACGTAACTTCACGCTCAACTATAAGGAACTTATCGGTATCACGGCGCCAATGAAATTTTGGCAAAAAGGGTTCTGGGATCATGTAATTCGGGATGATATTGACTTTGAACGTCATCTGGACTATATCCATTATAACCCTGTAAAGCATGGGCTTGTAACCCGGCCCGAAGAATGGCCGTACAGTAGTTTCCGTCATTGGAGAGCCAAAAACATGTATATAGATCATTGGGGATGGTCCTTGCCGGATACCATTCAGCACCATGATTGGATCCCAGCGGAAGACGATAATCTTGAGTAGTAGATGCGATATCCATATCGCACGTAGATGATCGAACGGCTTGTTTACCAAGAGGGTGGGGCAAGATGTGACGGGATTGCGAGGGTCTCACGGATTGGTGGTGTTTGTGCGGAAAGGAATCCGCACCTACGAGTTGTGGGGCCGCTTCCGATTATTGTAGGTGCGATTTCCATATCGCACGGGGCTGGTCGAACCGGCTTGTTTGCCAAGAGCGAGGGCAAGATGTGACGGGATTGCGAGGGTCTCACGGATTGGTGGTGTTTGTGCGGAAAGGAATCCGCACCTACGGGTTGCGAGGCCGTTTCCGGTTATCGTAGGTGCGATTTCCGTATCGCACGGGGCTGGTCGAACCGGCTTGTTTGCCAAGAAGGTGGGACAACCTGTGGCGGGAGTGCGAGGGTCTCACGGGTTGGTGGTGTTTGTGTGGAATGGAATCCGCACCTACGGGACGTGAGGACGTTGCCGCCTTGTGGTAGGTGCGATTTCCATATCGCACGAGGCTGGTCGAACCGGCTTGTTTGCCAAGAGCGAGAGGCAATATGGCAATATGCGCCGGGTATGGATGGTAAGTTAATATGGTATAATCATCATGCCTACGTAAAGTGCTCTATACACTAATAAAAATTTCTTTATTAAGCGTACGTGGACGATACCCTGGGATTTAATTCGTTTGCCAGAAACCAAACGCACTGATATGCTTTATGGCTTGAACTTAATACTACGGTCGTTTTGAAAACAGGTGCTTTCCGAAGCTCTACTAGAGAGAACAAGCACCTGTTTTCAAACGGTGCTGAGTATAGAAGGACATTAGTAAAGGTGGCTAAATGATCGCTACTCAAGAACTAACAATAGAAGATGCTAGCACGATAGCGAACGAATATATCTCTAATATTTTTGATGAGTCTTTTTTTATTACTCTTGGCAAAAAGATAGATGAGGGTTGGTACTTTACGGTAAAGTGCCGTAGAGAGGATATGAACCGTACACCGGCTATAGGTGGCGTAATTGTGTTAGAGTGCGGGGACATTCAGAAGCTTTCTGAAGATAGAATCAGAGATATGAAGGAAGCAGCCGAAACCCAGGCAGCTATGCATAAAAAAGAGCTACCCATAGATAAAGAAGGCCATGTTCTTAGATACTATGCCCGGATCAAAGCGACCCACTGGTTAGCCAACCATGTAGACCACAAAATTGGTGCAACAGGCGGTTTCTTTGTTCCTATACATTCCCCTATCTGGAGATTCTCAGTCATTGATAATGCCCTAAAGTCAGATGATATTCAGCTAGGTGTCATTGACATAGATGCGGAAACCGGCGAAGTACGAAAGCCTAATGATGAAGAAGTTGAAATAATAATCAGAGGTGCATGTGCTTCTCGAAGGTATCCCCAATATACCACAGCCAGGTGATCTGGATTGTTTGGTTACTTGCTGCCAACAAGTTTTAAGACATCTGGGCATAGAAAAAGGAAATACTTGGCTTTGGAGGCAGCTTCAAGCGAGTACCGGAGAAATTACCGCCTTCAGTAATCTAGCCAATCTCAGGAAGTCGCTTGGCCTCGTGGTAGAGATGTATGAATTCAATGAAGATATATTTCAATTTACCTCATACCTAGAATCTGGATTACCTATCCTTGTCGCTGTTGATGCTGACCTTTCCTATGAATGGCCATACTACAAAGAACATGCGGTAGTGGTTATAGGGTGTGATGATGAAAATGTATATGTCAATGACCCAGCCCAAGATGAGACTGGGTTAGAGGTAGATATGGAGATATTTCTTCACGCCTGGGCTAGACGAGGTTATCAATTTGCAGTTATTCGCCTAGCCCAACCCTCTTGACATTTTCCTTGCTCTTCTATTCTACCCTTTTCGCCAACTCAGCTAGTAATGCCTTGGCCTCCACCAAATCCACTGTATCAAACCCTTCCGTAAACCATCCATAGATTTCGGAGAGCATTTGATGCGCCTCAGCACATTTGCCCTGATTTTGCCAAAGGCGACAGAGGCTGACGGTTGCGCGGAGTTCCCATAGTTTTGCGTGCTGACGCTGGGCCACGTCGATGGCTTGATGAAAAGAATCTTCGGCTTCACGCTCACTGTTATCACAGCAGCGCAAAAGTTCACCCTGTAGCCGCCAGAGTTCTACCTCGAAGTTTTTGTCTTTCGTATCCTCGGCAAGTCGGAGCGCCTCTGCTGTATATTCTAGGCCCATTTTAATGTTGCCTAGACGGTATTGAGCGCTTGCCGCCATTCCAAGGTACCAGGGTGTGCTAACGTGAGCATCTGTAGCATGATAAGCTTCTATACCCTCTAATATCTCAGTTAATCCATCTACTGGATTACCTAACTCGGACATTACCCATCCCCGGAATGGTCTACTGGCTGCTTTCCAGAAGCCAAAATCATAGTCTGTTGTAATTTGAATCGCTTTATTTACGTAGGATAGCACCTCGGCTGAATGATTCAAGCATTGTTGAAGTCGACTGAAAAATGATATGCATAGCCATAGCTATGCATATCATCTAGCTTTTCTGCAAGCTCCAAAACCTCTTTGCCGTTCCGTAATGCTTGTTCTGGATATCCTAAACAACATAACGTAAGGGCCAGAGCCATACCGCAGATTATCTCAGAATTCTGCGGGTATTTTGTTATGTAACCTTGATCCATTGAGGCTGAATAATAACCTAGTCCATATTCAAGGTGCTTTCGTGCTTGCTTGAAGTCCCCACGCCAAAAATAGATTGTACCGTGTGAGTAATGTGCTTCTGTGAAGTATTCGGAACTATTTATCTCCTCAGCTTGTTGCAACAAGCCCCTTGCAAGAGTGACTGCTCTATCCAACTCTCCACGAACGACGGAGATGCTCAAGATGCCGCGCAAAATTCGAAAATCGACTTGTTGATCGATCTGTTTGCTAAGTGATTGAACCTTTATATAGACATCTTGTACATCACGCGAACCGGCACCTTTAAGTGTTGAAATGGGAATAGTCAACGTTGTTAGAAGCGAAATTTCTTGTCTAACCGTCGCATAATTGTGCGGGATGTTGCTGAAAAGCCTCAACCCTGCATTTAAAGATCTAACCGCTTCTTTATTCGCCGATAAACGCAATGCCTGTTTTGCTGACTCATGAAAATAGTCTACGGCATTGGAAAGCAGTCCTGCATATTCACTGTGTATTGCAAGTTGACCATAGACAGAATCCCAATGCCCATCATGTATAATCTCTAAAGCTTCAGCCACACTCCGATGCAACAGCCGCCGCTTAATTGGCCCAATCTCCGCATAGGCCACATCCCGAATTCGGTCGTGGCTAAAATCAAAGTGAACTACATCCACCTCCTTGATAATCCGCTGCTGCCACAATTCATCCAGCAGAATTAACACCTCATTCTCATCGCTCTCCGCAGCTTTTGCCAGCAGCGTTACATCAAACGCTCGGCCGATAGTCGCACCAAGCTGGGCCAACTGCCGGGCTTGGGATGAAAGCTTGCCTAAACGCGACTGAATCACGCTATATATTTTGGCAGGAATAGAGGATAGGGAGGCTGCGGCTGAGGCAGAGGAGTCACCATTATCTGTAGGCCCGGCGCGCATGGTTTCGATGACAAAGAGGGGGTTGCCCGCGGTGTCGTCAAAAATTTGTTGAGCGTGGGCGTCTTCAAGGGTGGTTTCACTCACCTTTTGGGCCAGCTGATTGGTCGCCTCCGCACTCAATTCAGATAGGTGTACTTTGGTCAGTTTGTCCTGCCGCCGCAAATGATGGCAGATGCGGTGCAGTGGATGGTCGTCGTATAGCTCATTGAGGCGTACTGTTCCCACAACCAAGATAGGTACATCGCTGCGCTCTATCAGATATTGAATCCACTCCAGCGTATCTGTATCAGTCCATTGGAGATCATCAAGAACTAGCAGCAGCGGACCATCTACCAGAGTGAAGACCTCGACCAGCGCATCGAAAAAACGTTTGCGCTGCCAACCTTCCTTCAAGGGTTCAGGCTGGGGCACTCCTCGGGAGAGCAGCTCAGGAAGCAGCCGAGAAACCTCAACCCGCCACCCAATGTTAACTTGGCTTAGCACAGAATTCAGAGGGGCGGAGCGCAACCAGTCGGTGATGGGACCAAAGGCAAGCTGGCCCTGCAATTCGTGGGAACGGGTTCGGGCCACGGATACGTCATCTCGCTCCGCCAACAACAACAACTCCTCGGCCAGGCGGGTTTTGCCGATGCCCGCTTCGCCGCCAATACAGACAAAATGGCTTTGGCTTAGTGCGTGCCAGACGTTGCGAATGATTTGCCATTCGCTGTCTCGTCCCACCAGCGGGTAATCTACCCGAGTTTGGGTACGCTTTGCCGAGTGTTTGCGACGCGTCGGTTTTGATATTGACTCTGATTCTGCTGGTGAAAAGGTGCCGTTACGGATCTGGGCCACAAGCTCGACCGTGGCCGGACTTGGCTCCACAACCAGTTCGGCGCGCAGGTTTTTGCAGCAGATCTCGTACTGGGCCAAAGCCGAGCTGACGTCACCACTTTGGGCCAGCAGCTCGATGAGTTTACGATGAAAATCCTCTTGCCACGGTTCGATTTTAAGCAAGCGACGTAATCCGTTGATCGCCTTGGCTAGTTGGTTCTCTGCCGTGTACTCCTCCACAAGTAGCCGAAGAAGCTCAAGGAGATGGGTTCTAAGTTCGCTTTGTATGGCTAATGCCCATTCTTCAAACTCCAGGCTCAACGATACGCTGAAACCGGTTAAGAAATCGGCCGTATAGAGCGCAACTGCGCACTCCATATCATCGGCTGAATCATGGTTTGCCTGCTCTGCCAGCGTCGAAAAGTGAATCACGTCCACCGAGAATGTATCAGACGCTAAGGTCACGTTCCGATACCCCTCTTCGATCAGCACCACCCCATCTATTTTGCGTAGATTGTTCAGGGCCCTTTTGAGGTTACCGCGTTTGGTCTTCGGCACATCGGCCCAGAGGAGTTCGGCCAACGCATCCCGGCTGTGGGTCTGCCCAGTGACGGCCAGATAGATGAGTAGGGCGCGCGCTTTGTCAGTGATAAAGCCTGTTAGAGGCTGATCTTGATAGTGAAATTGGGGGGAACCAAAAAGCGTCAGGTGGAGTTTGGGTTGCATAGAGATGTAAGTGAACGTTCTTCAGGTGTGGGGACAACATTGTTCCAGTATAATTCAATTATAAATTAGAGGAATCGTCATTCGCAACTGACAGATCTCCCCATCACAATCGAGTCCAAAGTCCTTTGCCCGACTCATGAACTGGGGTTGATCCGCGGTGCAAGCGGTCTTCATTATGTATTCTCTATTAGCTCTGCTGGTCCTTGTTGCGGTAAGGAGTGAACGCAGAATTCCCCGACGTGTCTAGCTGTTTGAAAGCCCAGCATGACGAACCATCCGTAAGGGTCCGAATCGATTTAATTAAACCCGATAAACCCCCAGCTCTGCTGGGGAGACTATAAAAGTTTGACTTATGCGGCAGTTTCCAGTTGGCTAACGAAGTGGGCCGCTCGTTAACCAACTGGAGACAAAAATGGACTACAAGAGTTTATCGCATA
>JBCCHB010000136.1:0-47100 GCA_039028975.1 Chloroflexota bacterium
AGCATCACGCGCCTCTGCCGACGGATAACCCGTTTGATCATCCACATTGTAGCCAGCTTCCCGTAAGAGCAAGGCCATAATCTTCCCTAGAATTAGACTCTCTGAGTAGCTCTTAGAGGAGACGACGATGGGTGGCGTTTCAAGCAGACCGATGCTACGCAGGAAGCTGAGTGCTACAGCCTCTGGTGTCTCTTCATCGCCGCTATCGGCCACGCCGTCAGCTCCGATGTCCACTCGGGCATTAAGGGAATGAATGGTGGCTAGGTCAAGGTACTGACCAAAGCTGCTCAATATGTCGGCCACTTCTGGATTCTCGGCTATGATCTGTTGACGGATGGTGGGTGCTGGTACATAGAGGGGGTAGAATGCCTTATCATCCTCTAGGGAGTGGTACCCCCACGATGAGATGCGGCCGTCGGTGCTGGTGCTAGTGGCCACATCACACTGCCCTGCTCGTAGGGCAGGGAGATTTTCGGTCACGGGCAGGGCAAGCACATTCTCAATCGGGAATTGGAAGCCATAGGCTTCCTCCAAGGCTTTGAGGCCATCTCGGGGGCGTTCAAGAATAATATCAATCATACAGAGGCGTAGATTGGGCTCCGTATCGCTCATGTAGGCAGCAAGGTCGCTATAGGTACGCAGCCCCGCTTCCCAAAGGTCTGGGCGGACCACCAAGGCCGTGGTCAACACATAGCCGGTCGGTGTCAACCATATAATGCCCTGGCTCTCGTCCAGCTGTTTGGCCAGTGCATGAGAGCGATCACCTTCGGTTGGTAAGGCATCAGTAGGTAGATTATGATAGAGGGCCAGGGCGGTGCCAGCCATTTCAGGATAGACGTGGATTTCGCCCCGTTCTAGGGCATCACGCGCATCTGCCGATGGATAGCCTGTTTGATCATCCACATTGTAGCCAGCTTCCTGCAAGAGCAAGGCCATAATCTTCCCTAGAATTAAGCTCTCCGTATAGCTCTTGGATGAGACAATAATCGGAGTGGTATCTGTGCTATTCTCATCGTCCGATTGCGAATTAACGATGCCGATATTGGTAAATAAGAAGAGGCTAACAAGCACAATACGCACAAGAAAGGGTCTAGATCGGAACATATGGTTTTCCTTTTTCTAATTATACTCAGCTCCGTTTGAAAAGACGAGTTCGGGCAAACCAGCTGAGCAGCAGAAAATGCCTATTGTCAATACGACTGCAGTATAGAACCACATCAAAGGAGCCGTTTGGCTACCGGATAGTACTACTCTAGAAAAAGTTGCGCCTAACGTGGCAATTAGCCCGCGTTCAACCGCTGTACGGAGTTAGGCGGGTTTTCTAGTATAGCTATCAACCGTAGCCAGTTGTCTCACTATAGATTTTTTATGCGTTGGTAGGATCTGTGACTAGTTGGTTTGGCAAGTATTTTGGTGCAGAATGACAAACAATATCCACGTAATTCACCGTTGAGAGAATTAGCAGACTGTATGTTGAGCAACTAGACAGAATATTCGGTTTGGCTCAATAGGATATCCAAAAAACCTGCTGGTTCTGAGCGTAAATCCACACTGAGAATCATTTGATTACAGTGTCAGATCCGAGAAACCCCTATAGAGCGTTCGGTTTTTATATGAGAGTCGAGATAAATACTGATTTTCTCTTCACAAGTCACATTTATGAAGATGGATAGACTGTGTAACTGTCATGAATACTTGCGATGTAGGCTTTGGTGAGGGCAACGAAACGGATAGTACATCACAAACTGTGTAACAGCTAATCAGCTATCAGGAATAGAAGTGGAGTTACACACTATTTGAGGAACAATCCGAAAGAGAGGATACAAACAGCATCATGGACAAAATTATACATGGATTGGCTAATTAACGATGTTACAGATAACTTACAGTTGACATGGCTTAAGATAAAGTCTCCTAATGATGTCTTAAGCTAATCCAGAAAATATTTACCCTGTGGTATAGAGGAATTTATGCTCCATGCCGCAATGCAATAAGTGCGGCTTGGGTTCGATCATTGACATCTCTACGTTACCCCTGATGTTTTTTAGGATAATCGAATGCCATTAGCTGACCGTTCTCAGGCGTTACAGAATGCCATTCTGAAATCTGAAATGCCAACACAACCACGCCAGACGTCGGAACATTATCAATATCACAGTTCCCTAATAGATTCGCCACCTCGGTAAACCCAGGATTGTGACCAACGAGTGCAATACAATCCATTTCCTTGTTAAGTCCACGAATCACGGCAAGCAGATCGGCTACGCTTGCCTCATAGATTCTTGGTTCAATCACAATATCAGAGGCAGCAAAGCCCATCGCATCGGCAACCGCTTCTGCCGTCAATCGAGCACGCACTGCCGAACTGGAAACGATCTTCTCAGGATGAGGATCCCAATTGGCTATCCGCTGGGCCATCAGCGGCACATCACGAAGCCCCCGATTGTTCAACGGTCTGTTATGATCGGACAGACCGGGTTGATTCCAGCTTGATTTGGCATGTCGAATAAGGAATAGCGTTTTCATCATGAGTTATTGAGTCAATTCCAGTGCAAAGTACAGCTCCCGCCCATACTCACCTTCTACTTCATGCGTAATGCGAAAGCCAAAGCGCTTGTAAAACTCGATCACTTCCGTCCATGTGGCTGTTGTCTCCAAGATGATTTGGGTATAGCCACGTGCTCTGCCTTCGTCGCACAACTGACGCAAAATCTGGGTACCGATGCCATGCCTGCGCTTATCGGAGGCGACTGACATGCGCACGATCTCTCCGCAATCTGGCCCCCTTTGGACAAGCGCACCTGTGCCAATGATTCGCTCAGCATCTTGTGCCACGATGAAGAGAGCGTCAGCATAGCTTTCGCTGATATTGTTCAGATCTGGATTGAAGATTGGATTAATCTGTTCGAAATGCTCACCAAGACCAGCCAGTATAAGTTCTTTTACCGTATCTTGATCGGCTGGTTTAAAGGGACGGAGAAGTATCTCTTCTTTGGTCATAGGGCGAATTCGACGGTCGATTTTTGTAAGGCGAAACTTCCTTTCTAACCTCTTCTACCTTTGCCAGGGTAGATACCATATTGTGACAGTTTTCTGCACAATCTCCAAAATTTTGTATTGGACAGACCAATGGTAGAAATCACCACCGACAAAAGGAAAATGGCAGTGATGTGAGCTGACGGATTATGGATCGCTTTGGCTTGTAGACTCTACTTGAATGCTTTCAGGAGTGGATGTCAATTGGGGTGTAGTGGTTGGCGTTACTACACCTGTGGGCGTCAATTCAGTAAGGGAATCATTAAAGGAAGTTGGTGAAGCGCCTTGAGCCGTTGACTGCTCAGAGGCCAAGACTTCTTCTGCAATCGCAGTGAGTCGCTCTTCGACTAGGGCGAATATGACGTCGGCCGTTTGGGTCTGAATGGGTAGAGGGTTGTCACCGGAAGTGCTAACGTCTTTAGACGCCACTGTTCCCGTGGGGATTGCCGTCGCTGCCATATCCGGTAAAGAGGAATCTTCTTTTAAAGATGCCTGTAAGGGAGGGCTATTGGGAATGGGTAATTCACCCGTTATCAGTCTCTCATCAGACGTAATCGCCTGTCCCGTAATGTCCATAAGAGTAAAGCTCTCAGTGATCATATCCAGTAAATGAGAAAAGGTATCCTGGTACTGAGTTTCAACAACGCTCCCTAGAATATATCCTCTATTGCTGTTGGGTATGGGAACCCACTCAAGCTCCAGTATCACGTCCTGTCCTAGCCAATCACCGGCATAATAGCTTTGGAGCCTATCAGGGGCGGAAGAGGATACCGAAGATTCAGCAGACGAGGCCATGATTGCATCAACAGGAATCAGGTTTTGAAACGGAAGTTGGGCACTGTCAAGATACCCTTTGAATAAGATACTATCTGGCTCATTCTCTTCTAACACAATAGGCTCAACAAAAACACGCCCAATAAACTCTACTGACTCAAAGATGGCTCTATCGTCATCTAAACGTTGCGGCCAGTTGCTTGGCGTATTGATCTGATAGTACCCGTTAGGATTGTAAAATGGACGTAGTACGACCGGAGCATTTGACACGCTGGTAGCGCGATCCATGGTCAACCATTTAGGTATAGGCAATTCTACTGGCCAGGCCAAGAAGAGCACAAAGCTTATGGCTATTAGGAAGGTTGCGGCAAGTGCTGGAACGAAATAATTTCTTGTTCCTTTTTGCTCTGAGAGACGTTTCGTCTTATTCTGTTCTGTAGCTGGTTGGATAGCATAGGAAGGAGCAGAAGGCAACACTGCCAACATCTCTTTTGTACTAGGAATCCACTTCACGCCTTTCGTTAAGAGAGCTGCAAATTCGCTCGCTGTTTCAAACCGTTCCGATGGCTCTTTTGCTAATACTTTGTTAAGGGCATAGACTATTCCAACTGGTAAGTCGTACCGCTGTAAGTCCGGTGCGATGGGTGGTTCGTATACAACTTGGTGCAGCAATGCTAGTTGGGTATCTGCTTTGTGCGGCATCTTACCCGTAAAGAGCATGTAGGCCACGACCCCAAGGCTATAAATGTCTGAACGGCTATCAATATCCTCTAACCCCTGAGCCTGCTCTGGTGACATAAACGCTGGTGTGCCAGTCGTATATCCATTCTGGGTTAGAGCCGTCATTTCGCCTGCTGAGCGGCGGGCAATGCCGAAATCCGATATCAATGCTTTTGTCTTTGGTTCTGCTAATGATCCGGTTAGCAAAATGTTACTTGGTTTAATATCTCGGTGGATAAAGCCCTGCTGGTGCGCGTAATCTAATCCGGCAGCGAGTTCCTTAATAAGCTGAATTGACACTTCTAATGGCAGAAGAACCCCTTGCTCACTTAAGCATTCTGTAAGGGTGCCGCCATGAAGGAGCTCCATGGCAATGGTATGATAGCGATCATATTCACCCGCATCATATATACGGACAACATTAGGGTGCTTCAGCCGGGCCGCGTTTTGACCTTCTCGAACAAAGCGTCGCAAATATTTAGGATCGTCTGCATGCTGAGTAGGAAGGACTTTTAGAGCGACCGTCTGCTCTTGGCGGGTATCAACGGCACGATAAACAAAGGACGTACCGCCCTTACCAATCGTTTCAAGAATCTGATAGGGGCCAATTGTCTCGGGGTGTTGGTTTGACACAGTTACTTTTCCGATTCATCTATACATGTATACCCAGGCTCCGCATAAAGCAATATTTTTCTCTAGGGTGCGATGTTACTTTATCACGACCGCCGGTATACTTTGCTCTGTTTGAAATCAGACATTAGGTCTCCTTGGTCGCATCTGGACAATGTCTGGTTTCAAAGCAATTGTCATACAAAGCATGCAAGTTTTTCTAGGGCAGTGAATCTCGGTAAAGAGGGCGTTGTGGGTCGGATACATTATAAAGCAAGATGAGTATGGTGAATTGTGGCAAATATATTACAGATTTTGTCTGCTTATGTAAACTTATAATATGAATCAACTTTTTTTTGTACTTTTTGTTCCATTGATCCTCGTAGGTAGCTTATCATTTATAAGCACAGACAGTGGCTATCTTCATTTAGAAAATTCAATCCAAGCGAGCAGAGTTGGTCTAAATGGACCAAGTCAAGACGGCAGCGGAAACCCCTGTCCAGAAGGTCAGTTCTTAGATATTGCTCAGTCCACCTGCTTTCCATTGGCTAAGAACTTTGGCTTTCAGTTAGATGAATTTGTTGGTGCGTTTGAAAATCGAATCTTTAACCTGGATGAATGTACTGGCACAGCTCTGGATGAACTATTAGATGAGATGACACCGACTGGTGGTACGGCATTATTGCCAGAATGCGTCATTGAAATTGATCACAGTATGACTATTCCTAGTAACGTGATCTTCCAAGGCTCGGGAATTGATAAGACGACTCTTGTGGCTAGTCCCGATTTTACGGGCAACATGTTGCGTGGCAAAGAAGCCGAGAATATCATTATTCGTGATCTAACGTTAGACGGCATGGGAACAGATAGTACCGGAATCGTCGTTTGGTATGTGCGTAATGTGTTGATCGAACGGGTACGCGTCCACCACAATGGGGACAACGGCATTACATTCCGCTATGCCACCCAGATCACCGTCCGATACAGTGAAAGTCATGACCACACCCGCTGGCATGGAATCAACTCTAAAGATTGTTTTCCCGACAATGAGAATGTCCCTGATTTAGAAGAATGCCGGGAAGACGCCGGTGAGACATCACCGGGTGTTCTCTGGTCTCGCGATTATGCCCTATACTCCAATCGGCTTTACAATAATGGCGAGTACGGCATTAACGCGCATGCTTCCTTTGGTGAAATTGCTGGCAATTTGGTGGAAAACAACCTCTATGGTAGCAAATTTCCCGATGCATCATTTCTATGGATTCATCAGAACCGTTTTGCCCAAAATCACCTATGGGGAACCCGTTCATACAATACGCTTGATCGGTCAGCACGGTTAGCCAAGGATGTGGTCTTTTATCAGAATCAATTTGAAGAAAACGGCGACTATCCCATCCGGGTTACAAACCCTGCTCAAAGCATCTTTATCATTGATAATCAGTATCAGAATAACAGCGAAAATCGGCTGCGAATTGATGATGTGACGACATTCATCTGCCCAGATACTGCTGAAAGCAGCCTCGAAGTTGATGGCGACGCACCCCAAACAGCAACACTCGATCAGTGTACGCTAGCCAATATTGCAGAGCTATTTGAACTGTCAACACTCTATTTGCCATATATAAATCCATGAGCAGTATTCAAACCACCGTCCCATCCTCACCAGATACTCGAATCAGCCCCTCTCTAAAGCCCCATCTACTTAGTAGGCGAGTTCCCTGGATATTAATGGCCATTTTGGCAGTCGCCACATGTTTGCGGCTCTATCAACTGGGCGCAGAGAGCTTCTCTTATGATGAAGGAATTATGATCGAGGCAACCAGCTCTGGTTGGGATGAGGTATGGGCCAATGTGACACGAGGTCGTCCCCCTCTAATCGTAATCACGGGTTTTATCTGGGTTAATCTCTTTGGTGAATCAGAATTGGCGGTGCGGCTGCTGCCGGCCCTCATGGGAATCTTGAGTGTTGGCCTTCTTTTTGGGACCGGACACATTCTTTTCAATGCGAAAATTGGTCTACTATCCGCAGCGGTTATGGCCATTGCCACGTTTCATATCTTCCATTCCCAGGACTATCGGTACTATAGCCTGCTGACCATGATGGCGCTGCTCTCCTTCCTCTTTTATAGTCTATTCTTAAAGGACGACCAAGAGACAGATAAGCAACGCTGGACAATCTGGGTGGGCTATGTGCTCTGTAGCGGATTGGTCTACTATACCCACTATCAAGGGGTCTTCTTACTGGTCGCCCAGGGTCTCTTCTTTCTCACTCGTTGGCTAGTCTCTTCTCCTTCCTTGCGCTGGCGCTGGTTCAGTAGCCAACTGACCATTGCCCTACTCCTTTTACCCAGTCTACTCAAAATCGTTGGCGACTTTACGGCAGGCTCTGACTCAGGGGAATTCAAAGGTTCAATTGGAGCAATGGGTAACTTAGGTCCTCTATCCGACCCCGAACTTTGGCTGCCATTTCATACACTCTTTGTTAAATATTTTTTTATTTCCATAGGCAATCTCTTTTACTGGCCTTCTCTGTTGGTCGCACTCACTTTGCTGATAGGAGGGTTTCTCTATGGATGGTTGAATCGTAGAAGAGTGTCTGCCAAAGAGCTAGAATCGGGCGATACGGCCACAATGCTCAAGAACAAGCCAAGCGCAATGAACCGGTGGTTCGAAACCCAGACGGCTTCTTTGAGCAACGAGGGACTAGCGTATCCAGTATCGGAGCCTCCAACAACGGCCAATCCCACATCAGAAACTCCAGTGTTGAACAGTAAAGCCTCCTTGGTTCTCGTACTGCTTTGGGTCATCGTGCCGGTCTTTCTGCCCTTTCTCTTGTCGAAGATCTTCGGTCCTATGTATCTGCCGCGCTATACTATCGGGGCATTGCCTGCCATGTCGATTAGCGTGGCTTTGGTCATGAGTCAACTGCATCGCTGGGTACCCTTGTGGGCCAGTTATGGAGCTTTGCTCATCATGGTTTTGCCTGGCCTAATGATGTATTATGAGACCGATTTCAAAGATGAGTGGCGCTCCGCAGCCACTTATGTGGCCAGTCAGCTATCTGACCGGGATCGATTGCTCTTTGCGTCCGTCAACAACGAAACAGGGGATCGTATCCAAAGTCTCTTCTTACGATACCTCGAACCATCTGTACACTCTGGTTTCAAAGACGGAATACAGGACGGTAAACAAGCCACCGTGCAGCCAGATTTAGCAATCATCGGTATGGAACGCTTAGACGATTGGCGCTCCCCTAAATGCACAGTCTCTGCTGGATTGACGCCATCGGAGCAGATTCAGCCCCAATTCGTCAGCTGTATGGCAGACGGAAATACCTTGTGGTTAATTAGCAGGCCGGCCAAGCCTGGCCCCCAAGGTGCGGTTGAAGAGATGCTACTGTCGTCTGTTCCTATAGAATGGGTATTGGTGGATGAAGAGCGATTCAGTGGGGTCATGGTGCGCCGCTATAAAAGGTAAATTGGCGGGTATACTGCGGTTGCTGTGGAAAACCCAGGTTTCCACAGCCTCAATAGGAGAGACAAAACTCAGGTTTTCAAACGGAGCTGAGTATAGTGTGAGAATATTCATTGATAGAAGATAAACAGCCCTCCCCATTCTTGACCACTATTCGGGCCAAACTAGGTGGAAATAGCCTAGACGCAATTATTGCTCGCGGAGCCAGCGGCACGTTCTTTGTCGATGGCCTTGGACAGGGATTGGTTTTTGGTGCTCAGATTTTGCTGGCTCGGCTAATGGGGGCCGAGCACTATGGCGTCTATGCTTATGTGCTCGCCTGGGTCACTTTGCTCTTTTTACTTGCGCGCCTGGGAATGGACACCATGTTGCTGCGCTATATAGCTACTTATCGTGCGAATCACGAGTGGGGGCTGATGCGCGGGGTTGTCCAAATGAGCAACCTATGGGGACTCGTAAGTAGCCTAGTGGTGGGTAGCATCACTGCCGGGATTGTTTGGTTCTGGCGAGAATCTTTAGGTGAGCCGCTTGCTTACGCCTTTTGGGCTGGCTGTGGGCTTCTGCCCTTTTTTGTGCTCTCTGGTCTCTGTCAAAGTAGTCTTAATGGCATAAAGAAAGTGGTCTTGGCCCAACTGCCTAACCGCCTCATCAGGCAGACGTTGCTGGTATTGCTTGTTATGGGTGGAGTCTGGCTCATTGGCATCGAAATGACAGGGGCCACCGCCATCTTGCTGACGATTGTTGCTGTTCTGGGTGGCTACGGAATAGGGGTCTACTGGCTTTGGCGACATCTGCCTGAGGGGTATTGGTCAGCCAAACCAATCTATCGCAATCGGGAGTGGCTCTTAACGGCGTTTCCACTCATGCTGGCAGCGGGAGCCTATATGCTTACCCAAAAGACAGACACATTGATGATTGGTGCCATGTTGGGAACCACCGATGCTGGAATTTATGCTGTGGCCAGTCGCATTGCTGAGTTTACCTCTTTTGGGTTGACGGCTGCAACAGCCATTGCCGCCCCTCATATGTCTGAATTTTTTAGCCAGAAGAAGCGAACAGAGCTCCAGCGGGTTGTGTCGCTTACCACATGGGGGGCCATTGCCTTCTCTATTCCTTTTGCCGTTGTGGTCGTTGTGTTAGGGACTTGGCTGTTGAGTCTCTTTGGTTCGGCATTTACGTTAGGCTACTGGGCACTGGTTCTTCTGGTGGCTGGGCAGGTAGCCAATACAGTTACAGGTCCCATCGGCGTGCTGATGAATATGACAGGTCACCAAAATCACTTGCTCATCATCTTGGTGGGTGCATTGGTGCTGAATGCGATACTCAATTACTTCTTTATTTTGAGTATGGGCATCGCTGGTGCGGCCTTGGCAACGGCCCTAGTTAAGGTGGGTTGGAATGTTGTAGCTGTATCATTTGTCTATCGGAAGTTTGGTATCAATTGTTTTGCTTTTCACGAAATACTGGGGTCGCAATCAGGAATGAGAAGTCAATAGGGCTGGAAGTTGTTTTAGACTGCGGTCGTTTTGAAACCGGAGATTTCCACAGTCTCAACAGGAGAGACTAAACTCTGGTTCTCAAACGGAACTGAGTATAGTTATGACTTTTAAACTTGCAATCTTTTTGCCCGGCCTGTATGGAGGGGGCGCAGAGCGGGCCATGCTCAATCTGGCCGATGGCTTTGCCCAACGCGGCCTCCAGGTGGATCTGGTAGTTGGTGTCGCAGACGGCCCGCTGTTGGAGCAGATTCCTGAAAGTGTGCACTATGTGCCACTTAATGTAAAACGTACTCTCTTGGTTCTCCCCGCTCTGATTCGTTATCTGCAATCAGAGCGTCCCGATACGTTGCTAACTGCGCTCAACCGGGCCAATTTGGCGGCTATTTGGGCCAAGCAACTATCGGGTATTTCGACTCGGCTGGTGATTAGCGAGCGGAATACGATTGTCTCAGGGCAGCAGCAGGTGAGCAATCTGGCAGAGCGCGTTTACCCATTCTTGGGGCGACTCTTTTACCCACAGGCCGACGGAATTGTGGCCGTATCCCAAAGTGTAGCCGAAGATGTGGTCCGCATGATGCGCGTAAAGTCGGGGCTTATCACAGTTATTGAGAACCCAATCATTACGCCGAGCCTACGTCAACGCGCTGCAGAACCGCTGGACCATCCTTGGTTTGGCCCTGCTCAGCCCCCCGTTATTTTGAGCGCGGGTCGCTTGAGCAAACAGAAGGACATGTCCACCCTTATCCGAGCCTTTGCTCAGACACGTAGCCAAACGCCTGCTCGTTTAATGCTTTTGGGGGAAGGCCCAGAACGGCCCCAGTTAGAAGCACTGATTCATGAGCTAGATCTAAATGATGAGGTGCTAATGCCGGGTTGGGTACCTAACCCCATTGCTTACATGCGCGAAGCTGCCCTCTTCATCCTCTGCTCACGTTGGGAAGGTTTACCGGGCGTGCTGATTGAGGCACTCTATACTGGTGTGCCTGTTATTGGGACGGATGCGCCTGGTGGAACAAGCGAGGTGTTAAAAGATGGACTCTATGGCAGGCTGGTACCTGTCGGTTGTGTCAGCCGTATGGCCAAGGTAATGGAGGAAATGTTGAGCCACCCCGCCCAGGGCGCACCGCCTGAGAGCTGGCAACCCTATGAATTAGAGCAAGTATTAGATAGATATGAAGTCGTCTTACGAAGCTGAGAACAGAATGAGAACGCTTACCTATTGGTTATCTGTTGCCCTGGTCTTTACAATTCCTTTTAAAGAGCTTTTGGTTCTACCTGAGGTGGGTTCATTGAGCTTGCTTTTAGGGTTAGCCGTGGCTGGCTGTTGGGTGGTAGCGGTCACCTATAGTGGTGTCATACGCCCGGTTGGCATCTTCCACTTGGCGGCTTTTGGATTCTTTCTGTGGAATTTTCTAAGCATCCTTTGGTCCATTGATGCTGATGATTCCATGGCTCGGGCCTTGACCTATGCCCGAATGGCCCTTTTTATTTGGATGATTTGGGATCTCTATGATAGTCGAGGGAAGATCTGGTCTGCTGCCCAAGCATATGTATTGGGCGCCTGGATCAACTTGGGGAGCGTACTCTATAATTTTCTCAACGGCATTGAAGCATACCGATTTGCTCACGGCCGATTTACGGCTACAGGCTTTAACACTAATGAAACGGGCCTCTTACTGGCGCTTGGTTTGCCATTGGCTTGGTATCTGATCATTTCAAAGCCGTTAGGTGAGCGAGTTCCATTGGTCCTCCGCTGGTTGAATTTTCTCTATCTACCGGTTGGACTCTTTGGTATTGTGCTAACAGCTAGCCGTGGCAGTATGTTGGCAACGCTCCCTGTGTTCATCGCCGTGTTGCTTACCTTGCCCGAGACCCATCGCGCGCAGCGCAGACTTTTCATTCTGGGTATCGTGATAGCAGGTATCGCCATGTTCAACTTGGTTCCAGACGAGAGTTTGCAGCGGCTGGGTACAACTGGGGAAGAGATCTCGGCCAATGATCTAAATGGTCGAGTAGACGTTTGGGAAGATGGCTTTGAGATCTTTACCGAAAATATGCTGATTGGGACAGGCGCTAACACCTTTCGTAAGGCCGTTGACTCAGGGAAAGCACCTCATAATGTCTTTATGGCGATTGCCGTAGACGTTGGCTTGATCGGCCTAACGCTCTTTATTTTGGTCCTCTCGATTGTCTTTTTCTCTCTTCTTCGCTATCCATTCCTTGAGCAGATGATCTGGTTGGTGCTTGTGTTGGCGTGGCTCACTGGGAGCATGGTTGGCAATTGGGAGTATGAGAATGTAAGCTGGCTCTTTCTCTGTCTGATTGTTCGGGGAGCGTCGTTGCGGGTCCACATTCAGTCATCTACTAACGAACGCCATCCGCCTCTGGCTAAGATGCCGTTAGCATCCGCCAAATAGATCGCAAGCTTGCTATGGATACCCAAGCTCAACCCCAGAAAAAGAGAATCCGTCATCTATTGGCCGTTGGCCCTTTGCCACCGCCTCCCAGCGGATCCAATGTGAGCTTTCAGGTCTTCTGCGAGCATTTGACGGATTGTACGTCAGTTGAAATCTTATCGATTATTGACTCTTCGCCCAAGCAAATCAAAGAAAATACGAGTATTCTAACTTGGCGCAACCTGAAACAGGCCCTGCGGCAGGTTGGGCTGCTTTGGCAAATGGGAAGTCAAGCCGATGCGATCCTGCTCTTTGGCTCGAATCAATATCTGCTTTCCCTAACGCCGCTTCTGGTTTTGCTTAGTCGTTTACTAGGTAAACCTTGCTATGTGCGTTCTTTTGGTGGCTCACTGGATCAATTTGCGGAAAACCTGCATCCACTGGCCCGTGCGGTCATGTACTGGGGCTTTCGAAATGCCCATGGTCTTTTAGTCGAGACTCAATTGCTCTATCGCTACTTTGCGGCCATTTCTGGCATCCGTACCCATCACCTAACCGCCTACCGACCCATTTCTAGCCTGGAAGGTCTCCTCGCTCCAGCGAAACGAGCATTCACTCAGTCTATGCAATCTGAGTCAGGCCAATCTAAGCCAGGGCAATCCACACCAAGGCAAAAAAGAGAGAAGCCAGCACTACGGCTACTGTTTATCTCATGGATCCGAGAAGAAAAGGGTGTTACGGCTCTATTGCAAGCCCTTCAATATCTCTATCGTGAAGAAGAGGATGGCAGTGAGGGGGCTTCAGAGACACAGATTAGAGAAACGCGATTTAGAAGTGAAGTTAATGATAAAGAGCGCTCTCAGCATGCTGCCCCCAAGATTCAATGCGACTTGTTTGGGCCGATCGTTCATGAGTATGAAGAGAAATTTAAATCTGAGTTAGCTCAGACACCATGGGCGTCCTATTGTGGTATCTTACAAAATGAGGACGTTTTGGCAACAATGGGAGCGTACGATGTACTCGTCTTTCCTACCTTCTATCAGGGAGAGGGGTACCCTGGAATCATTGTGGAAGCGATGATTGCTGGTTTGCCTGTGGTTACGACACGATTCCGTTCCATCCCGGATATGATTGAGGATCAGGTCAACGGTCTTATTGTAGAACCCAATGACTCTGTGTCGCTGGCTGAGGGTATCCGCTACTTTCTAGAGAACCCAGGAAGGATCCCACTCATGGCCGAAGCAAATCATAGAAGACATCATAAGTATGATCTACATACGGTATTGCCGGAGATGATTGGGATAATGGAGTCGTCATCTGGTGGCTGACAGTGAGTTATGTGTTGCAGCTTGTGCGATCCAGCTTTGCAATTCGTCGCTTGTAATATTGGTAAAAGCCAATTGCTGGCTCAGCTCTTCCATTTGTGCATTGGCTAACGCATCGAGGGTGACAATGCCATTCTGATAGAGGGTTCGTTCGATGCTCTTGTTGATGCCATCAATCTGGGTTAGTCTTTCTGGAGCAGGGCCGGTATAAATTGAGTCTAATCGATTATGCTCTGTTGCCAGCGTTCGTGCAAGCCTTGGCCACTCTTTTACATTGGTTGTGGCACCGGCATCTACCCAATCTTTTAGCAGCGGAGGTTCCAATTCGGCAACCTGTGCCCATGTAAATATGCCCATCTCATGGAGCCGTTGAGCATAGATATCTTCTAACCCTGTGATGGCAGTGAGATCATCTGGATAGTTGCCATTTGATGCTGAGTTCTGACTTTGAGCCATAGTTTCCCCCGCTTGTTCACCCTCTTCTTTCTCAGATTTATTAACGTGATTTGTACCGTGTCCGTTGCTATTTATTCCAGACGTACTACGGGGCTGAAACGGACTCCAATCTATCGAAATTTGGGTCTCTTCAGCATAATTCTCTTCCATACTTGAGGAGCTTACATCATTCTCGTTCTTTGCGTTTTGTGGAGAAAAGCTACCAACAATCAGCTCATCATCGCTCCCTTTTCCATCCTGGGTGCTTGGTTCATCCGCCGTTTTAACGTTAGACGTTCCTGACGATTCATTACTAGACGATTCATTACTAGCCGAACCTGTTTTCTCGCTATCGTGATGCAAAGACTCGTTCAGATCAGGTGAGTCATTAGATGATTCAACAAACTCGTGAGGCTGCACAGGATTATTAATGTAGTCTCTGTCGGGCGAGAGGTCACTTTGGAAAGCGTTTAGGTCATCAAAAGGGGCATCAGTCTCTTCACCATTTTGCTCTTCACCTACGGGGTTATCTTGCTCGGAGGAGCGATTCTCTGATTTTCGTTTCACCGCTCGTTGAGTCAGTATACCAAGCAGTACCATAATCAGGGATGTGCTCAGTAAACTGATCCAATCCTGGGTAAAGAAGAAAACAATGCTAATCAAAAATGCTCCAACAAGCATTCCGCTGAAAACACCTACAAAGACATATTGGGTCGTCTCCGTAGCGCTTGCGGAGATCCAGGAAAAAAGGTAGCCTGCACCGCCCCCAATGGCCAGCCATACGAGAATTAGGATCAGGGTTGGATTGTTATAGATGTTCAGGAGAATTATATCGTCCATAGAGAGCATTTTAAATGGCAAACAAATTATTTTCAATGGTTGGATCTTACTTTTATCTTCCAAATATAGTACACTAGCAAAACTTTTCCCGATCGCACAACAGACACAGAAGACCATTCACGCCAAAGGTGGTTTCTATTGATGAGTGTATACTGAGGTAATACCCATACTGACTTCAATTCAAAGGGATCTACTGATTATGTTAAAATTTTGAACTAACGTCCATTTTGGCTAATTTCTCCCTATTAGAACAGTTGTTTTTACTTGCATCCCCTCACAAAGTATGATATACTTCCCCATCGCAGCGCACCCCGTATATAGTACCCACTAAAAAAAATAATACAATATATTGCGGGGATTCTCTTTTTAAAGGCCATTGTATTATTTTGTTCTTGTGCAGAGCAGGTTGCTTTCTTTATAGAACAGCTTCATGCTTAACAAATAGACTTGCACAAAGGCATCCATGTGGGCCAAAGATCTCTTAGAGGTCAACCCATTAAAGACTACAGAGAATATCAATCAATAATAGAATGGGGTTGAGCTATGCAATGCCCTCACTGCACTTTAACGCGTCATAGAGTTATCGATACTAGAGACACAGGCGAAACCATACGAAGGCGACGTCAGTGTGAGTCTTGTGGACAGCGGTTCACTACATATGAACGGGTAGCGGCCAGTTTATTAGTAGCCAAATCTGACGGGAGTCGGGAGCCGTTTGATCGCCAGAAGCTTTTATCGGGCATCCAAACCGCCTTAGTTAAACGACCGATTAGCCGTCAGACAATTGAAGAAATTGTCTCTAAGATTGAAGAAAGTATTCACAAAGTAGGGCGAACCGAATTGACCAGTAAAATGCTTGGTTCTATGGTTCTGGATCACTTGGCAACCATTGACGAGGTTGCTTATATTCGCTTTGCTAGTGTCTATTTAGATATGTCTGATCTCGCTGAAGTCCGTACAGAAATCGACCGCCTGATGGGACGATAGTACCCAATATCCCACTCTGCAACGTTGCAGAATCTCTATCTAAACTGCGGTCGTTTTGAAAATAGGTGTTTGCTCCTACTCTACAAGAGTAACCAAAACCTATTTTTGGAAAGCTGAATATAGTAAAAGATAGAGACTCTTTTTCGATCAACAAAGACACCCTGCATCCTTCATCATAACACTTTCGCCATATGTTGATCATATGCCGTCCACTATACCCGGTATAGCCGTTAGGTACATTTTGTCCTGACTTTTTCCAATTTACTTTGGATAATTCCAAAATAGAGGACATCCCCGTCTTCACGGGGACAAGAATTGTATCTGACCATCTATAAGGTATATTTGGTGTTCTTTATGTCTTAAATCATAGAAAATATTTGCTTTTTCAAATTTTAATTCCCAGATAAAAGCATTAGGTTTACAGGGAAAATGGCTCTCATGTTAGATAGAGTCCTCTTGTAGTTACCCTAAAAACAGTTTTTTTCAAAGAGTGCTATGTACACATACCATTTGTAGGCGTTGGTCATCCCTTCTTCCAGAAATTGAGTTTTTGAATGGTTTGGCCATGAATTTGCTCTAGCTAATGAAAAACTCAGTTTCTTTTTAGACGGAGCGATGCTCATGACCCTATTTGTATTTGTTTATCTATTTTCATACCAATACATATCTAAAAAATGAAGCGTTACGGCTGGCTTACGCCTGAATAGCCAGCACGTCCGGTAGCGACATCGGATGGTAAACGCTCGTGGACGGCGTGTATGCCTCATTATTTGAGCAGTGCCGGATGAAGCGAGTGCTCTCATAAAAGTGATCATAATCAATCACGAAAGGAATAGCAGCAACATGTCAAGTAAATTGGCAGCGAATGGTTCTCACATGGCTGTGCTAGAGCCCACTGTCTCACAACCCAATTCCCAAACGACCTATACGGTTTTTGAACATATTAAAGGCGAGCGGGAGCAGATTATTGCTCCAGAGTATGCAAGCGATGAAAAAATTGCTTTGAGCGAGAATAGTACAAAGGTCCTAGAACGTCGATATCTTCGTAAAGATTTGAATGGTGCTCTACTTGAAACACCTGCGGGCATGTTTTACCGTGTAGCCCATCACGTTGCCCAAATTGAAGAGGAACATGGCGGAGACGCCCAGGGGATGGCACAAACTTTCTATGACTTAATGACAGAGCGTCGCTTTTTTCCAAATAGCCCAACCTTCACCGGAGCGGGTACGCCACTTGGACAATTAGCGGCCTGTTTCGTCTTGCCTATCTCCGATGATATGGGTAAAGAGAATGATGGGATCTTTAGCACACTCCGCGTTGCGGCTCTCATTCAGCAGACGGGCGGTGGAAATGGGTTTGCCTTTAGTCGTCTCCGCCCCAAAGGGGACATTGTTCACGCATCGTCTGGCCAGGCGACAGGCCCTGTGGGTTTCCTGCGGGTCTATGACCAGGCATTCGGTGAAGTTGCTCAAGGTGGCACTCGCCGAGGTGCTAACATGGCCGTATTGCGGGTCGATCATCCTGATATCGAAGATTTTATCACCTGTAAGGCAGAAGAAGGAAGTATCTCTAACTTCAACATTTCTGTTGCCATTACAGATGAGTTTATGAGGGCAGTGAAAGACGACACACCATTTGACTTGCGAAATCCCCGTACTCATGAAGTGTGGAAGACAGTACAAGCCAAAGAGCTCTTTGAAAAAATTATCAAGTATGCCCACCACAATGGTGAGCCCGGCGCGCTCTTTATTGACAAGGCCAATGAGAGCAACCCAGTCCCCCATCTTTATGATCTCGAAGCTACAAATCCATGTGTGACTGGCGAGACATGGATTTACACCAGTTCAGGCCTACGCAAAGCCCAGGATCTGTTTGACTCACAGGAAAATGTTGAAATTGTCCTGGATAGTCGATTTGGAGAAGAGTATACCCTGTCAAATGCTTCTCCTGTTTTCTATACTGGTGATAAACTTGTCTATCGCCTCAAAACTCGAGAAGGTTACGAAGTAGATGCAACGGGCGATCATCGAATTATGACAACCAAGGGCTGGGTCGAGCTTTCCAACTTGCAAGAAGGCGAAAAAGTTCACATTCTGAATCAGAAAGGGGGCTTCGGCACAGAAGGCAATCTTCCCTTGGGCCGAACTATAGGCTGGTTGATGGGGGACGGGACATTTAATATGGCTGAAGGGGCCGCATTGATGTTTTTTGGTGAAGAGCAATCCTTGGCCCCTCTATTTGCTTCATACGTGAATGAGATTGTTGGCCCGGAACAACATAACAACCAGTTTGCCCCAACCCGTACCTACCCCGTTGGCGTTCAAGAAATATCGCAACGCAATGAAACCCGAGTTGTCTCGACGCGACTTAAGGAGCAGATGAGTCAATTGGGTTTTCGTGGCAAAGAGGCCGTGCCTCAGATTGTTTTCACGGGGACAGAAGAGATGCAGCGCGGCTTTCTACAAGGAATTTTTTCTGCCGATGGAACTGTGCTAGATAATGTGAATAAAGGGGTCAATGTACGGTTGTGGTCTATCAAAGGCGATTTACTGAAAGAGATCCAGCAGTTGCTGCTTAACTTTGGCATTGCTAGCAAAATTTATTTAGATCGTAAAAAAGCTGGTACCAAGGCAATGCCAGACGGCAAAGGCGGCTATAAAGAGTATTTCGTTCAGGCCGGTCATGAGCTTGTTATCTCAAAAAGTAACCTGCTGACATTCCAAAAAGAGATTGATTTTCTTCAAGCAGATAAATCAGAGAAATTGGCCCATGCCCTTGAACGTTACGGCAACCGTGGTCCGTACGCAGAGTACTTTGTTGCAACAGTTGATTCAGTCACTGAATTGGGTGTACAGCCGGTTTTTGATTTGACTGAGCCGTTGACCCATTCGTTTATAGCGAATGGCATTGTGGTTCATAATTGTGGCGAACAGTGGCTTGGGCCCTATGAAAATTGCTGCCTTGGCTCCATCAACCTTGCTGTTCACGTTACTGCAGACGAGACGGGCAATGCTCAAGTTGACTGGGGTCTGCTCCGACGGAGCGTCGAAGAAAGTACCAACTTCCTAGATAACGTGGTCAGCGTCAATAAGTATGTTCCGGTAGTGCCAGCGGTTGCAGAAGCGGCCTATAGTGCTCGCCGGATCGGTCTAGGCATCATGGGGCTTGGCGATATGATGTACAAGCTCGGTGTGCGCTATGGCAGTGAAGAGGGGCAAGAATTTTCTGCCCAGGTGATGGAATTTGTTCGCTTCCACTGCATGAAAAAGAGTATTGAGTTGGCCAAAGAACGAGATCCATTCGTATCCTTTGATGGAAGCATCTATGATGCCAAACAGCCTGGAGGTATGAAGTGGCAACCACCTCAGTCGGTAATTCCCTATTCTCGTAACTGGAGCCGCCCATCACTGGATTGGAATGCCATTACAGATGGCATCACAGAGCATGGCCTTCGTAATGCGGCCCAAACTACTGTTGCCCCCACAGGAACAATTGCTACCGTCTGTGGCTGTGAAGGATATGGTTGTGAACCGGTCTTCGCATTGGGATATATTCGCCACTTCAAAGACGGAGACAAAGATGTGGAGTTGCCTTATACCAGCCCTCTCTTTGAATATGCACTCAACCAGACGGACTTAAGTGAAGCACGTAAGGAAGAGATCAAACAGCATGTTGCGTTGCACGGTAACTGCCAAGATATAGAGGGCTTACCAGAAGCGATACGGCACACCTTTGTGGTCAGCAGTGACATTTCAGCAGAAAAGCATGTACGAATGCAGGCAGCTATTCAGGCGTTTGTGGATAACAGCATCTCTAAAACCTGTAATTTCTCTGAAGATGCCACAGAAAAAGATGTGGCTGATGCTTACAAATTAGCGTGGGAATTGGGCTGTAAGGGGCTCACCGTCTATGTAACGGGTAGCCGGCAACAGGTTGTTCTGGAGACCAAAGCGACTCAGCAGAAAAAGGAAGCTGACGAATCGATCGAACAAGAGCAAAGCCAGGGGAGCGAACTGAATGGTCACAAACCGACGGCAGAGTTTATCAATGGTCAAAAGAGTCAGAATGGCCTGTCCAAGACTCATACACCAACAGCTTCTGCCAACGGAACATCTAACTATCCGACCAATCCCATGTTAGCCAAGCGGCCTCGCCCCCATGCCTTACGTGGCAGTACCTATCGCAAACAAACGCCTTTGGGGAACGCCTATGTAACTGTCAATAATGACGATCAAGATCAGCCCTTTGAAGTCTTTCTGAATGTGGGCAAGGCAGGGAGTGATGTGGCAGCTGTCAGTGAAGCCATTGGCCGCTTGATTAGCCTAGTCTTGCGAATGCCAGGTAGCTTGGTCCCAGCAGAGCGAATGAAGTGGGTTATAGATGAACTGGCTAGCATTGGTAGTGGACGGCCACTGGGCTTTGGCCAAAACCGAGTGCGTAGCTTACCAGACGGTATTGCCCAAGTATTGGCTGAACATTTAAGCATGATTGAACCAGCCGAAATAGACGAAATCGTAGAGCAGCTTGCTTTACCTATCTCCCAGCATGCCATCGGTGATATCTGTCCAGATTGTGGAGAAGCTACTTTTCTCAACATTGAAGGGTGTAAGAAGTGCCATGTATGTGGATATAGCGAGTGCTAAGAGAATAAGGAATTAGCTGCTAACCAAAAAGCCCCGGCACAATGCCGGGGCTTTTTGGTTATGTCCCAAACAAAATAATGATTAACAAAATTCCTTAAACTTGGCTGGAAGGGCAAAGATGGTTGATGGTACATGCCGCACAGTTTGGCCGCCGAGCAATACAGACTTTACGGCCATGCCAAATTAAGAGGTGTGAGAGGTCAACCCACTCCGTTTGAGGAGTAATTTGCATGAGATCCTTTTCGATCTTGACGGGATCAGATTGAGTAGTCAACCCCAACAAATTGGAGATACGTTTGACGTGGGTATCGACCACAACACCGTCAGCAATTCCATACCAAACACCCAATACAACATTCGCTGTTTTGCGCGCCACACCCTTGAGCTTGAGCAGTTGCTTCATCTCGGAAGGGATCTCACCACCAAATTCATGGACAATCATCCGGCAGGCAGCCTGAATATTCTTGGCTTTATTGCGGTAAAAGCCCGTTGAGCGAACAGCCTCTTCCAGTTCGGTAATATCTGCCTGGGCAAAAGCGACCGCGTCAGGATATTTCTCAAATAGGGCAGGCGTCACTTTATTGACCCGCTCATCGGTGCATTGGGCAGAAAGAATGGTCGCAACAAGTAATTCGAGCGCATTCTTATGGTTCAATGCGCACTCAGCATCGGGATAAGCCTCATGAAGCAACCGGATGATTTCTGCCAATCGTTCCTCTTGGGGTGATTTAAGAGTTACATCAGTCGATTTAATCATAAGTGATTCGTGAATAGTGATTTGAGTCTGCGTGCAGCAACCTCGATAATGATAACTAGCTAACTAACCATGCAACCTTGCAGCCCTACCACCTTCACGAAAGCGGAATCTCTGGAAACGCTCGAATGCGATAATCTGAATCATCGATCCGTTGCCAGGGATAATGAATAAAGTCAGTAGTGATTTCACCATAACACTCTGGCTCTTCATCGGGAAATAGGCTGCGCGTCTGCTTCCAGTGCATCACGGCCACTTCGGGGAAACCACCGGCTGTCTCAATGCGACCCTTTACAGCCATAATGGTACGTCCTTTAGACCATAAATTATCCACAATCAACACCTTGCGCCCTTCAATCAGAGATTCAGGTGGGAATTGGACAAACTTAGGCCAGCCCAAACGGGTGCCTCTGGTAGGATCCTCTGGGAAGGAGACGGCTGCCGTGAGAATATCTCGCATATCCAGGGCTTCGGCTATCATTCCCCCAGGGATAATGCCTCCTCGGGATATGGCTAATATCAGATCGTAGGGTGTGTTCAGCTTAAAGATGATCTGGCTGATCAGCTCTTCTGTATCATGCCAGTCAAGATAGACGTTCTTCATTGTTGTTAGGAATCTCCCTCATAGGTGTCTAGAACTGGCTCATAACGGCAGAGGCAGCCCCGGGTTGATGTACAGGCTTTATGGGGCAGTTCAGGAACTCGAACTACCAGAAACTCTTGACCAACCGTTGCTTGACAATGGCTACAGGTTTGGCCATCAGGGTGAGATTGGATGCGAATCCGTCGTACATGATCCCCCCCTTTACAGCGCTGCCAGGTCTCCTGATTATCCACATACAGAGCAAGCTGATATGCTTTCCAGTAAGCCATCTCCGCTACTGGTATTTCTGTCGCGGGTGGGTTCTTTTGGGAGGGTGTTTCACTACTGGGTACAAAGTTGTTAGACAGCTCTTGGCAAACGGAAGGTGGAATCTGCTCTACTTCAACAGGCCAATAGGCTCCCCAAAGGTGTTGTTCAGCGGCATAGAGTTTGAGCCATTCTACCGACTCTGCACCATAACCATTAAGCAGCCAGTGATCCAGATAGAGGAGCCGTCGAGTCAGCGCGCTGTGGCTCATTTGGGGTTCTGGCCCTGTCCATTTGGCTTCACCTAATGGGTAGCGGCTTTCATACTGGCGTCGCAACTCAAGCGCTTCGCCTGTATCTCGGTCCTTCAACGCGGCCCGAACTTTGGGCATAATTTCTGCCCGTTCTTTTGCCAACCGAGCTTCATAGAGGGCAACAAAAGGTTGACTGGTTTCAGTTATTTGGTAGCTCAGTTCTTGGTAGCTATCTTGGTCCTTGTTCCCGCTTCTGCTTTGGCTACTGCTCCCGTTGTTTTCCAGGCTCAGCCACCCTTCCTGCACAAATCGTGCTAACATCTCTTCATATGGCTGAGGGAGCACTCGACTCCAACGCTGCTGGGTCAAAGTATCGTGGCTTGGAGCACCATCTTTAAACTCTAAGAGCAATTCGATCTGAGCACGATCCGCCATCTCGGAAGAGTGAGCCAGGGCCTCGCCATTAAGCTTTTTGCCAAAAAGTGATTTGAATAGATTCATACGCTACTCTAAGACCCATGTCATCATGTTGTTGATAAGCTGTTCACTGTAATTATCTGGAAGCCACTGAACAGACATCCCCAGAACTAAGAGTCGTGCACCTGTCGATTCAGGCTCTTCATCCACAAGCACAAACATGAGCGGTTCGGCAGCATCATCACTCTCGGGGCCGCGGCGAAGGACAATGGTCAAAGATGGATTCTCCTCCGTATTGGCCTGGATCGGTGCCACATTGGGTATTCCCTCGGTCAAGCGAATTGGCTCTGCGGGGAAGCCTTCTACCAGTGCTGGAATATCTGCAGTTTTCTGTACATCCCCCAAGCTGGATGGTGGATCCTGGGTCTGGCCAAAGAAGGTATTTCGGCTGCTTATAGTAATCCGCCCACCTTCGTTTAAGTACTCAAAGATCGGATCCAGATCTGCAACGGTTGGGCCTCCTTCACTGTAGCCAGCACTGCTCCAGATAATCCAGTCATATCCCTTCAGGTCATCGCCCGTGGGTACCCCGCTATCGGCAATGCTCCACAAGAAGGGCGCCGTACCCAAAGTCACCAAGGTGCTGATATAGAAATCGGCTTCGCTCACTTCGCCATCCGCAATAACGTCATTGTCATCAATGACCAATATTTGAGCGGCTCCTGGTGCAACAGGCTGTCGGGTGGCGACTACAGTTGGTGTAGAAGCGGCTGTGGATGTGGTGGCAGGTGTAGCCGTTTCTCCGGTAGATGTGGCAAGCACGGCAGGTGTGGCAGTAGCCGTACTACCATTGTCGCCATTCGATCCGCTCGCAGTAGGCGACGGCCCAGGAGACATACTTCCTTGCGCATAGGGACATACTGCTTTGTTCTCCTCTAGTACACAATCACCGTAATCCCCTTCGAGCAGGCGTTTGAGGCCCGCTTCAATCGCATCATCATTTGGGCCAAGCACGGCGACCAGATGGCCTTGCTCATCTCGAGCAACTTGAAGCAGAACAACGGTCTCTGCCGCGGACAGTTGTAAGCCACTATCCGAGAGTAGATAGGCAGTAATGAGTGGTTTGGGCGTGGGGACAGGTGTCGCTGTTTGACTAATATCTATGCTTTGCGTAACCGGAGTAGCTGTGGTCAGCAACCCTGTCTCGGTGATAGAGGTTCCGCTGGTTAAATCTTCTGTATCGGTTAAAGTACTCGAATCTGTTAAAGTGCCTGTATCTGTCAAATGATCTGTAGAGGCTATAGGAGAAATTTCTCTTCCCAAAACAAGGCCCAATACTGACTGAGTAAGGCGCTGGAAGCGTCTATTGCTGCCGAACTGAATCGATTGCTCGCGGCTTTGTTGAGCAAGCTTATCCCCTTCTTGGAACAGCTCGGCGGTTGTAAGCAGCTCTGTAGCGGTGATCGATTCCCCTTCCGTAATAGAGACGCTTGAGGTAATCGGCACGCTTAAGGTGATACCTTCTGTTCCGCTAATCGGCACCGACGAGGTCATTACCGCGGTGGCATCTAGGGAGACAGTTGGTGAGGGAACAATGACAGTTGAGGTAGCAGCTATAGTAACAGCCACAGTGGCTGTCGATATAGGAGTCGGCGAGGCTGTTGGCGTAACCGTAGGCGTGCTTGTAGGAATTGATGTTGGTGTAAAGGTTGGCGTAGGCGTTGGCGTTGGTGTCCTCGCCACATGAATCAGCGTGAATCCGGCATCAGCTAACAGCGTGGTCTCTTTACCTGCTGTTTCAAAATCTGCCAAGTAGATCAAGTCGCCAGTGGGTAGAGGTTCTGCCATCTTTTCTAGTTGTGAAGCAGGTGAAGTTGAGGGAGCACCCGTTGGCGTTGGCGTAGAAGTTTGTGGAATAGTCGTTGATTGAGTGGTATCTCCCTGCGGGGCTTCTTGCTCACCTTCGTTACCGTTTCTACCATTGTTTCCAACATTATCCTCACTGGTCGTGTTGGTTAGGGTTTCACTTGCTGTAACAGATTCCTGTGCATCGGAACCAGCACTCATCGGCACTGAATTCCCTTGCTCGCTGGTTTCGACTGTAGTGGAAATTCTAGTGGAGTTTGTAATGGAGATTGTGTTACTCCGTCCGTTAGAGAAATCAGCCAGAATACGAGACGCAATAGGACCAGTCAATGAGCGAGTTGTACTAATAATTTGACCGTCTAGCAAGGGTGCGCTTTGGACTAACAGCAACTCGCGTCCACTACGGACCAGCTGCCTTTGCAATTGTGCACTTAGTCCAAGTAACTCTGCATCAACTGTATTCTCACTACCATAAACCAATGCCACTTCCTTGCCTAAAGAGCCAGGGAAGTCAGTTAAGGTATTGAGCCTCTTACCGCCGGCCAAAAAGTCAGCTACAAAATCGACCATGGCACGATTCTGAAAACGAGTGACAAAGGGTTCACTTAGCACATCAAAATCACTCATGGCTAAGACTCGGCCTTCTGTCTCATTGGTCGGTAACCCGGCCACAGCCACTGTAGTGAAACCAGTAACGCCACTTTGTGCGCTACTCAGCGTCGTTTCACCGGAGATGATCTGGGGTGTAACCGAACCATTGATGCTACGCGCGCCATAGAAGACGATCTCTTTGTCCGCTAAATCGGCTGCTTGATCCAAAAATTGGCCTTGGAAGGTGTAGGTAAAGTTTTCATCGTTGCGTTCGGTATTGTAGAGGTAATCATCGGCAAAGACAATGCCAAAGGGATCACCCACATTGTTGATGTCTCGAGCCACGTCTCCAAAATTGTCAGGGTCACTAACAAGAAAGAGAAGCCCCCCATCAGCTACAAATTGGACGACTTGTTCAATCTCTTTGGGCGTCCAAAGAAAGAAGGGGCTGACGATAACCAATGCACTAGCGTTCTCAAGCTCTACGCTCAATTTGTCAGATTGGTCAGGAAAGTCCAAAAAGCTCTGAATTTCCACAGGATCAATCCCTACAGGTAGCCAAAAGCGCATCCCCACGCCTCGTTGGGCCAAGGCCGAAGCTAGCGGCTGGAACTTGGTCCGATCTAGCCGATTGAAGTGAGCCAAATCGACAAGCACTGGCCTCGGCTTCATGTCCCCTTGGACATTGGATGTAGAGATCATCTGGGCAAGAGATGTGCTGGTTGGAATAGGCGTTGCTGCAGTGGTAAAGTCATCGGTAGGCGGGGGAACGTAGGCTATATTCTGCCGATAGTAAAGGTTGGCGCGGATCAATGTTGGTAGGACCAGAAGAACTAGACCAGCGATTCCGATTAGGGTAAGACGGACCTGTCGACTCATGGCCTACTCTCCTTGGGGGCTCAATGCATTCAAAAAACGTGGAGCACTGACATTTGAACTCTGCTGGGGCGACGAATAGCTTGGGTTTCTATCCACGTTCCGCAAGGCAAGTAGGTGGGTTTCCACATCTGGGCTGTCGCTATAGTGTCCCAAGGGAATCCGACTATCGAGCAAAAATATGGCATCAGGCGGAGCCGTGGCAACAAGATGCTGGGCTTCTTTTTCAAAAGAGCCTCCGCGGCTTCTAACCATAGGCTGACCATAGGGTAAAGGAACATTCAAGAACTCTGGGAGATTCACTACCTCATACTCTCGAACACCAGCCAACTCAGCGGCGCTGAGAATAGCATCCGTGTGGGCACCTTCAAAGTCAATAAGGCCCAAGGCAACGGCCTCACTGCCTACGTAGAGACGTGCCTCAGCCAATTCGTCCTGGCTCAATTTAAGCGGATTCACGGCTGACCGTTGGCGTTGGTTCACAACGCTGGTGACAAAGGCCTCGCCGACGAGTTCCAATTGATGAATCCGATCAAAACGACTCCCACCAAATAATTTGTAGGGACCTGTGCTCAATTCTAGCGGCGCAATGGATGGGTCTGGAGGCTGCATTCCTCTAGCACCGACGTTCCCAATATTGGCGCTAGCCGGAGCAAAGATCTGATTGGATGCCACAGCCATATAGTAGCCACCGCTGGCTGCATAGCCATCAATATAGACATTAAGCGGCTTCTCTTGGCGCAGTTGCAGCATGGAGTAGTAGACGCTTTCGCTGCTGGTGGCAAATCCGCCTGGGCTAAGAATTTCCAACACAACACCGGCTACCCGGTCATCTTGCCGGGCCGTATCCAGCACCTCAATGAGGTATTGGGCGCTGGCAAATTCAATAATTCCTTCGAAGCGTAGAACGCCAATGACGGGTTTGGGAACATTCCGTTGGCCTAACCACACCCCAAGGACTAAACAGCCAACAAGAAAGAGAACCGCTACAACATAACGCAAAAAATTAGAACGCATAGAGCAACCTTTGGTCAGAAATTTTATAGCCTGCCCGGAATCTTCATATAGAAAAATCTATACAAATGAGTAAATTTTTCATACACCCAGTAAATGCTAATTGTAGCACAAGGAGGAAGAAAGGTGGATAATAGTTAGGGGTAGATCGATGGATGGAGCATTTGTATTGCCATCTAATTAGAATGGTGATAGGATGCCAATTTAAATGTTGGTGCGCTTTATTGTGATAGGTGGTGTAACTGCTTAGCGTTATGCCGTCTGCTGAATAATTCTCTGCTTTAGCACTTTCAAAATGCGGAAGATGTGGAATAGATCATCGGTTGTGGCCTCGAATGCTTGGCTGATACTGTAATTGCGTTCATTCAATGTAACAAAATGCCAGTTGCGCCCGATGACATAACAACCATACATGAGCAGATTCTCTTGATTTAGCTGCTGGCCTACTATCATGGCGGCCACTACCTGCCCGATGGGGTCGCCAGAATTATCAACCTCTTTCTTATATTCCTGGAAACAGAAGAAAGGTTTTTCCGGCTCGAAATAACCCGTCGCAATCAGGCCATCTGGCTTGCCTGATAATTTTACATCATCAACAATCGCTTCGATATAGCGTTCTGCAAAGAGATTGAATTGCTCTGTAGAAAATCTAACTAGGCTAAAAACTGGACCGATAAAATGCAGAGCCAATTCTTGCTCATTCCAACTTAAAATATTAAATTGGAGCAGATCTTGGAATTCTTGCAGGTTCTCCTTCTCACGCTGAGTCAACTCTATGGGTTGATTAAGCCACGCGTCCAAATCTGGGCTTTTCAATAGACGCTTTAGCCTAAAAGTCTTTGCTAAATACGAGAGCGAACAATCATTGAAAGATTTCGAGTTCATGAATGTATTGTACCATTCATCTCAAATTAAGGAAACGAAATGAATAATCAACAAATTCTCGAAAAGCAAAAGAAACATCTCTGGCCTAACCATCTCCTCTACTACTCCGAGCCGCTGCCCCTTGAGCGAGGCGATGGCATGTACGTTTGGGACGTGGATGGCAATAAATATCTGGACTTCTTTGCTGGCATTTTGACTACCAGCGTAGGCCACAACAACGCCACTGTCAACCAACGAATTAAGGGGCAAGTGGACAAACTGCTCCATACGTCTACCCTTTACCCCAACCAAGCCCATGTGGAATTGGCTGCGTCCCTAGCCGAAATTACCCCTGAGGGACTAGACACCTTCTACTTTGGAGCCACTGGCACCGATGCCGATGAGACCGCCATTCTGATGGCCCAGATCCACACCGGCAATACAGAAGTGATTGCATTGCGTCATGGATACAGCGGTAAATCCCAGATGGCCATGTCATTAACTGGGCAGAAATCGTGGCGTATGGGGCCTGTTCACGTGGGCTACATCCGCCACGCTATGACACCTTACACTTACCGAGCACTAGGCGCTATGGACGAGAAAAGCTATATTCAGGCCTGTCTTGATGATTTGGAAGATGTGCTTGCCACCATGACGTCAGGCCCTATTGCGGCCATGATCATGGAACCGATTCAGGGCGTGGGTGGCTTTATCACCTTGCCAAATGAATACATGGTCGGCGCAGCAGAAATCGTGCGGGCCAACGGTGGATTGGTCATCATCGACGAGGTGCAGACAGGCTTTGGACGTTCGGGCGAGCATTGGTGGGGCCATCAACATGCGGGCATCGTGCCAGACATTATAACGATGGCCAAAGGGATAGCCAACGGAATGCCCCTCTCTGCCGTAGCCACTACTCAGGAGATCGCCCAAAGTGCGGTCGGCCGAGGCTTGACATTGAGCACCTTTGGTGGTAACCCAGTCTGCTGCGCAGCGGCCATTGGCACGCTGGAAGAGATGAAACGAGAGTACAATCCTCAACGTTCGGCCGAGATCGGCGGTTTGTTACGCGCGGGACTGGAAGATCTGCAAGCCAAGTATCCACTCATCGGCGAGGTCCGCGGGAAAGGGTTTATGCAGGGCATTGAGGTGGTCGCGGATCGCAAGACCAAGGAACCTGGCCCTCAGTATGCAGGCGCTCTGCTCGATTCTGCTAAGGCACTAGGGCTGTTGATAGGCAAAGGCGGTCTCTATAGCAACTGCCTGCGGGTAGCGCCGCCGTTGATCGCCACCAAAGAGCATGTGGATGAGGCTCTGGAAAAATTGGATTACGCATTTGCTAATGTTCAGGAGACGGTTGAGTAGGGCAGGCTGTTAACCCGTCTGGCCAAATAGCAGAACATGCCATACTTGCGCGAAATTCGCCTAAACCGAGAGCAGGTTGACACCTTCGACCACTATCCATTCAGCATTCCGGCGGTGCACACGTTGGAGACACTGCCCTTTCATCCGAACGTCACCTTCTTCGTCGGCGAAAACGGATCGGGGAAATCCACCATTATTGAAGCCATCGCCACGCTTATGGGGTTTGGGCCAGAGGGTGGCACGAAGAATGTTCGCATTCAATCCACTGATGATATCTCACCGCTATACGAATATCTCCAGCCGATCAAAAATTTCCGCACGCCGCGAGATTATTACTTTCTTCGTGCAGAAAGCTTTTACAATGTTGCAACCTACATGGACGAAGTGGGTTATTTGGCGGAGTATGGTGGCCAATCTCTTCATGAACGGTCTCATGGTGAGGCATTTTTGGCAACGCTCACCAACAAGCTGAAGGGGAATGGCCTCTACATCTTCGATGAACCAGAAGCAGCTCTCTCACCTACTCGCCAAATGGTGGCGCTGTCGGCCATTCATCAGCTGGTGGAGCGAGATTCTCAATTCGTTATTGCTACCCATTCGCCCATCTTGCTGAGCTACCCTAACGCCAAAATCTTGCAGTTAAATGAGAGGGGCATGGCTGAAGTTCGATACGAAGAGACCGAACACTACACGGTAACACGTGATTTTCTAAATAATTACGAACAGATGCTACACCTTCTGCTGGATGAGGGTGAAATGGAAGAAGGCGGAGCGGCTTTATACGAATAGCCCGTCTTCAAGAGTGTTTATAACCTTATAAACGTGAACGCCAGCAAGGAGCAGTTTAGGGAAAACGGCACGGGCGCCAGCATCCCGATTGGGGTAAATACGTGACAATAACAGCTTTTCTAATTTTTGGCTTAACCGAGTTCTTTCTATCCTTAAGCCCTGGACCTGCCGTTTTTCTGGTCGTATCTCAGGGGCTTCGTGGCGGATTTCGTTCAAGCGTGGCTGGGTCGCTTGGTATTCTCACAGGAAATGCCATCTACTTTGCGCTTTCGGCATTGGGGGTTGGTGCCTTGTTACTGACATCTCAAATGCTATTTTTGGTGATCAAGTGGTGTGGAGCAGCCTACCTCGTTTTTCTGGGGTTGCAGTTGCTCTATAATTCGTTTCAAGCTGCTGATGGCCATGCCAATGAGAGTACTATTGAATTGCCTAAAGCGAGACTATTCCGCCAGGGGTTGTTGATGCAGTTGGCGAACCCACAGGCTATTCTCTATTTTGTGGCGCTCTTGCCTCAGTTTATGGATATGCAAGCCGCGCCCATACCCCAACTGATGATTCTTGGTTTCATTTCAATCTTTATCGAGTTTCCAATTCTGTTGGTTTATGGTTGGCTGGCGGAGAAAGGTGGTGCCATATTAAGGCGTGGACCGTTTACTCGATGGGCAGACCGTATTGGGGGCACATTCTTGATCGGAGCCGGCGTCAAACTAGCGATGAATGAGCAGAACTAAACCCATTTCTAGTGATACCATTCATGATTCAGCTAGCTGGTGTTACCAAAACCTTTGGTCAACATGATGCCGTCACTGACCTCGATCTAAATATTGATCCTGGCCGTACAGTCGGTTTCGTCGGGGCCAATGGGGCAGGCAAGACGACCACAATCCGGCTTATCATGGGATTTCTACGACCCACCGTAGGCTCGGTTCGGCTTATGGGCTATGATATGAATAACCCAAAAGAAGCCCAATCTGTACGCTCACGGATCGGATTCGTGCCGGATGGAGATGGGCTGGATCCAGTTCTGACGGGACAAAAGCTATTGAAGCAGTTGACCGATCTGCAAAACGCACCGCCAGTTGACCGTGACAAGATTATTGATGCACTCCAACTTTCGGAGCGGGATTTGATGAGACCCATCGGCCGCCTATCGCGAGGTACCCGTCAGAAGATCAACTTAATTCAGGGGCTTCAGCATCGACCCGAGCTACTGATTCTGGATGAGCCAACCGAAGGGTTAGATCCCTTTGCCAAGCGTGCGCTCTTTGAATTATTGCAACAAGCCAAGAGCAGAGGAGCAACCATCTTCTTCTCTTCCCACGTGTTGGGTGAAGTCGAGGCGATCTGCCATGAGGTTGCCTTAATTAAGCAAGGACAGTTGGTCGATGTATTTAGACTAGCTCATGTTGGTGAAGCTAAAGTGCACAACGTGCAGTTGCGCCTACATAAAGAGAAGAATGATGGTCGGTTATTACACTTTCTTACAGAACGTCTAGAGGCTGTACCATGGGCATCATCTCTGGATGAAAAGGTGTTGCATGAAGATGCTCATATCATTTCATTTCGAGCGACCAAGCTATCGCCGCTTTTACAATTGCTCTCCCAGGTGCCAGTTGCAGAAGTGACAGTTTCGCCGCTTTCACTAGAAGAACGAGTAATGTCCCATTACAGATGATGTAGGTTCGTTAAGGAGCTGGTTCCATGAAATTTGTGAATCCTAAGAACGATGTGGCCTTCAAGAAAATATTTGGTAGTGAAGAGAAGAGTGAAGTCCTCATCAGTTTTTTGAACGCTGTACTGGATTTGAGTGGCCCCAAGGCCATCCAAAGCATTCAGATTCGCAACCCCTATCAGACGCCCAAATTGGCTGCCCAAAAGCAGACTATTCTGGATGTCTATGCGACAGACGAACGGGGATTTACCTTCATTGTGGAGATGCAGGTAGCCAATGTGGCAGGAGCAATTAAGCGGTTTCAATATTATGTAGCCCGCGAGTATTCTAGTCAGATCCAGGTTGGCGAAGATTATCCCCGGTTACGGCCCGTAATCTTTGTAGGCATCTTCGACTTTGTCCTCTTTTCTGATGAGGATGAACCGCACGCCGAGGAACTCTTGCTCGAAGTTGATGAAACCGAAGACGGTATGGCAGTCAAGGCATGTACGAAAGGGGCTGTAGCCGTTGAACGAAAGCATGCCTATCTTAGTTGCCATAAATTTCTGGACATTGAAACATATAAAAATTACCTCAAGGATAAGAGCTTCTACTTTATTGAACTGCCTAAATTCACCAAAAATGCAGATGAATTGACTCATATTTTGGATAAGTGGGTCTACTTCATCAAACATGCAGATGATCTGGAAGTTATTCCAGATCATGTTCTGGAGCCAGCACTTCACACTGCCTATACGCTAGCCGACCAGTTTGGCTGGGAGCCAGAAGATCTGGAGCAGTACGAATATCGTGGCATACGGATTCAAGACGAACGAGGTGCCCTCCAATTAGCTAAAGAGCAGGGTCGTGAAGAAGGTCGTGAAGAAGGCCGTGAAGAAGGCCGTGAAGAAGGCCGTGAAGAAGGCCGTGAAGAAGGCCGTGAAGAAGGCCGTGAAGAAGGCCGTGAAGAAGGCCGTGAAGAAGGTCAAAAAGTAGCATTGTTCAAAGTCGCCAGAAATCTCTTGGCGGCGGGTATCTCGGTTGAGCAGATTGTGGAAGCGACCGGGCTGTCGGCAGACCAGATTAGACAGCTCGAATCCGATGTTTGAACATGAATCATATCTTCTGGTTCACCCTTCGCCGCAACTGGCTATCCCTGGCCATATTTGGGTTGGGGATTGGCCTTTTCCATTGGCTTGTGGTGGTCAGCTTTCCCGCCATTGGCGGACTAGATGCCGTGCAGAATGTGGTACAGACCTTCCCACCTGGGCTGCGATCTTTGCTGCGGATTGCGCCAAACTTGCAAGCAGGCTTTGGCTTGGTCGAATACCTGTCTTTGACTTGGTTCCATCCCGTATTCCTGGGATTAGGGTCAGCATTTGTCGTGCAACGAGCCACGGACGCGATTGCCGGGGAGATCGAGAGCGGGGCCATCTACCTAACATTGAGCCGCCCGATTTTGCGCCGCTCCGTTCTTCTGGGGAAGGCGCTAGAGATGTTCTTTGGTGCGGGCATCCTCTGTTTTTTTGGTTGGCTAGGGTTGTTCATCGGCGCGCAGATGCTGCCCGAACTAGCGATGGCGGAGAGTTTGCCGTTTGGTCGCTATGGGCTGGTAGCGATGGTGGCTTGGCTGCTCTTTATGGCGTTAGGTGCGGCTGTGCTGGTGATCTCATCCTTGTGTAACCGCAAGTCGGTAGCAGGTGGCATTGGATCCATTTGGGCCATTGGTGCCTTTCTGCTGGACGTAGTTCCGTTTGTGGCCAAGTCGTCGGTGGGGTGGCTCAATCCGTGGCACCATTATTTCCCGCAAGAAATTATGGCGATGGGGACCGTTGAGATGGGTAGCCTTATATTGCTGGCAGGATGGATAGTCGGTGGTGTAGTAGTTGCCGTGATTATCTTTGGACGGCGGGATCTAGTCTAGTATGTGGTTATGGTAATAGTGAAAAGACTTGGTACCGTTATCAAATGGCTGCTTGCATTGCCGCTAATCTTCGCCACGGTGGTTGTCATCTTCTGTGTGTGGTCATCGTACATAACCCCTACTATAAGATGGCAACAACATGGGGATGAAATCACGGCAGTACACAACCAAGTCGCTAAGTATTGCGGCGTATTTGCAGAGAGAGATAGAGAGGCAGCTTATGACTTTATGGCCCCAAGCTACAAAGAGAATCATTCGTTGGAGGACTTCGTCAATGACATGGCTCTTTGGGACTTCCAGCAGGGATTTGCAGAGTTTCATAAACGTTCGTCGCTGTGCGATAAGGACAATAAGCCTTACGTAGAGTTTAACTGCAAACGTACCTACGCGATTGTCTACGAAAGACGACCTATCTTTGTTGAACGGCTTCTTGCAGAAAAGGGATTTGGGATCGAGCTGAGAAAATTAGATAACAACTGGTACTACACTGGCAACAGCTACCTCTATTATGATGGAGGATCCTTGATTTCGTATCGGGAAGACAAATACCAAAAGTGTTATTGAATCAAAACAACCATTTGTGCAAAATGTTGATAGCATGTCAGAAGTTCAATTATTGGCACAAATCGATTTAGGTCTACTGGAGCAGGAGTGGCAGGAATATTTAGCGCTCTTGAACAAATAGGGAACAGAGCTGCTCAATCCAAATAGACAGGAAACAGTAGGAAGAATCTCCGCTTATCTTGAAATTGCCAACACCTTAAGAATTGGGACATTATACTCAGCTCCGTTTGCAAACAGGTGTTTGGTCTCTCGGGTAGGGCTTGGGAAAACACCTGTTTGCAAAACGACCGCAGTATAATTGCATTAGCAGAAATGCACAACCCTACGCAAAAAGCGTTAATGAATGAACTAGACATCAAACCAATCGACTATCAAAAGGAATTTAAATCGTGAGTAATAATCTTCCTTCCCACGCCCAGGTCGTCATCATTGGCGGCGGCATTATTGGCTGTAGTGTAGCCTACCACCTAACCAAACTGGGCATGACCGACGTGTTGCTGCTGGAGCGCAAACAGCTAACTTCCGGCACCACTTGGCATGCGGCCGGTCTCGTCGGTCAGCTTCGGGCGACCCAAAATATGACGCGGCTGGCCCAATATACATCTAACCTAATGAAGACCCTTGAAGAGGAGACGGGTCAGCCAACCGGTTTCCTCCAAAATGGTTCCATCTCCATTGCCAACAACCAGGAGCGCTTTGAAGAACTAAAGCGGGGTGCATCCATGGCCCGTGTCTTTGGGCTGGAGGTGGAGGTCATCACTCCCCAAGAAGCATCCGACGCGTGGCCGCTGATGAACGCCTCCGATCTGGTCGGAGCGGTTTGGCTCCCTGGAGACGCCCGCACCAATCCGGTTGATACAACCCGCGCCTTTGCCAAAGGGGCCGAGATGCATGGGGCCACCGTGGTTGAAGGCGTCAAGGTGACCGCTATTCATCAAAAGAATGGCCGCGTAACTGGCATCTCGGCGACGCCCGACGGCTCCGATGAGTTAATCGACATCGCGGCAGATGTGGTAGTCAACTGCGGTGGTATGTGGGCGCGCGAGATCGGAAAGTCAGTTGGTGTCAACGTCCCCCTGCACGCAGCCGAGCACTTTTACATTATCTCTGAGCCGATTGAGGGCGTTCATCGGGATCTCCCTACGCTGCGCGATCCGGGCGGTCATACTTACTACCGGGAAGAGGTAGGCGCCATTCTAGCGGGCTTCTTCGAGCCAAATGCCAAGCCCTGGGGCATGAAGGGGATTCCCAAAGATTTCGAGTTTGGTACCCTACCCGAAGATTATGAGCATTTGGACCCAACCTTTGAAAAAGTGATGCACCGGATGCCCGTGCTGGAGAATTCGGGCATCCATACCTTCTTCAATGGCCCGGAGAGCTTTACGCCGGATGATGCTTACCATCTGGGCGAGTCGCCAGAGCTGAAGAACTTTTATGTGGCTGCGGGTTTCAACTCAATTGGCATCCAGTCTTCGGGCGGTGCGGGCAAAGTCTTGGCCGAGTGGATCGTCAATGGTCATCCGCCCATGGATTTGTGGGATGTAGACATTCGCCGCAACGCGCCCTTCCAGAGCAACCACCGTTACCTACACGACCGCACCACCGAGACACTCGGTCTACTCTACGACATGCACTGGCCCTTCCGCCAATTTGAGACGGCGCGAGATGTGCGCAAATCCACCCTCCATGATCGGCTCAAGGCCCAAGGGGCTTGCTTTGGTACCGCCGCGGGCTGGGAACGTCCCAACTGGTTTGCCCCTGACTGGGCCGAAAAGTTTGATGGCGAACCCCGCTACGAGTACACCTACGGTCGTCAGAACTGGTTTGACTACTCGGCGGCGGAACACAACGCAGTGCGCGAGAATGTGGGCCTCTTCGACCAGACATCCTTCTCCAAATTCATGATTCAGGGACGAGGTGCGTTGGCCTACCTCAACCGGGTCTGCGGAGGACAGATGGATGTTCCCATTGGGAAAGTCGTCTACACTCAACTCCTCAATGAGCGGGGCGGCATCGAAGCGGATGTGACGGTCAACCGACTGGGGGATGAGCATTTCATGCTGCTGGACGCGGCCGCCACCCAAAACCGGACAGGCTCCTGGCTGCAACGGCAGATTCGCAACGATGAGTTCGCAGTAGTCACAGACGTGACTTCAGGCTACTGTATGTTGGGCTTGATGGGGCCAAACTCGCGAGCCGTCCTCTCCAAACTGACCGATGCCGATCTTTCCAACGAGGCATTCCCATTTGGCACCTCCCAGAAGATTGACGTGGCCTACGCCATTGCCCAGGCCACCCGCATGACCTACGTAGGCGAGCTAGGCTGGGAGCTGATGGTCCCCACCGAATTTGCCCAGAGCCTTTATGATGCCATCATGGATGCGGGCAAGGATTTGGGCATTGCCAATGCGGGCTACCATGCACTCAATTCGCTGCGTCAAGAGAAGGCATACCGTCACTGGGGTCACGACATTACGGATGAAGAGACGCCGGTCGAGGCCGGGTTGCGCTTTGCGGTAGATTTCAACAAGGAATCCTTCAACGGCAAGGAACGGTTGGTGGCTCAGAAGGAAGCGGGGGTCAGCAAGCGGCTGGTCCAATTTGCGCTAGAGGACGAGAAAACCATGCTCTACCACAACGAGCCCATCTGGCGAGACAACAAGATTGTGGGCTATCTGACCTCGGCTATGTTTGGCCACACCATTGGCGTGGCGGTTGGCATGGGCTACGTGGTGCAGGACGCTCCGTTCAAGGCAGATTTCATTAAATCAGGAGCATTTGAAATCGAGGTAGCCACGGTGCGGGTGCCGGCGCGGGCATCTTTACGAGGGTTTTATGATCCGAAGAGTGAACGGGTGCGGATGTAGGTCAGGCTAATCAAACAACTCGGAGACCAGGCAGCTAAACTCAGGCAGTAGCGGAGAAGTGAGCGTATCATCCTTAAGCAGCGTAGCCGTACGACGTAACTCTCCATTCTCGCGGTGATAGATTTCCACCTGCTTGATCCGCCAGTCGAGAATCCAGTATTCTTGCACGCCCTGGGTCTCATAGAGCTTGCGCTTGGCGGTTCGATCTCGTTCTTCGTTACGGGCACCAAAGGAGAGCACTTCCACGGCTAGTTCAGGCGCGCCTGTTAGGTGACCAGCATCGTCCATCAGAGCGACGAGGCGTTCATCGCTAATCCAGACAACATCAGGAATTACATCGTCAGCGTCTGCAAAAATCACACCTGGCGTGACGGCAACAGCCCCTTTTCCCTGTTGGCGAGACCAGAGCTTTAGTGCCATGTACACATTGCCACAGGCTGCTTGGTGATGCCAGTGAGGCGACTTGGACATAAGTAACTCTCCATCGATGATTTCGTAACGACTGCCGTTTTCGGGCAGGAGCTCCAGGTCACTGCTGCGCCAAGGGCCGCGTGTAGGCTTTGCATCCTGGTGGATTGTTGGTTGGTTTGTGGGATTAGCTACTGCTGATGTCACTGTACCCTCCGTATCTTAGCAAACATTTTCATCATCGGCATTATATCACAATTCGTTCTATTGCGCGGGAGAGGTGATTTACCAAGGGAGTATCATCGTTTCGGGGTATCTGTTGATATCAGATAAGTGTTGCACTGTTCCGGTATAGTGACTTTAGGTTTGTTTTCAGAACAATGTTGACTGGACTTTGGACAATATTCTGAAAGCGCCAATACGTTTCTCTCTGGTTTGTCCAAAGTCCAAAATATTGATAAAAACCGAGTAGTCATGCCCCCATTCTTTTGCTATAATGCAGTCAATAGGATTGGATTTTGTTCGATTCATTGAAAAGGTCGATATCAAAATTAATCCCTGTCACCTGTGAGAAAGCCATACGCAAAAGGAGATACTGCGCTGTGAACCAGATGAACGTACAGGAGATAGACTCTCTTACCCTCAAACCTATTGCAAAAATATCAGGCGAAATCAATCTGCCCGGCTCCAAAAGCTTCTCTAATCGTGCCCTATTGTTGGCGGCTTTGGCTCACGGCACAACAGAGATTACGAATCTGCTGGACAGTGATGATATCGGACATATGTTGGGTGCATTGCAGAAGCTTGGGGTGCAGTTTGAGCGTTCGGCGGATAAACGATCTTGTATTGTAATAGGAAATGGTGGTGCCTTTACGTCAAAAGAGCACACGGAGCTCTTTCTGGGTAATGCAGGAACGGCTATGCGCCCTGTCTGTGCCGCCCTATGCCTGGGAGCTGGTACCTTCACCCTAACCGGTGAACCAAGAATGGAAGAGCGGCCTATCAAGCACCTAGTCGATTCGCTGCGGCAAACAGGTTGCCAGATAAGCTACCTGAAAAATGACGGCTACCCCCCCCTCACGATCCAGGCAAATGGCATCAAAGGTGGGAACATCACCATTGACGGCTCGATCTCCAGCCAATACCTTACCGCTCTATTGATGGCTTGTCCACTAGCCCAAGCAGACACAACCATCACTGTGGCAGGAGAGCTCGTCTCCAAGCCCTATATTGATATTACCCTCCACACTATGGGTCAATTCGGCGTGGTGGTGGAGAATGATTCTTACCAACGCTTCCACATCAAAGGGCAGCAGCGTTATCAGTCGCCGGGTACCTTCCTCGTTGAGGGGGATGCCTCATCAGCCTCCTATTTTCTGGCGGCAGCGGCTATCAAAGGGGGGACAGTCAAAGTGACAGGGATCGGGCGCAATAGCATTCAAGGGGATATTCACTTCGCCACAGTCTTAGAACAGATGGGTGCCAATGTTGAATGGGGCGATGAGTACATCACCGTCCGGCGGGGAACCCTAACGGGCATTGACATGGACATGAACCACATCCCCGACGCGGCCATGACCATTGCCACGACCGCGCTCTTTGCCCAGGGTCAGACGGCGATTCGCAACATCTACAACTGGCGGGTCAAGGAGACCGATCGATTGAATGCCATGGCGACAGAGCTAAAGAAGGTGGGTGCAGAGGTTGTAGAGGGAGACGATTTTATTGAAATCACGCCGCCTGCGGAACTGAGACACGCGGCTATTGATACCTATAATGATCACCGCATTGCCATGTGCTTTTCGCTACTAGCCCTGGATGAGCATTCGGTGACGATTAACGATCCCAAGTGTACAGCCAAGACTTTTCCCGATTACTTTGAACGGCTAAATGAAGTAAGCGTGATGTAAGTATCAGTAGTAGTCCGCGGTCATCTAGTCGTTTGGTCCAGAGTCACGCTAACTAGCATTTTGGCTATTGCGCTTGGTTACAGATGGAACGCATCCTCTACTGATTATCATTCACTACTTCAAAAGCGCCTGGATCACTTCTGATAGCTCAGGTGTTTCGGGCGCACTTTTAAAATCAGCCAATCTGCGATAGATATCTGCCGCGGCTCCATGAAATTCACCTGGTACGCCAGCACTACTCAACGTGTCGGAGATCTCATCCATTTCACCCGCAAAGCGCCATGCCTTAGCCGTCACCCCACGCACTTGCTGGAAGCTCTTTTCACCAAAATCTGAGCCATTGCGGGACCACTGCCCCGCCAAATCATCCAGAACACCCAGCTCCTCTGCTGCGGCAACAATGGCACAGAGCAGGGCCGTAGAGCCCTTTGTATAAGCCGCAAAGCACATCTTCAGCGCAGAGGCTTTGCCGATCCCGCCGTCCACAATATCCGTCTCCAGCGGTCCCGCGGAGAAGCACTCAGCCACTTGTGAGGCCGCATCACCTGATAGATAGAGCCATGTGCTGCTCGGTTTCCAGGCAGGGCCGCCGATAATGCTGCCGTCCACAAAGGTTCCACCACCGTTGGCAACGGCTTCGCCAATACGCAAGGTTCGTGGCGGTGAAATGGCATTGGCATCTAGGTAAAGCCCACTGAAATTCTGGGCCATGACCTCATTGGCCAATGCCTCGGCCCCGTCCGGCGGGCAGACGCTGATAATGATGGGGCAAACCTTACATAGATTGGCCAGCGTTTTGGCATCTTCAAAGCCCTGCTCCTGAGCGCGTGTTTGGGTTTCAGGACTGCGTCCTTCCGATGCCCAGTAGACAGTGTGGCCACTATTCTTTGCCGAGGCGGCAATGGAGACGCCCATTTGACCAGGATGCAGAATACCAATGTTCTGTTTCATTTTCTATCCTCTTTTAACCCCTGCTTCTACAAACGCCGCGCTGACGACCTCATATGAGCGCTTGGCTGTCTCTAGCGGATCGTATACTTCCCTTTGCTGAACCATCATGCTGATCTCGGTGGAGATGGTGCCGCTATAACCATGCTCTGCCATAACTTTGAGGTAATGCACATAATCAAATTCCCCTTCTCCGGGAATCAGATATTGATGTTCAGGGGCACGCCCTGACTCATCTTTGATGTGGGTGTGAGCGGCATAGGGAAGAACTTTGGCCACAGACTCTTCGATGGGGATGCCCATGACGTTAAAGTGGCTGATGTCAAAGTTGATGCGGATGGCTGGGCTGTCAACCTGTTCCATAATAGCGACGACTTGGTCTGGTGTCTCCACAGCGTTGCCTACATGGTGCTCCATGGCAACTACCACGCCGCGCTCTTGGGCATAGTTGCCCAGTGTATTCAATCGTTCAACCAACTGATCTTGATGCGTCTCTAATTCACCTGGCTGGCCGCCAAAGCCACTGACCACAATCGGTTGCTGCGGCTCTGGAAACCACTCTGTCGCCAAATCAATGGCACGCTGTACATAAACGCTATTTTCGCTAAATTTTGCCTCATCCTGCTCCATAAAGTCTAAATAAGCCGAAATAGCAGATAACTTCAGCTTATAATCTTTCAGGAGCCGAGCGATCCGCTGGCGCTCGGCTTCATCCATCTTCTCCAACGCAGTAGAAAAACGAGGCAATACACCAATCTCAATCGCGTCATAACCGATACTATGTAGATAGGAAACGATGGTATCAATGGGTCGATTGGGCATAGCCCAGGTACTAAAGCCGAGGAGCATAAAGAACTCTCCTTTATGGTTCATTAAACAGGGTGATCGATCAAGGGTTTACAGAAGCCTCTGCAAACACCTCTTTATGATTATACCCACATCTTATTCATTGGACAATCATTTGATCGACTCGTCGTCCCATCCTAAAGGGTGAAAAGATGAATCGAGCTGGAGAATACATGACCCATAAAGTAATACACAGCGGAGAGAAAACCCTCCATTACACAGCAAATCTGTGCCAGAAAGTACCCCCTCCGCCGTTATCTACCTCTTTCTAAAGCGTTGGAAACTCGATGTGTCCGGTCTATCGACTACTAAGCGGCAGATAGAGCTTCAACGAGAGAGTGGCCGAGTGGACATCCATCTCTGGTTCCCTAAGGGCTGTTACAAGGGGTAGGTAGATGCTCTGCAATTGCATCTGTGAAACGCCTAAGGTCACCCCCCCAGCGTTCGCCACAATGGGGTTCATAGGCTCCCCATCCTCTGTCTCCCTATCCGTGAAAGCCTCGCCTACCTCAGATCCTATCTCAGTTGTATTGAGCACTTTACTCTCCGCCTGCCTAGGAACCGATATCTGCGCGCTCGTCACCGCTGCATCATCACAAGCAACCTCGCCCAAATATTCTATCCAGATGCGATCCCGATCTGGGAAAGTGTAGCTGAGAAGACGAACACGGGCAAAGCCAGCAATCTGGTATTGGATATCGAAATCGCTCCCAGTGATCACGTCCCAAATCGGCATAATGAGCGACGGCTCGTCAATCGCTGCATCCAAGGCTGCGGCAACGTTTCCATCGTTGGCAATATAGGGCCACGCCTGCACCCAATCTCCTACGGACAAGACTGTGTCGCTTGCATCATTGGGGTTGGAGTAGAGATGGCTGGTTCCCGGCGGCGTCAATGAGTCAATGAGCGCTTGGTAACCATAGTCGCCATTCCACGATAGGTAGAGATACCACTCATTGTGCTGGGATCCGCTGATGATCTCATCCACCAAGTCACCGGGATTGAGACCTGCCATTCTTGTGATTGGCAATCCAATCGGGTAGAGCTGACAGTTTTCTGCCTGAGGCGATTCCACTTCGACCGTCACATCTGCCGTGGCGCTGCCACCGTACCCATCTTCCATCGTGTAGGAGAAGGTTACGGTTTCTGTGCTGCTGATGGCCGGCGTGAAGAGGATACTTGTACCGCTTATGGCTGTGGTCCCGGTGGCGGGTTGGTTAACGAGTACGATGGTTAAGGCATCGCCATCCACATCATTGTCATTTGCCAGCACATCCAGAACGTTGTCTACGCTATCTGGGACCACGCTGAATCTATCATCTGCTGCAATAGGTGCATCGTTGGCTGGCGTCACCACAACCGCAACATTGGCCGTTTCACTCTCACCACTTGCGTTAGACACGGTGTAGATGAAATCTTCAGTACCTGCAAAATCCACGTTAGGCGTATAGACTAATGTATTGGCGACAATGCTCACTGTACCATTACTCGCATTCCCAACTGCGTCAATGGTCAGCGTACTGCCGGTCGAATCGCTATCGTTGGTCAACACGTCCAGAAGATTCCCCACGCTATCCTCACCAACAGTAAAGGTATCATTGACGGCTTCTATACTGTTGAGTAGGTCACCAGCACCGCAGGTAACATCACCGATGTACTCGATCCAGATGCGGTCTCGGTCAGGCAGTGCGTATTCCAACAAGCGGACCCGCGCGAAGCGGGACACATGGTACTGGATCCCGAAATCTGCTCCGGTGATCTCGTCCCAGACGGGCATGATCAGGTACGGTTCAGCTATCGCGGCATCCAGCGCTGCTTCCACATTGCTATCGTTGGCAATATAGGGCCATGCTTGCACCCAATCCCCTACGGACAAGACGACATCACTTGCACTGTTGGGGTTGATGTAGAGATGGCTGGTTCCTGGTGGCGTCAGCGAGTCAATCAGCGCATGATAGCCATAATCGCCATTCCATGATAAGTAGAGATACCAATCCGGGTGCTGGGAGCCGCTGATAATCTCATCCACCTGGTCGCCAGGCTGAACGCCATCAAGGCGGACAGTAGGTAGACCAATGGGATAGAGCGGACAGACGTCCAAGTGGAAGGGCAGCACCGTGACGGTGACCGTGGCGGTGGCACCTCCGCCGTTGCCATCCTCCACGGTATAGGTGAAGCTATCCTCCCCTACGAACCCAACAGTTGGTGTATAGGTCACCGTCTCATCTGCATTCCGAGCGTTCGTCCCATTTCCTGGCTGACTGATGCTGGTGACAGAGAGCGAATCCCCTTCGATGTCACTATCATTTGTCAACAGGTCAATGGTAACGCTGGTATCCTGGACCAGGGATGCCACATCCCCTACCGCTAACGGTGCATCATTGACTGACTGAATCGTGATGGTAATGGCTGCTGTTGCACTGATGCTGCCGTCGCTGATGGTATAAGTGATCGTCTCTATACCATTGACGTTGGCGGTTGGTGTATAGTGCAGCGTAGAATCGGCGATTGCGACTGTGCCATTGATTGCCGCGCTTACCGCGTCAATGGTCAGCGTATCGCCATCGGGATCGCTGTCATTGTTCAATACATCCAGCAGATTGCTCTCGCTATCTTCATTCACGCTGAATGTATCCGCAACGGCTACCGGGGCTTGATTGAGTATGACCTGGGTCGCGAGGGTTGCTACGTTGTTCGCCTCATTTAGCTCTGGCACATCATAGGTCTGGTCAAATGCCTCCACCGTATTGGTGAGCGTATCCACACCCGTTGGCAAGGACTCATTTACTTGAACCGTCACAGTTCGAGACGTGCTCCCGCCATTGGTCAGGGTAAAGTCGGGCCAAGTGACCCTACCCGCGTTGACCGAACCACCGTGACTCGCTGACAAGAAGATTACTTCCGCAGGTAAGCGATCCGTTAGAACGATGTTGCTGGCCATGCCTATGTTGTTGGATACCGTTATCGTATAGGTGATGTGCTCACCAGCCGCTACGGCCTCGCTGCCATCGTCGATGCTGACAGCCAAGTCAGGCAAGACTTGCTCCTCAACCCGCAGTGAACATTGGTCGATAATCGCCGACAAGACAGCACTGGCATCCTCACGGAAATCCTCGATCTCAAAGGGCTGCCCACCGGTAGCTTGGGTCAGGCTACCTGGAATGATGCCATAGTCGCGCGGGACATCGAGGTAATCCAAGTCGGCAACGGCAAAGAAGGTTGCATTGCGCGTACTCAGGGCCGCAATCGCATCTTCACGTGTTTCCGATCCACCTTCCCAGATATTCTCCGTGGCGTCTTCGTCCGTAATCAGGACAACACAGACTGCCGCAGTGGGACGGAAACCATGGATATCCTGCATGGCAAACGCCGTTGCCTGAAAGCCAGGCTCACGACCACCGACGACATTCAATTCATCGATGGCGTTTTGGAATTCAGCAGCATCATGGGTCAGGGGCTGATGAATGCGCCCATTGCCATCATGGTACGTCAGCCCATGGGTGTGGGGCGAATTGCCCCCGTTGCCCAGAATGCCAGCACCGAAGCCCACCAGCCCAAGCTGATAGTCAATACGCCCCGCTAACTGAGCAGCCATTTCATTGACCCGTTCCTTGACATCATCCTGTTCGTCACCCATGCTCGTCGATTCATCGATAACAAAGATGATGTCACCTTTGGGCAAGGTCTGTTCTGTATTGATCACCAGTGTGTCATTGGTCGCCTGATAGAGTGCATCCTCGACAAAATTGGCCGTGATGGTAAATGGGTTGCTACCATACGTCATGCTCGCGATGGCCACGCCATTCTCATCTGTTGTGACCGTTGTATTCTGAACATCAGTACTGATCTCAACAGACTTGTTTGCCAACGGCGCCCAGGTTGGATTCTTCCAAGGACCGTCCGCGTCCCAGAGGCGTACTTCCAACTCGACCTGTTCGGCATCCTCGTCCAGCGACCGAGCCAAGATATTGAGGTAGCTCTTATGCTTGGTTACATTGACCACTTTACTCACAGAGACCGTGCCACCGTCTTTGTCTGTCACGGTGATGGTAGGATTGTAGTCGCCTGGTTGGTCGTACGCTTTTTCAGTTGCGAAATTTTCCAGAGTAGCGCAGTTTTCGATGGCGAGCGTCGTGTTGTCATCATAGTCCCAATCACAGCGCAACGTGGGAATATCTGCCAGGACGTCATTCGGCTTGGGACTAAAGAGCCAGCCGATGCCCCACGGAACCGGAGTCGGCCCCACGGCGCCCAACATGGTGGGTGGCAGATTGATAACGTTGATTGGGCGGACAATCGTCTGTACCAGGAAGCGGCTGTCGGTAACTTGCAGCTCGACTGGATACTCACCATTGTCTGGGAAGAACACGTTGGTTGGATTCTGCTCCGTCCGCTTCTCCTCTTCCGTAAAGGTCCATGCCCAGCCCATGAGTTGACCATCGGGCGTGGTCGATGCATCGGTGAAGTCATTGCCAACTCCTTCATGGGGCGGGTCGGGATTCATGGTAAAGTCTGCTACAGGTGCTGGCTGTGCGAAGTAGTCCATTTGAGCCGTATCAGTAACCCCATTTGTGTTGGTGACAGTGAGCTTTACGGCATAGGTGCCAGCAATCTCATAGGTATGGATCGGGTGCTGCTCGGTGGAGCTATTGCCATCGCCCAAATCCCACAGCCAATCGGTTATGCTGCCTGCGTCGTCAGTGGACCTATCGCGGAACGGAACGACCATACCGCCCAAATCAGGCGAAAAGACGCGGAAGGTGTTCATCTGTACGTTGGCACCACCATGAGTATTCAGAATGAAGATCTGCACAAATTTGGCCTCTACCGGCGGGAAGGTAAACCAGTGCAAGAGATCATCCGACGGTAGCGTACCGCTGAAGACAGTCGCGAAATCAGCATCATCGGTCCCCGTGGTTGAGACCCGAATTTCGAAATCCCTGGGAGCGTTCACCAAATTATGACCACGTAGTTGGACTCGGTCAATGCGGTAGGTCTGGCCGCCCAGTAACCCAATCTTGACCCACTGATTGGTGTTTTGGCCAGAAGCCGTGGCCCACGTGGTGGTCTGGCTGAAGTCAATAACCCGACTACCCACCGTACTGCTGCCCAATTCACTCGACGCATCGACAACAAAAGCCCCTACACCGCTGGCTTTGGCTGCATTCTGCCCATGAGCTGTTAATACTTCCAGGGTAGACAGATTGACCTGGTCTGCGCCGTGGACACCATATACGTAAAGCTGGACGTAGCGAGCCTCGACGGGTGCAAAGGCAAATTCCTGTATGGCGGTCGTGGCTGCGCCGTTGCCTGAGAAGACGGTGGTAAAGGCATTCTGGTCACTGGTGGTTGTCGAGGCTCGAATTTCAAATGCATCTGGTGCTTGGGTAAAGTTACCTGCCATCAGGCGAACTCGATCAATGGTGAAGAGATCGCCGCCTAAGTCGACCATGATCCATTCATCACTACCCCGTGCGCTAACCCAATCAGTATTTGAGAAATCATCGATGGCTCTCTCTGGTGCAAAGCTGGGGCTGTTGTTCAAGGTACTGGATGCGCCAACGATGGTAGCTGGTGGCCCTTCTAACAAGGAGACTATGCCA
>JBCCHB010000137.1:0-46318 GCA_039028975.1 Chloroflexota bacterium
GCTATATTGCTGATTTGCCTTTCCTTTAGCTCAAGATGGCTATGAAATAGCGACTTTATGCTATCTTCTAGTTGTGAAGAACTCATTTTGGGCTCCTTTTGGATTAAACTTTTATAGTTGACTACTTTAGTTTAACCCAATTTAGTCCAAGTTCTTCACTTTTTCACCATTGTTTGGCAACTCTCTTTCTTTATGCAATTATTTTCTGAATGGGGGTGAGGGGGCGCAAGTTGTGAGTTGTATCATGAGCGGATGAGCGGATGAGTGGTGGAGAAGATGGTAGTGGAGAGGTGTATAGGGCAGCATGAGGTCGACGGTGTTGTTACCGGCCCAACAGCCTCCCTGCACCACGCCCTCTACCTGAATTCGCCTGCGTTCAGGGTTAGCAGATTCAGTGTCGGCAGATTCAGTGAGGGGCTGTATGCTCTCGCTGTTCGCCATCGCCTGAGTCTTACTTATGATGGATGCGGTTCGGCAACCTTGCCTGATTCTCGGTCTAATCCAGGGGCCAACTTTGAGTCTACCTCTAGCCCCAATTCCTCATCTAGCACACCCATCTCGCGGAAGAGGTCCAGCGTCTCTTGGGCGGACTGCTCATCCAGCTCGGTTATGGCGAATCCCACATGAACAATCGCATAGCGACCCAACTCAATATTGGGTACATAGGCCAAGCAGACTTCCTTGGTCACGCCGCCAAAGTCCACCTTTCCCATGGGCATGCCCTTGACCTCATATTTTTCGACAATTCGTCCCGGTACGCCGAGGCACATATATTATTCTCCCTTTGCTCTTGCTTCCATGAGTCTGTCTGTATGTGAGAAGGCCCTTTTGCTTGCTTCAGATCTTGAAGACCCGAAACCCTTGATTCCCCACGCAATAAATGACAAATTGTGCAATTTGTGCCTCTGGGTACTCCTTCCTTAGGCCATCAACATAGCCGCCAATTTGGACGGTATCGGCCTCTTGTACTTCAAATGCTGCTAAAGATGTACTGAACAGGCGTTTGAAATCACTGTTGGAATAATATTTAAACTCAATTACCCAGCGCAGCCCAGCAAATTTTTCGTGATACTTCCCTACAAATTCCAAGTCACTCTTTCCTTTAGGGTACGAGCGTTCTACATTGAAGCTGAACCACCCCGAGAGATAGTGGCTACATAGCGCATAGAAGGTTGTACGGTAGAAGTTCTCATTAACCTGCTGAAAAATAACTTCGGGCAACTGGGAAACGTAGTGTGTCCAATAATCAGAGAAGAGCCGCTCGATATCCGGATTTGCAATGAAGCTACGCATCATGTCTGCATAGCAAGCTGAGCTATCAATATTGTGAAATTCGTTGAAGTATTCAACAAAAATCTGGCGCATGTTTAAATTAGGTAACTTCATGACAAATTGATCTTGTCGGGTCAACATGCCTAAATAGAAGAACGATATTGGGTAGAAATCTGGTTCAAAGAATTGGGAGGTAGTGAATTTACTGGTTAGATGAGTTCGATTGTAGAGAATTGAGTTATCGTTCGTCAACTGAGTCAGAAGATTTTCTGTGTTGGCTGGGTTTCTGCCGGTCAACCGCTTGATCCACGAGAGATCGGTTCGTAGATTCAGATCGGTCAAAAACTCAGGAATCTGCTTGAAACGGGTGAAGTCCCGTAGAAAATAGAGTAAAATTGTGGAATTATAGAGCGTCTCCCCGTCAAAACTGACAAAGTGGTAACCATCATATTGGTTCTTGATCAGCTCGTTAACCTCATTGCGAGTCGATGGGTCAATTGCGTAATCTTGATAAATGTCGTCCAATAGGTGGTCGACTTCTGGTTGGGTAAAGCCCAACATGGATTCGAATTCGGGGTCTAGGGTTAAGTAGGTGGCAATGTTAAAGCTAGAAGCCAATTCTTCAATCGTCATTGGCAACACGCCTGTAATAAAGACGTTGGCAATGACCCCGGTTTTCCGTCCTTCTTTCAAGACTTTGAAGAAAGTGCGTAGGAAGCTATCATCTGCCGTAAGTTGTCCGTAAAAGCGATCTTGGTGGGTTGTAATCAAATGATTGGCAAAGTTATCGTACTCGTCAATGATCACATATAGCGGCGGGAGACCATACTGCGCAATCGTACTCAAAATCAGATCGAGATTTTGCCAAGCCTTTGTTTTAAGATCAATTTCGATCCGATCCTGAAACCAAATTTGAGCCTGCCCAACAACAGTGCGCATCCGTAGATTACAACTATGGCTAAAGCTCGATTCAAGATCATCTAGTGAGTGGCCAGGGTCGATCTTTGAAAAATCAAAGTGAAGAACAATGTACGAGTTCTGGCGACCAGTTGGATTCTGGCCAATATATGTATCGCCAAAGAGCCGCTCAAAATCATCAACGTGGTTCACGCTATAATACATCTCCAAAATGCGGCACCAGAGCGACTTACCAAAACGCCGAGGTCGTAAAAAGACAGGGTTTTTTATCCTCTCCAATTTGGCAACGTAATGAGTCTTGTCGACAAAATAGCCGTTGTCGTCTACTAGCTCTACATAATTTGAGACTGCATATGGAATTGTCTTTCTCATCCCATGGGATCCTCGTCCAAGAAAGTGGGTCGGCTCGCTTATACTCAGGCTCCACAAAAGTAACATTTTTCTCTCGGTTAGTGGTGTTACTTTGTTACGATCGCCAGTATGCAAAAGTATACTACATCGGGTCCGTCTTGTCAGTATTGGCCAAATCCTTCAGATCCTGCCAAGCCAAGCCTTCCATCCAGAAGAAGAGAAATCCCAGCACTAGGCAGGGAACAAGCACGCTTGCTGTAGCAATCAGCGCCAGACTCAATCCAATCTCACGCGGAATGCCAAAAAACGATAGCGCATAGGACATAGCTGCCTGATAGGATCCAATGAGGCCTAATAGTTGATCGCCAATCACCGCGGCAAAGGTCACCATCACCTCCACGAAGAGCATGGTCAGCAGTGGGATGTCTACACCGAAACCACGCCCAATGGCAATCGCGTGGTAGGCCAGCACAATCCGAATCAAGACCGAGTAGATGACAATCATGAGCAGATCCCGCGAATTACGAGCTACATCCAGCCCACGAACAAAATTATCCAACCCCCTTGCCACCGATTCGCTGTAGCGCGTGCTGACGCGGGCCACCTGCCGCTCGATCCAGCCGTTGACGTTGGCACCTTTTCGACCTATCTGCAACCGCCGTAGGAGCAGCAGCAGACCAATAAAGACCCCACCCAGTACTACCGAACCACCCAATGCTAGAGATATCTGCCATCGAAATGTAGCTAGTTCCCCAGGCAACTGAACCACACTGATCGCAACAAGGCTCACCAGCAGGAAGCCGACCATGCTGTAAACCCGTTCCATCATCTCCGTTCCCAGCAGTCGCGCCACGCCCACGTTGACCTCCCGATCCACTAGATAGGCGCGCAGCACTACGCCGATGTTCAGCGGCAACAGAATATTGGCAAAGATGCTGAGCACGGATGCTCGGTAGATAGTCCAAACCGATGCATGAGCCAGCGGGCGGACAATCTGCTGCCAGAGCAGGGAACGCAGGTAGATGCTAAAGAGGAAGATCCCGACAACCGGAATGAGCCACTGACCAGTGAACTCAGCCAGAGCATTGCGGAATGTTGCCCAATCAAGCGTGCGGAAGGCAATGTAGAGAAAAAGCCCAGATGAGATGACAGTTAAGGTCCAACGCAGTGGACGGTTATGAATAAGTTGTTTCCACCACATGTGTTGGGTTCCGTAGGGGTGTCATATCTTCCTGGATTTCAACGGGGACCGTATCTTCTACGCACATTGTACCTGCTTTTGCCTAAGTTGATAAACCCGAGTCCAATTTTGTGGCTTGGGCAATTCTGCAGGGATCGTGTTCGGAGGAACTTTAAGCGAACCTACTTTGTCTGGGTCGCCAGAAACTTGCGTGGTGTTGAGGGCAGAACAAATTTCTAGCAGCTCGATGGCTTCCGTTATGTCAAATCCAGGCTGGAGGGCCATTTGTTATCTCTCAATCTGGTTTGTCAAGGTTGCATGATTCTTTCGTGATTGATGTAGTTGAAATGTAAAGTTAGAATTAACGCAGAATACCCAGACTCCGCTCTTCTGAGTGAAATGTAGAGCCGTTAACCCGGGACTATACTATCGAGTTTGTCTTACGGTGAGTCAAAACAGAGCGGGCTGCGTTGTTCAACGCAGCCCGCTTTAGACATCTCAAATTATGTTTGGCGAATGACTAGCGTTCGATGTCAATCACCGTCGCATCGTTGCCTGTCACTGTTACATCGAGCGTCTCTTCCTGATGATTCAACAGTTCAATCGTGTAGTCACCCTCCACCAGGTCAATAGCCGGACCATCTACGACGCCAAATGCAACCTCGTTTCCGCTAGCATCCCAGACGACATAGTGAACGCTCAACGCCTGCTTGATGGCCTCACCTAGATCGTCGCCGCTAGCGGCATTGAAGTAGCGACCATTTCCTGCGGCTGCCCACTCTTCAAACTTCTGCTTGAGGGTGGGGTTGTCGTCGATAGCAAAGCCGACGATATTGACACGAACGTCGATACCGGCATCACTTAGTGCCGAAATGGCACCCAAGGGATCTCCGTTACAAGTCTCATCGCCATCCGTTACAAGAACGACCAGCCGGGATCCTTCCGCATCAGCTAGATCTTCCTGAACCTCAGCGAGTGAAGCGGCGATGGCAGTATTGCCTAGAGCATCCATACTGTTAATCGTGCTACTTAGGAGATCCCGATCTAGCGGTCCCAGCGGAACCTCAAGATTGCTGGTACAGTAATTGCCGTTTTCTTCAAGATGGCCAAAGACACGCAGGGCTACAGGGATACCGTCTGGCAAGACATCGAGAACCAGTTCACTCAAAGTCTCCTTGGCAGTGGCAATGCGATCCCCTGACATTGAGTTAGAAGCATCCATAATTAACTCTACCGAAACATCATCATGCATTTGGATCGACCCATCGTCCGGTGTATCACCAACAGCCGTGCTTACCAGTTGAAGCGTTCCCTTGGCAGGCTTTAAGGTGCTAAGCGCATTCACATCATTGAAGGATGCATCTTCCAGAAAGAGGTCTGTTTCATCGAAGGTGTTGAGCTGAAGAACAAAGCTCGAGTGGCGTAAAAAGTGTTCTGGGTAGGCTACCGACTCGAAGCTCACCCCGATACCAACCAGTCCATCGACGGCATTGAAGGTTGCCTCTTCCAGAAAATCACCTATACGATCTGGGTTTACAATCACAACGCCTTCTGGGGAAGCGGCCAAGAAGCCACCCGAGCCATCATTAACCTGGAGCGATACCAGCGAATCATCAACCAGGCCAGGAACAACAATGAACTCTGCGAGCTTCTTCTGCTCATTGGTGCTGGCACCTGTTAGGGGCAGAAGTTGGATAGCGGCATGATCTGCATCCGCAACGATATAGCGCTCGGGATAGTTGACAGACTGGAATGAAATAGGGCGGCTAGGCGCTGTATCGTCTTCATTCGTTTCCGCTAGAGGACCCTCATAAACAACCATGGTGAAAGTTGATACGATATGATTGTCGCGATAGAAGTCAAAGGTGAACTCTACGCCGCCATCACCCAGCTCTTTTGCTCGAATTTCTACGTTATCGCCACCTAAGACTGGTAGGATATCGCCGTAGAATTGGTGGCTGTCCAGCACGCTACCACTGAGAATTTGCTCGTCCTCTTCTGCCATTGCCCCTTCCCATTCTTCAATGGCTGCCATATCCCCTTCAGTCACAAACGAGAAGGTGGCAACAGCGCTGCCTTCGCGAGAGACGTCTAAGGTCACATCTATAAATCCCTCATCTGCCGCTCGGACACGAATATCCACTGCATCATCAACCATGAGGGTGTTATTGTCACCAGAACCGCCGAGTCCCTGTAGTTCCGTGTCGGTAGCCTGTAACATTTCCTGTAGAGCAGGGTTGTCTGTCTGCCAGTTGATGGCGGCCCCCCCAGTATCGCCCTCTACAACAATCACATCCTCATCATAAGAATATACATAATAATCGAACGTTAGCGTTACCACACCATCGTCACTATCCGACCCGACTTCTATGACCGTTCCCGTGCCACGCACCGGACTGACCTGTGCTGCGACGCCTTTATCGGGGCCAGATAAGTTACTAGCTGACACAGTGGACCAAGGCAAACTGATCGCCAAAGCCATGAACAAGGGAAGTGTTAAAGATAATAATTTTTTCACTGATTGACTCCTTTTTGAAAGGTTGATAAAACTAGGCGGTTCCAAAGCATGCAACATGCCAAGATGTTGTAGCGAGTGATTCGTGATGTGCGTGTTGGCTACTGCACTGCTACGTTTATACGAAGGCACGTTTTGTTCTTTGGATTGGCCTTACGAATTTGGTTTTGAACTACGCTTCTTATGATACAGGGGGCAGCGCTTCCAAAACGCTTCCAAACGCTTCCAGGCAAATTCCTCTGAGTGGAGAAGATAGATTTTATGGGGTATACTTTGGAGGTATCAGGCACAACTCAGCGGGTTGATAGCAGTTAATCTATCTGCTTTCTCCGCAATCAGAGATGTGATACCACCCAACCTGTTATAGCTCGCCAGAAAAGCCTTGTACCGATTATTCTCCGATCCGCACTGGGTAATCCTGATGAGGGAGGACAGAACTTTTCTGGACATCTATATGGAAGAGAAAAAAATGACGAAAATTAAGATCGGCTCGATTATCCACCTGCAAAATGTCTTCGAGAATGGCGTCGCGAACGGCGGCTATTTAGAGGCGCGCGGCTCGCTATCTGATATTCCGGTGATCACCAGATTCCCCTACCCCAACGGGCTCTCCTTTGTTTTCACTCATGAGAGCAAAGATCGCTTTCAAGGATCTGGCAGTTGGGAGATCGTCTCGGCCAATGACGCCAAGCAGCCTGACGATCAGCTGGAGAGCGGTGACGAGATTTATTTGCTTAATCGGCATACAAGTGCCGAGTATCTCGACACGTTTGAATGGGTATTTAATCTAGATCCCTTTAAAGAGTACCCCATGACGATTGGGGTGTTCACGGCTGGGGTGCCGGACCGAGGTGGTGGTGTGTCGGGCACATGGATCGTTGAGCTAGCCGACCAACCTGAAGCGTCTGGCCAAGTGATCTCTGAGAACGCTACCATCCGGCTCAAAAACAAATACCCAGGCGCGGGGTACTTACACACTTGGGAAGAAGTGGCAAAACATCCGCTGGTAGTAGATGGAGAAAAGCCCTTTCAATTGTATGAAGGAGAACGATTATTTGTCTTTACCAGCGCTTCTTCACCGATGGAAAAAGGATCAAATGAGTGGATTATTACCTTAAGCGAGACAAATGGAGACGTTGCTCCTGATGACCAACCGAACTATACAGACTATTATATATGGCGCGACTTGAATGGCACATGGATCGATTCTGGGATCTTTCGTCTGAATCAGCCGATCTTTGTCCTTAATGTGACGTCTGAGGACGAGGGGGAAACGTTGGAAGGAGATGTAACCTATGTTGGGAAAGAAACCAAAAAAGACGTTAAGGTTACATGGGATGAGTATACGACGTATAGTGATGCGGGCAAGTCAGGTCACGTATGGTTATTGGGAGGACGTGTCTCGCAAAAAGTGACATCGCTACTAATTAGTTCGGATGACAACGGCCGTTCCATCAAAGGTCAGATCATTTATGCAGGCACCCAAGAGCCAGTGGTATTTAGAGGACGGAAAGCATCGACAAAACTTCAGTATGATTTCTTTAAAGCAGACTTGTGGGAAGGGCGTATAGAGAGTGTAAGCCAGGCTCTGGAAAGGACTGTTAAGGATTTTGGTAAGGTTATCTTTAGCGCAGGCGGGATTTCTCCCGAAAAATTGACAGAGATAATCAATGAAGCCGGTGGCCAAACACCTGCATTTTTGATAGATCAGCTTGTCTCACTTGAAGGTGAAAATAACAGTGACAATTATGAATTCTTGAATGAACAAATTAAAAAACTTCTCAGGGACGCATTTGAACCTTTGTTGAAACTTGAGCGATTAGAGAGAAAAGAGAATCAAGAAGGCATTTATATAACTATCAATAATGAGTATCTGCATCTCAACCAATGGCTATTAGATTTACTTCAACAGCCCCTACCTTCACCCCAAACCGTATCAACCGTATCAAATGAAGGCTATGATTATGAGTATCACGTTACACAACTTCTCAATATTTACACGTTGTGGCACGAAATGAAAGAATTCTGGGAAACGTTTCAAACACAGGCAAGGCAGGCCATAGGCGCATTTGAAGCTCGTCAGATACTGCCTCCAGCCTACTGGATACGTACGTGTATTCAGGAATTTGCAACAGACATTGAGATTATACAAAGGGCGATTCAGCAACGAGGTGGCACCCCAAATACGCAGGCAAATACGTTGCTCATCACGGATAAACTTGCTCTGATGGCGCTTGCACCCTTTAAAAGCTTCTTTTCCACTGCCTCAGACATTACCCCGATTGATATTACGCCGATCACCTATTTTAGTGAAATGATGCATATACGTCGGCTGCCCTATGCCTCTCGTTTTGTGATGGTTGGTCTTGGGTATGAACTAGCCTTGCCAGAAAAACCATCACAAGCATATCCTGGACAGCCAGCAGCAGCAGCATTCACCCCGTTTGAACTCATGGCGATCCCCCATGAAGTTGGTCACTTCATCTATCAGCATGCCGTGTTAAAGGAGTCTGCCAAAGGGCTGGATGCGTACCTGAATAATGGTTTGTCTAGCGATTCGGAAATAGTCACATTTGCTGACCTAAGCCATCAACTGTTAGCAGAAAATCCGTATTATCACTGGTGTGAAGAAATTTTTGCAGACTTGTATGGTTGTGTGATTGCCGGTCCGCTGACCGCTTTAGGCTTATTGGCGTATCTTGTGACCGATAACCAAAGTCATGTCCTGACCGATGATGGAGAACATCCGGTACCCATGCTGCGTCTCTTTTTCGTATCGGAAATGTTGCGGTTTTTGAGTGCAGAAAAATCTGACTGGTATAAGCGGTATGATTATAATTTTTTGGAGGCCGCTCAGAGTCTGGACGAAAGCTGGACAGCAATTCTCGAACGCTGGGATTATGTAATAGATGACATGGCTGGTGGCCGTCCTCTCCGCATCAAACTACCTGGCCAATCGGAAGAACATCAGGAAAGTTTTATTAATGTTGATACAGCGTTAGAAAACGTTCGAGAAATCATTCAAGTGTTTGCTGAGGTATTGTTCAAAGAGTCCGAGTTAGCGTCTGAGTTGGTGCCTGGAGATGAAGACATCACCACGTTTCTATGGTGCCAGAAAGAGGGGCCTTTAGCTGATTTTATTCAACAAATCAATAAATTAACTGCGCCAGACTTTATCGACAGAGCTAAATCTCATCATCATTTGAGCAAGAAAGATAGCCAGGATGAACAGATAGACTACGACGCAGAGAAAATCGATGTGTATGAACAGACCGCGATTTTCAAAGCTATTGCAAAGAGATGGAAAGATAGTGGCCCTGTTGGACTTGGTGGTCATGGTTAGCATCTGGGAAACAAACGGCCCAGTAAATTACTGCTTGAGCCAGGCCGTCAACAGCGGATCGTTCAATTCAAGATTCAACCGACAGGCAAACTCTTTTGCATATAAGCTCTGCTCTACCTCATCAATGTCCATATAGAGCTTGGATAGATAGTAGTAAGAATACGCTTGCTCATACATATCGCCTAATTCTTGAAAAATTTGGAGCCCCCCTCGCAATAAATCTAACCCTTGTTGTAGTTCCTGTTTGGCTTGGTATAGTAAGCCCAGTTGGGTCTTGATAAGGGCCTCCCAGCGCAGGCTACCCAACTTGCGGAAGTTCTCCAAGCTTTCATAGCCGAACGCCAATGCCTGGTCAATTTGATTCCGTTTCTTGGATAGGAGGAGGCGTTCATAGAGTACTGCCGCATATTCACCAATATCCGCTTGTTGGCGACTAATGTCTGTGGCTTCGATAAGGCACCTCTCTGCGTCTGTATATGCCTCTGACATAGTTTTCACTCGCGCCAAATAGCGTAGCGTTTCGACGTATTTAGGCGATAATGGACATCTTCGCTGCAGATCAGCAGACTGTTTCAAATAGGTATGAGCCGTTTCGAAGTTGCGTTGCATTTTGATCTGGCAGTGGGCAAGCAGGTTTAGATTTCTGGCAATGCCGAGCCAATCCTCTTCATCTTCAAAAATGCGTTTCGAATCTGAAAAGAGTACAACGGCCTGCTCATCCTCTGCCTGCTCCATCTTCAGACGCCCAAGAAAGTATTTCGCTTGGGCGATTCCTGCGCTCTCTTCTAGATGCAGGAAGTAATTAAGCGCGCGATCAAGGTGCGTCTCGGCTACTTCATAATCGCTCAACTCGATCTCAACCTCTCCCAGCCGCAGCAATGTCTGCGCCAGTGCATCTTCATCTCCCAATGCTATCGCCGCACCCAGCGCCAATGGTAATGACACTCGCATCTCTCCAAAACGAATTTGTCGAAACCACGGTTCGTCCAAAACCAGCACAAAACCCAGCACAGTTTGCCATGCTTCCAGCTCGTGAGCCTTGCTGATTGCAACGGAAAAGTTGCGCCACTCGGGCTTTAATCGGTCGTAATTCTCCTGATGTTTACGAGCGTATTCAAAGTAGTAATCGACAAACGCCTCCTCCACTTCTCGTTTGCGAACAACCATTTTCTCCGCCGCAAATTGACGCACCAGGCTGTGCATGCTGTACCGCTCCCGATCGGGTTGCTGCTGGAGTAGAGACTTTTCACACAGCAGGTCCAGATCAAAGAAGCGAGCTTCTGCCACCTGTTCCGCAGCCTCTGCCGTAAAGCTGGTTGAGAAGACGGAGAGCGTGGCTAAAATCTCCTGCTCCTCCGATGCCAGCATCTGCCACGAGGCTTCGAAGACGGCACGCATACTGCGATGGCGCGGGTCCACATCCCGCATGCGCGTGGAGAGGAAGTCAAGCGACTGATCGATAGAATCGATAATCTGGGGCAACGACCGACGGCGTACCCAAGCCGCAGCCAAGGCGATGCCCAGGGGCAATCCATCCACCAAATGGCAGATCTGACGCACCTGGGCCAGATTCTCGTCCGTCACCGTAAAGCCATCCCGCGACATCCGCCCTTGCTCCGCAAACATGGCCTCAGCGGCGTTCAGTGAGTCGGTATTCGGTAGGTCGGTAGTCAGTGAGTCGGTGCCGATGGGGAGTCCCTTAAGCAGCACTACGGACTCGGACTGAAAGTTCAGCGGTTCTCGGGATGTCGCCAGGATGACCACCTGGGGTACACGGTTCAGCCAAGTGGCAATAAAGCCAAGCTCATCCAGCACCGTCTCGCAGTTATCAAAGATGAGCAGCATCTGCTTGTCGCGCAGAATGGCCTGCACCTGATCGCCAGTAAGCTGTTTGTCGTCTTGAGACAACCCTATCGCCTCACCAACGGCAATTTTGATCTGCTCCGCACTCCCTTTGACCGCGCCCAACGCCACAAACCAAACCCCATCAGAAAAGCTCTGTTTGGCCTGCTGACCGACCTCGATGGCCAGCCGCGTTTTGCCCATGCCACCGGATCCCGCCAGGGTGATGAGGCGATAGGCCGGGTCCACCAGCCGTTCGAGTATGAGGGTCTGTTCAGCTTGGCGGCCAAAGAATCGGTTGGTCTGGAGGGGGAGATTGTCGAGAATGGTAAATGGTGAATTGCGGTGGGCGAGCGGATCTCCTGCGCTCTCATCCATTAGGCGCTGGAAAAGGGCCGTGGTTTCTTCCTCTGGCTCGATGCCTAGTTCTTCCCGCAGCACATCTTGGCACTGCTCATATTGGGCCAGGGATGCATTGCGGTCGCCTAGTTGATGATGGGCCTGCATGATGGCCCGATGGGCGGCTTCCAGCCACGGCTCCAAGATGAGTTGGCGCTGGGCTACGTCGAGTACGGCATCCCACTCGTTGCGTTCCATGCGTGCGTTGCGCAGCCACGTCATCGCCTCCAACGCTCGCTGTTGAATATGCTCCCTTTGGCCCAGCAGCCACGACTCCCACACGTCGCTGGGAAAGTTTAGCCCTGCCAAAAACTCGCCCCGTACCAGACCACTGGCTTCATTCAGTCGCTCCAGACAGGTGGGACAGCCCGATAACTGGCGGTGGACATGGTTTTCGACTGTGGCTACGTGCTGCTCAAACTGGATTACGTCGATGACGATGTCGTCGCCTGTGCGTAGAGCGATCTGTTTGCGGTCAACAGTCAACCAGGGTGGGGTGGCCGCGGCGTCGTTGAGAGAAGATCGCAGGCGGGTCAGACGATTGCGCAGGTAGGTAAGTGCATCTTTGTCACTCCGATCAGGCGAGAGTATACCAGCCAGCGCGTCCCGACGTTGGGGGATGCCCTGGTGTGCAGCTAAGTAGGCGAGGAGGACGCGCAGCGCGTCGGTGCGGAATTCGGCGGGAGTGCCGTCGATGGAGACGGTTAGGGGGCCGAGGAGGGAGATTCGTAACGAAGGCATAATTGCGAATGGTGAATGGTGAATTGATAATTATGAATGGTGAATGATTCGTGGGCCGAGATCGTTCATGATTCACCGTTAGCAATTCAGCGTTGAAATCTCATTGAGGCTAGCTGATCGTTGTCACATAAAGTACTCTGATGCCCTTGTCCATAACAACAAGCTCAAAGCCTATCCAGTGGCCAGATTGCTCGAACTCGTAGCGATCATCCCATCCAACTGCAAGCCTACATCCCTCGGTTGGGTCGTCCTTAAATTGGAGCGATTGGATTGCCTCTCGAAGTTCTGACGCGATTGGTGAGTTCCTCATTGAATAGAGATAGGAAACGACTTCTCTATCATAACGCAATGTCCAAATGATTTTCATTCTGCGAACATCTCATCGACTTGTTCTTGAGTGCAGAATTCACCAGCCTGTATGCGTGCGCTTGCCTTATCGCCGATTAACATGCGCTCCAGGAAGGCAAGCCTCTCAGCCGTTGCGTCCCATTGCTCTGGCGACACCATGACAACCTGCGGTTTCGTGCGGTTAAGAATAACAACAGGGCCTTTTTGAGCCATCTTGAAAGCTTTTGCTGCATTAGAGCGCAATTCTCCCGAGCCAAACGTTTGGTGTAGCTTGTGCATATCATCTCCTCATTCATACGATTTAATACGAGGTTAAACATAGTTATAACACAATAATAACACCCATTTTGCCACTTTCCAAATAGTTAAAAGCAGGTGACGTTCCACTCCTCACAAGCTGACCACTCAAATGCTTCCCGCCACTGTCTTTAGAATGGTAAATGGTGAACGGTTAATTATGAATGGTGAATTGCCCGTGTGCCAAGTTCATTCACCATTAGCAATTCCCCCCTTATTTCTAAGCGCCGTCCGAATACTCGCCCCAATAATCCGACAGAGCTGATCGCATTCATCCATAATGTCCACCAGCTTGTTCTCCGGCAAAAGCTCACTGCGCAAAATAATCTTGAGATTGACGTTCGACTCATTCAACTCCTTGTGGACAACTCGCATTTTGTGAACAAAGTCTCGATCGCTTTCCGCCGCTCGCGCCTCACCATAATTAAAGGCGGGTGACGTTCCACTCCTCACCAACTGACCACTCAAATGCTTCCCCGCCACTGTCTTGGGCATGGCCTCACATAAGCGAATAATCCGCACTCCAAATTCGATAAGCCGTTCTTCAATGTCGTCGCCTTTGGCCACGAGTACCTCCTTGAGTGGTAAATTATGAATGGTGAATGGTAAATGACAGCGTCGCGTCGAGTTCATTTACCATTCAAAATTCACCATTCACCGTTAGCCATTTTCTTTCTCTCCTCTCCCCAATCGCACCCAAAACACCACCCATCTCCACAAAACGCACCCAACCCCAATTCCTCTTGGGTGCGCTATGGGTGTGCCGCCTCCGTAAGCTGTGACCAACAACGAAGCTCACATCGAAAAACGCAAACAAACCCTTTTTCATTCCCATGGAGGATTCTTATGAAACACTTGACGAACTGGAAGACTGTTGCTATTGTCGCCATCTTCACACTGCTGGTCGCTTTGCAGCCAAGTATCATATATGCTTGTAGTGCATCGGGAGGGCACACGGGTTGCTAAACAACTCAGTGCACCTGCGTAACTGAAGTAGCCGAGAGGCCGAGTTTGTCATCGACAAATGGCCTCTCTTGTTTTGATCTCCTTGGATTGAGACACAGTCACAGCGACCGATTTTTGTTTACGTTTACAAATGAACCCAAATAAAGGTCAATAGCATTGGCACGTTCGAACAATCGCGGGTTTTGAAGCGTTTTTGCCAGCGTGACGGCCTCCGACCTGTATTGTTCTGCTTGACTTCTATCAGAATCGCCCAAAAGCTCCGCCATTCCGATTAATGCTTCACAGGCGGTATGATGGAGATCATCTTGTTGGGCAATTTCTAATGCATGAATATACAAGGACTTTGCTCGTTTTAAGTCCCCCAGTTCTCGTTTAGTATCAGCTAGATTAATCATCATGTTTGCTGTCAACGAACGATTTTCTATTAACTCTGAGATATGCAATCCTTGCTCCAAACTCTTGACAGCCAAGTCAATTTTACCCAACCGCAAATAGTTTCTGCTGAGATTATTATAAATCTCTCCCTTTGAAGTTAGGTTGCCGCTTGTGATGGCCAATTCGAGACCAAGCTGTAAGTAATCGTGTGCCCTTTCGTAGTCACATTGCTCAGTCGAGAGCATGCTGAGATTATTGAGCAGAACTGATTGTTGGTAGCGGTTGTCTAATTGGTTGCAAAGAGCTAGGGCTTGTTCCATTGCATGTTGCGCGGCTGGCAAATCACCCTGACGATAGCAGACAAGGCCAATGCTGTTGAGACTTCCGGCCAATGCCTGTGCGCACTCTATTGTCTGCCATGCAGCACAAGCCTTTTCCAGATGATCGTGAGCCGCTGCATACCGACTCTGAATATCGTGAATAACCCCCAAATGATGATGACACCACCCAATCAGCATCATACTATGAATATCATTCGCAATCTTAAGCGCATGACTAAACTTCATCTCCGCTAGCTCATACCCACCAGTACGCCACAGCGCCTCACCCCACAGCACATGCCCCATTCCTTCAGCCCATCGGTCGGCGCACTTATCAGCCATCTTAAGCGCTGCCTCCACCGTCTCCATCGCAGGCTGATAGCGCCCCAGCCGAATCTGGAAGCGCGCCTGCTCTAGCCCGGCACGAGTTGCCAACCCGATGCCGCCGGTTCCCCATGCCTGCGCCGTGGTCAGCGTGGTCTGCATCACAGATTCCCCTTCACGCGCCAAGCCGCGCAGCTGGTAATAGATGGAGAGGGACGTCAGCGCGTCGTAGAGCAGGTCGGCAAAAGACCCCTCCCTAACCCTCCCCTGATAGGGGAGGGGACTGTTGTCTCGCCTGCGAACATTACGCTCCTCCCCTTGGTAGGGGGAGGCTGGGAGGGGGTCCAGCCCCGTTTGCCAAGCCAGTCGCACATTGGCCATATCCGGTTCGAGCAGGTTAACGGACTCTTGGGGCGCGTCTTTCTGCAGCGGTTTGCTATGCTCGGCAAGCAGCGAGAGGTAAAATTGGGCGTGCTGTTGTGGGGTCTGGTCGCTATTGTCGTCTCTTTCTTCGGCATACGCCCGAATCACCGGATGAAGCGAGTAGCGATCCTGTGCCTCGTTGTGGGTCACCAACGACTTTTCGCAGAGGGCAGAAAGGTGTTGCCCGTCCGCGTCCGCAATCGCCTGGGCTGCGTCCTCGGTAAAGCCACCGCGGAAGATTGAGAGTCGAGCCAAACGCTTCTGCAATCCCGACGTCAACGTGCGCCACGACATTTCAAAGACAATCTGCAAGCTTCGGTGGCGGGTCGGCATGTCCCGCATTGACGTAGTGAGTGCATCGAAACCGTGACCCCTTCCATTTGTATGGGGAGGCTGATAGGAGGTCGCATCGCCTAGTTGATCAGCAATCTCTCGCACCGTGGCATCTCGGGTCAAGGCAGCAGCCAACTCGATGGCCAGCGGCAGCCCTTCCACTAAGCGACAGATCTGGCGGATGGTCTGTTGGTCATCCACTGTCGGCTCTTGCCATTGTTGCTGCGCCCGCCGTGCGGCAAAGAGCTCGACAGCTTCCGACGGTGGCTCGTCAATTGCCGTGTCGTCTGTTGCATCATCTTTGGCGGCACCTATGAGATCCTCTATGGTGTCATTTAACATATCGCCTGCTAGGTCACTCGCTGGGTAGCCCAAGCCAGTCAGTGCAATCGTCCACTCAGCCCGAATCCCTAATGCCTCCCGCGAGGTGACCAGCAACTGCACATGCTCGCACTGCTGAATGAGTTCGAGGACAAAGTCCACACCCTCCAGCACGTGTTCAAAGTTGTCCAGCACCAGCAGCATGGCTTTGTGTTGTAAGTGACTTAATACTTGGGCTACCGGCTTTTCCGTGCCGCTCAAGCGTAGATCCAGTGCCGTGGCAATCTCAACCGCAATCGCTTCGGTCAGATCCTCATCCTCTGGGTCGATATCAGCCAGTTCAACCAGCCAAACACCATCCCGGTATCTATCCTGATAATTCTCCAGACGGCTGCGAGCAATGGTGGTTGCCAACCGCGTCTTACCAATACCACCCTGCCCTAATATGGTGACCAGCCGACAATATGGCTGATCCAGACGGGCGTGAATCTCTTGCTGCGGGATCTCTCGGCCAAAGAATTGATCGTATTCGATGGGTAAGTTGTGGCGAGTAGGATGTGGAAGCTGGGGGCTGGGAGCTAGGGGCTGGGAAGGACGCGTGCTATGTATTAGGGCAGTAAGTTCCTCGGGCGGCTCGATGCTCAATTCCGCACGCAGCAGATTGGAGCAAGCATCGTAGTGAGAGAGCGCCTCGCGTACGTTCCCTGCGTCAATGAGGAGGCGGACCAAGAGGATATGGGCCTTTTCATCCAGGGCGTCTACGTCCAGCCAGCGCCGGGCCGTGACGATCCCAAATTCTACATCGTTGGCAGAGAGGGCATAGCGACCCAGTCTATCATACGCGGCAACGACCTGCTGCCGAATATATTCACGGGTGGTGGTGACCCATTCATCAAATTGAGGCGCGTCTCGCAGGTGAAAACCGGCCAGAAAGTCACCCTGATAGCTCTCTAGAGCACTTTGTACGCTGCGAGCCTTCTCAGCTGATTCGATTTGCCCCCCTTTGCCTAGCGTCTTTAGCAAAATGACTGAATCGACCTGCTGACGACTCTCTGGTGCCAAGGCCAACGATTTGCGCGTGATCACCAATTCATCGTCAACCTGTTTACGCAGACGCGTGAGCGCAGTGCGCAGATTGCTCAACGCTTGTTTGGTCGAGTTGCTATCCCAAAGCAGATCGGCAATTGATTCCCGAGGATGAGTTTGGCCAGAATGGGCCAAATAGATGAGGAGAGCGGCCTCTTTCTGACTACGAAACTCACTCAAGGGCTGCCCTTCTTTGAAGAGTGAGACTTCACCAAGCAATGTAAATGACAACATTCTTCTAACTATCCTACAAACACAAACTCCGATTCCCCATCGGCCACTTCAATCATGATATCTGATTGTAACTTTTTTTACAAGAGGCTTATCCACATCCGGGCGACAATTTCCTACATTCTTAGGATCGAGAATTGAATAAAACGTAATGGAAGATCTCCCGGGTACTCGAGATGACAGGACCGAACTTTCGGGTTTTATTTGATCTTGATTCCTTAGGGCATCAAGGGCTTCATCTCTTGTCTCATCTATAGTGAGCTCTGTTTGAAAACAGTAATTCGTCTTCTCTGTTAGAAGCCATGGGAAACTACCGTTTTCAACACAACCGCACTTTAGGATACCATTGGCACTCGCTAGAAGAAATCTCTACGCCTGCCGGAATGAAGTTCGCGATTTCTCGTTACGCGTCGATATCATGACCAATTTGAAATATGTCTCTTGTTATCGACTATATGGCGTATCTTCCTAATCTATGGCACAATATCTCCTATATTTGAGTTTATCAATCCACAAGTTCCATCTACCACAAGTTCTAACTACTAGTATATTGAACAATTGCACGTTCCAACCGGAGAAGATACATGGCCACGATTGAAAAAGAAGTCACCTCTAACGGCAATGGATACAAAGTAATCGGCACTCGCCCCATCCGCCATGATGGAGCGGAGAAAGTCACAGGGCAAGCGAAATATAGTGCAGATGTTACCCTTCCTGGCACGCTATATGGGAAATACCTGCGCAGTCCTCACGCCCACGCACGCATTCTCTCTATTGATACCTCCAAAGCGGAATCGCTGGAAGGTGTACGCGCAGTAGTGACCTCGGCAGATATGTCTGCCGTGGCCGACAAGATTTCAGAGATGGGCGAATCTGCCATGAACTTGCGCCATCTAAGCAATAACATACTTGCTGCAGACAAGGCGCTTTACCATGGGCATGCTATTGCGGCCGTAGCTGCCATCAATCCTCATATTGCCGAAGAGGCAGTTAAGCTAATCGACGTTGAGTATGAGGTTTTGACGCCTGTTATGGATGTGTTAGAGGCCATGGCTGATGATGCGCCACTCCTTCATGATCACCTGCGCACGGATCGTTTTGGTCAGAGTGGCGATAAACCCACCAACATTGGCAACCATCTCCAGCATAAGCAGGGGGATATTGAAAAGGGCTTTGCCGAAGCCGATCTAGTCATGGAGCGCACCTACCGCACGGCGATGGTCCATCAGGGGTACATTGAACCCCACGCATCTACCGTCCTAGTAAAGCCAGATGGACATATCGATGTATGGACCAGCAGCCAAGGGCCATTCGACATTCGTAAGCAGGTCGCAACCATGATGATGGTTCCAGAAGGCGACGTAACGGTCCACACTATGGAGATTGGCGGTGGGTTTGGTGGCAAGTTTACGGCCTACACAGATGTGCCCGCAGCCTTGCTATCTAAAAAGGCTGGTCACAGACCAGTCAAAATGGCCATGACCCGAACTGAAGTATTGCGAGCGTCCGGCCCCACCTCTGGCTCCGTTATCGAAGTCAAAGTCGGGGTTAAGAAAGATGGGACCATCACCGCGGCTCAAGCCAAGTTGATGTACGAATCTGGGGCATTCCCTGGCTCACCTGTTGGTGCAGGGGCTGCCTGTATCTATGCGCCCTATCGCATCCCAAACCTTGAGATCGACGGCTTTGATATTGTGAATAACCGACCCAAGACCAGTGCCTACCGCGCACCGGGCGCAACGAACGCTGAATATGCCAGCGAGGCTCTCTTTGACGAGATTGCAGAGAAGCTGGAAATGGATCCCCTAGAGTTCCGCCGTATCAACGCGGCTGTTGAAGGAGATCGTCGGCCAGATGGTCCGATTCATCCTCGAATTGGATATATGGAAACGGTCGAGGCGGCCGTGAACCATCCTCACTACAAGGCCCCTCTGGACGGCAAGCATCAAGGGCGTGGCGTGGCTTCTGGATTCTGGTTCAATGGGGCTGGTCCATCCAGCGTCTATGCGACTGTCGATCAAGAAGGGATGGTCAAGCTATTGGAAGGCTCCACAGATATCGGTGGAACACGAGCATCTGGGGCCATGATGTTGGCAGAGACTATGGGGCTGAAAGCAGAGGACATCAATCCGCAGGTTGTGGATACTGATTCCATTGGTTTCACCAGCGGTACCGGCGGCAGCAGTGTAACCCACAAGCTAGGTACGGCTGTTCATCAGTTGGGCCAGAAGCTGATCGCCAATATGACGGAGCAGCTGATAGATATTTGGGATGTAAAAGAAGTTGATTACACAGATGGCGTCTTCTCTGCCAATGGGGAAAGCGCAACGTTCAAAGAGGCTGCTGGGTTGATTCATAAAGGTGGAAGCCCAATTTCAGAAGGGCTTTCGGTTCGTTCTACAGGCGCAGGTGCTGGCTTTGCTACCCATATTGTCGATGTGGAAGTGGACACAGAGACCGGCAAAGTAGAGATTCTGCGCTACACTGCCGTTCAAGATGTAGGCAAGGCCATTCACCCAAGCTACGTTGAAGGCCAGATTCAAGGCGGCGTGGTCCAAGGAATTGGTTGGGCGCTGAACGAGGAGTATTTCTACAGCGAAGATGGACATCTCCTCAACTCTTCTTTGCTCGACTACCGAATGCCAACTGCGCTTGATCTGCCCATGATCGACACAGTACTTGTGGAGGTACCCAATCCTGGTCATCCATATGGCGTGAGGGGCGTGGGTGAGGTTCCCATTGTGCCACCCGTGGCTGCCATTGCCAACGCCATCTACAATGCAACGGGTAAGCGCTTCTATGACATACCCATGTCCCCACCTAAGGTAGCAATGCGGTTGCTAGAAGAGTAATGCTCAACTGGATTTCAACCTTCCAGCAATCTCGGTAAAAATGCTGTTGTCAGGGTGATCGGGGCAAGATAATTCCTGCCCCGCTCGCCCCTTGTAATCCCAAAGACCCCTAATTACTAACCCACAACCCAAGAGAATCTTACCCAATGACCACCGATCTATCTGCTGTAAAAGCGCTTACATTCGATCTGTTCGGCACCGTGCTTGATTTAGGTGGCAGTTTGACGCCTTACATTGAAGAGCTTCTCACTGCGAAAGGCTCTGATGTGAAACCACGTCGCTTTTGGGCCCAATGGAGGGCTAGGCAGAGGATTGAACAGTATCAGGACAACATCATGATGCTTGGGCATAGCGGGTACTTAGAGACTGCCCAGCGCGGATTAATCTACACCCTTCGCCTCAATCAGATCCCTTTTGAACCAGATGAACCGACCCAATTTATGGAAGTATGGAAGTCGCTTCTTCCCTTTCCAGAAGTTATTGCTGGTTTAGAGCGGCTAACGTCGCGCTATCAATTGGTCGCACTCTCCAACGGCAACCGCTGGTTTCTAGAGCATCTTGCGCAAAATCAGATCAAGTGGGATTTTGATGCTATCTTCTCCGTCCAATCCGCAGGAGCTTTCAAGCCTCACCCCGGCGTCTATCGCTTAGCCGCTCAGCATATTGGCTTGGAAGTGAATGAATGCTTAATGGTATCGGCCAACTCGTTTGATGTAATGGGCGCACGAGCCTGTGGGTACCGGGCTGCTTATGTCAACCGCTATGATTTACCGTATGAAGAGAGCGTTTACCAGCCTGACTATACGGTGAAGGATTTTACAGAGCTGGCCGATGAGCTGCTCTAGCTATCAAACTACCTAATACGCTGTTGGGTAAATATTGGCAGATTAGAGTCGTCGCTGTTTTTAGCTGCGCAAGCGTGACCAACCGCTCATTTTCATGAAACGTGAAGGGCTAATAGGTGCTTGTGCGGTTGCAAACCGCACCTACGATGGGTCGGTTCTAAATTGTCAAAACCACCCATGCACTTCACTATCAGCTACTATCTGAGAGATTTATATGACCAAACTGATTACTATCAAAGCTGGCGCTGTTACCACGTCAGCCACGTTGAATGATAGTCCCACAGCCGAGGCAATCTGGAATGCACTCCCTATAGAAGGCAGTGCCAACATATGGGGTGATGAGATCTACTTCAGCATTCCGGTCTCTCTTGGTGAGGAACAGGACGCCCAAGCCGAGGTGCAGCTCGGTGATCTTGCTTTCTGGCCCCCTGGCAATGCGTTCTGCATCTTCTATGGTCCTACCCCGGCTAGCATTGAGAATGAGCCAAGAGCGGCTAGCCCAGTCAATGTCTTTGGTCAAGTAGAAGGCGATGCCACCATCTTTCGCTCGGTTGGCAATGGGGCCAAGGTGAGCATTCAGGCTCAGTAGCATTTTTCTATCTTTTCTAGCCGGTTAGCTAGTCAGCTAGTCAGCTAATAGGCTGAAGTGCTGAAGTGCTGAAGTGCTGAAACGCTGAAGTGCTAAAATGCTGACTACTGCTCTATCCAGGTTTAATTTTCGGGTTAAGTAGGCACGCCTCGTGCTGGTCACCGCATGAGGGCGTGCTTGCTGAACGGTTACCTAACGACCCGAATTTTTAAGATGGATGATGCACTATACTGCGGTCGTTTTGAAAACAGGTGTTTTCCGAAGCCCTACCAGAGAGACCAAACACCTGTTTTCAAACGGAGCTGAGTATAGCTGCGATTTCCAACCCAATTTCAACCCATCTACAGCACAATGGAGTGCATGATAATACACTATGTCAAAGCCACAAATCGCATTACAGCTTTATACCCTCCGCGATGCAATGGTCGAAGATATCCCCATAACGTTAAGCCGAATCGCCGAGTTGGGATTTGATTTTGTCGAGAGCGCCTTTTTCCCAGAGGGCGTCACCACCCAACAAGCCGCAGCTGAACTACGCAATGCCGGATTACGTGTTTGCAGCGCCCACTGTGAAATCCCTGTGGGCGATCAACAAGAGGCGGTGTTAGAGATAGTCGATGCCTTCGATTGTGACTCAGTCGTCTGGCATGGCTGGCCCGAAGATCCCGACTATGCTACAGTTGATGGGGTGAAGCGGTTGGCTGTACGCTACAATGAGGCCAACGCCATCTGTCAGGCTCACGGTAAGCGCTTTGGTATCCACAACCACTGGTGGGAATTTCGGGACATCGATGGAATCTATCCTTATGAAATTTTGGCCGAAGAGATGGAGCCATCTATTTTCTTTGAAATTGATACCTATTGGGCCAAGACCGCCGGGGTCGATCCCATTCCCGTTCTGCAAATGCTTGGCCATCGCGCACCCCTTATCCACATCAAAGATGGTCCAGCTACCATAGAGGGAGATATGGTGGCCGCAGGCCAAGGCATCATGGATATCCCAGCCATCATCGAAGCAAGCAATGACTATGCAGAATGGTACATTATCGAATTGGATCGCTGTGCCACCGATATGTTTGAGGCTGTAGCCCAAAGCCGCACCTATCTAAGTGAGGTGCTTTCGTGAAGATCCTAATCACATCCGCGGCTAGTTCGCTTGCTCAAAATCTGGCCACTACACTGGCCCCTAACCATGAGATCCGATTAACTGAAAGGGAACCTGTCCAAACTCACTTTCCCTTCTTTCAGAATCCACTCAGCCATGATGAGACGGTCGAACAGCTCATGGTTGGCATAGATGCTGTTGTCCATGTTGCTGAATCTTTGGTGACTGACGATGAGTTTGCCCAACTTGATTACATGACCCGCTGCACATATAATTTGTTAACTGCTGCGTCCGGCTCAGGTATTCAGCACTTTATCTACCTAAGTACCTTGGACTTATTTCAGCCCTACCAATCTCAATATCGGGTTGATGAACGGTGGCGACCCAAACCATCTCCAGAGCCAACTGTGTTGGGTAAACATCTGGGGGAATATGTCTGCCGCGAGTTTGCGCGGGAACGCAAGACCAAGGTCACTGTCCTGCGCGTGAATACTCAGCGAGAGGTTGCTGCAATATCGATTTCTGCCGAGGGCAGTCGTCTTCCTGACGCGAATCAGGTAGAGCTTGCTCAAGTTATTGAACGCTCTTTGACAGAAAACGCAGATATCTGGACCATTCGTCATGTGGTTGCCAAAACATATAGATAGCCAGAAAAAGCTTTTCCCATGAAGATGGGATGTCCTCCCCTCTCTGAACTTCTGAGGTGGATTGGTCAAGAGCCGGGATAGGATTTTTCTGGCGAAGTATCCGGGGGAAATTAACGACTTTGAATGTGCTGATTCTTGGTGGAACGGGTATGCTTGGCCCCTATGTGGTGCCTCTGTTGTCACCAAACTATAGCCTACGGGTAACCGACATCCACCCGCCCTCGTTTGACTTTGACGGAGAATTTCGCCAAGTTGATATTGCTGCGCCTGAGCAGGTCATGGCTGCGGCGGAGGGCATGGATGCCATCATCAATCTATCTGTGTTGCGCGCCGATCGGAAATTAGCCTTTGACGTGAACACGACAGGCTGCTATAACATGATGAAGGCTGCCGTGGCCCATGGAATTCGGCGTGTCATTAACACTGGGCCTCACTTTACCATTGCTGGAGCCACTTACGAGCGATTCGACTATGAACTCAGCCCTGATATGCCTCCCCAACCGGGGACGAATCTCTATGCATTGACCAAGTCTCTAGGCTTGGAAATTTGCCGTGTCTTTACCGATGCCTATGATGTGAATGTCCAGAGCTATCTCTTCTACTCTTTCCGCAATCCGGAGTCACTAGAGAGCAGTAGAGGGGTGACGCCTTTTTCCATCTCTTGGGAAAATGCTGCGGAGATTTTTCCATTGGGGTTAGAGATCGATTTGGAGACGCTCCCTTCCAAGTGTGAGGTATTCTTTGTGTTCACCGATATGCCTCAAAATAAATTCTCGAATGAGAAGGCCAAACGACTTCTAGGCTTCCAGCCGCGAGATGATCTTTCTGCTCTGTGGACGATCCCAGAGGGGGATGAAATGGATGAAGGGTAGGATTCAATAGCCATGCTCTACTTCCAGTGGATACTCGCAAACCTAGTGGGCGGATTGATTATCGGCGTGCTCAGTCGGCCTGGTGATTTTCTAATGCACATGGTTCTACGCGGTCTACTCATCTCGCTAGCTCAGTGGCCTGTAATGCGGAGGGTACGAAGCAAGGCACGTCATTGGATTTGGATTACAAGCATTGGGTTGGTTTTAAGCAACTTGCCCATTGTGGCTCCATTTGCACCTGTCAATGATTGGCTTCGTATAGCCGCAATGAATCTTCACTCTGAGCTAGGGCTTTGGGAAGTCTTTTGGCTTAACCTGCTCAACGAAGGTCAAATATGGTTTTTGGTAGGAATTGCTCAGTGGATCTTTCTCCGAAAACAAGCTCCCTTTTGGATTGTTGCAGCGTTGTTAGGCGGTCTTAACCTTGGTGCTACCAGCGCAACAATCTGCTTTACCTTCTGTGGCTCGTTAGACGGATTTGCTGGAACATTGATGACCAATGCAATTGTGGCTGGCGGAGGCTGGGCAGCGTATGGAATGGTAACGGGTTGGGCATTAAAGATGGATGTCGTCAGTAGCGGATGAGTGGGTAGCGGGTGAGTGAGTAGTGGTGGGTAGTGGCCGAAGAATAATATCTATTGGAGGAATAGGAGTATGGAGACTTTGCATGATGGAGCCGCTTTAGCAATTGATGGTGGCGTGCCGACCAAACAGCGGCCCGATCCCCCCATGTTCCCAGGGGGAATGAGCATTGCTGAAGAAGAGGAAGCGGCTGTTTTAGAAGTATTACGGAGTAAGAAGCTCTATCGATATGCAGCCGGCGGGGATGAACCCCCATCTAAAGTGCTTCAGCTTGAGGAAGCCTTTGCCGCACATAAGGGAACCAAACATGCCATTGCAGTCACGTCTGGTACGGCTGCTCTCATCTGTGCACTTCATGGTGTTGGCGTTGGGCCTGGGGATGAAGTGATCGTTCCAGCCTATACGTGGGTAGCAACGGCAGCGGCTGTTCTGACCACTGGGGCTGTACCGATAGTGGCTGAAGTTGATGATACGCTGCTTTTGGATCCAGCTGACTTTGAGCAGAAGATTACCCCCTACACAAAAGCCGTCATCCCGGTTCACATGAGGGGAACGCCCGCAGCCATGGATGAGATCAAGGATGTCGCCCGTAGGCACAATCTGGCGGTTATTGAGGATACAGCCCAAGCCAATGGCGCATCATACAAAGGAAAGCAGTGTGGTGCTATTGGAGACGCAGGCTGTTACAGTCTTCAATTCTCTAAGATCATTACATCTGGCGAGGGTGGCCTTCTTACAACGAGCGACGACCAGATCTACAAACGGGCGCTGATGTATCACGATGTGAACGGTGCCCGGGATGCGGGAATCCCTGACGAGGAGATACTCTATAGCGTCAACTACCGTATGCCGGAACTGATGGCTGCCATAACGTTGGTCCAATTAGGGCGCATCGAAGGTCTGCTGGCCGACATTCGTACACGCAAAAAGATGCTGAAAGAGGGATTGGCGGGCGTTGCTCAACGTAAGGGTATTCAGTTTCGACGACTAACCGATCCCGATGGCGAGGCAGGGATCTCTTGTGTCTTTTTTATGGATACGCCTGAATTAGCTGAGCAAGTTGTCCAGGCCATTCGGGCTGAAAATATTGGGGCCAATGTGCTCTACCAGCCTGGACGCCATGACTACCACGTCTATGCTCATTGGATTCCAGTGCTGGAGAAGCGGACATGGTCAGCCAATGGAAACCCTTATGCGTGGGCCAATCGGGAGATTAACTATTCCAAGGAGATGTGCCCTCAATCTCTAGATTATTTAGGTCGAGCCGTTCACCTCAACGTAAGCCCCATGTTGACGAATGAGGATATGGAAGAGACCATTGAAGGCGTCAACCGAGTTTTAGAGGCGCTAGCATAACTTATATAGATAGCCAGAAGAGGTCTGTTCTTTTTGCTCAGAATCTTCTTGAGCCGAGCGGAGAAAAGTCGAGACAAGACCTTTTTGGCGAGTTTATCAATGAAAGTAAGCGCGTAAACTTGTGATGGCCCTCAATTGCGTATATCATAGCCCTGCTATACCGAAGCATGAGCACAATAGGAATGGTTGCCCGCTCTCTATAACATAAGAAGCTGTCTGTAAGGGGCACGAGCGTGTCATTCTGAAAGAGCGGAGCGAGTGAAGAATCTGTATTTCTCGGTACAACTGCCTTGAGATTCTTCGTCTCAGGCTCCTCAGAATGACTTTACAGACAGCTTCTAAGAAATATTTGTAGGGTAGAGCAAAATTCGATCATTCTCGTCCGTGTGTAAGTACGCTGCGAAGTTGTCTGTATAGAATAGGAGAAAAGTCTATGTTAACCCGACTCTGTCAGGATATCCGATCTAAAACGATGCCCAGGTTAATTACCACTGCCATTCTACTTAGCCTAATCGTTACGCTTTCTGCCAATTTACCCGTTTCGGCATTTGATATCGATCCAGGAGCCGTTCACTATATTGTCCCAACTGGCGATTGGCTTGCGATTGAACCCGGTGAACGCCACCTCTACCAATTTAGTTATGATTCCTTTAAGGAGCCAAATGGCCGGCTCAGTACGGCCTTCATCAAAGTAAAGATGGCCGACAGGCGTTCCCTAACGATGAAGATATACTCATCCAATGACATTCCTAAGTGGGAACGGGGTGGCGAAATTACCCCCATTGGTATGGGAACTGAGTTAGGTAAATTAACGGCTGTTCGAAGTGACCGCACCACCCACGTATGGGAAAGCAAATCTGTTGCCTCTCAAGATTATTATGTCATTATAGAAGCCGCCCGCCCAGTGACCGCTTACTACGAGATCAAAATTAGTGGCTCCGGTGTCTATTTCCCAGAGGTGCCTGAAGCTGCCCCAGAGGAAGTTGCAACTGAAGAAACTGGCACTGAGGTAGTTACTACGGGAGAAGCCACTGAGGAAACCAACGTGGAAACCACCGCTAGCGAACCTGCTGCTGACGCTCCACCAGCTGAAGCCACTGTCGCTCAGGCCACTGTCACAGAAGAGGCGGTAGCTGTAGAAGAGTCACCATCTGTTGACGCAACAACTGTGGTCAGCCCAACTGGAGGGACCGGTCCCGATGATGCTCTGGCACCAGAGAGCGGCTACATCACGTTGGCTCCACGAGAAAAGCGTTGGTACGTTTTCAACTACTATAAAGATGCAGGAAGATCGGCCACTGAGGCCCGGGTTGTTGTCAAAATTCCTGTAGAAAGAAGCATCACCTTTGATATCTTGAGTGAGAATGAAGTCGCCAAGTGGCGCAGGGGTGAAAAATTCTCACCTGTTGGCAATGGCACACCCATGGATTTTGGTAAAGATTACCGCAAGGATCCCAATACCCTGGTTTGGCTGGGCCGTTCCGATGACGGTGGGCGATACTATGTCATTGTCGAAAACAAAACGGACCAGGAAGCTGGCTTTTCTATGGAGGTGTCGGGGCCGACAGTCTACTACTAGTCTATAAGCTTTCCATTCTTTCGTAGACCGCTATGTCATGCCCAGGACACACTCAGTACAAGCCTGAGTAATCTGAGCAATGATGTGGCGGTCTATTTATTGGATACCATAGTCGACTTGAAGCAGCCGATTCGTACGAATGATATTCTTCGCCGGAAAAGTATTGTCCCAGCTTTTGACCTATCTCTCCTTGGCATTTCCAGGAAGAAAGGACAGAACTTTTTGGGCTATCTATCAAGGAGAGCAGCGTGAGTGTTGAAAATGGATTATCACTTAGCAATTTCCGCGGCCCCGTCAACTTACTGAGTTCGGATTTCATCAACAACAAGTACGCTTATTACAAGTGGCTACGTGAGAATGAGCCTGTCCACAAAGGCAAACTAAGCATTATCAATCTCTATTTTCTATCACGCTATGAAGATTGCGTAAATATCCTCAAAGATCCTCGCATTGTCCGCAACCGCACGACTGCAACAGGTGGTGGTCGTTTCCCTGTGCCTTTGCCAAAATCAGTCAACTTGCTCATCAATAGCATGATTAATGAAGATGAGCCAGAGCATCGCCGTCTGCGTACCTTAGTCCACAAAGCATTTACACCCAGGCGGCTGGCGTACTTGGATCAGCGAATTGAAGACCTAACCACTGAGTTACTAGACGATGCTGAGAAACAGGGTCAGGTTGATTTAATAGAAGCCTATGCTCTACCGATTCCAGTTACGGTGATCGGCGAAATGGTTGGCGTTTCACCAGAAGAAGTCCCCGAATTTGCAGGGTATATGAGTGCGCTCACCAGCGGTTTCTCGGGCTTTTCGATTCTTAGGACTTTTGCCTGGGATCTGCCTAAAGCCATTAAATTCTGTCGCCAGCTAATTGAGCGGAAACGGCTCAATCCTGCCGATGATATTCTCACCGGATTGATCGAAGCTGAAGAGGAAGGCGAACGACTTAGTGAGGATGAGCTAATTGCTATGCTCTTTCTGCTCATTGTAGCAGGATATGAAACTACAGTACACCTGATTACGAATGCTGTTCAAACATTGTTGGCTCATCCTGAGCAGATGGAGCGACTACGCGGAAATCCTGACTTGCTTGACTCGGCTATCGAAGAGGTGAATCGCTTTAATGGCCCTATTCAAGGTACCAAGTTAGGCTATCCGATGGAAGATATTACTCTGCATGGTGTAACGATCCCTAAAGGCAAGTCGATTATGCCCCTACTCGGTGCCGCCAATCATGATCCAGACGAATTTGAAAACCCTGAAATTTTTGACATAGGACGTACGCCCAACAAGCATTTGGGATTCGGTCAGGGCATTCATTACTGCTTAGGGGCACCGTTGGCTCGCATCGAGACCAGAATTGCCTTAAAGAATCTGCTCAACCGCAATGCCAACTTACGCTTGGCCGTCTCACCCGACGAACTTAAAATCCAGCGTCTTCCTGGTTGGCATCGGCATGAAAGCCTACCTGTGGTGTTGGGGTAGGGTGTGGAAACCACGAAAGGTGTTCAATTAAGCGAGAATGCTCCCTACTTTCCACCACCTGAATCAGAAGGTGGTTGGCGCTGGTTGGATACAGCCAGCGAAGTTCAGACAATGGCGCACATGAATGCCCATAAACTCGAGCAATTGTTCGAGCTGCAGACATTCCTCTTTGGTAGCCATTCATGGGGTATCGTCATTATCCGGCACGGCTATTTGGTGCGCGAACACTACACCTTTATGGGTTTGCCCACCAGCCGCTTTGATATTTGGTCTTGTACCAAGTCTTTTACTGGTACGGCTTGGGGCTTGTTATTAGATGACAGTCGCAACGGACGTTTGCCTATCAATTCATCTGGTAAACCACAACATGTTGAATTAGATAGTCCGGCATATTCATTTATTCCCACTGATCATCCTCTCTCTGATCCACGAAAAAAGGACATCACAATTCGCCATCTTCTAACCATGACGTCTGGTATCCCAGGTGAATCTTTTGGCCTCTATGGGATTCCTACCGCAACGGGGGTGGGACCATTTGAACATGCGCTGGGGCAGTGCGTCAATCGTTATGGCAGGCAGGCGGATAGGCTAGCTGCTGAGCCAGGGACAAAGTGGGACTACAGTGATGCCGCCATAGCCCACCTCTCGCTCATTTTTGCTCACATCATGGGGCAAGAGATCCACACGTACATGCGGGAGCGCATCTTCGATTCAATTGGCATAGAAGAAGCTAGTTGGGATGTGATGGGCGGAGCTGAGTTTATCGGTCCCCACACCAATGCCCATATCGGTCTGCATATTTCCGCGCGAGAGCTGGCCCGGTTTGGTTATTTGGCCCTTCACAGTGGCATGTGGCAGGGGAAGCAGTTGATACCTCAATGGTGGATGGAGCTAGCAACCCGTTCTTCACAAGAGCTAAATCCTGAATATGGGTATACTTGGTGGGTCAATACGACGGGAATGCGTTGGCCTGGATTGCCCAAAGATATGTTCGCACTCGAGGGGTATAATTCAAACCGCTGTTATGTCATTCCATCACTGGATTTGGTCGTTGCCCGAGTCGGCTCTGGTCCATCCAGGTGGAATGAACAAGATTTCATCGGCGCGATTGTGGGTGCAATAATCTAATCCACCATGTTCCACAAACTCTACCCACACAAAGTCTACTATGGCTGGTGGATTGCCATCGCTCTGGCAATTACCGAAACCATCTCTTGGGGCATCGTATACTATGCCTACTCCGTTCTTATCACAACCCTGGAGGCCGAGTTTGGTTGGAGCCGAGCGCAAGTGACAGGTGCCTTTTCATTGGCGTTGCTGATTTCGGGAGGGATGGCTGTTCCGGTTGGCTTCTATCTGGATCGATACAGTTCTCGTGGGCTGATGACCATTGGTTCTATATTGGCCGTGATCTTCATGTTTGCCTTCTCTCGCATTCAGACTTTGACCCAACTCTACCTCGTTTGGATCGCACTGGGTATAATTATGTCAACAATCCTCTATGAGCCTGCTTTTGTGGTTGTTGCCAAGTGGTTTGAGAAGCGGCGAAGTGCGGCCCTGATGATCATAACGCTTGCTGCTGGCTTTGCTAGTACCATCTTTTTGCCCTTGACTGCTCGTCTGCTAGAGCTATTTGGCTGGCGGCAGGCAGTGGTTCTACTGACAGCGTTTCTTGCTGTGACCACTATCCCGCTACATGCATTTGTGCTGCGTCGCTCACCAGCCGATGTGGGCCAGAAGGTGGATGGTGAAATATCACCCCTGACCAAGGAAGAAAAAGAAAGTACAGCGAAACAACCAGAAGCAACGATCGGACAAATCCTTCGGCAACCTGCTTTCTGGTGGCTGGCACTCTCTCTTTCGATCGGTACCATGGCTGCTATTGGGATCCGGGTTCATATCATACCGTTCTTGGAGGACCGTAACTACAGCCCCGAATACGCAGCCTGGATTGGTGGCTTAATTGGCGCTATGCAGGTCTTGGGGCGCATCATCTATGCACCTGCAGGTGGACACTATTCATCCTCATTAATGGTGGGTTTGCTCTTTGGTTTGCAGGCTATTGCGTTCATTATTTTGATGTTTGTGACATCGACCGCTGGCGTATGGACGTTTGTGATCCTCTTTGGGGCTGTCTATGGAGCTACTACGCTGGCTCGCCCCGTTCTATTAGCAGACCACTTTGGCTCAGCCCAGTATGGACGCATTAGCAGCATTCAATATGTCTTTCAGACTATCGCAACCACATCTGCACCGTGGGGGATTTCGCTTATTTATGATGCTGCAGGGGGGAACTACCAACCGGCGCTGGTCGTGTTAATTGTACTATCTATTTTGGCTGTTGTTACGGTATGGATTGGGGGGAACAGAATATGAAAACGTCGCGTCATGGACCATTCAGCGAGATTCCGATTATCGATCTTGCGCCATTGCACCTTGGCACAAAGGCTGGGGTCGAGCAAGTAGCTCAAGCGGTTGATTATGCCTATTCCCAAGTAGGTTTCGCCTATTTGATCAACCATGGTGTAGACCAGACGCTGGTCGATCGCCTCTTCGCTTCTTCGGCGGAATTTCATGGGTTGCCAAGAGAAGCCAAAATGGCAATTGAGGTCAACGAGCATCACCGCGGTTTTATACCAATTAATACCTCTACCACCCGCACGTCTAGCGTGGCAGAGGTGACCAAACCCAATCAGAGTGAATCTTTCATGATGATGCATGAACGGGCTTCAGATGATCCTGATGTGATAGCAGGTGTTCCCCTAGCCGGACCCAATCAATGGCCCGCTGACTTACCCAATTTTCGGGAAACCGTTACCCGCTACAACGCTGCTTTGAGCAATTTGGGGCATAAGTTGGTCCAAGTGATCTCGGTGGCGTTGGGTGCTGCACCTGACGCACTAGACAAGTACTTTGAGCGGCCCACTACCTTCCTGCGATTGCTCTACTATCCACCTCAACCGCCCCAAAGTCCAGATGACCTCTATGGATCTGCACCGCATACCGACTACGGGTTTATTACTATCCTAGCTCAGGATGAGGTAGGTGGCCTACAGGTACGCAATACAGCAGGTCAGTGGATCGATGCCCCTTATATGCCCGGTGCCTTTGTCATGAATACAGCGGACATTCTCCATCGCTTGAGCAATGGCCGCTTTATCTCAACACCGCATCGTGTAATCAACCGCTCCGGACGTGAACGATACTCGAATCCCTTCTTTTTTGATCCAAATATGAGTGCGTTGATTGAGCCACTAGCCTCTGGTGCGCCTCAAGGAACGATGCCTAAATTTGAGTCTGTCATCTATAGAGACTATCTGATGGAACGCCTCAATGCGAATCATGCACAACATCAAGAGCGTGATCATCCGTAAACTCACTTTGCTCTCTAATTTCAGTGGTAAAGTGAGATCATCTCACACCCAATGAAGTGGACACTGCCATTTCGAGTGACGCGATAGATCTGGACATCACTAACGGAAGATTTCTCCTCGTTGCACTCCCTTCGGCTCCGCTCAGGACAGGCTCTGAAATGACAGGTCGGAGATAATCTCACCCTTCTACCTAAATTTCAGACGGCCTCCTTATTAAACTTCTACGGCCGTGGAGACAGACATCTCTCTTACTTCCTCTGCTGTTACCTCTCGCCCTAATTTTTCAGAAAGATAGATACCCTCGGAAATGAGCATGGTATTAAGCCCCAATTCTGCTGTGGGAATTAAGTCGACCCGACCCTGAAGCGCTGCAATCCAATGCCGCATGGGATCATCATAGACATCACCGACCTCATGAACATTGTATTGACGGTATTGGAAGGTTCGGAGATCTCCTTCGCTGTTTATGTTTAGATCACCAATATTCTGGAAGAAGCCAAAGGGATCGATCCGGATCCCCCCTTTGCCCCCTACGATATAAGAGCCTTCAATGGAATCTAAGTTGATAGCCCACGCCTCAATCACATCCAGCACCATATTATCGGAGAGGCGGACAAACCCCATGCCTAGTTCTTCCACATCGTAACCACTTGTCTCTTTGCGCCGGGCATCCATTTCGATCTCCTGATAAGTCTTACCAGAGATGCGCAAGACTTCCGGATTGCCTAAAAGGTAAAGCATGAGAGAAATATGGTAGACGCCCATATCATAGAGCGCACCACCTGCCGAGTTACGTTTTTGCACAAAGGTCGGGCTACCATATCCATCCACATAAGGGCGCCCGCGGCGACGAAAACCAGTAGAGCGGGCATGGTAGATTTTGCCCAATTGGCCAGCATCAATCAGTGCCTTGGCCGCTTTGCCTTCGGGGTAAAATATGTTGCGTAGAGTCACATGGAGATTGAGTCCTGCCTCTTGGGCTGCATTATACATGGTTTCGGCATCGCGGTAGGCTCCAGCCATGGGCTTTTCCGAGTGGGCGTGTTTACCTGCCTCAAGCACCGCTAACGTGACGGGGGCATGGAAGTTATTGTGGAGGCAGACATCCACTGCTTGGATATCATCCCGCTGTACCATTTCACGGAAGCTGGTATAGACGTTGGGAATACCATACTGCTCGGCTACGCGATTCGCTTCTGCTTCATTGATATCAGCAATGGCTACAATTTCAGCATTGAGATTCTCTGCATGGTTTTGAACGTGCTGTTTGCCGATCTGGCCGACGCCAACGATGCCGACGCGGATGGGATCTGGATTTGTCATGATGAAGTTCCTTTACTTGTTATGATTTGCTACACCTACTCAAGCACGCTCTTCATTAATGCTAACGTTTTTAGCGCACCATCGGTTTCGCTGATTTCTCTGGGGCAGCTTTCAATGCCCCAAGTCCCATCATACCCGGCATTCAGTAATTCTTGCATACACTTAGGGATGTCAACCGTGGCTTCATAGCCATTCGCATCAAACTCAAACGTCTTCATATGAGTTAATCGAGCATATTGAGCACACTTGCCCCAGGCATACTCTTGCGTTCCTTCTGCCCAATTATTGGAATCAAAGAGTAGCCCCAGCCCATCAACAGCCTCTAAAACTAGAACAAGGTTGTCGGGGTGCTTGGTCGGCCCCCAGTGATTTTCTATGATCACCTCTACGTTGCGTTTGCTCGCATAGTCGATGAGTTCATTATAGCCTTCAACCACAATGTCGAAGATCTCGTCTAGGGTCTGCTCCCTGCCGCCCGCATCAATACGCACCTGGGCACCACCAATATACGACGTGATATCGATCCAGCGGTAGGCGCGTTCTCGGTTGGCTGCTCTAGCCTCGACGGTGGGTTCATAGATATGAGCACCATCTACTGCCACGCAGCCAATAGGCAATTCGACTTTGTGGGCTGCAGCCTTGACCTGATCCAGAAATTCGTCGTCCTCATACCCAGCTTCTAGATGCTTCATCCACGGATCAAGCTGGGTAAAGCCGTTTTCCTTATTCCAAGAAATATAGCCAAAAATATCCATATGGCCAGCCTCCACCATGCGGCGGAAGCTGTAAGAGCAGATGCTGTAGTTCATGGGAGAATTGTCCTTTGGTTTTGGAAAAATAGTTCGTGGGGAAGTGCAAAGAATAGTTTAACCCCGCTTACAGAAGGTCACAAAAATGAAGCATGACAAACAAAAAGATAGTGCATCTATTCACAAATGTAATTTGACAGAGAGGAAGTAAGGTGGTATTATCCTAATTCTTAACGCGGGGTGGAGCAGCGGTAGCTCGTCGGGCTCATAACCCGAAGGTCGTAGGTTCGAATCCTGCCCCCGCTACCTAAAGCCGTCAGAGAAATCTGGCGGCTTCTCTCTGGAATAGAGAATTGACTTTATATGGCGACGTAGCTCAGGCGGTTAGAGCGGAGGCTTCATAATACTTTTGTATAATACAGCTGTAAAATAGCGAATTTAACGCATGGCGACGTAGCTCAGGCGGTTAGAGCGGAGGCTTCATAATCCTCAGGTCGGTGGTTCAAGTCCACCCGTCGCCACCTAAAGAGGTGTGCATTCTAGCTTACAGGTCCAATATTCTGTTGTTAAGGTGCGCATTTCAAGTAGCAATAGAAGGGTCAAGCTTCAATTGCTACAATTCCGAGGCAGTCGTCTGTTGTGAGCAGGCGGCTGCTTTTTTTATCTGCTTATTTTCTGATCGGTGCAAATTCTAGTAGGTCATCAAGTCTTAGTGGTTCATCTATTTCCTCAGAAAAGAACAATAGTAGTGAGTCTAATGTCTTGAGATCGACCCTCGTGGTCTGGTTTGATACTAATGCTCCGATTGTACATCTAGACAAACCCGTCGCTTGAGCAAGCCTACGATTCGATAATCGACTTCCAGTGGCTGTTTGATAGCGACCTATTAACTTTACTAAATTCCATCTAACCACATATCCTTCTCCTTTTAGCTTAATTTACACTTCTCGTCATTGTGTAACTTCATATCTTGATGCGTCTAGCTTGTCTATGAATATTCCCTTCCGAATATTATAGTAGGCTTGTACATTCTACAAAAAGCGATCAGGAAAATCACCACAATGTAATAGAAATAGTCATGCGAGGATTAGAAGCCTGCATGAAATTTTCATCGGAATGACCATCTGAATTATGTTCCCCTCTACTACTTGGAGCACCTAGGTCACTTGAAACAATCGGACAATTTGGACACTTATCGTGGTATCTTAATTTGCTGATTTTAGTCGAGAAATGATGTGCAGACTTTTTTATAGCACGCAAAATTTTTCTAATATCATCGAGCAGTAAGGGTTTTCCATAAAGCAAGTCGTCAAGTTTATTAGAATGTGGGCCAATGTTTGATTCGATTTCATCGATTAGGTTTTTAATAATGCGTATAAAACCATTCGGTTGAGCAGAATTCTGGAAACCACAAGGGGAAAAACCGGCACGATTATTGGATTTTTCAACGATATTTTGAAGTTGATTGCGGAAATCCAATACTGCGTTGGAAACGTCATAGATGTCATCTTTCATCTTTTGCTTAAATGTACTTTCGTTCTTCAAAAGTTCTAAATGTTCAGAAGCAGTATCGGCGATTTGCGCAAGATATTTCTTGGCAGTCTCAGCATCACTATGCACGCAGGCTGGCAGACGGGTTTTACCGGACATGATTAATATTCCTCAATAGTTGGGAAGATACATCCACTTAAGAATTTAGAGAAACAGCTGTGTCGGTTGACGAGAACTGGTTAGATTATCAAGTCTTTATGTGGACAATGCTGTGCCAATCTTAAAACAGAAATTACCTTGACAGAAGAGTTGCATAAGTGCGCACTAGAGTCATCATTACCTAAAACTTTGTAACACAGTGGTACAATACATCTTAATATCGGGTTATATTGGTGCGCTTTCGTGTAAAATGTATACAAGGTACACTGAGAAAGGTGGTTTGGCACCCAATCTTAAAATTTTTAGCTCCAGCAAATTTGTATAGATTCTTTCTCTGACAAGTTCGCTTTCGTTAACTGACTTCCCCACATCTTTCCTCTACATCCCGCCGAATTGTCCGCGCGCTTGTCCCAAATTTGTCCGCCAGTTTGTCATAGTCGATGTCAGCCAGATCGACATCACCTGACAACTCAGCCATGAGTAGTTCTTGACGTTTTGCCTTTGACAGCCGTTTTTCCCCTTTGTGATTCTCTCTGCCATTATCGATGTCAAAACCATTTGTCATGCCGTTCTGTCGTGACACTGCTTCAATCTGCCCGTGGACAACCGCCAACTCTGCCCTGAGTTTGTCACGCTCAGCGGTGACATTCCCCAGCTCAACAGTCATGACATCAAGCTGTCTTCGCAGCCTGTCAGTTTCGTTGTCCTCGATCTCCAGCATCTCTCGTTTGTAGACTCTGGCTGAGTGCTGCTTGCGTAGAACAATCGTCCACGACGTCACAAACCCGAGCAGCGTCAATGGGACCAAGCTGTATAGCGCCAATTCATGCCAAATTTTCAGCAGAAAGACCAGCCCCACCACGATCACCAGATAAAAGAGCACCACCCCGCCTGCGTACCGCTCAGGAGCTGGTTCCTCGCCCTCTCTCACTGTCTGATTAAAGCGTCGCATGTCCAGAAACGTCTCGATAGCCACGATCCCCAGTATCTCGATGACCACGGCTGTTATGAGGGCAATCAAGGTCGCGGACCAGAGCGGAATCTCGAGCAGTGTTGGGAAGTGGGTGATGATGGCCACACCGGTCAGTCCAGCTGGGACTAACGGGCTGCAGAGCGGCCCCCAGACTGATAGCCAGTCGATTACGCCGTCCCGCAGAATTTCGAGGCGCTCGACCTGTTGACGTTTCTGCTGCTTGAGTTCGATGTTTGTCATTACCGTCATTTGATTACGATTCCCCAGTCATCTTTCTTACCCATCCAGCCAGACTGCCCTGACCGCCTGCTGCAAAGAAGATTAAAATCAAAAACATAGAGCAGAGTGTTCCTTCAACCAGTATGAGTGACGTAAAGATGAATTTGTCTCGTTCGATACGCGCGGCTGCTTTGTAGGCATCTGCATAGGCTCTGGCGGCTTGGATCGCGCCATTAGTCTGAATGGTAGCGACTTCAACGTCCCGCCCCTTGTTTATCTCGGCGACCTGAACAGAATTGTCTGACAGATAGCGCTGTGTTGCGTCTGTACTACGTGTCTCCAACGAAGATACGACCATCATGATCAAAAACGCTACGATTCCGATGGGTGTCATAAAACCAAAGATGTATTTCAACATGGGCTCATGTGGGCAAATAAGTGAAAAGGATATAAGCTAATGTAGAAAGGACGAACGAACAAAAGGTGAGCCATGAAAATGCGATTTCCGATTCAAGGTCTGATGGATGAAGAAGCGTGCTATGAACGATTGCGAGAGATCTTGCATCCAAATGGATTGAGTTGCGCAAACGGCCATGAGTTGCCAGAAGGACAAGCGCCTCATAATAGAGACCGAGCGCCAGTGAACCGGTTCCGATGCAGGCAGTGTGGAGGCGTCTTTGACATCTTCACAGGAACAGTCTGGTCAGGAACGCATTACAATTGTGTAACGATCCTGCTGGTGATGCGCGGCTTTGTGCAAGGGACTCCAACCAAACAGCTAGCTGAAGAACTGAACTTGGATTACGGGACGCTACTCGACCGTCGCCATCGGGTTCAAGAAAGTGCCTTACTGGCAACGGCCGCCCCCTTTTTCTCGATTTAGAGCTAGAAGCAGATGAACTGTACCAGAATGCTGGAGAGAAGGGGCAAGTCCATCCGTTCCCTTCGGATCCGCCAAGACGACGGGCCAACAAGCGCCATGGACGAGGAACCATGGCCAACGACCGTCCTCCTATTCTTGGCATATGGGGGCGGAACTCCGGGCAGGTTCGACTCATCGTCATCAACGATACGACCCAAGCAACCATTGTTCCTTTGGTCGTCGGACACACGTTCCCTTGGTCTACCCTCTATACGGATGAGTGCAATGCTTACAATCCCATTGCGGCTACCGGACGCTCTCACTCGACCGTCTGTCACTCAAGGCGGGAATGGGCTCGTGATGATGATGGCGATGGCATCCGAGAAGTTCATTCCAACTCTATGGAAGGCATTTGGACTGGGTTACGCAACTTCCTTCGTCCTTTTCGTGGTGTCCATAAACGCTATCTTGCTCAGTATGTTGCTATTTTTGAATGGACTCACAATCTCAAATTCGTTTCCGATTCCTTTCTTCGTTTCATTATGACTTCTGATTTCACTCAACTTCCCACATGAGCCTCAACATGCGATTGTTCCTCGTATGCTTCCTGGTTAGGTAATCTCTCTGAAGGTGCCAATGGTGAAATAATCGTCGTCGCCTTCTTCATCATCGAATTCAAATAACGGACCGCTATTCTGCTGGCGATAATCGGTAATCTGTTTGGTAGCGTCTACCCGTTGCTCGTGGAGTTGCTGATTGGTCATGACCCGAATGCTGGCTCGGTCCATTTCACCTTGGGTTCGCGCGTTTTGTGCGATGGCTGTGTTAACCCCTGTGGCCAGGTTAGCAATCGATGAGGAGGTAAAGCGAATAGACCGTTCCTGAAAGCGGTCAACGATGAAGGTAAATAGCAGACACATGATAAGAACGCCGACGATTGAGAGCACCCACATCACGGTATTGACGCCGGCGTAGATGTGAACATAGATAAGCGCGCCGATGAAGGGAGCCAGGATAACCAACGCCACGACCGCTAGCGTCCCGAGAAACTGCGCTCTCACTCGGATGTTCTCGTTGGCCGTCCGATGTCTTGATAGTTGATTCTTGGTGATAGAGTTCCTATTCTTCATATCCAAGTTTCCTTACTTACGTACTTACCCCGTTCTTACCGATAATTGGCGATCTTGATGACTTTTTGCTCAGCTACGGGCGCTTCGTTGGGTAAGTAAGTACGCAAGTACATGTCCCGTAGCTGAAAGACGACCTCTTTAAACTTGGCATAGTTCTTGCCGCCAGACGATTTCCCGATGTAGGCTGCGTACGCTTCGATGGCATTGGTCTGCCATCCGTTGGCGAGCGTTCCATCATTGGCATCATACGCTGCAAAAACCTGTAGTACTGGCTCAGGAATGATCACAGGAACAGTGGCTGAAGGCTGTAGTACAGAACTTGGAGTCGGTTGCAGATCGGTGAATACCGTCTGCAAGTCATATCCCTGCGGAAGCGGATGGAATTGCTCCTCGACAGCGATGCTGTCATAGTCAATAAACTGAGCATCCTGACCGTGGTACATAGATGCAACTGCGCCAATCTCCCGCGCAAGGTCGGCGATTCGGTATGAGTAAAACATCTGCTTGGTGGATCCATCGGAGAAGATGAAGCTGCCGATCGTAGAGAGATTAGAGGCATCATCCTCACCTTCGCCAAGAATAACCGAACTTTGGGATTTACTCTTGCACATGCCGGCGATACGGACCACACAGTTATCGCGAATGAGAGTCGGTACCACAGAGGCCATGGGCTTCTGGGTGCCGATGAGAATCGAGTATCCATAGGCCCGTCCCATGCTGGCAATGTTGGCCAGCAGCCGCTTAAACTCGGTTACTTGGCGCACGTCTTCCGCGCGAGTAAGACGTTGGATTTCGTCAATCACAAGCAGAGTTCGGTGCTGATACTTGTTCTCTGGGCCAGACATGTTAACCTCAATCTCTTTGAGCATGGTCATGGCACCGCCTAACGTCTTCACGAAGCCGGCGCAGTGGGGGACAGCTCGGAATGGCTCGAAGTGCTTGCCCTCGATGTCGATAAACATGATCTTGAGCCGCCTAGGTTCCGCTACCTCACATGCGTTGAGAATCAAACCGTCCATTAGCGTGGATTTGCCACACCCTGACTGACCTCCAACCAGAATGCTAAACTGTTGGGGGTGCTCGAGGTCGATGGTCAATGGGTGCCCATTGTCGGCAATGTAGTAGCGACCAAGCAGCGTATGCCATTGCTTCCGTTCCCATGAGCGACTTTCCCACATCAATGGTTTGGGATCCACGCGCGGGAGAACGATGGACAGAGGCTGCTCTACCATGGTGATTTGAACCTTCGCTGGGTAGCCAGCACTCGTCCGCTTCCCGTGAAGCCATCCAGCCAGATCTGACAAGTGGGTTTTGAGGGATCGGTTGCTGACGCCCTTGGCCTTGGTCAGATTGTAGACTACCGAGTATGGCGTCAGGACTACCTGTTGCTGTGGTTTGGTCACTCTAAACCCAAGTGTGTAGTGGTTGAAGAACTGGTTCAGCGCAGCCAATTCGTTTGCATAGATATTCATGCTGTTTCCTGTCTTTTCCAGATTTTGGACTATATGAGACGAAGACGTAAAGAGGCTTGGAGTTGAATTGTTTGAGGATGTCACATTGTTGATAGGTGCTTCTGCTGATCCGATCAGCTTAAAGACGACCAAAAAGACGGTTGCAGTGGCGGAGACGCTTAAGAGGCTACAGGTAAGAAGGGCATCATAAACGCCAAGAACCAAACCTAAGCGCCATAATTCATTTGTTGCAGTCGCTGTACCTAACAAGCATCCAATAGCAATGAGAGCTGAACCTGTGTAGAAAGCACTTCTGCTAGTCTTACTCAACATGGTTACGTTGCAGTCTCCTTAAGAGCAGGGGGCATAGACTGATAACAACACCAACCAACACTGCAAGTAACCAGGCCTGAAGCAGACTAAGGGGAAGCCCTACTGATAGAATGAGAGTCTTGACCATCACAGCCAGTAGCGATCCAACGGCAATCGGAAGTAAATGATTAACCACTCTCTATTTTCTCCGTTGCGTTCTCTTCTTTTTTCTGACCAAGAGCCGCGGCTTTTGTCAACATATGAGGGTGCCTAAGTCGGTGACAGCTTACGCAGAGCGTCTTAAGATTGGTGGGATGATTTGTTCCTCCCTGACTCAATTCAAGCACGTGGTGAATGTGACACTGGTGGAGTTCCACGCGGTCATGACAATATCGGCATCGTCCTTCATCACGTGCAAAAATAACTTGGCGAAGTTTGCGCCATACTTTGGTTGAAGGGCGACCATACCAACCAATCCGCACGCCTGGTAGTTCTTCTAACTCGAATGTGTTTCCCATACCTTGCCTCACGAAACCTTTCCTCGCGCTCGCCACAGCCCACCTGTGCGCTCCAAGCTCAACCGTACCGAAACCTACCAGTCTTGACAGCGCCACGCCTTACCTGACCTTTCCACACCCCTCCCTTGCCTCAAATCTATTCCGTGCCTTACCCTATAAGCGGTTCGACCATCTGACTGTGCATCTTCCATATTGATGGCTACTTCAAACTCCTCGCCTTACCCAACCAGAGTAGCCGTACCGCGCAATACCAAGCCATACCGAATCGAGCCGCTTGCCTTACCTCAAGATTTCGACTGTATCCTCAATCCAATACCTCAAATTTGACCACATCGAATCTGCCAAAGCGAGGCCGATGGTCTCCAATGGCAACTGTCTTTCCGGCCGTCGTCAGAACATCGTGGACGATGCCACTGGGGATCTGTTCATCGATGACTTCGATGGAGTACTCCAGTTCCCAGCCTGGACTGAAGGCTGGCCGCAGACGAATAACCCGCGCGCGGTTGACGATGACAGGGCGGATGTCGATGTAGAGTTGTTCGTCCGCATCTGCTGTAAGGTTTTCGGGATTTTTCAAACCGTGGAGAATTTGGTCAGGCGTGACAAAAACGGCCGAAGAGAATAAGTCTTTGTAGGTCTTTCCGCGTTTGCCAGTTATTTTGTATTGGGCAGCAGCTTTGATCATAGCTCGCTCAAAGTGCTGTGCTGGCTGGTAGATATCGTCATCTTTGGTTAGATAGAGATAATCACGCCACTCTTCAGTATAATCGATTGCACCACTCTGTTTATGACCTCCTTCGCCCAGCGACTGCAAATCTGCAGGAACGGGGTAGCGATGTTGTAGAAGTGGTGCCGTTCCCTTGACCTTAACCTCAACTGTATACATAGTATTTGCCTCCAATTTGAGTTGGCTGGAGGAACGCAAAATGCCCCTCCAGCAGGATGGATCGATCCGCTGAAGGGGCATTCCTATGGAAATAGGTGGGTGGCTGTGGTAAAATCTACCACAGCCATGCCCCGCTGCTTGGTTCTCAGGCCCTCAGCGGAGTTTTTGGTTAGCAGGGAACCGGTGTTAGCGCACCGGTCCCTGTGACACCTAAATTCGGTTGTGATTACTGCCATCGACGCTTGATTGCAAATACTCAACCCTTGGAATGCATCTTTTCAATGCTTCTTAAGGTAGACCTAGATAGGTCTTGGCGTCGATTGGTCTTATTGCTTCGATTCGTAAAGTCTGTTTTTCTTTCAGTAAAGAGTATACCACACGCCAGCTGTTCATAGACAGGCTGTATAGCCCGGTCTCTTCCTCATCTAGCGGAATTCGCTTCCCTAATTCTGGCTTTTCACAAATAGCCCGAAGGCCATCTATAAGCTCGCTGCGCAGCCGGACCGGTAGAGAAGTTAGTAGCCGATACGTTGCCTCTGTCCATTCAAGCTGCAGCACCGTCACTACTCATTAAATCCAGTTCTGTGGTGCTTACTTGAGAATAGCTATCGTCCCCATGGGCAACGGCCAGTTGGGTCTTCAATACTGCAATAATATCCTTTAAGTCATCTACCTCATTATTGACCGCTTCCCACTGTTCCAATGAAATGAGGACCGCTGCTGGCTTGCTGCGCTGAGCCAGAAATACGGGGCCGTTGCCCAGCTTGGCAAAGACTGCCAAATGGTCCTTTTTCATATTGGTAATGGCTTCGATTTGAGGTACGTGTTGCATAAAGGAACTTTAGAATCCCTAAACGAGATATATCCAAATGCTGTTATTATATACCTTTGTCGATGACTTTGCCAAAGTCAAGCACGGGTCGGAACAATCGTTCTATTTACTTGAATGCAAATGAGGAAAATACAATCATGCTGGATCTTTGTGAAATCTGTTTTCAGTTAGTATGGACACGATTGAAAGACTCTTGCCTTAAACAGCGTCTATAGTATACTATCGTCAAATAATGCCGATATTATAAATCAGGCCAGCGCTATTCACTCCAGCCTGATTATTTCGCCAACTGCTGAAGATCCAGCAATCGGACGTATACCGTTATTCTAATCAATTCGCCCGAATTCTGCACACCTTCAGCCATTCTTTGAAGGGCTCTCCGTGCCGATAAATCCCACGCTTGATCACATAACCCAACTAACCGATGCTCTCCTCGACGGATTCGATCACGCCGCGTTAACCCACCTCACCCGCGTCCAACTTGACCTTCACCTCGAATGGGTCACACCCGTCGTTGGCAAACGCGACCTCTCTACCATCGTCACGGATCTAGTTGCCTACTTCGCCAGCCAGGAAGGTGGACTGAAGCGACTCTTGACAGCAGCCGTGGAAGCCAATCCCAACAACGCCAAACTCACTGCGCTTGCTGACGAGTGGGCTGAACTCGATTTCAGACCAATCCCGCTGCCAGACGACCACCCCCATCATGCTGGTGATGTCATTCACGGCGACAAAATCGGCCAGGACAAGGTTGGTGGTGACAAGATTGCCACGGGCGATATTGAGGGCATTTCCGCAGTGGGCAGTGGACGGGTTGATATTCATGGACCAGTATATATTGGCCAATCGGAACCGACCACCAAAGATGGGGAACAAGAAGCACCCGCGCCAGGCGACCCGCCCTACATGGGCCTTAACTACTTCGACATCGACGATTCTCACCTCTTCTATGGTCGCGATGACCTGATCCAAGAGCTAATCGAGCGGGTCGCTCAAATCAACCAGACAAGCACTCAATTTATTGCCATCATCGGTGCATCAGGTAGCGGCAAATCTTCTCTTGTGCGCGCTGGGCTTGTGCATGCGCTGCAGAATGGAGCAATCGAAGGCAGTGACCGTTGGCATGTCCACATTGTGACGCCGACTGCGCGACCGCTGGAAAGCTTGGCCATCAGTTTAACCAAGCACAGTGAATCGGTGACAGCGACGGCCACATTGATCCAAGATATGCGGCAAGAACCGAGCAGCCTTCATCTGTACGCAAGCCGTCTGCTGACTGGTAGTGCAACCCACAATCGACTTCTCCTCGTCGTGGATCAGTTTGAAGAGACCTTCACCCTCTGCAAGGACAGTGATGAGCGCCGCATTTACATCGATAATCTTCTCTACGCGGCAGGGCAAGCCCCTGAATACGCTAACAAGAGGAGTTGGACAACCGGTAGCCCAACCATTGTCCTCCTTACCCTGCGTGCCGATTTCTATGCCCATTGTGCCCAATTCGACAACCTGCGCGCTGCGCTTGAGCGCCAACAAAAATACATAGGAGCAATGACCCGTGAGGAATTGCGCCAGGCCATCGAACGACCGGCCCACTCCAACGGCTGGGGTTTCGAAGCTGGGCTGGTCAATCTATTCCTCGATGATGTCGGCAGCGAGCCAGGTGCATTGCCTTTGCTTTCCCACGCCCTGCGCGAAACTTGGGAGCGCCGCCAAGGCCACACGCTAACTCTCGCAGGGTATACTAGTATTGGCCGCGTCCATGGTGCCGTTGCCCAAACGGCAGACCGTATCTATGCTGGGCTAACAAAATCCGACCAAATTATCGCTCGCAACATCTTCCTTCGCCTTACCGAACTCGGTGAAGGTGCAGAAGACACCCGTCGTCGCGTCGCGTTGGATGAACTTGTACCCACCAACATTAAGCGCCAGCAAGTGCAGGACGTATTACAACAGCTAGCCAATGCCCGCCTCATCACTACCCACGGAGAAGAAGCCGAAGTGGCCCACGAAGCCCTCATTCGAGAGTGGAGTACCCTACGTACATGGCTCGATGAAAACCGCGATGATTTGCGCATCCAACGTCGCCTCACTAGTGAAGCTCAGGAGTGGAGCAAAGATTACGAGGCCAGCTTGCTTTACAGAGGTAGTCGGCTTGAGCAGGCTCGAGACTGGGCAGAGGAACACTCAGACCAGCTCTCTGAAATCGAGCAAAAATTCTTGAACGCCAGCCATGCTGCAGAAGACGCACAGACCCAGCAGCAAGAGGTGGCTCGAAAGAAGGAGCTAGATTATCAGCGGCAGGTAGCCGAACAAGAATCTCACACTAACCGAGTTTTTAAACGCTTGTCCATAGCTCTTGCCGTAGCATTTCTTATTGCTTCATTGGCAGCTTGGCTGGCCAATTGATATAGGTGCATTTAATCGTGGAGCGAAGGGCACCATCGGTCAACGAGTTTTTGAGTCTCTTGAGAGCGACGTCCGCGAGCAGGGGGTGGAACCCAAGGATCGGGAGGAACTCTGAACCAAAAGAGTTCAGAAACGGA
>JBCCHB010000138.1:0-45891 GCA_039028975.1 Chloroflexota bacterium
CTCATTTTGGGCTCCTTTTGGATTAAACTTTTATAGTTGACTACTTTAGTTTAACCCAATTTAGTCCAAGTTCTTCACTTTTTCACCATTGTTTGGCAACTCTCTTTCTTTATGCAATTATTTTCTGAATGGGGGTGAGACGTATAAGTACTAAGCGGTTACGGACATTTGCACAGGACGAGAAGAATCGACTATTAGCTTCCAGATCTACTAATGAAAAACTTGACATAACAAGGAGTAGCTCTTGCATGAAAATTACCGATATTGAAGTCATCCGTATGCAGGCCAACGCCGAGCCGCACAACAATTGGCTCTTTGTCCGCATCCATACGGACAGTGGCATTAGTGGTATCGGGGAGGGTAGCCTCCAATACAAAGATGCTGCGCTGGCTGCAGAACTGGAAAACTTTGGCACCTATTTGCGGGGTAAAGATCCCTTCCAAATCGAGCATATTTGGACATCGCTCCATCGACGCGTCACGTGGACAGGCGGAGCCGTCACCATTAGTGCCATCAGCGCGATTGATCTCGCATTGTGGGATATCAAAGGCAAAGCTTTGGGCGTTCCTGTTTATGAGTTGATTGGGGGCAAAGTTCGAGATCAGGTGCCACTCTATGCGAATGGTTGGCTCTCTCGTGAGCGTCCTAGCGCTCATGGCCCCCTGGACGCGGAGATTGGTTGGTATGCTGATTGTGCGAGAGACGTTGTTCAGCAAGGTTTTCGCTGCTTAAAGTTCTATCCCTTTAGTGGCAGCCCCCAAGTCGTCACCCCCGAGCGCATGAATCGGGCAATTCGTGCAGTTCAGGCTGTACGTGACGCTGTGGGACCTGATATTGAAGTCGCAATCGATATCCGCGCCCGCCTAAACCCGTGGAGTGCCCGGCGCGCTGCACAGCAGCTCGAACAATTTAACATTGCCTGGCTAGAGGAGCCAATCCTCTTTGATAATAGTGATACCATGGCAGAATTTGCACGTTCTGTCAATGTTCCTGTGGCAACGGGCGAACAGCTCTACACGCGCTGGGAATTTCGGTCTTTGCTAGAGAAGAATGCAGTTGGCATCATCCAGCCTGACATCTGCCACGCTGGCGGCCTGTCGGAATTGAAGAAGATTGCGACCATGGCTGAAACCTACTATGTGACCCTAGCACCCCATAACTCCAACGGCCCCATTTCAACTATCGCCAGCCTCCATCTGGATATGGGCATTCCTAACTGCCACATGCAGGAACTGTTCCTCAATTCATTGCCCTACTACCAAGAGGTCCTAACCAACCCTCTCGTCATCGAGGATGGGTATGGCGCCCCACCCTCTGGGCCAGGTTGGGGTACCGAATTGGACGATGCTGTGCTAGCCAAGTATCCGCCAGCAGACTTTGTTCCTATAGAGTCAGAGCCGTATCTGGCATTTTAGCGCACTCAGATTCGCTCTTGGTCCGATCGAGGAAACTGCGAACGGTATCCATATATTCCGTCCGATCATGGTTGCGGAAATTGGCCATCGACATTCGAACCGGATCACCAAAGAAATAGTATTCGTAATGTGTTTGGCGTGCGCCAAAGGCCGAAAGCGCGGTATCCCAGGCTAACCGGAAGAGCGGTATCCGGTCTTTGGACTCCAGACGAGCACTTTGATAGTAGCGCTCGATCTCTTCGGCCAGTGGGCCGTTTACATCAGCCGCCGTTGGCATGGCGACCAAACCGCTTGCACCGAGTTGGCGAATAATTTCGGCCATCTTGGGATAAAGATGTGGATAGAGATTACGAGCTGCATCGATGGGCGCCCAAGCAGGCGTCATGACGCCGTAATCATTCGGAGCGGCCTGTTGCTCTGCCGAAAAGCGAAAGGCTTTCATCGTTTCCAGGTTCACCCAAATTTGAGAAATTTTATCTTGCACATGCTGGAATTGCTCAATGCCGATGGAATCGACCAGTAGGGATGCCAAACCTAGAAGGAACTCCGTTTTCGCAATCGCTTTACAGAGTACTTGGTGGGCCATGTGGATGACTGCCCCAGTGGCCTTATATGCATCATTACAAAGTTCGACATCCCGATAGAGGAAAACTTTCTCCCAAGGAACGAAAACATCATCAAAGAAGACGACGGCATCCATCTCTTCGTAGCGTGAGCCTAGGGGATGGTCATAGACGTTGCGGTCGTAGTCAAGGGTTTCACGACATTGGAACTTGAGGCCAGGTGTATTGTTTGGGATAGCAAAGCCAAAGGCATAGGGTGCATCCTCATCCGGGCTGCGTAACAAGGTTGATGGGAAGACCATAATATCATCAGATATCGGTAAGGTAGCTAACATCCGTGCGCCGCGGATGACAATGCCAGCATCAGTCTCTTCCTTCACGCGGGCGGCCAAAAATGGGTCTTTCTGTTGTGCCATACTGACCGAGCGGTTAATCTGTGGATTGATCAACGTATGAGTAAGGGATAGATCTTCTTCGCGGAGTGTCTCGTAATAGTTGCGCATATTGTCAGCAAATCCATCACGATTTTTGTTGAGAAAATCTGCCCCACCAGCATAAGCAGCCATGGCCCGGTTTAAGTAATCGGGCATGCGTCCCATCATCCCTTGGGTAAACTCGCCACGTAAGTGCATGGCATCACCAATTTGGATTAACTCATCCTTCGTTCTCGGGATGAGATGGGTAATGCCTACTTTGTCACCACTTGTGGGTGAGGTATAAAGGCTAACTTCGGGGTGTTCCCATTGATGGTCATAGAGCGCAGCCAAGCTGTGAACACCGCCTTGAATGCCGGGTTCGGTTGTAATGTCCTCTACTTTTTTGCCGCGGTGATATAAAGCTGGTGGCTGTTCCTTAAACCGCGCTAGTACTTCTTCGCTGCGTCGTGCGCCCATGAGAATATCCTCCATTTAACGATTATTACAAAGTCAGCCGTAAGGTCAACCGCAAAGTCAACCGGTCTTTTGAATGTAGTCTCTGTTTACATTATAATCAGTTTGCCCTTAGCAAACTTTTCCCAAAGCGCAAAAAAGTTATCTGAAAACGCAATGTGCCTTGAGTACAACAAATACTGCACATTCAATATCAGTCGTTTTCATAGTTCAAAAAGCACCACGGAGGATGAAAAAGCCCTGCTGATCCATCTGAATCCGTGTCCTATTTTTAGGGCAGAGCACAAACCTATCAGTGTACGCTGAACTGACTGTAGACTAAGCCGACCAATCCCCATCTTCACGGGACAAGCTGACTACGGACTACTGAAAATGTAAACAGAGGCAGCCCCATCATGAGCATTACCCTTTCAACCCGCGATGTCCCTAAAAATGAACGTTTTGCCTATTGGAACCACTTAGTATCTCAGGCATTGGGCCGACTTGATACAGTATCGCAAAAGGCATCGTCGTTTTCAGGGGAAATTTACCATCAGCCTTTTGGTAAACTCAATGTTGTCAAGGTGACCTCGAATCAATTGAGCGTTATTCGCACTGAGAAATTGATTGCGCAAGAAACCAGCGAATACATTAAGGTCAATTTCCACCTATGTGGCCGGGGTCAGTTGACTCAAAATGGTATCTCCAAAGAGTTAAGGCCAGGCGATTGGATCGCGTACGATAATACCAGACCCTACACTCTAACATTCGACGGGAACTATGAACAACTACTCGTTTTGGTGCCAAAGCAACAGCTATCGACGCGTGTGAGTTCGCTAAATAGGGCGTTGGTACACACCTTTTCCAGCCAGCTCGGGATGGGGAAGATCGTTGTTGATTTTGTAAAATCAACGGTCCCTGAAATTGAACGAATCCCGCCATCCGCCAAACCCCAACTAGCCAATACATTTATCGATCTTTTGGCATTGAATCTTAGTCAGGTTGGTCAAACCGCCGATACCAAAGGTTCTGCACAGGCAATTCCTACACAGGCAGTTAGTGTGGCCATGATAAAAAGCCACATCAACGATCATCTTGCGCAATCAGATCTGTCCCCAGAAACCATTGCGAATGCACTCCATATCTCTAAAAGATATTTGCATTATCTCTTTCAACACGAAGAGACGCCGATTACTCGCTACATTTGGAATGCACGATTAGAGCAGTGCCGATCTGAGCTAGCCAACCCTCGCAATTGCCATCGTTCCATTACCGACATCGCCTTTACCTGGGGATTTAAAAGCAGCCCTCATTTCAGTCGCCTCTTTAAAGCCCGATATGGTTTATCGCCGCGTGGCTTTCGGAACAACCAAAACCAGTCAGCGTAATATTAGGCTACTCCAGAAAATTGCACCGGAGCAATTGAATCGGCTCAAGTACCTCGCCATGACATGAATGCAGAGAGATAGAAGCAGATGGGTTCCAATTCGACAGGTCAATCATCTGCCGCTAGAATAGGTTCATCCCTTCCGTACATTCGAGGGCTTCCCACCCCTCTATGATTACTCATTATAGTCTCCCAGAAAAGTCTTGTACCGACTCTTGCCCAATCTGTTATGGAAAATCTGGAATGGGAGGACAGAACTTTTACGGTTGATTCTGAGTATATATGATATTTTGCAACCTCTTGCATGTTTGGTTCGTACTGGTTTGGGAGGATAAATTACAAAGGAATGAGTCACAAATGATTTGGATATTCATTGGAAATTAAACTTCAAAATGTCCAAATTTATTGAACCTCCATTCCGAAAAATGGAGTTTATACGTATGTCATCCACCTATTTAGAGCCAACGATCATCAAAAATTCCCTCTTTGCCCCTCTTGATGAGGATCTTCACCTGGTCCGTATTGCTGGCGGGAACGAAACAGAAGTCTATGCGACCGACGACGAACGATATGTAGTCAAAGTAAAGAGCAATAGCGAAGACGGTGAGGAGGTTACTTTGGCCGGTACGCTGGTAGAGGCACAGGCTGAAGCTCAACACCTGAAGGCTACAGCAGAGCGGATTGTTCATTGCATTGGCCCCCAGCACCAAATTCCCAACTACTTCATTGTGGCCCAGAATGATACAGGTTACTGCCAACCGGTGGTGGTTCAACCCTACTATCGTGATGCCAAAGCCCTCTTTGACATTGACTACAAAACGTTAACCCGTGACGAAAAATGCCAGCTTAGGAACCAACTACTCGATCTGATTGGTCGTTCTGTGCGAACCTTTTTCAGAGAAGGGTGGATGCCCGATCTCTACGGCCGCACCAGCTCCAGTAAATCTGAGCGGACCCGCCTCAGTGGCTGGACAATGCTACCTTGGCGATTATGGAGCTTTTTGGTTCAGCGCAATCTGCTCTGTTCTCATAACCTGATGTGGACACCAGATGGGCGCGTTATTCTGGTCGATTACGATCCCATGCACCAGGGACAGCTCTACCAGTGGGTCTATTTTCATGTGCGGCTGGCACTCTTTGTGCGGGATCTGGTAGTACTTGGGGTTGTATTGGGGAATGGCCAGAAAAGTTCTGTTCCGCCTTCTAGGTAGTTCCCACACTGGATGGATCCAAGAGTCGGGACAAAGCTTTTCTGGCAAAAATATACGAGGATTTAGAACCAACTCAAACTACTTCAACTGGAGCAACACCGACTCCACTTCCTCTTTAAATGCACTTTCTGGATCCCGCTCAAGTAGGGTCTCAAAATCAGTTACGGCACTTTCGATATCTTCCAACCCCAGGTAGGTGAAGCCGCGCCAGTAGTAGGTATCAGCATAGTCGGGTATGAGCCCGATGACTTCATTCAGATCGGCTAATGCTTCATCGTAGGATTCCTGAATGTAGTTCACGGTGCCTCGGTTGTAGTAGGCTTGCCAGAAGGTTTCGTCAGCTTCAATAGCGTTGTTAAAGTTCGTCAACGCTTCATCGTAGCGCTCCTGAACCAGGAAGACCCGTCCACGCCCGTTGTGGCCTAAGGCATATGTGGGATCCGCTTCGATGGCTAGGTCAAATTGAATAAGGGCATCGTCGTAGGCACCGCTTAGGAGCAGTTCCGTGCCTATTTCCCAATAGGATTCGGCCAAAGCAGACGGATCCTCAGCATCCCGGTCAGTCGCTGTCTCTTCATTAGTCTCTTCACTAGCCTCATCAGTGGTCTCATCATCGGCCTCGTCAGTCGCTTTGTCACTGGTCTCCACGTCATTCTCTTCGGTTGTTTCGTCAGCGGTCTCCTCAATCAGCTGCCCAATTGTCTTTCTCTCGGGTGCTGCTTCTGCCGTCAATTCACCACCGTAAAAGACCAAAATCGAGGTGACCACATCTTCGCCTTCTTGAATCGCGCCAAAATCAAAGTCGGCTATGGCAACGTCATCATAGCCATCCCCATTCAGGTCACCCACACCAAAGTCCTGGAAGAACGTATAGAACGGATCACCCACATCGAGTGCATACTGGTAAAGGGGCGTGCTGCTAATGCCATCTGGGCTGCCTGGGTAGATCTGCCAGACGAGCACTTCCTCGTCCTGGTTGGCCATAGCCGTTAACATATCATTGTAGCCATCTCCATTCACATCCCCAATCCCACTTAGGGCCATACCCAGGAACTGATCAGCATCGGCTGAAATCACCTGCTCCTCTAGTTCATCACGATTAAGATAGATTACAATGTGACCACTCTCATCAGAGATTTCAGTCGTTGCGAAATCAGGACTGCCATTGCCATCCACATCTCCCAATCCTGTAACCCTCATTCCCAGACTTGCACCTTCCACTTCGCTATTGCCCTCCCAAACGGGAACGGGATCGATGCCATCTGGCGTACCTACCAATGCATTCAATTGAGAAGCATCTTCAACTTCGGTCAGGGGAAGACTAATCAAAATATCGCCAAAGCCATCACCATTCAGATCACCAGCGGCACTCAAATCCATCATGAAGTCACCGGATAGAGGAATGGTACGAGAGAGAGATGGTTCTAGGTCCAGCCCTTCATTCCCTCCGTGGTAGATGGTAAAGCGACCGGCTCCCTCACCGCTAAAGGGAATGCTAATGATCCCCAAATCGGCAAGGCCGTCACCATTTACATCACCCACGCCCACAAGGCGTACGCCAGTTACCTCTTCAAAGGGATTTTCTGAATCAACATCCCAATCTGAGGCAAGGGCAAGCCCATCAGCCCCACCATGATAGACAAGTATCCGACTCGCATCCGATTCGGTGCTGACAATGGCAACGGCCATATCGTTGAAGCCATCGCCATTTACATCACCGACTGACGCAACCGAGAAGGCAGACAAATCAGCCACAGATTGACCATCCGCGTCTTCTACTGTGGGCCATTCAGCTGGCCCGACTTCCCAATCCGGCGTAGTGGATATTCCTTCGTTAGAGCCATAATGGACAACCAACCGTCCCGACATCTCAAGTTCGGGGTTGCCAAAGGATGCCACCGCTAGTTCATCATAGCCATCGCCATTCACATCCTCTATAATAACCGTCTGCCAGCCATATGCCTCACCGGGTTCACCTTGGCCAGCGGTTTGTTGGCGAGTAGGGATCCAGCCGGAGGAAGAGAAGGTATCATTGATAGCAGCGACTGATTCGCTAGTGGTCTCACTGGTGGTCTCACTAGTGGTTTCATTTGAAGATTCACTGGTCGCTTCTTCTACCGGCTTGGCCTCCATGCCAAAGATTGTGATCCGACCATCTTCTTGGCCATCAGGGTAGCCAGGTTCAGCAATCAAATAGTCATCCAGGCCATCTTGGTTCAAATCGCCAACAGGGTTGATCCGCATATCCCAATCATAGGGCTCTAATAGTTCAACTTCGTGGACAAATATCGCATCTGAGACGCCGCTCTCGCTAAGCTCGGCACTGCCTGCGTAGATGTGGACAAAGGTTGGGCCTTCGCTATCTTCCGCCTCAGCAATGGCAAAATCGGCAAGCCCATCTCCATTAATGTCTCCTAACCCTGCCAGGCTGGCACCCAACCAAATACCGCTCTGGGTTCCCGTTGCTTGCCATCCGGGCTCACTATCTAACCCATCTTCGCTTCCAAAGTGGAGGTATACAGTGCCGGTGGCGTCTTCCATACCTGGTGCCGACACCAGAAGATCATCAAATCCATCACCGTCGACATCGCCGATGCCCAATGCGTCATAACCATAAAAATCACCATTATTCTCACCCTGACCGGAGAAGACAATCGTACCGACCAATCCGTCCTCGCTTCCTTGGAGGATAGCAATGCTGCCAGGGACCTGGTTGTCCAAGGAGGGGGCAATAATTAGATCTGCGAAGCCGTCACCATTCACATCTCCAGCAGGAGCCACATATGCCCCGAGATCTCGATCTTCAACTGTGACAAATCCCGCTTCTGAGGTCAGCCCCACATCACTTCCATAATAGAGCACCATCTGGTTGATAAATTCATTGTCCTCGGTGGTTCTTTGGTAGGTTAGGGCAAAATCATCATAGCCGTCACCATTGATGTCGCCAACACCTGCCGCCATAGAACCGGCAACCGAATCTTCATCTGCCCCAATAAACCACCACTGGGCTGCAGCCGAGAGGCCTTCGTCACTGCCGTAGTAGACATAAACCTTGCCCTTACCGCCTTCGTAAAAGGGAGCGGTCACAAAAGCATCCATAAATCCATCGCCATTTACATCGCCAGCAGCCCCGGCAAAATAGCCAAAGTCCTCTCGCCGAGCTTCACCTTCAGCGCTCCATACAGGTTCAGAATCTACACCCGTTGCATTGCCCAAAAAGAGGTAGGCCCCACCACGAGAGCGATTGGCCGTTAGGGAAGTAGCGAGTAAATCCACATATCCATCCCCGTTGACATCGCCGACCCCACTCGATTGATAGCCAAATAAAGAACCAGCATCCGGGGAAGATAGCTCGGCAAGAACGCGTATGTTACTTGCCCCACTTGTTGCTGTCTCTTGGGAGCTAGGCATGGCTGATTCATTCGCCATGCCGCTCATCAATCCACCTTCTGAACCTTGGAAGAGGTACGCTTTGCCGGCATAGTTTCCTCCTTCCGTGCTGTTAGGGGCACCAATCAGCAGGTCACCAAAGCCATCACCATTGATATCACCTGCCCCCGTTAAGCCTAGTCCAAAGGCATCACCATCCTCGGTTCCACTTATGGTGCTAGAGGCATTGCTGGGCAGCCCATCTGCACTGCCATAGTAGAGGTAGATGGTGCCAGACCCTTCATCCAGGTAGCTTGGTGCGGTGACATTTACAGCCAAATCCATAAAGCCATCACCATTCAGGTCGCCTATACCCGCCAAACCACCATCGTAACTACCCGGATCAGATAGAACGATCCGTTGGTCGGCTACCTCACTTAACCCTTCTTCTGTGCCATAGAAGATATACGCCTTGATCGTATCGTCGATATTGGTAGCACCAACAGCCACATCATCAAAGCCATCACCATTTACATCCCCTAGGCCATCAATGTGCTGAGCATAAATAAAGTCGTATTGCTCGGGAAGGAGTTGGCCTACTGGTTCAGGCAGAAGTCCCTCTGCACTACCCAAATAGAGATAGGCCACCTCGGCATTGCCGCCACTGACAACCATATCAGCAAAACCGTCACCATTCACATCCCCCACACCACTGGCCGCTACGCCAAATCGTCCTGCCTCCTCTGGGCTGTTGGTAGCCAAAGCCGGAAGATCAGACAGTCCATCGGCACTGCCATGATAGACGTAGATCGCGCCTGGAATCTCATCATCGTAGCTACCTGGTGCTGAGATGACCACATCGCCAAAGCCATCACCATTTACATCGCCCAAGCCATCTACCGTCTGGCCAAATTGACCCTCACTCACCTCACCAAATACCTGCCACGGCTGGCCTGACTCAAAGCCATCAGCGCTCCCATAGAATAGACGTACGCTACCCACTGATTCAGCTTCGTCAACATCCGTAAACATATCACCCATGATCATGTCATCAAAGCCATCCCCGTTGACATCTCCAGCAGAGGCAATAGACTTGGGGTAAAACGAACCACTGGGGCCAACTTGAACACCTGTGAGATTGGGCGTGGGGGCAAGGCCGCTTTCTGAGCCGAGATAGATGAGAAAATCATCAAATAGCAGAACAACAATATCGTCAAAGCCGTCGCGATTTACATCACCAATACTTCCCAAAACTTCACCGACGCTATCAGAACGTTCTCCTGTATGGGTCCATGTTGGTGAAACGGTTGGTTCGGATTGAAAGAGAGGCGCGGCAGAGGCAGTCAACGATAAGCCAGAAACGATTCCCAACAGTGAAATAGAGAGAATGAAAGAAAAAATTAAGACAAAGAGAGAGAGAGAACGAGCAGTCAGAACCACTCTGGTCAAACAACGTAAGATACAGTAGGGCATAAATTACTCCTAGATAAAATGAAGGAAAGTCTGGATTCCGATTGAGACAACGGTGGTTTGGGTAGGATGAGGAATCCTCTTATGCTCATTGTATGATCCTAACTTAAAGATGTCAACAGAGCTACTGTGACAACTTTACCATAATTTGTCGGTCATGCTTAAAAATTGTCAGAGGAAATCGATCCTGTTATACTTATCCTTAAGATTTCGTCAGCCAATGTTTTGTTTGTAATTGGTAAAGCAGATTCAGGCGAAACTTGAGCTAAGCATTTCATATCCTTGGCTCACTTGATGAGCGGTTATATGGGCAGTTGCGATAAAGTGATACCACTACCTGAGAGAAGAAAGGTTACTTTAGGCGGAACCTGAGTATATCTGTATAAACCGTTCGCAGACACAACCCTATTATGCTCATTCCAACAATGAGTGAATGTACTGAGTCAAGGAGTACTCTTTAGTGAAATTCGAAGATTTATCTCTCGACGCGCGCATTCTTGCGGGCGTCCGTTCTGCTGGTTTTGAAACCCCCACCCCTATTCAGGAGCAGGCGATTCCCCAAATTCTTGAAGGCAAAGACGTTCTTGGATTAGCCCAAACCGGCACTGGGAAGACGGCAGCCTTCATGTTACCCATTCTAAACCGATTAACCCAAGGGCCACTACGCCGAGTCCGGGCACTCGTTGTGGCACCCACTAGAGAACTTGCCGAGCAGATCCATGAGACAACGGTTGAATTAGGAAAAAAGACCAAGATCCGCAGCGCATCTATCTATGGCGGTGTTGGTAAAGGCCCTCAAATTAGCGCAATACGGCAAGGGACGGAAGTTATTGTGGCTTGTCCCGGCCGTCTACTAGACCACATCAACGAAGGCAACATTAACCTCTCTCATTTGGAAGTGCTCGTGCTGGATGAAGCCGATCGAATGTTTGATATGGGCTTTCTACCCGACATTCGCCGCTTACTGAGTCATTTACCCAAAAAACGACAGAATCTCTTCTTCTCGGCCACCATGCCGAAAGATATCCGCAAATTGGCCGACGATGTTCTTCATCATCCAGTGACCGTCCAGATTGGTATGATTGCGCCAGCCAAGACTGTTAGCCATGCCCTCTATCCGGTGCCCCAAAACCGAAAGAAGGGTCTTTTATTTAGCCTCCTAAAGCAAGCTGCAATAGAGAAGGTGCTCATCTTCACCCGTACCAAGCGGCGTGCCCGGTTCCTGGCGCGAGATTTGGAAAAGCGAGGATACAAAGCATCAGCACTTCAGGGCAATATGGCCCAGAATCGTCGGCAAGAGGCCATCAACGGATTTCGGGGAAGCAAGTACGATATTCTTGTGGCAACAGATATTGCGGCAAGGGGCATAGATGTGGCCGAGATCTCTCACGTCATCAACTTTGACATGCCCGATACAGTCGATGCCTATACCCATCGTATTGGGCGAACGGGTCGCGCCCAGCAAGTCGGCGAGGCCCTAACCTTCATGGTCCACGATGATGAAAGCATGGTGCGCGACATCGAGAAGCTACTGGGGAAGAAGATCGAACGCCGCCGTATGGAGAGTTTTGACTATAATAGCAGTAATATGGGAGAACCTCCATCAGAACCCGGCCGCTCAAGACAAGAATCCAGTAGCCGCCCAGGTCAGCATCGTCAGAACAGAAATGGAGAAGGACAAAGCACCCGCAGCCGCTCTAGAAACGGTTCACACGACTCCAAACGCCAAGGCGAGAAGTCCCAAGAGTCCAGACAAAGAAACTCGGGCCACCAGGGCAACAGGCGACAAGATTCTAGACGGCAAGATTCCAGACAACAGGAATCCAGACGTTCAAACGCTCGGCGACACAACTCAAGACAGCAAGATTCTAGGCAAAAAGGGAATGGCTCGTACCACGAGTCAAACAATGGATCATCCCATGCCCATGAGCCATCAACTACTCTAGGAAAGAGGAGATATAGTCGGTCGCCCCGGTCAGCGTCCCCCGATCATGAGCACGCCACCAGCCGAGATCGCTTGCGCGGACAGCGTAGGAATGGAAGCAACAGGAATGAGGACAGCCAAGACAGCCAACAGCAGGTTGACCCTCGGGGCAGCCGTCAGCGAGCAAATCGGAAGGGAAACCAGGTCGATCAGAACGTTCACTCTCTGGAACAAGGAAAAGAGACCGATTTTGAGCGCACAGACGCTCATTCCAGCTCCCCTGTAGAAGACATCCACCAATCTGAGCAAGCAACTATTCCGTCAAATGGGAGAAGCCCACAGCAGGTTAGGTCAAATGCTACCGGCCCAAATGCCAAGAAAGCAGAAGAGGCTCAAGGGAGCAAAAAACGCGTGCGCCTCCCTCGAAAACGGGCAAAGAAGAAGTAGTTCATTTCACCATTGTCAGTAGACCGCAACCAGAAAGTTAGATGTCATTCTGAGGAGCGTGCGACGAAGAATCTTCTTCCTAGAGCACTACGAACTGAGATTCTTCGCTTCGCTCAAAATGACATATTGCGGTCTACGATTGTTAATCGACTATGATCTACAAAATGCATCGGCAGCTTGCCAAGGGGGAGGCTGCCGAAACCCTCCTCGACGGTCACTTCTCTGACCGATTCAAAATCAGGCCCGCCACACGAGAAGAGCAGCGGCTTGGCATTGACCGCTACTTTACCCAATTCACTACCGGGAAAACGTATACCATCGAGTACAAGACCGACTGGACAGCCAGCCGAACGGGCAATGCGTTTGTGGAAACAGTCTCGGTAGACACAATGAACATTCCCGGATGGATCTACACCTCTCAGGCGGAGTGGCTCATTTACTATGTACCAGGCCGACAGGTCATCTATATCGGTCGATTATCTGCGCTACAAGAGATGATTGAGGAGTGGGTTGAGCGCTTCGGCCCAGAAAAAGCAATCCCCAATGACGGATACTTCACCCAGGGCATTCTGGTTCCGTTGGAGGAATTTGGGCGGCAAGCGGTCAAGATAGAGACGCTCAATGCAATTCCGCAATACTGACTGCCTGAGCTTGAGCTTGGGTAGTCTCTGTATCCTTTCCATTCTCTATTGGGTCGGCATCAAAGAGAAGGCTAATGAGCGTCCATCCTGGCTCTGGACTGATGGGCGTATTGATGGTGCAGACTGTTACCTGTTTGCCTTGGATCAACATAAGTGGCACAAATTTGTCCTGATAACGCTCTAAGAATTCTGCATAGCCAAATGTGTCAGTGAGGGATGTCTTCTTGATGATCGCCCCCCGGTCGATCATGCCATGAAGGTAAGTGTAGGTGGCTTCTTCAGTTGCCATGCGCCTACCGACTTGGGATGAGCTTAAGGATTGACCCCGAAAACTTGCTTGTGGCATCAACTGAAAGACGGATGAAGAGCCGAATTCCTCACGCAGGTGCTGGCAGGCTAATGCGTTAGCTTCATCATTCCGAGTCATAGCCAGTAAACGCCCGATGCCGCCCAAATCTAGGCTGCTTTCTACATACTCAGAGAGCAAGTTCCCATGGGTAACCTGGAGTCCATCCATGCGGGCGCTGGATACTCGCTCCCAGTTGGTATCCACCATTCGCACAATAAAGCCTTCATCGTGTAGAACCTTTCCCAGCATACGGGCAATTTGGTTGCAGCCCAAAATGAGAAACCCTTGGGGATCCGCCTCGCGAACGCCTAACCGCTCAGCAACCCATTTGGCTGTACTGCCCTGAAGAACCACAGTACCTACAATGACCAGAAGGGTCAAGGGGGCAACAACACCAGCCTCTGTAAAGCCCTCTTTCACCAGCTCAAAAGCAAAGAGCGATGAGATGGCCGCAGCTACAATGCCCCGAGGCGCAATCCAAGAAAGAAAAAGTCGCTCATTTCGGCTAAGTGTACTCCCTATCGCACTCAACTGGATTCCAATCGGGCGCAAAACCAGAATCACGACCGCCAACAGAAGAATACTGCGCCAATTCAGAACTGCCAAATCCTCCACGCTGGTATTGGCGGCGAGCAGGATAAATAGAGTGGAGATAAGAAGCACGCTCAGCTTTTCATTAAAGAACCAGATCTCCCGCAGCTCTTTTATATGGACATTGGCCAAATAGACGCCCATAACCGTTACGGCCAGCAGGCCCGATTCAGGTGCAATGCTATTGGATAGAGCAAAAACGGAAATAACCACGGCCAGAATCGTCACATCTCTCAGGTAATCTGGAATTAGAAACTCCTTCAATCCGTAAGAAATACCAAATCCGCTCAATAGCCCCAATCCGGCACCCACCGCCACAATCTGAGCAAAGACAAGCACCGTATTCTGGGGCGTCAGATCAGCCACAATATATTCAAAGACCAGTACAGCAATGCTAGCCCCAATGGGATCGATGATGATCCCTTCCCACTTGAGAATCGAGGCAATCTGGTGGGTTGGTCGAACATTCCGTAGCAGTGGGGCGATCACCGTCGGCCCCGTGACGATAATGAGTGCGCCAAAGAGTAGCGAAGTCTCCCAACTGGTACCTAGAATGAGTCGGGCAGCCAATGCACCACCAAACCAAGTCACCAATGTACCCACAATCAACAAGTTGCGTACGGTTGCGGCAACGGTCCGTAGCTCACTCCAGTTGAGGGTTAGGGAGCCTTCAAAGAGAATGATGGCAACTGCAAAAGAGATGATAGGAAAGAACAGTGCGCCTAACGTCTCCTGAGGATGTAAAATGTGTAGGACAGGGCCAAAAATGAAGCCAGTGATAAGAAGCGGCAAGATTGCGGGAATCTTGACACGCCAAGCAAGCCATTGGCAAAAGATACCGGCAGCAATGACGCTTGCCATAATGATCGGTTCGTTGTGTTCCATAGAGTTATTAGAAGTACTTTTGTGGTCTTAAGGAATAATGTATATGCTATTTTACTTCGGAAGCATTTGCAGTTGCGAAAAGCGTTGGCCACCACATACTTGTCAGACTAACTTTTGAGATGGCTCTGTTGGCCTTTGAGCCGTTTATTTTCTTCAATCAGTTCTGCCGTCTGCTTGCGGAAACCAAAGCGCGGGTCGGGTTGATGTTGGGTAATCTCTTCCTCAAATCGATTGCGTAGAATCAGGTTCAAGGTGCCATCCTGTAGATTAGATGTTTTCAATCTCAAGATAAATTTTATCACACTCTTACTTCCCAACAAATCCACAGAGAGGTGGCCAAAGAACAATTAGGGGCTCGGCTCTTAGGTGACACGGGTTGATGGTCGGCCAGAGGTGTAAAGTGTAAAAGTCATATTTGGTAAGAGGTGGTACAAATTGGGTACTCAAGAAGGGACTAGAGTCCCTATACAAGCAGGTACCAATCTGATATAGTGGAGTTACCTTTCACATTGCGCAATGGGAATCGGGTGTTTGTCTAAACTTGACCAATAGAGTTGTATAGCAGGAGGACAAATGATAAAGCAAAAACTTTGGTATATTTTGAGTGGTGTGTTGATTGCCTTTCTCAGCATAGGGATGGGAATATATATGCTTAACCCAGCACTAGCAGATGATATCTTCATTCCCTTTACAACGGGCGTTGAGCCAGCAGTGGATAGTGCTGATGTAGTTGAGAGTGAAGAGAGTGCGCTCTCCACTGCGAGAGAACCTGAACAATCCTATCCCGCACCCGAAGCGCGTGCCACAGAGATTCCTCTAACACCGCCGGGAGAGGGGTACGTGCGCATGTATGAAGTGACGGCAGTTCCCACTGAGTATATGGAGACTGTCGGTATGATATGGGTCGACCCAGAGACAATCGTCTTTATTGGTGAGACGACCGCGGAGCCAGCCCCCACCATGGACCCAGCCCAATTTCAGCGCGACGTTGTCGAGATGCTCGAAAATGCCCCGCCAGCAGAAAGCGGATATTACTCGGGCCCTGAAACGGCTGGCAAGACCCTGGTTATCAATGGCCAAGAGATAACCCTGCCTTCAAATACCTATGTATCAGCCTACACTGTTGCGGGAACGTGTCTAATTCTTCCAGACAGCGTTCTGGATGACCCCCATCGCTGCGGAGAACTTCCGATCTATACATTACAGCAAGGAGAAAATCGGGTCCATGTTGAACAAAATTCCGGCAAAATCAGCTACGATGGTCGTCAGAATGCCGAAGAGCTTCAGAGCAGCCAGAAAGCGTTTCAGTGGTTGGAAGAAGAGCTGACCGACAGCACCATTCTTATCAGACATGGCAACGGAAAATATGATATCAAACGTCTGGGGAGAGATGATGAATAAGATGCGGCCATAGTCATCGTTGCGTCCAAGAAGAAACCTATATAGTGCAAAGTTGCACTATCTCAGTTTCTGGACCAAGGGATGACCAACGCCCGTTAATCACTCTATACTGGGGATATTCCTACCTAAATGTTCCTGGTATAAACCTTAAAGTCTCTAAACCCACAGATAACCTGCTGCTGACAACCGGCAACGATACCCACATCCAAGCGGGCGCTGGGCAGACGGTCAATCTGATGATGTCCCACAAAAGCATCATTGATGTAGAACCAGTGCTGATCATAGATGGCCAGAATCGCTAGTTTGTTGGCAGCCTCTTTGCGGATGGATGGCGCAGGTGCCTGACGAATGAAGACGGTTGCATTATCACCGCCATCTTCTGTCTGCACAACCGAGAATTTGCCCATCTTTTCTCGCACTCGGAAGAGGGCATAACGTTCATCATTACATAGTTCAAATAGAATCCCGTATCCATCATCCTCAGTGTTACCCTGCAGCATCTCCACCTCTAGCGTCACATAATAGACAGGCGGCGCAAAGCAGTTTGAATCCCCACCCATAAAGACATCTTCATGGTATTGATTTTGTAGCGTCAGCAGATACTGACCCCCTTCAATTTGGCGCGTCAGGTGGCAGATACCGTTTTTTTGGTGCCTTCTCCCCAGCGCTGGTGATTGGATTCAAAGGTCTCGTCAAAGATGATGGGCCATTCACGCTCAATCTGGGAGACAGATGGAGCGCTGACGAATGCGTTGGGTTCGATATCAGAACTGCTCACCTCATGTTCCCGATACCGAATCACCTCTGCATCTTCCAACGTGGATGGGGGCGTACCATATCTGATCCAATCTGGATTCACTGAATAGAGGAGCAGGTCAGTCTGTAAAGAAGTCAAGCAGAGGAGATAGGCAATCTCTTCGATTTTGTCAGGCTTACGAGGGGCATAATCACCCGCAAACCAGCCAGCAACCGTGCGACGACTGACGCCGAGCTGTTGGGCGAACTCTGATTGGGTGACTTTGGTTTCGGCTAACTGAAAAAAGATAGTGAGGAGTTCGGCGAAGGTGTACTTAAGCATAATTCTATACTGATTTCAATAGATGTTGGTTCAATCAGATTTTAGAGAGTTGGTAAGCAAAATCGAACCATGAAGGGACTGAAGTGCATGAAGAAAGAAGAGGTAAACCTTCATTCCCTTCAAGAACTTCATGGTTAATTTAATTCTCCATTCTGAATTCCTCTTGACCCAATTTGATAGATTTTGAGATGATTTGCACAAAAGTGCAGGTTTTGGAGGTTGGCTTGTGGTATACCTATAAGTATATCAAGAATTTGCCACTTTACATATTCATCCAGCAGGTATATCACATCTTAAAATATCGAGGAGAGAAAAGCGTGACAAGAAAGATCGTCTACACCTTATCAACTTTGTTCCTCCTGGTAAGCATTACCTTCGGCGGATCGCCCTCTACCTATGCTGTAGAGTTGTATTCAGAAAACTCAATACGTCTCGAGGAGGTTCCATCAGACCATCTTCAAGAGGTTGCGTCCGCTGCCGTCCATCACCATTTAGATATCTTGACCAATGCCGAGGTGACGGGCAGCAGCACCTATGCGTTGTCCGCACGCTATGAAGTTGCTATGACCGATCAATTTGACCTTGCCACAAGGCGGCATCAGGGGCTGTTAGAGGCAGGCATTATTTACAGTGCCTATGAGATAGAATTAAGTTTTGGATCGATAGCAACCGAAGGTGAACTGGTCACAATCGAGGCATCCGAATATACGATTATCAAGATGGAGACGGTTGAACCTGACCCGCTGGCACCAACACAGACCGAATATGTGGATACCCATACCTTTGCTTTTCAGCAGGTCAATGACCAATGGCATTTGGTCGATCTTCGAACGGTCCAGCCCCTCAGTATCGAATCAGACGATCCCAACGATATTGTAACCGATCCGCCAGCAATTCTGAGTTTTGATCCGCAGGCTAGTAATGCTATTTACCTACCATTTGCTGCTGTTGACCCCGATGAGGGTATACAGGCAGCAGCCATTGATGCCATAACTGCTGATCGGAACAAGATCGTAAGTTTTGCCGTTAAATGGTGGAATGGAGCCCACCCTTGGTTTAATCACTGGCCAGGCGTTGACTGTACGAATTTTGTCTCACAGGCATTGTACAAGGGCGGTTGGCACTATACACCTGCCCACTGGTGGACAAAATGGGACCCTAGTTCATGGTGGTATGTCCACAACCACAGCTATCCCAATACAAGAGCATATGATGATCAGACTCGAAGTTGGACCTATGCACCTACTTTTTATAATTTTGCGGTTGGTTCTGGGCGGGCTGTTCGTAAGTACTACCTTAGTGATTTACGTACTGGGGACGTCTTGCAGATTGATTGGTGGGGCAACAGAATTATAGATCATACTGCTATTGTAACAGATATCGGGTACCGCAATCGAATCTATTTGACCTATCACTCAATCAACCGATTGAATAAGCCTTTAACTGATATAATGATTACATATCCAAATGCAAATTATTATCCACTCCAAATTCAGTAGTCTCCCCAAGTTTTTAGTTGACTTAGGATATCCGTAATCCTATATAAGGAGCAAATGTCAATGAAATCTCGGCATTACATTCTCTTTGGTGTCGTCGCTGCCCTTATAATTATCTTAACTCTTATAATGTCTCGTATATCACGAGGTGACACGACACAGGAAGCTGTTGTCGAACGATATCTTCAAGCACTCTTAAAAGAAGATACATCTGCGATCCGTAGATTGATACCTCACACACACATTGTTGAAGAAGAGAAACTTCAACAACAAATTATGAGTTCAGGCGGAGCAAATCGTCTGCGCATACAAGTAAAATATCTTGAGCCTGAAAACCCAAGACATATCTCTGTTAAAATCATGGGAGCGTATCAAAGTAACGATGGTGGCATTGTTGACTTTCAAGATCATATTGGACTTCAACTGGTAAATGAGCGCTGGTATTTAATTATGGGTCGGCATAAAAATGGATTTCCCGATTTAGAATCACCTCTACCATCTTCATCGTGGAAAGGTAACAATTATAAAATCAAGATAAATTCTGCCCTGTCATAAATGAGAAAGCTTCAATCGACGAAAGACGGTCTTATTTGTCTCAGTATATAGCCAACCACAGTATATCTACCTTATTCAATCGAGCGGATGCACGAACATTTCTAAGCAAAACCATAATCAGCATCAAGAGGGTAAGCATGAGTTCAACCCCAATGATCAATGTGACACTAATTGAACCTCAGACGCCAATTCGGCAGGCAATTCGATTGCTATTGTCATCGGCTACAGATATAGAGGTCATCGCCGAACATGCTCACGTACAAGATTGTAAAAAAGATCGCCTACTCAGTCCTCCTGATATTGTTATTGTGGGCGAGAAGGGGAATGGTATCGCAACTGCTTTGAATCGCTCTCCGCATACAAAAATGATATTGCTTCTAGAGAGTGAGAAAAGTTGCTGCCCTAGTCGATTGCTCTCCTTGAATTTGGCTGGTTACCTCTTTAAGAAGGATGTGACTGAAACATTAGTTCACATAATTCGAGCCGTTGCACATGGACAGACGGCTTGGTATAGCCAAAGTGTCGTTACCCATCTAGCGCATAGGCTAAAAGACGCAGCCACTCTCCAAGCTCAGATTCAGGCCTTTGATGTGTCCTTGACTGAGCGAGAATGGTCCGTGCTCGAGTTGATCGTGCGCGGTTCAACCAATGATGAGATCGGGCGCATGCTCTGTCTCTCACCCCAAACCGTGCGCAACCAAGCCTCCAAGATCTACAAAAAATTTGGCGTACATTCGCGATTAGAGCTGATTCGATTATTTCAGAATGAGTAAGAAATGTGTTGCCTGTAAAGCCGCTGCGAAGAGCAGCGGCTTTTTATTTGTGGGAAAAAATTACCGTTGGGTGAGCGAATGGTAAACAACTCCTTAGAAGGTATCCCCAACAAGTTTGTTGCTATAGTTTTTAAGAAAAAGATTTTCCGCCCTTACCCTTCGACACGCTCAGGGGGCGGTTGGAAAATCTTTTTCTTGATGTCTATACATAGCGTACGAGCGACTGGTAGCAATCAAAATTGGGTAGACAACGACTCCTGTCGCATTGTCATGATGGATGGCTTCGTATTTTTTGCGGTTCTCATCGTCTACAGTTTCGACGAAGAAGACCAGCCAGATTTCGCTCTGCTTGAGTTTTTTGCCGTAGCGAGCGGCTTGCCCCAAGGCTTCTTGATATTTTTTGCGATTGGTAAAACTCTTCACCTCAATGCCATAGAAATGATCCCCATAGGTTACCAACAGATCAATCTGCCCATTGCCAGTCGGGAACTCAGGCGTGACTCGCCCATCGAACTCATTGAGGAATTGGTAGAGCCAAGTGTAAAGATTGAAGTGAAAAATGGCCTCTATGACCCGATCATCGCTCTCCCGACGAGGCGCATCTTTGAGAATCATCTCGTGATTTTTCAAAAGGTAGATCTCATAACGGCGCATGAGGTGAGGCACCGAAAGGGCGGTATCGGTAATGCTCTCTGACATATCCTCAAAGGCATCATAGAGACGGCCTAAATTGCCAAAGAAGTGGCGGGCGAAGTAATTGAAGAGCCGCTTTTGTACAAACGGCGAGGCAAAGCGAACATAGAAGTGAATCTGGTCATCAGTTGATTGATCAATAACGCCATTCAGATAGAGATAATTGATGTGGGGATCATCATAGGTAAAATCAACTTTCTCATCTGTCCGAAACAACTCATAGAGAGTCTGAATATATGGCTCCTCTTTGGCCTTGCTGATGATATTCAGGATATTGTTATTCGGCAAAACCTTCAACCCATGAGCAAAGGCGATCTCAAAATCATGGGCTGTGATGGTTGTGGCATGGCGGTTGTAGGTTTCGGTGAGCAATTCGCCAAACCAGCTTACAAATCCAGGCTGCCCCCGGGTCTCGTAGAAGAGCCGCTTCACCACTCCAGGTTCCACACTTTGTCCACTCTCTTGCTCATACCAACGAAACATGCCAGCAACTTCCTCTTGGGTCAAATTCGGCACATAGACGCTGCGTTGCACGTTGAATGGGGAACCGCTGACGTTTTCAACGCCCAACACGCTACGAACACCAATCAGGGCTAAACCGTGGAGCCGAAAGGTCTTCTCAGCGCTGAGTATGTTGTTCTCAGATCGGCGGTGAGTATAAATATTGCGAAATTCATTGGCAAAAGCGTCGATAAATTCGGGGTTCATGCCATCAAACTCATCCAAAATCAGAATGAGTGGTTTGTCAAAGTAGTCAGCGGTAAAGAGGGTTTGTACCTCTTTCCATGTACTAATCTGAGGAAACGACCGATCTGGAAATCGATATCCTAAATTTCTGACCAGAATTTCCAGCACACTTTCTGTTGTTTCAGCACTTTTGGCCGACTGAAGAGTTAGAATCGCCACCTCGTACTCCTCCGATTCTTTCAACCTTTCTACTGCTTCCAATAGCAGCCAGCTCTTGCCTGTCTGGCGAGGTGCCCATACGGTTATGTAGTGGCCCCCTTTAGCTGGATTTTCACCTACAAGGCGTTGACAAGTTTGCTCAATTAGTGATGTCCGTGGAGCATAGTAGTGCAGGTCGATATCTACCGGACCATACGATGAAAATTTACGCATGAGGTCTCACTTTCAAAAACGAAGAAATCGTTCCTCGACAAGCAAAAAGCCACCCATCTAATACAAGGGTGGCCTTTGAGACAGCAACTTCGCTCTACTAAATCTTGGTCAGGCTACGACCGCTCAACCGCGCTCTTGATGGCCCGCTCCACAAAGACGGGGGCCATGGCTCGGCGGTACTCTTCACTGGCGTGAATGTCACCCATGACGTCGACCAAATCAGCGGTGACTTTGGCTGCTGCGGCCTCGATGGTGGCATCTGAGACCGGTTCGTTCACTAAAGCATCTTCCACAGATTTGGAGCGAACTGCGTTGGGTGTTAAGCCGCCGATGGCTACTCTGGCCGTGTTGAAGCTGTTTCCAGAGATGTCAATCTTGACGGCTGCTCCCACAATGGCGTACCGAGAAGCTGGGTTAAAGAGCTTGGCATAGGCAGTGCTGGTGCCATCTTGAGGAACCTCGACAGAAGTGACAAGCTCGTCATCCCGCAAGTCAGTCATAAAGAGATCAATGAAGAAGTTCTCGGCAGGGATGGAGCGGGATCCGTTGGGACCCTGCACGTGAACCGTAGCACCCAAGGCCACAAAGACGGTGGGCAGGTCCGATGCCGGATCGGCATGGGCCACATTGCCACCAACGGTTCCTCTGTTGCGTACCTGAGGATCGCCAATCCAGCCAGCAGCTTCTGTTAGGGCAGCCGGTAGGTTCGATGAAGCAGCAACGGTTGCATGGGTCGTCAAGGCACCAATATGGATGCTGCCGCCACTAACGCTGATACCGTTCAGGTCGCTAATTCGACCAATGTCGATGAGAGCTCCGGGATCGGCCAATCGCAGCTTCAGCGTTGGAATCATGCTATGTCCGCCAGCCAACACCTTGCCGCCGGTCTGGCTCATCAAAGAGAAAGCCTCGTCCAGAGAACTGGCTCGATGGTAATCAAATTTTGGTGGATACATGGAAGAGATCCTTTCAGTTAATTATTGGTACCGCTTTGAATGGCTTCCCACAGCTTCTGTGAGGTGTAAGGCATGTCCAGATGGCGAACGCCCACCGGCTCCAGGGCATCCATAATGCCATTGGCTACGGTCACGGTTGCGGCGATTGTACCCATTTCGCCTGCGCCCTTTACACCCAGCGGATTGTGAGGAGACGGCGTCTCATTACGGGCAACCTTCAGCGATGGGAATCCATCGGCTCGGGGCATGGCGTAGTCCATAAAGGAGCCGGAGAGGAGCTGTCCACCCTCATCATAGACCCCATTTTCCAATAGGGCCTGACCCACGCCCTGAGCAATTCCGCCCACGATCTGGCCTTCAACAATCATTGGGTTGATGACGTTGCCCACATCGTCCACGGCAGCATATTCGAGGATGGAGGGTTCGCCGGAGTTCTTGTCAACCTCGACCAAGCAGATGTGCGCGCTATTCGGGAAGGTAAAGTTGGCCGGATCATAGAAGGTTGACTCTTCCAAACTTGGCTCCATGCCTTCTGGGATATCAGCCGTCAAGGCAGCAACCGAGATTTCCACAAATCCCTTGGCTTGATCTGGCGAGCCTTTGACGTGGAAGTTGCCCGTCTCTTTATCGTGAACAATATCTTCATCTGCAGCCTCTAGCAGGTGGGCTGCAATCTTGGTCATTTTGGAGACAATCTTTTGCGCACTAACAACCAGAGCACTACCGCCAACCGATGCGCTACGGCTGCCATACGTACCCAATCCAAAGGGCGTTCGACCGGTATCGCCGTGGATCACTTCAACATCTTCCATGGGAATACCCAATTCGTCAGCCACGATCTGGGCAAAGGCTGTCTCATGTCCTTGACCGTGGGTGTGGGATCCAGTCATGACAGCGACTTTACCCAAGGGGTGAACGCGAATGGATCCGCTCTCCCACAGGCCGACACCGGCACCCAAGCCCACAGCAACTTGGGACGGGGCCGGTCCGCTGGCCTCAATACAGCCACTCACGCCAATGCCCACCAAACGACCTTCCGCTCGAGCCGTATCTCGCTTGGACTTCAGCCCGCTGTAGTCAGAAAGCTCTTCAGCCGTATCGAAGAGTGCTACGTAATCACCGCTGTCATAGGTCATGGCAACGGGTGTTTCGTAGGGGAATTCATCCTTCTGAATCAGATTCTTGCGACGTAGGGCAATGGGATCCATCTTCAGATCCCGGGCAGCGATATCAATCAACCGTTCTAGCACAAAGCTGGCTTCAGGTCGACCGGCACCGCGATAGGCATCGACCGGTACAGTATTGGTCATGGTACCAAAGGCTTCGCCAAAGATGACTGGAAGCTTGTAAAGGCCCGAGAAGAGGGTGATGTAGAGGGCCGTTGGAATCATGGGTGCAAAGGTAGAGAGGTAAGCCCCCATGTTGGCATAGGTCGTTACGTCTAGCCCAACAAAGGTACCGTCATTCTTCACGCCTAGCTTACAGGTTGTTACGTGATCTCGACCGTGGGCATCGGTTAAAAATGCCTCACTACGGGTAGAGACCCACTTCACGGGTTGGCCTAATTTCTTAGAAGCCCAAGGGACAATGACTTCTTCTGCATAGTGAAAGATCTTGGAGCCAAATCCGCCCCCGACATCCGGAGAGATGACCCGCAGCTTATTTTCAGGAAGCCCCATGGTCGCCATACTGAGAAGAAGTCGAATAATGTGAGGGTTCTGGCTGGTTGTCCAGACCGTCATCTCATCGGCAAATTCGTTCCACTGAGCAACACAGGCTCGTGGCTCCATGGCATTAGGAATCAAGCGCTGGTTGATCAGGTCCAGTTCCACCACATGGTCAGCAGTAGCCATGGCTGCATCAATCGCAGTCCGTTCACCCAGGGGCCAATGGAAGCTCACATTGCCATCAATCTCATCATGAACCTGGGGTGCGCCAGCGTCCGCCGCTTTTTTGGCATCAATGACGGCAGGCAAGATTGAATAATCAACTGTAATCACATCCAATGCATCATAGGCTGTGTAAATATCTTTGGCAATTACTACCGCAACTCCATCACCTACATGGCGCACCTTATCGGCAGCCAATGGCATGTGAGGTGCTGTCTTAATGTCAGGAGGATTAAAACCACAAGGTAAGGAGCCAATGCCATCCTCAGCCAAATCCTGACCGGTGTAGACAGCGACGACGCCATCCATGGCCAAAGCAGCACTGGCATCAATGCTGTTGATAGTGGCGTGGGCATGGGGGCTTCGTTTGACAGCAGCGTGCAACATGCCTGGAATCTGCATATTTGCCACGTACTTACCCCGGCCTTGGATAAATCGAGGATCTTCTACCCGTTTAATACTCTCACCAATATACTTTGACATGGAATCCCCCTATGCTGTTGAAGCAGCCGCTTGGGCAACGGCCTTAACGATATTCTGATAACCAGTGCAGCGACAGAAGTTGCCCTCTAAGCCGTGGCGAATCTCCTCCTCTGAAATGCTTGGGTTATTCTCAACTAATTTGGTGGCAGCCATAATCATGCCAGGCGTACAATAGCCACATTGTAGGCCATGCTGATCCCAAAAAGCTTGCTGCATGGGATGCAAGTCCCCATTTGTGGCCAGCCCTTCAATGGTTGTTACGTCGGACCCGTCAGCCTGCACAGCCAAAACGGTACACGATTTAACTGCCATTCCATCCATATGGATGGTGCAAGCGCCGCATTGGGTTGTATCACATGCGATGTTGGTTCCTGTTAGGCTCAAGGTATCGCGGATAAAATCGACCAGCAACATGCGAGGTTCAACATCATTGGTGTAGGATGTACCATTGACTGTTACGGTTATTTCCATAGCAATTTCCTCCTGGTAGATTGCGGGAGAGTGAAATAGAAGTGTATTTGGGAATTCACCAAAAATACTCACGCCTTAGGTCAGGGGAACGAATGGCGCATTTGGAGAGTTAGTTGGTCAGGTTGAATATGGCGAAGTGTACCGTAGTTGGACCAAACTGTCAATCTTCATTATATAAATGGCCAGAAAAAGCCTGTCCTCGTGAAGACAGGGATGTCCTCGCCAATTAGTACTTCCAGAGTGGTTCGAAACGGAATTGGTACAAGACTTTTCTGGCGGACTATAACCTTCTTGATCGGGCAGCAGATTATGCGTTTTAGTGAACCCATGTAACAATCATTCCAAACAGTCAATCGTCAACAACAGAAAAATAAATGACAGGAAAACAAATAGTATGAAAGGCATTATTCTTGCCGGAGGCCACGGCACTCGGCTTCGGCCATTAACAAGTGGCGTTAGCAAACAGCTACTTCCCATTTACAACAAACCCATGATCTATTACCCTCTCTCTGTTCTAATGCTGGCGGGCATTCGAGAGGTACTCATTATCACGACACCCGAGTCGGCGGATGACTTTCTGCGCTTACTTGGGGATGGATCTCAGTGGGGGATGCGCTTCAAGTTTGTGGCCCAAAATAAACCTCGAGGGATAGCCGAAGCGTTCATTATTGATCCAGAATTTGTAGAAGGTGAATCAATTTGCCTGATATTGGGTGACAATATATTCTACGGCTATGGCATGACTGGTATGGTACAGGAGGCAGCTCAGTTGACTGGCGGAGCGCTTATCTTTGCCTATGCAGTGCGAGATCCGGAACGATATGGGATTGTTGAATTTGATGCACAAGGCCGGGCTATTTCGCTGGAGGAAAAGCCTAAGCAGCCCAAATCCAACTATGCAATCCCTGGTCTATACTTTTACGATCAGCAGGTAGTCGAGATTGCGCAATCGCTTCAACCATCTGGGCGGGGCGAGTTGGAAATTACGGATGTCAACCGCCTGTATATGGAGCGGGGCGCCCTAAATGTCAGGGTAATGGGTCGAGGCATTGCCTGGATGGATGCTGGCACACACGATTCCCTTTTAGAAGCATCGAACTTTGTACAGGCTGTGGAGAATCGCCAAGGCATGATGATCGCCTGCCCAGAAGAGATAGCCTATCAGATGAAATTCATTGATAGAGGACAGGTGGAAACGTTGGCATTGCAGATAGCTCCACAGAATGAGTATCGTACCTACTTACTTGATATGTTAGGTAAATAGCGACTATCATGCTTATATAGAGAAAGCTAGATAAAGCTTGCTCCGAGAAGAGAGGGCTTGCCCTCATGAAGATGGAGCTCTCTCCATTTTTAGAACAACTCAGAGAAAGCTGGGCAAAAGCCGGAACAAAACTAACTTGTTGGACAATTTGGACACTAATTATGAAACTTAAAGGAAAAGTTGCGCTTATCACAGGGGCAGGCAGCGGGATAGGTGCCTCCACAGCCCGTTTAATGGCCAAAGAAGGAGCAGCCATTGCAGCCATAGGTATCCCAGCCGGTAGTGTGCGGGATGTTGCCCGAGAGATCTCAGCCCATCAGTTCCGTGGAGATCAATTACCGGGGCAGAGGGAAGCGGCCATTAGCATACCCGCAGATGTCTCTGTAGGTGCTGAAATTCAAGCCGCAGTTGCTCAAACGGTGGAATACTTTGGTCGCCTGGATATTGTTGTTGCCAGTGCAGGAATCCAGCTTCATGACCAGGATCTGAATCTTCATGAATTGCAGGAGGAGGTTTGGGATCGTACCCATGACGTCAACTATCGAGGCGTCTTTCTCACAACAAAGTTTGGCCTAGCTCAATTTATGGAACAACGTACAGGTGGCGTCATTGTGATTGTAGCGTCCATCACGGCATTGAACGGGCGTTCAGCCAACGTCTCTTATATGAGCGGGAAACATGGACTGTTGGGGCTCAATCGCTACATTGCGGTTCACTATGGCAAACATGGCATTCGTTGCAATGCCGTTTGCCCGGGGGCATTGGAACGTACACCGAACCACGACATCCACCCTGATCCTCAGGGAAGAGAAAGCAAACTAACCAATTCAATCCCATTGGGCCGCCTCGGTACACCAGAAGACATAGCCCCCTTTATTACCTTTCTATCCACACCTGATGCCCAATATGCCAACGGGGCTAACTTTGTGATTGATGGAGGAGTTACTGCTGCATAGACAACTTCTGATAGAGAGCTTCCGGAAAAATTTCGTTTCAACCGGATCTCACGTGATTGACAGAAAAAATGAACAGGGATTAGCCAGATTTTTAAGATTAGAGGAGAAAAGTCTTCGTAATCTTAAAAATCTTTGTTCCATAAAGTTGTCAACCTCATGATATCCCACAGAGCCAAAATTTCTCATAGAAATTCATTGCGTAACGTAGTGACGTTTACCGAAAACAAACGCCAATTCCTCTATCGTTAATAGGGTCCACCTAGGATCCAAACAATCGTTTATGCCAATCCAACATCAGTCAAATTAGAAAGTAATCCCATGCGCCGACAATTTGTTTTGATCGTTAGCCTCATTATTATCTTAAGCGTTGTTGCCCTATTTGTTTATCCTGCCCTCTTATGGTCCTGGATAGTTCTTGGCCCACTAATTGCGTTAGGCTTTCGTGACCTGACGCAGGAGCGCCATTCGATCCTGCGCAATTTCCCAGTCATTGGGCATGGTCGATACCTTTTGGAGATGATACGACCAGAATTGTATCAATATTTTGTAGAAAGCGACACAGAAGGCGTTCCCTTTGATCGAGATAAACGCTCCCTGGTCTATCAGCGAGCAAAAAAAGTACGCGATACGGTTCCATTTGGCACAAAGGAAGACGTCTACCAGGTCGGTTATGAGTGGGTGAATCATTCATTGGTCCCCTTGCATAACGAGCTGAGTGAATTGCGCATTTTGATCGGCGGTCCTTCCTGTACCCAGCCATATTCAGCCAGCGTCTTTAACATTTCAGCAATGAGTTATGGCTCACTGAGTAAAAACGCGATTTTGGCCTTGAGTACTGGGGCAAAGTTGGGAAATTTTGCCCACAATACGGGCGAAGGGGGGATTAGTTCCTACCATTTAGAGGGGGGCGGCGATCTCATCTGGCAAATTGGCACAGGGTACTTTGGCTGTCGGGATGACGACGGGAATTTCAACCCGGACCTCTTTGCAGAAAAGGCGAAGCTACCCCAGGTTAAGATGATTGAAATCAAGCTCTCTCAAGGCGCCAAGCCAGGACATGGTGGTATTCTCCCCGCGGCCAAGTTAACAGCAGAAATCGCCGAGATTCGTCATGTTCCCATGGGGAAGGATGTCTTATCACCACCTGGCCATTCCTCTTTTTCTACACCTTTGGAGCTATTGGCCTTTGTCGATCAACTGCGCACGCTGAGCGAGGGAAAACCTATTGGGTTTAAGCTGTGCGTTGGCAAGCGGAGAGAATTTTTGGCGATTTGCAAAGCGATGGTTCAGAGTAACATTACGCCGGATTTTATTGTTGTAGATGGAGGAGAGGGTGGCACAGGTGCGGCACCGTTGGAATTCTCTAACCACATAGGTGCTCCACTAGTCGAAGGATTAATCTTTGTTCATAATGCCCTAGTAGGCTATGGCATCCGGAAGCAGATTCAAGTCATTGCAAGTGGTAAGGTTACGTCTGGGTTTGATATGGTCAAGCGTCTGGCATTGGGAGCCGACGCGTGTTATTCTGCTCGAGGAATGATGCTGGCATTGGGCTGTATCCAAGCCCTCAAGTGCAATACAAATCATTGCCCAGTAGGTGTAGCGACCCAGGATCAATCTTTGATGGAAGGGCTGGTGCCATCGGATAAAGGGACACGAGTTGCCAATTTCCACCTAGATACGACAAAGAGCTTGTGTGAAATGCTTGGAGCTATGGGTATAAAGAATCCCGAAGACCTGCGCCCATGGCACATTATGCGTCGTACCTCACCAACTGAAATCCACCACTATGGTGAGATCTACGATTTCTTGGAAGAGGGAGATTTACTAAAAGAGCCACTTCCATTGCGATACAAGAGGGCATGCGATGCTGCATCTGCGGATAGCTTTGCGAGTGCAACGCCAGGAGATTAGATAGTTTATGAAGTACCACAATGGGCGGAAGAGAATTGAATAAAGGAAAGAGCAGACGCTGGCCCTATAGCCAGCGTTCGCTTTACATCCGTCGTCATCTTGTATGCCCCGACATAATGTAATAAGTCACATTATGCCCGTTCGAGAAAATTATACCATAATATTACGGAAATCAAATATTACAGTTCTTTTAAATTCACCTTAAAAATTGTCGTAAGGTAAATTGACCTCCACACCATTACATTCTTCATTCATCTCATAATTCCTCTCCTGTATTCATATCATATTCAATTATTTCACAAACAATATTCATTTCTATAAATCAAAATGAGAAAGGCACCAGTCATATAGCTGGTGCCTTCCTCACATCCGTCGTCATCTTGTATGCCCCGACAAGACATGTTTGGTAACGTGTCTTGTCCGTTCCCACTAATAGTATATCATGGGTGGTTGGTGGCTGTTTGTTACATAAGGGGCACGAAGACCTTACGAAAATGTAAGGGGAGCTACTTCACAGAAGATAAAAAAAGAGACGATCCAAAAAATGGTCGTCTCTTTTTCCTGTGACCCACCTAGGACTTGAACCTAGAACCCAGTGATTAAGAGTCACTTGCTCTGCCAAATTGAGCTAGTGGGCCATAGTATCTAATGACATCGAGCATTGAGCTATTTACCTTTGCTTATGTCTTGAGAACGCTTGGCATTATAGTAAATGATATCTGCCTTTGTCAAAATTTAATCGCCAAGTTGTAAATTAAAGGGGTCAGAAAGATTACTCCTTCAGAGTGTGCAGATGTATAATAACGAAATGATGACTAATTCTTCAAACAACCCAAGCATACATGACTTAAAAGAGCGTTTTGCAGAACTCACCATACGGATGGGTCTTAATCTACAGTCGGGACAGTCTGTTCGTCTATCTGCCGAGTTAGCCCACCGAGAATTTGTCCACTACTTGGTTCAAGCTGCCTACCGGGCAGGTGCACCCTATGTGCATATTGAGTGGAATGATGACTTAGTCATCCAAAGTCGGCTCAATCATGCGTCCCCTGACGCTCTCCAATACTTTCCAGAATTCGAAGTAGCACGTTACCGACAGATGGCCGATGAAAAGTGGGCGCGCCTAGCCGTGGTAGGGCCGGAATATCCAAACGCCTTTGATGACATCAAACCACAGCTGGTCCGCATGCTAAGTGAATCGCGGGCTACTCGAACCAAATTCTACAGCCAGGCCCAAATGGCCAACGATTTCCAGTGGTGCTTGGTAGCGGCACCGACTGCAGCGTGGGCGAAGAAGATCTATCCCCAAGATAGTGAAGCAGACGCTATTGACAGACTTTGGCAGATGATTCTTAAAACAAGTCGCGTCGATCAGCCTAATCCAATAGATGCCTGGGATAGACATGACCGACAACTTCGTCAATTGACCCACTTTATGGCAGAGAAAGAGGTACGTTCTATCCGCTATCTTGATCGTGAGCTAGGTCCAGATGGCCAACCAGCCACGGATCTGACCGTTGGTTTAACTGCTCATCCGGTCTGGATTGGTGGTTCAGAGGTTACTACTGATGGAATTCGCTTCTTCCCTAATATGCCTACAGAAGAGATATTCTCTACGCCCCATCGAATGCGGGTAACGGGCTGGGCGCGCACCTCTCGGCCAACATTTCCATTTGGCCGCGAGGTCTCTGACGCTTGGTTTCGCTTTGAAGAGGGGGAAGTCAAGGACTTTGGGGCTCAAGTTGGGGCAGAAGTCTTAGAGCAATTCTTTGAGATAGACGGAACTCGGCGATTGGGTGAAGTTTCTCTAGTTGATGTTGACTCACCGATTAATCAAACAGGGTTGATCTTCCACGAAATTCTCTTCGATGAAAACGCCGTCTGCCATATTGCATTTGGTGAGGCCTATCCAGATGGCATGGCCAACAGCAAAGGGCTTTCACCAGATGAGCTGGAAGCTGCCGGAGTCAACCAATCGGATGCACACCTGGATTTCATGATCGGCACTGCCACCATGGACGTGATCGGAACATGTGCGGATGGCAGTCAGGTCAATATCATGGAACAGGGGCATTTCACAATGGTAAATGGTGAATGAAAAAGCGCGAGTAACGAATGCCGGCGTCCTGCGCTGACACCAGCTCATTCACCATTCTCCTAGATGATTAGGTAATCACGATGAGTTCTAATCCAATCACCAATCGTAAGACCATTGTAGTCAACGGGGTTGAGATCCCTGATTGCAGCGTTCATATGGTACGCCCTTCGTTACTCGATCTGGCAAGTGATTCAGAGAGTGCAGGCTGGACATCTCAGTTTCCTAATGGCTATCAGATACGCGCCTATCAGCCTGGTGACGAAGTGAGTTGGTACCACATACAGCGAGAGGCTGAGCCATTTTTTTGCGTTGCAGAAGATCTCTTTCAAAATCAGTTCGGGGATCACCTTGAATTGCTACCAGGCCGAATGTTCTTTGTAGAGGCGTTAGATAGCAACGGTGAATCCACAACAGTTGGTACAGCCACAGCGTGGTGGAAAGATGCGTGGAAGGAGAGCGGCCCTTGGGGCCAGGTCCATTGGGTGGCCATCGTCCCTAGCCATCAGGGGAAGGGCTTGGCAAAACCGCTAATGAACCAAGTAATGCGACGTATAGCCCTGAGCCACGATCGCGCCATGTTAGGTACTTCCACAGGAAGGGTATGGGCCATAAAAGTCTATTTGGATTATGGCTTTTTCCCCGACAAAGACGAACTCAAAGAGAGCAAAGTTAGATACAGTTGGCAGCAGATACAGCAAATTCTCTGCCATCCCATTTTAGAAGAGTCTCTTACGCTGGATTAGAATTACACTCGGCAGCTCGCCAGCTCATTAGGGGATCCCGCGGTTCCGCCGCTTTGCAGCCCGTGAAATGGTTGCAAAGCAACGCTGTGACCCAATAGAATGACATTGCGATTGATACGGTAATCGGCTCACTCTTCAAATAAAGTGTGAGCATAGACAAGAATCATGCACCCAAAAAACAGACGCGCTTTCGTAACCGAAGCCCCTATGACATCTGTCCTCACCAAAATGACAATTCCCATGATATTGGGGATGGTGGCTATGGTTGGCTTTAACTTGGTCGATACCTATTTCGTTGGTCAATTAGGGACAAATGAGTTAGCCGCCATGGGATTTACCTTTCCCATTGTATCGGTTATCTTCAGCATTGCTGTGGGTATTGGGATCGGTGTTTCCGCAGTCGTTTCCAAGGCCATTGGAGAGGGCGATCAAACTCAAGTCAAACGGCTAACAACCGATAGTCTAGTTCTCTCGCTCCTGGTTGTGGCCTTCTTTCTGGCCCTTGGATTTCTGACCATGGAGCCAATCTTTCGCCTCTTGGGTGCTACAGATGAGTTACTGCCGCTGGTTCGTACCTATATGACCATTTGGTACTCAGGCATGATCTTTGTTGTTATTCCTATGAGTGGCAATGCTGCCATTCGTGCCACGGGGGATACCCAAACCCCTAGTATGGTAATGATTGCAGCCTTTCTGCTCAATCTAATCTTGGATCCCATCTTTATCTTTGGCTGGGGGCCGATTCCCAGAATGGAGTTAGCGGGTGCTGCATATGCAACGGTGTTCTCCCGTTTTCTTACTACAGCAATCGCCCTGTGGGTTCTTCACTTTCGGGAAGGCATGATCTCATTTGAGTATCCCAAGCTTAGCGAAATCTGGCAATCCTGGCGACAGGTCCTATTTATTGGGATGCCAGCGGCTGGGGCCAACATTATTTTGCCTATCGGTGTTGCGATAATCACCCGTATGGTGGCCCAATTTGGGGCTGCAGCAGTGGCGGCATTTGCCGTTGCACAACGGGTAGATGGGCTGGTCCTTGCTGTACTCATGGCCTTGGCAACAGTTTTGGCACCCGTGATTGGGCAAAACCTGGGTGCAGGGAAGCAGGATCGAGTTCGTGAAAGTATTCGACTCAGCAGCATGTTTGCCCTGGCGTGGGGGGTTGGTATGGCGGTTATTTTGGCGCTGGCTGCACGCCCCATTGCCACGATTTTCAACCCAGATCCAGCCGTGATTGAAACGGTTACGCTCTACCTTTGGATTGCACCAATCGGATACGGCTTTTACGGAATCATCCGACTCTCCAACGCGGCGCTGAATGTGCTCAATCGCCCGCTGTTGGCGTCCGGCCTCATGCTTACCCAGATGTTCGTATTCTTGATTCCGCTAACCTTTCTCGGTTCGGCTCTATTTGGCATAGGAGGCGTCTTTGGTGCCACACCGATTGCCTATATTCTGGCTGGGGGTCTCTGCTATTGGAGCGTCCAGCGCGTCCTTGGTCAGTTGGCCCCGAAACAATCCCCAATTCTAAGTCCTGCGTGAGCGGGACATGCAACTTGCGCACCAGAGATGAATCACGCATCCATGCCAATCTACATTGAGAGCCGTCAAAATCCGCGCATCAAGGAACTATTGAAGCTTACCAAACGCCGTCATCGAGATGAACGAAAATTAACAGTAGTAGAAGGAGATAGGGAGGTCAACCGAGCACTGAAAAGTGGAATTGTGCCTGTTCAAGCGTATCTTTGTAAGGAACATATCCAAGGAAACGAGGCGGAAGAGGCTCTTCAAGCAGTGGAAGCCTTGGGTGCATCTAAAGCGTGTCAGCTCTTTCATATTTCGGTAGAGCTCTATAAAAAGATTGCTTATAGAGAACAGAGCGGCGGGCTACTTCTACTGGTCCCCTACATATCCCTCAAATTGGCCGATCTTTCCTTCGTTTCTCCCCCATTTTTTGTTGTCATCGAAAATGTGGAAAAACCGGGTAACTTGGGTGCCATTTTGCGCACAGCCGATGCAGCTGGTGTTGATGGCATTATCGTCACCCATAGTGATCCGTATCCACCGACTGATGTTCACAACCCCAATGTGATTCGTTCTAGCCTAGGAACCGTGTTTACTGTACCCATGGCCCAAGCCTCTACTGCTCAGGCCCTAAAATGGCTACACGAAAACAACATTCCAATTGCAACCACTTCACCATTCAGCCAAGTCAATTATGCAGAGGCAGACTATACTGGCCCCATCGCTATCTCTTTGGGTAGCGAGGCTGAGGGCTTGAGTGATGCTTGGTTTAAAGCTGCCACCCAGCAGGTAGTTATCCCAATGCACGGTATTGCTGATAGCCTAAATTTATCAACCTCGACCGCTATTCTACTCTATGAAGTCGTTCGACAGCGTTCCAAGGCTTAACCGCTCATAACCTAAGAAACAGACAACAACAAAATAAATCCTATATCTCTAGAAGTAGAGAAATCTACTCTTAATGAGCGCCTGTTTATGGTTTGGTTCAAATTGGAAAAGCTGAGTATTAGATAGTTCGCGTGGACTTTTCAGGTACGTTACACTGTGGCCTCCAAAATCTGCCGATTCACCGCTACATTGTGCAAAGCCGAGTGACGCAACTCCTGGTCATCTATCTGATCCGCCCACTTCAGCAGTTTCTCTGCCGCAGTTGCTACGACCTCTTCTTGACGCGGATCATCCAACGCCTGTAACACACGGTAGCAGATCCAATCTGGCCAGAATGGTTCGGCTACTTCATCATAAAACTCGGTCTGCCCGAGTCTAGAGAGAATCTCTTCCATGTATCTCTCTGCTGCAGTTAGATCGTCTGTGACCAAAGCAACTTCAGCCAGACCGGTTAGTGGAATAATTTTAAGCTGATGGCGGTTGCGCTCTAAGGTTATGGCTAACCCTTTTTGAAAGTTTTCTGCGGCCGCTTGATACTCTCCTGCATCAATGAGAGCCTGACCCAACTCACAGTAAACCATGGCGTAATTCCGTGCTTGGTTAGATTGACCCAGGAGGGAGAGTGCTCGCTCTGCGTGCGCAACCGCTGCATCAGGCTGATTTTGCAGACGCTTGAGTATACCAAGCTGACGGCAAAACGAATGAACTCCATCTAAAAAGCGGTTCTCCTCATGTTGCTGTAACCCCGCCTGCAGATACTGCTCTGCCTCATCAAATTGCCCGACTTGGATATACCACCAACACAGATTTACATAAGAGTGATGTCTAAAGTTCTGCTCACCAAACGCCCTGCGTCGCTCAATGGATCTCCTGTGGTACTGAATGCCTTGCCCAATTCCCCTATCCACGCTTTGCAGTTTTGCTAAACGATCCAAGGTATGTGCTTCATAGTGAGGGATCTCCATCTCTTGCTGCATGGATAAGGCTTCTTGCAGATATGCATACGCTTGCTCAAGTTGATTGACGCGCCAGCTGAAATAGCCCAATCTCGTTAACATGAACGATACCAATACCAAGTTCTTGCTCTGACGAAAGTCAGCTAGAGCATCCAAACTCAGGGCGATGGCTAAGTCGAAATCACTTTGGTAGTCAGCCGCATTTGAAAATTCCAGCCTGACTTTGCCCCGAAGCCCGATATTGTCCCATTCTGTGGCCAGTTTGAACCCTTCTTCTAATGGAGCCATTGCCTCTTGGACATGCCCCATACAAATAAGTGAGCCGCCTAGAACAACGCGACTGCGTATCTCAAAGTCAACATATTTATACTTTACCGCATGATGCAGCGCTTGCTCAGCGTTGCTGTGCGCCAACTTATAGTTGATCTGTTCCCAATAAATTTCTGCGCTGAGTAGATAGCTGAGGCTTGACAAGTAGGGTGAATAGTCAACCGCTGCCGAGAGTTCCGGTCGCTGGTCAGCAGTCAGTTCGTCTGCTGGATTGTTCTCGTTACAGTCTAATCCCTCAATAGCTTTTATTTCTCCTGCTGCGCTATCTATGGCCAATAGCTGTACAATCTGCAGCGCCTCTTCAAGCAATCCGAGGCGCATGTATCCACTCACCAGCGGATCGAGAACACTCTCTAGTAGATCCGTATACTGGAAACGTATGGCCTGTCGCCAGGCTTGGCTGATATTGTCTATCTCCAACCGCAGCCTGGCCATTGCCGCTGGGGCTTCAATACCATAAAGGCGGGGTGCTTCCTCCACTACCAGAGATAGATAGTATTGGCAGTAGGCTTGCCAAAATCGGAGTAAGAATCTGTCATCAACACCCTCCGCAGTGCTCTGTTCTGCTTGGGCTAACTGTCGTATCAACTGCTCTTGAGCCAACTGACGTATCAAAAAGTGAACCCTGTATCGACCTGTGTCCAGGAGATGTAACAATGAGCAATCGGTAAGTTCTTTTACGACATAGAGATCTGTCTCTGTAATGGTAGATGCTGCCTCCAGACTAAAGGTGCCAGAAAAGAGAGATAAGGTCAGTAAATGTGACTGTTGTTTGGTCGTGAGCAGGTTCCAGGAATGGAAAAAGAGCTCCTCAATATTCTGATGGCGTTCGCTGTTCGTAGCCTTAGTGAACTGGAGTAAGGAAAGATCTTCTTCTAACTGTTGGGCAATGTGGGGAAAGCTCATGTGCTCTGACCACTGGGCAACCATCTCCAGGGCAAGCGGCAGGCCATCTACTGCGCGGCAGATGCGAGCCAGAGTGGTCAGTTCGGTAGCGGTAGGCACGTAATGGGGAGTTCGTTGCCGAATGCGGACGATCAGTAGTTGGAGTGCTGGATAAGGATCTGTCTCAAGCGAAGCAGATCCTTCTATTGTAATGACCGCTTCTTTCCTCGATTGCCCATCAGTCCCCTGTGAATCTTCATGAAACCACTCTTCTAGCCAGCGAGTGGCCCATGACCCATCCCAGTCAGACAATGTATCTCGGGAGGGGAAAGATAGTGGCTCTACGCTTAGCAGATATTCGGCAGGCAAATTTAAGCGTTTGCGCGAGGTAAGCAAAAGTGTGAGCCTCGGTGCAACCGTTAGCAACTTAGTCAGCCAGGGAGTTGCGGCCGAAAAGGACTCAAATTCGTCCAGCAAAAGGAGCATCTGCCGTTCTTTGAGATACGCTTCTACTAAGGAAGTTGGCCTCTCCTCCTGGCTTAACGACAGCCCAAGCGCATCGACCGCTGCGTTAGCTACGGCATCAATCGCTCTAGCCCTATCTTCATCAATGTGGCCTAGGTCTTCTAAATCGTTTAGCGAAACATAGCCAACCCCATGTTGGAAGTCCGCTGCCACCATTTGCGCCAATGCCAACGCAAAGTGGCTCTTACCCACGCCCTACATGCCTGCGGCGGTGACTAAGCGACAGGTTGGGTCTCGCAGATACCCTATGCCCAGCTCCAGCAACTCGTCACGGTCCAAGAGTTCTGTTAGAGGGGCCGGCGCAACGTGGCGTTTGATCGGTGGTGACCCAGTCGATCGTCTGAGGTACGAAGGCAGCTTACGTGTCGTCAAGACCTGTGTGCGCTCAATATCTGTCGCGTGCTCTGCATCAGGTAAAAGCTTCTCATCAACCTTAATTTCACCGCTACGAATGCTCACCAACAAAGCCTCTGTTTCTGGAGAAGGCTCAACGTTCAGCTCTTCCGTTAAGCGTCTGCGACAGAACTGATATTGCTCAATGGCCGCGCTATATTGAGCCTGACGGGCGAGAAGCAGCATCTTCAATCGGTGAGTCGCCTCGTGCCAAGGTACGATCTCGAGAAGGCGATCCAAATCCTCATGCGCCTGCACAGCATTACCTGCCTCTATCTCCCATTCAGCTAGGTCGTATAATGCATCAAGTATTTGTCCACTAATCGCCTCGTTTGTTGTTTCTACCCACTGGTCAAATGTTGAGGCACTCGAAACCTTAAAGCCCTTCAGAAAAGGGCCACGATAGAACCCGATGGCTTGGCGTCGTAGCACCATACTCTCAGGGTTATCTTCTACTCGGGACAGATTGCTTGCGATCTGATGCAGATCAACAGTAACCGCAGGGGGAGGAAGTAAGGCCAGGCTTTTTGACGTTACAACGAGGAAATCTTCTAGCTGTTCCCGCAGCTCAACTAGATGCTGACTCAGATAGCGTCGCCCAATGCGATTTTCTACATTGGGCCAGAGAAGATCAGCAAGATCATTTCGACTGGTCGGCTCTTGCATAACGCTCAAGTAATACGCGATTGCTTGCACTTTGGCTAGCCCCTGTAACTCAAAGAGCTCGTCATCCAAGAATATCTGAGGCTCTCCCAAGAGACTGAAATGTAATCTTCGCATTTTAGATTGTTCTCTAAGCAATACCTTAGACGCCTTCTAAGCAATATTGCGTATTGATGAAAAAAAACAATATTCATACACCAATTTGAATAGGTTGACACCTATCCCCATAACACCTGTTTGCTATACTAACTGGTGATTGAACAGGTACAATTTTCCACTCAAATTTTGTATTTGTCAACCAATTGTTTTGTCGCAGCTTTAAAGAATGTTCTTTGCAGATCCTGCCAAGGTACAAAAAGCGAAATCAGCTTTAGATGTTAGAGTTCCAGCACGACCTGCCTAGGATGTTATGTCAATAGCACAGGAACAGATTTTCCGCTATGACGATAACTGAAAATTGAACAACCTATTGCGAACTGGTTGTTGATAAAGTTGGATTGATTTATAGACGGTGAGACAGAGACCATATCACGCCTCTAGAACACCTCAAGTCAGGAGATCTATCTATTTATGAGGATAGATTCCATACCCATTTTTTATTCTTCACACATAAATACTGACATTTATCAAACCAAGAAACTAGACGCTTATCTAATTGACTAAGGAGATGTACCGAATGAAATTTCGATCCAACCGTAAACTTCACCAATCCATTGCTTGCAGAACTCGCACGCTTGGCACCGCCCTGCTGGTAGCCTCGCTACTATTGGGCTTAATTCCACCACCGCTCGTAATGACGGTAGCGGTACACACGGCAGACGGAACAGGTTTTGGAAACCTGTCAAGTCTTACTGATGCCCTACCCGAACCATCTGTGGCCGCTGCTGCGTCTACAAATGCACCATCAAACGCAGAGGTTGCCGCACCCACATTGCAAACCAGCACCATCAGTGGTACGGTCTTCCGCGATACCGATCTGGACGGGACCCAAGATGGTGGTGAGTCGGCTTTGACTGGCGTCTCTGGATTAACGGTGACGGCGTATGACACAAGCAATGCGCAAGTTGGACAGACCACAGTCCTTACAACAACTGGTGCCTACTCGTTGAATGCCAGCGGCACAGGTGCCTTCCGACTTGAGCTAACCGGATTACCCACTTGGTTGCAGCCAAGCACGGTTGGAACCAATGCAAATACAACAGTCCGATTTGCTAGCGACGGCGCCAACGTCGATTTCGCCGTCCACAACCCCCTTGACTTTTGTGACAACGCACCCGATTTGGCCATCTCCTGTTTTGTCAATGGCGACCAATCGGCAGGGCTGGACACGATTGTGACCACATCGTATGATACGGCCACTACGACAATTACTCCAGAGGCGGTCGACACCGAAACAGGCGCTGTATGGGGGATTGCCCATGACCGATCCAGTGAAACAATCCTTTCTGCTGCGTTACTAAAGCGCCATGTTGCCTTTGGTCCTGGCGGCATGGATGCCATCTACGCGACGAATGCCGCGGGGACCACACCATTTGTGGAGCTGACCGATGACTTGGGCATTAGCGTGGGCGCAGAACCCTCCAACCGTGGGCTGGGCGACTCCAACGATCCATCCTTCGATGTGAATGCCTACGAAATGGTGGGCAAACATGGCTTGGGCGACATCGACTACGATGAAAACACCCAAACGCTCTGGGTGGTTAACCTGGATGACCAGCGTCTCTACGGCATCGGCAATATTGATGCCACCGCAACGCCAACTACAACCGATCTGCTGCGCGACAGCAATGGCGACCTTGGGTTCGCAATCAACACATCGCCGGCCATTACCTGTACAAACGGCCTCCTACGCCCCTTTGGCCTCAAGGTGATCGAAGACAAGATCTACGCTACCGCAACCTGTACAGGTGAAGGCAACGGGGCAGACGACAGCGATCTGGTTGGCTATGTCCTTGAACTGGATATCAACAATACCAATGCAGGTTTCACCCAGGTTTTGACCTTCTCCCTTGACTATGACCGCGAGGAAGCCACCGGTTACGGCGGTGGCAATAGAGATTGGGAAACTTGGGATGACGCTGACGCGCTTTATGACAACACGGGTAATAACCCCTTCTTCTTCCCAACACCTCTGCTATCGGACATTGAATTTGATAACGACGGTTCCATGATTGTCGCCGTCATGGATCGCTGGGGCCACATGGTCGGTCCAGAAAATTATCGTGCCATCCAAGGCAATACAACCTTGACGCCCCCGGTCGGTGCCTTTGGTGATCTGTTGCGGGCTTGTCCCTCTGGCAGTACCTGGATAATTGAAGGTAGTGCAGGCTGTCCCAACAATAATGCTCGCCCTGCATCAGAAGATGGCAATGGCACTGGCGGTGGCAATAATGGCGCCGATGGCACCGCCAATCGCGGGCCGGGCGGTGGCGAGTATTACGTTGGGGATTGGGGTCCAAGCGACGCCGATAATTTTGCCGAGACGACCTTGGGTTCTGTGGCCATGCTGCCTGGCTCAGATAGAGTGGTTGCCTCTGCCTTTGACCCAGACGATGACTTTGAATCCGGCGGCATTATCTGGCTGGATAACAGTGACGGTACCAAATTAGGTGCTCGCGAACTCTATACGTCGCTGGCTGGTGACGCGGTGGACCCGAACTACTTTGGGAAAGCGGCTGGTATTGGTGATATTGAACTGGTCTGTGCCGCAGCCCCCATTGAAATCGGTAACTATGTTTGGGTTGATGCCAACAACAACGGCATTCAGGACCCAGGCGAAAGCGGCATCCAAGGCGTGACCGTGACCCTCCACGACCTGGACAACGGCGGTGCTCTTGTTGGGACAGCCACCACCGGCGCTGACGGCAGCTACCTCTTTGGCGGAAGTACCGATACCAATATGACCAGCGGCTCGCTTTTGCCCCTGAACAATTACGAACTGCGCATCGATCTGACCGATACTAATTTGCCCTCAGATGCAACGCTCACAACTCAAAACGCCAACGGCATTACGACCAACGACAACAAGACCGATCTGGCTGACAGTGATGCAGACGATACCGCTAATGCTGGTTTTGCCACGATTGCTTTCGCCACAGGCATTGGCGGCGCAAACAATCACACCCTCAACTTTGGCTTCTCCACAGGCTCGGTGGACCTACAGGTCAGCAAAGGCACCGACCTAAGTACTGTAAGCGTGGGCGGTACCCTTAACTACACCCTCAACATCACCAACAGTGGCGAGATTACAGCCACCAACATGATGATTACCGACACGTTGCCAACAGAAGTAACACTGCAGAGCGCTACGCCCAGCCAAGGTGGCCCCTGTACAGGCACCAACCTGGTGCTCTGTAACCTGGGCAACCTGGCTCCCGGCGGCACAGCTACGCTACAGATTGCCGTCACGGTCGACAGCGCACCCGTGGCCCAAGCACCGACCTTCAATCCAGCCATGGCTAGTCCAGGTTTGGCTAGTCGTCCAAACGGAGCAGTAGCCACGGTGGCTTCATCAGATGAGACCGCTGCAGTGTTTCGCCATGTGCCTCTGCGAGTACCCGGCTTAGCTGCACCAGCCTATGTACCTCGTTTACAGACGTCCCCTGCCTTTGTCTCCGAAGAGACGGCATTCATTGGTGCAAGCGGAACCTCGGTTACAGTAAACATCCCGACCGGATTGACCGATGGCGACCTACTGCTGGCGGGCATCGCCCTGGACGGCAATATTGCGACTATCAATACACCAGCGGACTGGCAGCTGATAGATATCGGCAACAGCGGCAGTGCGGTGACCCTAGCCGCTTATTACAAGATTGTCAGTGGCGATTTGGGTACGGCCACCTTCTCTTGGACAGGGAACGAGAATGCCTACGTGTCAATTCGTCATTATACCGGCATAGACGCAGCCAACCCTATCGACGTATCGGTAGCCGGAACTGGCAACAGCGCTAGCCCAACCGCACCCGATGCAACGACCACAGCCACCAACGCAACGATTGTGCGCTTCTTCGGCATGGACCGAGAAGGTGGCAATGCCATCAATTTCACTGGCAGCGGCCTCTCCAACACCTTTGCCGAGCGCAGTGATAGCGATGGCGATTCTGTTAGCTATGCCGTGGGTGATGCCACCCAAGCAGCCGCCGGCGCAACGGGTACATCAACCGTCGGAGCGAGCAATGAAGAGTGGCGAGCCCTCACCGTGGCTCTACAGTCTCCCCAAAGTGGCACCATTGTCATCGTCAAGGACACGGTCGGGGCCGACGACACCTTCGACTTCACCAGCACCGACCAGGGCGATGGCGCGCTGGGTGGCGGTGCCTTTCAGCTAACCACCAGCAGCAATACAGGTTCCACAACCTTTGACCAGTTGGAAGCTGGTATCTACAATGTGGCCGAGACGGTCCCGGCAGGGTGGTCCCAGACCAGTGCCACTTGTAACAATGCAGATGCCCCCAGTGCTATTTCTGTTGCAGTGGGTGAGACGGTGACCTGTACCTTTACCAACACTGACGTGCGGGGCAGCATCACCCTCATCAAGAACACAGTCGATGGCGACACCGCCTTCACCTTCACTAGCGCCGATCAAGGCGACGGCACGCTTGGTGGAGGCACCACAGTCTTAACCACAACCTACAACACCGCATCGACCACCTTCAGCGCGCTTGCTCCCGGCACCTACAACCTGGCTGAGACTCTACCGACTGACTGGGTACAGACCAGCGCCACCTGTAGCGACGGCAGCGACCCCACCGCCATTGCACTAGGCGATAGCGAAAGCGTGACTTGTACCTTTGTCAACACGTTCACGCCCTGTACCGCTGGCCAGCTCCACAACAAGGTGGTAATCGTTGCCGACGAAACCGAATCCAACACTACCCAGAACTATGGTCATAGCTGTGTGGATGTTGAGGCCCCCCAGAGCTCACTGGCCCTAGAGAAGACGCTGATCAGCCCAGCCAATGGCATTGCCATGGTAGGTGATACAATCACCTTCCAGTTAGAGATCACCAACACAGGATCTGTCGCAGTGACTGAACTGAATCTGGTCGATAGGTATGATCCGGCAGTCCTGCGGTACATTTCGGCTTCAGTCACGCCTGATTCACAGGTAGCGGGTACGATTACCTGGACGGGTGATTTTAGAACTGGAACGGGTAGCTTCCTACCAAACCTTCCGCTGGCACCAGGCCTAAGCTTCATAATCACTGTCGATTTTGAGGTCATTGCGCCGACCAAGCCGTAGCCACAGAGGAGGATGATGCCTGACAGGTTTTGAAGACCTATCCGGCGCTATGGTAAATCCTTTTCACGAATGGAAATACCAAAAGGGTAAGGATTTTTAGAAATTGACTGGACCGATGCAGATATTACCCGCCGTAACATTACACCAACGTCTGGTAAACGTTTGCAACCGTTATATTCTCTTCCATTTTGTGCGCTGTGTTTTCTCAATACAAGAAGATAAACCCTTTAAGGGCGGCCACGTGGGGTTTCGCAGGCCCTGTGTGATAACGTGGCTACTCTCTAGCGATTGGTTTCTGACTGCTCGCCACTAATTGAGAAGAGGTCTAGGCCAATGAAAAGCATTCTCTTTTCGACGTTTTATGGCGTCAGAAAGAGCGGTTTTTCATCTCAACCACAGAATAAGCAGGATTGGTTCTCCTGTTGATACGTCTCCTTGGACGGTTGCGGTGTGAAAGAACTAAGGGTAGTATCTGTATCGGTCCAGTCAATCTTATACTCACTTTATCCAACTATTAGTAAAATTGTTCATGCAAGGATCATCTCCAAACACATCTAACATATTTTACCTCGTGTTGATACACCAACCGATATCGTGGCTGACCATCCATTTTCAAGTATAGTGACGGATTTTCTCTTCCTGTGCCGTTGCAATCCTATGCACACCAGGTGACGCAAAACTGGTTCTTCTGCGGAATAAACTGGTAGATTAGCTTCAATTCTAAATTGAAAAGAATATGCGTAACCCACACTCGTTATCTGTGAATCATGTACGGTGAGAATTCGCCATTAGACCCCTCTCCGGGTACTATCCCCATCTTCTATCCTGGGAGATAGGTACGACCCAGCCATCCTTCAGTACATCACGGCATCGGTCACGCCCGATTCGCAGATGGCCGGTTCTATCACGTGGACAGGTGATTTTGGCACAGGGACGGGTAGCCTATTGCCCAACCTACCTTTAGCACCCGGAACCAGTTTCACAATTACCGTTGAGCTGCAGGTCATTGCACCCACCAAACCTTAATGCAGACAACCTGAATCCTAATAATGGTGTCTTAACAACAGAAAAGCGGGTGGCTGACAATGTCCACCCGCTTTTTGGTTGTATACCGCGCCCAATAGAGCTGCTATTACGCATTACCCACGCGCAATGGCAGATTCTGTATGTGGTCTCAGACTAGAGTGAAGGAGGGCAAGGACCTATTCTTCACCGTCGACTTCTTCTACCGTTCCGTTGTCAGCCCCTGTGTCAGCTTCAGCATCAGCCGAATTTGGCGCAGATATTGCGTTGATAAGGCCAATTTCAGTCAGGAAAGAACGTGCGACATCTCGGGCATCTTCTTCATCACCATTGAGAAAGATGCCATCAGGCCCGATGTCGACCCGCGCATTTAGTTCACGCATCTTCTCATCATCAAGATGGCTCACAAAGCTGCTGAGCAGCGCACCGAGTTCGGGATAGATGTCCAGCAC
>JBCCHB010000139.1:0-45818 GCA_039028975.1 Chloroflexota bacterium
AAAAAAAAGTTGCAGGCTTTGCGTCAACAGCTTCGCAACATCCACCACTTCCGCGCTCATCCCGATGATTTCTTAGCTCATACTGAGTACCTTTGGACCCTTCCTTACTAAACTTTTGTATGTCCCTTTTGCGGCGACTGTATCATAATGGATCCCTATCATCAGACGACATGCTGACTTGCCGGCGCAAACGTGCAGGCACTGTCTTGCAATAGCTGTTCACCCCCTCTTCCTAACCTCTCCCAGCTTAGTGGAGATTAGGAAGAGGGTAGCCTGAATGGTTACACTCAATATTGATATTACCGTTTGTTCGTTCACAATCACATACACAAACGCTCCACTGGAGCGAAAAACAACGCTCATATGGGCGGCAAACTGAAATTGTACGAAATGCTCTTTGAAAAAGATGGCAATTTCAGCCGCATACCGATATGAGCCAAAAGCAAGAGAGGAACCATGCTCACACCAAAACCAACCGACGGCGATACCACTTGGTTTACCCACGACCGCTTTGGCATGTTTATTCACTGGGGGCTTTATGCTCTTCCCGCTCGGCATGAATGGATCAAGCAGCGTGAAGAGATTCCGGACGAAGCCTACGACAAATACTTCCGATACTTTAACCCCGATCTCTACAATCCGGAACAGTGGGCTGAAGCAGCGGCCAACGCTGGCATGAAGTATATGGTGATCACCAGCAAGCATCACGATGGCTTCTGCTTGTGGGATAGCCAGCTCACTGATTACAAGACCACAAACACCCCATATGGGAAAGATGTCTTGACCCCGATGATGGACGCGTTTAAGGGACAGGGGTTGCGGCTTGGCACCTACCATTCGGTCATCGACTGGCATCATCCGGAATTTCCCATCGACGATCTCCACTCGATGCGCAACCATTCGGAACGCGCCGAACTCAACCGGACCCGAGATATCACTAAGTATGCCGAATACTTGCATGGCCAGACTGCCGAACTGCTGACCCAATATGATCTGGACATCATGTGGTTTGACTTTAGTTATCCAGCCGGGAAGCACGCTCGTCCAGAAGGGTGGATCGGCAAGGGCAAAGAAGATTGGCAGAGCGAAAAGCTGCTGGCCTATATCCGCGAGAAGAACCCTTCCATCCTGCTGAACGACCGCTTGGACCTGGATGAGGGCTGGGATCTGAAAACGCCTGAACAATATCAGCCACGCTCATGGCTGCATGTAGATGGTGAGCCAGTTGTCTGGGAAGGCTGCCAAACCTTTAGCGGTTCATGGGGCTATCATCGCGATGAGACGAGTTGGAAGAGCATTGTTCAGCTTGTACAAATGTTGATTGATACGGTCAGCAAGGGGGGCAACCTACTGCTCAATGTAGGGCCGACGGGTCGCGGCGAATTTGATGCCCGCGCGCTCGATCGCCTGGCCGGCATGGGCCGATGGATGCATCACCATAGCCGCTCGATTTATGGCTGTACCCAGAGTGAGTTTACGGCACCTGTGGACTGCCGTTTTACCCAAAATGGCAACAAACTCTATTTGCATCTCTTTGCCTACCCCTTCCGGCACGTTCATTTGGATGGCCTGGCAGGCAGGGTGGATTATGCCCAGTTCCTGCACGACGCCTCCGAGGTCAAGATGATCGAGGTGGATCCCAATGCGGTTGCTCAAAATACGAGTATGTCCGGCGAGGCTGGTCTGTTGACGTTGGAGCTTCCCGTGGCGAAACCTGATGTGACTGTGCCTGTAGTTGAGATGTTTTTGAAATAAGAAATATGCCTACTCTCCATTTGATGGTTGGGCTTCCTTGTTCAGGGAAAACAACGCTAGCAAAAAAGCTTGAACATGAACTACCAGCGCTTCGATTAACAACTGATGAGTGGCATATACGCCTCTTCGGTCAAGATGCAGAAGACCCAGAACACGATGCTCGGCATAGCCTAATCGAGGTAATACCCGTCACGGGCCTCGTGAATTCGAACCTTACGCATATCATTCTTTGACGTACGTCGGGTCTATAGATGATGGACGAGTAAAATGACAATATACAGTCTCCTTCGGTCGCCGAGGCTTCAAGCAGGCGATCTTGTTCGTTTGGTATCACCAGCGAGTTACCCTATGCGAACTAGTGTTGCGGAGTACATCAAAGTGCTAGAGAGTTGGGGGTTGCGCGGTGAAGTTGGCGTGCATGCCTTCGACGAGTTTGGATACATGGCTGGCTCTGATGCTGAACGTCTTGATGATTTAAACGATGCGTTCAGAAATCCGCAGGTTCGTGCCATTGTTACGACAAGAGGTGGCGCTGGCGCATTTCGAATTGCCGACGATGTCGACTTTGCTTGTGTTCGCTCTGATCCCAAGCCTATAATCGGGTTTAGCGACATTACGTACTTACACCTGTCGTTGCTACACCACTGTCAACTTGGTGGTATCCATGGATGCCTATTTGGTGAGAAAGCTCTCGCTTCTGTTAAACAGCTTCTGATGAGCGCCGAACCGATCACATTGTACCGCGACCCCAATACTGTATCAGCCTCAGTGCAATATGCTGGTCAAGCAAAAGGTCAGCTAATTGGTGGTAATCTTCAGGCCATAGCCACCTCGGTAGGCGTGCGCATGCCGTCTATGGCTGGGGCGATTCTTTTTTTAGAGTATCACCGTCTTGGTCTGGGAACAGTTGATCGTTATCTCACGCAGCTGATACGTTCCGGCGCGCTGGACAGGATCGCTGGGGTGGTACTTGGTTCTTTTGAGTGCTTCCGAGACTTCAGCGATCGCGGGTGGACCATTACTGACGTTCTTACTGACCGCCTTGGCCAGCTTGGTGTCCCAGTACTCAGCGGAATCTATGCTGGTCATGACCTAAGCGATGCGAGTGGAAGGCCCGATCAAACAGCAATGCCTCTCGGCTCGTTTGCTACGATGGACGTGACCAGAGGAACACTCACTATCGATCCGATAGTGTACTAATGGGACCACTTCGCCAGTATTTTATGCGACTAACTTTTCTTCATGCATTTCCACTAAACGCATCAATGTGGAAGCAACAGGAATCAATTGCACCCGGACGTACCACTTGCCCGAATCTTTATCGTCTCGGAGCATCTCTCGAGGGATGGGCTGCATCAGTGCTTGCCCTGGTCAGCCCAAAAGAGCCTATCGTCGTAATCGGCTCATTCATGGGCGGATCATGTGCGATTGAAATGGCACGTCAAGCACCAAACCGAATTGCTGCCCTCGTGTTGGTTGGTACAAAAGCCGGCCATCGACCAGAACCAGAACTGCGAGATGCGTATATTCAATCACTTCGCTCTAATGGCATCAATGAGGTATGGCTTGAAGTTCGAAATCATTTGTGACTTCATTGTGGCCATAGACTTAGACACTACCTAACAATGGCCGTCAACATTTCAACTGAAACAACTGCGACGTTCATTCGATTGCGAGGCAACCATCTTGGAATCTACCATTCAGCAAATTACACGAGTATCCTCCTACGGTCTAATCGTTAAGGCACAAAAAATTCTACTTTGTAGGGTTTCTGCAAACTTTCATATGGATGCTGGTTGCTGGACTTTACCTGGTGGCGGTATTGAATTTGGTGAAGATCCTGCGGACGCAATGATTCGAGAAGTCAGAGAAGAAACTGGTTTAACAGTCTGTTCTAAAGGTATTGCTGGTATCGACTCATTTTGCGATAAGCAAGCGCAAAGAGCGTTTCACGGTATCCGGATTATGTTTTACACAGAGATCATTCGTGGTGAACTCGAATATGAACTCAATGGTTCAACCGACTATTGTGCTTGGTGGTCATTAGAGGAAACAAAAGAATTGCAGTTAGTTGACCTTACTGTTGCTGGTTTAAGGCTTGCATTTCCAGATATACACTAGGTACTGAAGCGACTACGTTTGAAGTAGACGGTTTGAGGTTTGGCTGTTTAATTTGTGTTGAGATCAATTTCCCAACGCTATTGATTGAGTACGGAAAGCTTGGGATAGATTGTTTGCTCCTTTCTTCTTACCCTGTTGATAAAGTTTTCTATACAAAAACTCGCGCCCATGCTGGCATCCATAATTTTTGGATTGGTTTATCTGTGCCGACAGAGTGCGTACATCTGATGAGGACAGGATTGATCGATCCAAACGGTTTGTGTGTCACTGAGGTTGAAACAGATCAAGGGGTGGCGGTTGCGAATCTCGATCTATCTGATCCACAATATGAGATTGCTTTGGAACGTGCGCGCCCCTGGAGAGCAAGCGCTTTGGACGATTTCAATAATCGTCAGCCGATTTTAGACCCAAGATCGACAAATCGCTCCTCCTATTGAAAAGACCAAACACTATTGGAGGTTAGGACAATCGACCAGCACCTAAAGTAAATCAGTTTGAAAAGAGTAGGTTGATCCACGAAGCGCACGAAGTTCACGAAGAGAGAAAATAGCTTCGTGGATCAGATGATGACCGTACACAAGCTTCTTTCCGCTTACCCCAAGGGCGGGTTCGTCGATAACCGCAATTTTGTGCAAGACAAAAGGGAATGTGTATGCTAACCTCGTATCAATATGTGGAGAATGGCTCAAGTGAACACAAAAGATCGGAATATTGCTTTGGCCATTATTCAGAAACACAGTGAAATTCAGAAACATAATGAGGAGAGATTTATATGGAGCTGAACAAGTCCATATTACGAATATTTGAGGTACGCGCAAAACCAGGACAGACCAAAATACTGAAAGAGAAACTTTCGGATACATCCGTTGCTGTTGTAAATGGCAAACCCGGCAATCTTGGATATTTCTTCGGCGAAAATTTATCTTCTGACGGAAACGATTTGGTATTTATTTCAATATGGAAAGATTTGGAATCTATAAAATCACGATTCGGCCAGCAATGGGAGGATTCCTTCCTGCCTGATGGCTATGAAGAACTTATAGAGCACTGCTCCATCAAACATATTGAATTTGATGGCAACCTTAATTTATAAGTCCAAGCGATTCCCGACCCATGGTTTTTCTTGCAAAAATAAGCGGCTCTTCGGGAATTCAGGGGGTTGACAAGCGTTCATAATGTAACTCGGGGTGCCTAGCCCGAGAGCAACGGGCTTGGCGGGTGCCTCCTGGGCGCATTGTACATGTCGGCATCTGTGTCAACCTCCTGAGATCCGGTTGAACCAAATAAGCTTAATGCCCGAAGTAATCCGAGAATGATCACGATGGATGAAAATCAAAAAGTATATATCCTAGGTGGCGGTGCCATTGGATTAGCGCTAGGTGCATTCTTGACATTAGAAGGAAGAAAGGTCCTCTTAGTTCACACAAGTACCCCCGATATTTCTCAGCATACCGTTGAGGTGGTGATCGCAGACGGTCATGATCCTCGTCATGAAACTGTTGCCCAAGTTGATATTGTTTCACTTTCAAATTTACAACGGTTAGATGGCATCATTGCAATAACAACAAAGAGTTATGCGAATGACCTAATTGCCAAGCAGCTAAAAGAACGGCTGTGTCGATCGCCAATCATCATTATGCAAAATGGGTTTGGCAATGAAAAAGCGTATCAAAACGCAGGGTTCGAGGAAGTTTATCGTTGTATCCTCTATTCGGCTAGTCAAAAGGCAGGTCCATATGCAGTTCAATTTAAGATGGCTAAATCATCGCCGATTGGGACGGAAAATGGAAATCGTGACCATTTAAAGAGATATGTAGAGCAGCTAACCACACCAGCATTTCAGTTTCACATAGAAGATGATATCTATGGGGAAGTTTGGAAGAAGGGCATACTTAATGCCGTTTTCAACACAATTTGCCCGCTTCTTGAAGTTGACAACGGAATCTTTGCGCGCGATCAACAGGTTGCTGAATTAGCCAGTGAAATCATTGCAGAATGTGTGCTGGTTGCGAACGAGCTAGGCATCGCCCTAGAGCATCAACCAGTTATGGATCATCTGCTCAAAATGAGCCATGGCTCAGACGGACAATTGGCCTCAACCCTTCAAGATATTCAAAATAATAGGAGGACAGAAATTGATTCGCTGAATCTGGAAATTGCCCGCGTTGCAGAACGCTTGTCGCCTGAAGTAAATGTTGTCAAGACAAAGCTGCTGGGAGATTTGATTGTTCTCAAATCCCGCCTGATGAGAAGTGGCCAATGATTCGGAAAGTAGAACGATTTGTTTCTTATTTTGGCAGCACATAAAATTCATCACCGCAGTCAGTTGGCAATGTACTTGCGACTAATGGGAATGACACCGCCGCACATCTATGGTTTGGGTGTCGAGGATTTAATTGCTCGGTCGATACAATAGGTGTCGATGCGCCCGCCAAAGTCGGCGATGTAGCTCCACTCCTCATCCAGCGAAATCTGGATTCTCTTGGTCTCACATCAGTTATTCGCGTGTTTGGAGCATGATCAATGGTCTCCTATAGATGTTACTTTGCTTGCCATCTATACAGGCAAGACTTACGCAGTTGGTCAGTTCCCCAGATCTGGGGAACTGCGGAACTTCTAACAGGTAACGACTCAGCCATCAGTAGTTGGCGTGCCAGCTATCAGTACTTCAGCCTGACTAGCTGACCGGCTGACTAACTCCCATACAGCTTCACAGGCGATGGATTTCGATCTGTGAACCCGCGCTGATGCCAATAGGGATAGATGGGTTCGCGCTCGCTGACGGCATCTAACCGAGCGACTTGCTCTTTCGTCAGGTTCCATCCGACGGCACCCAAATTGTCCAGTAGCTGATCTTCGTTACGCGCACCAATGACAATGCTAGCAACTGTCGGCCGTTGCAGGAGCCAGTTGAGCGAGATTTGCGCAACGGTTTTGCCCGTTTCGGTGCTGATTTCATCGAGTACGTCAATGACGCTGTAGAGCCATTCCTCGGGGATTGGCGGTCCTTCACCAGCACCTTGAGCAATGCGACTTCCAGTTGGCACCGGATGATCGCGACGATACTTCCCGCTCAACCGTCCTTGTGTTAATGCCCCCCAAACAATCGTACTGACCCCTTGATCGAGGGCAAGCGGCATCAGTTCCCACTCGTATTCGCGCCGAAGCAGTGTGTAATGGGCCTGATGGGCCATATAGCGTGACCACCCATGCCTTTCCGAAATTGCCAGCGATTTCATTAGATGCCAGCCAGAAAAATTTGAACAGGCGATGTAGCGCACTTTGCCGCTTTGCACCAATGTGTCCAATGTGCGTAGTGTTTCCTCAGGCTGGGTTCTTGCATCATAGCCATGAATGGTAAAGATATCGACATAATCTGTTTTGAGACGCCGCAGACTCTCTTCGCAGGCGTGCAGGAGGTGAAAGCGGGACGTGCCAACTGCGTTTGGGTCATCACTCATCCGGAAGTTCGCCTTCGTGGAAAGCAGCACCTGAGAACGCCGTCCGCTAATTGCTCCACCCAAAACCTCTTCCGCTTGACCAGTGGAGTAAACATTTGCTGTATCAAACAGGTTTGCCCCTGCATCAAGGCAAATGTCAACCAGACGTCGTGCCTGATCAACATTGGTATTGCCCCATTTCGCAAAGAAAGGATGATCTCCACCAAAAGTTGCCGTGCCAAAGCTGAGCGCTGGCACACTAAAACCTGAACCACCAAGCAATCTATACTCCATTGTCAATCCTCCCTCAGTTTGAGTTTATCGTATCAATAAACATGGTTGTCTTCTGCTCTGTCCAGAGGCACATACCCCAGTTTTTCCCGCGCATCTTCAATATCCATCCAGCGCCAGTCATTGTTCGATATGCCGTAGAAGATCCCAAAGCGCAAATCCTCATCTGCATTGACCGCGCATTCCATAATCTGGGCGATATCCCGCTGGCTCACAAAAAAGTCGTGGCCATGGGGCGGTCGGGGGCGATCCCGCTCGACCTGCCCGATGCGGATGCAGATGCACGACATGCCGTGGGTATTGGCGTACACCCGCGCCAGCGACTCGGCCCACACCTTGGTCGCGCCGTAAATCCCCCGTGGCTCCGCTGGCGTCTCTGTGGTGAGAATTGGGTAATCCTTGGGCACATCGTCGAAGCGCTTGGCGACGATTGATTTATATGGCTCTTGCTCTCGTTGCCCCTGAGAAACCATGATACTGCTGGCGGCAATCACCCGTGGCACGCCAGCATCCTTGCAGGCTTCAAAGACGTTGTATGTACCCACAACATTGTTGTTTAACAGGCTCTCCCAGCTTCCGTCGTCACCTGGGTCCGCCCCAAGGTGAACCACTACGTCCATCCCCTCAACCGCTTGCCGAACTGCCTCCGCATCTGCCAAGTTGCATAAATGAAACTTCTCCTCCGGGATTGCCAGCCCCTTGTTTCTAGCTGGCAGGCGGGCAGAGAAATCACGCTGTCGATCCAGCGCATACACATCGTACTTCTCCGGTTGGGCCGCCAGAACCAGGTACGTACTGCTGCCTACATGCCCGTTCGCGCCGGTGACCAGAACCTTCTTGAGTGACGTCATCAGTTGTTTCTCCTCTCTGCTAATCTAAGCTCTGCACGGGACCATAAGTTAAACATCGATTTTTTACTGGCTCTGTTTCGTCTGTTCATGCTCGGCCGTGTATTTGATTCTAGCGGCCAATTCGGCATTTTGGCGCACGACTGAGTTGATTGGTTTGTACGCAGACTCCACCATATCGATGTGCTCCATGGCCAAGTTGCCCGCAAAATCGTCGTCGATCAGCAACTGCGTGACCTTGGCAAAATCGATGGTTCCCGTCTCTACAGGCTCTTGTCTGGAGCCTTTGGTGGCCTGGCGGATATGCATATGTCTCATGTGCTTGTGCATCTTGGCGATCTCTTCCTGCGAGAATCCAGCACAGACATAGTGGGAGTAATCGAGCGTAAAGCCCAACCCCGGCACCTCCTCCGCCATCTTACAGGCGATCTCCGGCGTCTTTAACAGAGAGAAATCCACCGGCTCAATATTAAAAAATAGTTCGTGAGCGGTGGCGATCTCCGTACATTTTCTGAGTATTCGTGCCGTATTGTTCCACGCAGCCTGCGGGTCCGACTCATCTGAGCACAAGGGGACCAGCAAGATGGATTCGAAACCAGCGGCCTGACCGAAGACGCAAAAGCGCTGGAAGTAACTGAGCAGCTTTTCCTGCGTAGCAGCATCATCTGTCGAGACATCAATTTCGTTTTCGTCATCCAGAATCGTGCAGATGAAAAGCTCGTCGAGCTTTAGCCCGTGGTGCGCAGCTTTTTCGCGGATGGTCTTACCGTACGACTCTGGGCTTTCGATCATCATTTGCTGAGAAAGCTCATCACCTTGCTTGGCTGACAGATCGACAGTATCGAATGCCATATTTCTGACGAGTTTCAGCTTCTCATCCAGATCCAGCCCCTGGAAATTGAAGGCACAGCATGAAATCTTGAAGAGCATTTTTTCTTTCCTCATTCTTGCTATGATTATCAGCGTTGATACCAATCTTCGTCGGCTGCGGTCTCAAATCGCCGATATAGTTTTTCACTGCAATAGATCAAGCGTCAGATCACTACCTGCGGTTGCCTCAACACCGCTGACGCGCTTTGAGCCGATGCAAACTGGCGAGAATATAGATCACGATATAGGCCGTCGTGGCGTAATAGTTCTTTGTGTGTGCCAGCTTCAATTATTTTGCCGTTGTCCAACACTAAAATGTTATCGGCATTGACAATCGTAGAGAGACGATGGGCAATAATAAACGTCGTGCGGCTAATCATTAGTTTCTTCAGCGCCTCCTGAATGAGTTGTTCAGATTCGGCATCCAGGGCCGATGTGACCTCATCCAAAATCAGGATGCGGGGGTTATTTAGAAAGGCCCGAGCAATGGTCAGCCGTTGTCGCTGCCCACCCGACAAGAAAATGCCGCCCTCACCGATTTCGGTGTCAAAGCCATCAGGTAGTGCTTTGATAAAGTCGTAGGCGTTGGCCGCTTTACAGGCTTCTTTAACATCTTTCCAAGTCGCATTGGGTTTCCCATACAATAGATTATCAAGCGCAGTGCCACTAAACAGGATGGGTGTTTGAAGCACCATCCCAATATTGTGACGCAGCGAGTGCAAGTCAATGTCTCGCACATCGAGGCCATCAATCGTAATCGCGCCAGCCTGAACATCGTATAAACGCGGGATCAGGCTAACAAAGGTGCTTTTACCTGAACCGCTTGGCCCAACGAGTGCGACTCTTTGCCCTGGCTCCGCCGTAGCATTGACTGCCTCTAACACTGGTCCTTGTTCACCTTCAGGTAAATTAGTATACGAGAAATAGACATCATCAAAGACAACGGTGCCTATGATTTGTTTTAGCTTCACGGCATTTGGTCGGTTTCTGACGTCTGGTTTTTGATCCATAATGGAAAAAATACGATCCAAAGCGGCCATCGAATTGGCAAATACCACATTCAGATCAGAAAATCGCTTGATAGGGCTATAGAGCGGATTCAGATAGAGGCTTACCGCAACGAAATCACCGACGGTCATATGGCCTTGAATAACCTGATATCCACCAAATAACATGACAATGAGCGGCGCAATCTGGGTCAATCCGCCACTGATGGTGATATTCAGGCTTTGAAAGTAAGCGCGTCGCATCGTTGAAGAAAAAAGACGCTCCGAGTCCTGCAGAAATTTTTGCTCCTCATTTTTTTCCTGGGTAAAGGTGTGAACCACGACACTCCCAGCAATCTTCTCCTGGACATTACCGGCCATAATAGCGGTTTCTTCCTGAACCCGGGAAGTTGAGGCTCTAATTTCGTTGCGCAACCGTTTAAAGACGTAGGCATAGAAGGGCAGGGTGGCTAAGGCCACCAAGGTAACAGGGATGCTTATCTGGAACATAAATATCAAGACAACGATGATTGCGGCCCCATCCATCCAGACATTGGTTAGAGCGCTCCCCACCAAATTTTGTGCTAAGTTGATGTCGCTAATCACACGCGAGACAATACTCCCTGACTTATTGCGTTCAAAAAAAGAAGTGGACATCCGTAAAATGCGGTAGTATAAGTCGCCACGCAAATCAAAAATAGCCCTCTGGCCGGCTTTTGTGGTCAAATATTGTCGGGCGAATGCGCCAGGGGCCCAAACGACAATAAAAATCGCGATCAGTCCGCCCAGATACCACAATGTCTGGCTTTGTTTTTCTGATGCGGTCATTGCTTCATTCAGAAAAACATTATCCAACAAATAGCGGGTCGCTTGGGGCACAAATAAGGGCACGGTAAATCGTATGACGCCGCCAATGATGCCGCCCAATATATAAGGCCAATAGGGTCGTACGTAGGCCAAAAATCGGATAAAGTTGTTGCGCTTTTCTGTCATATTACGCTCTGTCGAAAAAATCTTTCGAGTTATCCTGCGGGTAGAAGGACAGCTTCTCCATCGTCTCCTTCATGTCGAAAATGCGATCGTCGTTATCGCTGATTGCATAGGTGATCAGATACTCTGTATCGACCTCGATCGCCCTCTTGAAGACCTCGATGCAATCCCTTCTGCTCAGAAACATGGCGCGCATGTAGCTCTCCCGATCCGTCCCTTTTGATCGGCCAACATTGTCTGACGGACCTGTCGCGCCGATCCGGAGGCCAACAAACTGAATGCCGTGCCGTTTGTGATACAACCACCCCAGATTCTCACCAAAAAGTTTCGAGACACCGTAAATCGACGTTGGTGTCGGTGGATCATCTAGCCGGATGTAGCCACGATGCCTTTCGTAGAATGGGGTCAACGAAGTCGAGGTATCCGCCATCGCGATCCCGTTCTGGCAGTGGTTTGAACTGGCAAAGACGATTCTCTTCACGTCAGCTCGTCGCGCCTCTTCGAAGACGTTGTAGGTCGCCACGATATTGTGGGGAAGCACACGCTCCCACGGCGACCTGTCACTTGCACTGGCTGCCAGATGGATAACAACATCAAGCCCATCAAACAACCCGCCAATCGCTTCCTCATCCGATAAATCGGCAACGACTGTCTTGTGAGCGTCGCCGTACTTTTGTTTGACCTCGTTATCGACATCGAACAAGGTGAGTTCGTACTGCCCGCCCAGTCCATCGACGAGCATCGAGCCGATCCCACCCGCTGCGCCGGTAATTCCCACTGTTGTCATCTTATGATTTTCTCCTTTTGTTGGGTTTGAGGGTGGTCTTGCTATGTCTTGACAATCCCCTGTTCAATCAGCCATGTGACTGCCTCATGCACAGCCTGAAACGAGGTGTAGCGTGGCTGGTAATCTAACAGTCTCTTGGCTTTGGCCATGCTGAAATTGGGGCTACGCATAATATGCCCCCAGGTCTGCTCTACCTCTTTCTCGGAGTGCTGTTCAAGTGCCTTCCACTCATTCCAAGGCAAGAATCGCAAGTTCGCTTCGCGGCCAAACCAACTGGCAACCGTTTCGGCATATCCACGCAGCGTTACCGCAGCGGGCGAGACAGTGTAAAAAGTTTCGCCGACGGCATTGCTCCAGTTGGCGATAGCCTGCATGGTCATCAGTGCGATGTCATCGGCATGCACATGATGCACAGTCTCCAAGCCGATGTTGGGGAGAGCAAGCTCTTTTCCCTGAGCCAACATGGTAAATACCTCTGGATCGAAGTTCCCCGCCGGATTGAGCGGATTCCATCCAGGACCAACGATATGACCAAGATGAAACGTCGTGGCCGGGAATCCGTTGCGGCGCGTTTCGTCTAGCAGATAGGCCTCGATAGCAGCCTTTTGTATGCCATATTCGCCAATGGGGCGGCGTGGCTGCATCTCAGTGGTGGGCACTTCGATGCTATAGCCGTGGGCCCAGATCGAGCCGTAATACAAGTAATGCTGCACATGACCCCGCAATACTTCCACCAGATGCTGCGCGCTGTCCAGCGTAAAACAGATCATATCAACGACAATGTCAGGGTTGAGATCGCGAATATGCTGCCCAAACGTCCCGTTCTGATCTTCGGCAACACGATCCAGCGTGACCTTACGAACGAAATTCCAGGCGGGGTGTGGCTGATAGGGGTCACGGTGCCCTCGGCTAACCGCCGTCACCTCATAGCCTGCCGCAACCAGACGCGGAACCAAATAGGTACCCACGTGTCCGGTACTCCCAATAACAACAACGTGCGTCATGATAAAGCCCCCAATATTGGTGTTTGATTTAAAAGGAGTCTATACTGAGATCATAAAAAAGCCTGCCTATAGTGCATTTTCTCTCTCGCACTCCGCTTCTGCCCTCTCCAGCAACGCCCTCATGTAGCCGATCGCATAAGCTGTACCGCTTCCCTTCCCAGCATACGAGGAGAATCTTGGCGAGTGGTCGAGGGTAACCGTGCCCTTGTAGTTTTTCTCGACCAGGATTTTCATCAGGGGATACATATCCTTGTAGCCATTGTCGAGAAAGGCCTCTGTGAAGTTTGGCAAAGGCGCGCTGACGTTGCGAAAGTGAACCAGGCAGATGCGGCCCTGCTCGCTGCACCAGCGGAGACCGGCTTCGACATCGCCGAAGCGATCTCCCCCCTCCAGCCAGCACCCGGTGCAGAACTCCATCCCCAAGGCATTGCTGCCTGCAATTTCGAAGGCACGCTTATAGTTGCCAAAGTTGTGGATGAGACATGGGACGCCGCCGAGCACCGGCACGGGGGGATCATTCGGGTGGAGGGCAAGTCGGACGCCCGTCTCCTCGGCAACAGGGATGATCTGCCTCATGAAGTAGGCGAAGTTGTCCCAGATCTCCTCTTCCGAGTAGGCCCGCCCGTGCGTGAAGGGCCTCTGTTCGAGCTCGTGCATCTCGACGCGCCGCGCTGGCGCCCCCCGACTGCTTCCACGATTCTCGGAACTCCACACCCCTGCCTGTTCCCACGTGAATGTGGTGATATAGATCCCCGCAGCCGACAGGTTCCTCAAGAACTGCTTAAAGGCTTTGATCTTCTCGTCTCGCCCCGGAAGGGCGAGTTGGATCTGGTCGCACTTGCCGATGCCCATATTTCCCACATTGTGGAGTACCAGCCCGGCATCGTTCACTTTCTGGCGCAATTCCGTGAGAGAGACAACGTCCATATGGTCGTCGGAAACCCACGTGTAGACGCATTCGGCACCCAGTTGCTTGACGAATAGCAGTTCATCTTCGTCGGCGCGAGGGGAGATACTAACCGAAAGTTTTAGCTTCATCTTTTTCTCCAATGTCTGTTATTCAGCTAGTCAGCTAGTCAGCCGGTCGCTGAAATGCTGAAATGCTGATATGCTGACGGGCTGATACCTATATCCTGCGATTCCGGTCGATACCCAATATCTCGTCCAGCCTGGCAAGAACATCGGGGCTGAGTTTGACGTCGGCGGCCTTGGCATTCTCCGTAACCTGTTCAGGGCTACTTGCGCCGACAAGTACTGTATCGACCGCTGGTTGATAGAGAAGCCAAGCGAGTGCCAACTCCTGCAGAGAGATGCCGAGGTCTCCGGCCACCTGTTGGAGCTGCGCCAGGATCTCCCAATTCTCCTCGGTCGACATCCGGTCGAGCGTCGGTTTGTTGTATCTTCTGATTGCAGTGTCTTCGGGTATCGGATCGCCTTTTTTATATCTGCCGGAAAGAAAACCGCTCTGTAGGGCCCGATAAGGCATAAAGCTGATTCCATACTCCAGACAGCACGAGATCGTGTCCAACTCTCGGCTCCGGTTGAGCATCGAGTATCCGCTCTGTTCGAGCACGATTGGGTTCATGCCGTGATTCCGCGCATACTCCGACGCAACCCCCAACTTCCAGGCTGGCGTGTTGGAGCCGCCGATGTACAGGACTTTGCCGCTTTTTACCAGGTCATCCATGGCCCGGATCATTTCGTGGGGAGGCACAGAGTTGCCCACGTGCCACATATAGACGTCGATGTAGTCGGTGTTCAGCCGTTTAAGGCAGGTTTCGACTTCCCTCACCAGATTTTTGCGCGAAGGGGTTCCGATGTTGGGGGCATTGTACTCTGCCTTCCAATGCCCGCCTTTTGTCACGATGAGCACATCTTCTCTCTTCGCGCCCAATGCCTTGCCGATCCGCTCTTCCGACTGGCCATTGCCGTATATATACGCGGTATCGATTAGATTGATGCCAGCATCAAACATGGCATCGATAATCCCATCAACCTCGCTCTGAGAAACGCCCTCTGAGCCAAGCTGCACGCCGCCTATACTAACCCTCGACGCGTACAGCCCGGATTTTCCTAAATATCTGTATTCCATCGTATTCTCCTATGCTTATGTTCAGAAGCATCACACTATGACGGTTTTTCTCGACCGAATAAGCGCTATGTTATGACGCTGCTCAGTATTGTACGAACGCCTAATTTGCATAGACTGCTTCTCGCAGCCCTTTGGTGTATCCAACCCGCTCACCCCGGATAACCCGTCATTCCAATCCTGTTTTCTAATCCAAATAATTCATCTCCGGTTTTAAATCCCAACGAATGCTATCTTTTGGATTCACCCTTTTCCCCCAAGCGGTTAAAATTTGGACATCTGCATTTTTTGCCTTCATTTTTGCTTTGATGGCCTCGGCATCCCAATCAGCTAAAACTTCGTTTTGCAGCCCTTGCAGAATATTGCGACAACCGGGATCATCCGCACGGTCTACTAACTCATCCGGGTCTTCTTGCAGATTAAAGAGTTGAGGTGGTTGTTCATGATAATAAACAAATTTCCATTCTCCTCTACGAATCATGCGTTGATAGCAGCCGCCTTCAGGGCAAAATTGATCGGAGCAGTATTCAGAGAAGGCGACATCATCCCAGGTTACTTGATTGGCAAGTTGGGTCATTAAAGGCATTAAACTACGCCCTGCTGAGTTGGGGAGGGCAGGTGTAGAAAGGGCATCTAACATGGTGGCGTTGACATCTAAGGCGCTGACCACGCGTTGGCACTGTCGACCGCCTTCTATTTGGCCGGGCCAGGAAATAATTAAGGGCACCCGCACCGACTCTTCATAGAAGACGTGCTTCCACCATAAACCATGTTCGCCCTGCATATCGCCGTGGTCAGAGGTATAGACAATGAGGGTATTGTCTAAAAGGTCATTTTCTTCCAAGGCGGTCAAGATTTGGCCAATCATTGTGTCAAAGCGCGTGACCAGACCGTAATAGGCAGCTCTGGCTTGTATAATTTCCTCATCCGTTACCTCAACAATACCCGTATGCTCTCGCCACCAGCGTAATTGGGGGTGTTTTACCTCAGCAAAAGGCTTGGGTTTGCGAGGCATGGTCATGGTTTCAGCATACAGTTCATAGTCTTCTTGGCGGGCAACATAGGGTGGGTGCGGCAACATGAAGCCCACACTCAAATTAAATGGTTCACCAGGCAGACCTGCTTTTTTGGCAACGCCAACCTGGTTAACGTAATCAACTGTCGCCGCCGTCACATATTCATCGTGGACTTGATAGGCCATTTGACCTGGCCCAGAGCGTTCTAAACTAACGCGATGGGGGCCAGCCGTGCCACTTAATATCCCATGATCAACACCGCCACCGCCTAAATAGTTGGGGCCATGATCACCCACCAACCGTTCGACATAGCCGTGTAGTTGATCTGGCCCCACCGAATGCATGCGCCCTATCAGCACCGGATGATACCCAGCCGCGCCCAGCGCGTGGGCAAACGTGGGAATGCCTGAATCGAGGACATGTGCATTTGTCCAGACTTGGTTTTGGTAAGGGTGTTGACCGGTGAGCATAGACATTCGAGAGGGCACACAGATGGGGGAATTGCAATAGACGCTATCAAATACAACCCCTTGGCGAGCCAATCGATCCAAGTTGGGTGTTTGGACTAAGGGATCACCATAACAGCCTGTCACATGGGGACTATGCTGGTCAGTATGAATGTAAAGTAAATTGGGGCGGTTGTTATCTGTCATTGTCATATACCAGTCCGACTTTCTTACGGATTGCATCCATCGTCTGCATGATGGAGAGCGTTTCGTTCAAGGGCATGATGTCGCTCTCTAGCTTTCCCTGATTCAGGCAATCCACGACTTCCTGGATCTCATACTCAAAGCCCTGCCCATCAGGGAACGGAAAGTCCCGCCGAATCGTCTCTCCTTTCTTATACCTGTGTAACTCGACAGAACTGGCCGCCAGAAATCGGGGAACGGTGATCTTGCCTTCGCTGCCGATGATCGTTGCGAGCACATCGACAGGCGCACGAACCGATGCCGATAGACTGGCGATGGCGCCATTCCCGTACCGAAGCAGGCAAAAGGATTGCTCATCTACATCGGTACTACCGATATCCGCGATGGCTTCCACCGCGACAGGAGAACCGGCTATCATACTCGCAAAAGAGACTGGGTAAATGCCGGCATCCAGTAGTGCGCCGCCAGCAAGCGCTTTGTTGAACATGCGGCCCTCGGGATTGAAGGGAGCGTTAAAGCCAAAGTCGGCTCGGATCTGTCGCAGCTCTCCGATCTCGCCCGCGTCTAGCCACTCCCTGACCTGGCGGATGGCTGGCAGAAACCGAGTCCACATGCCCTCCATCAAGAAGAGCTTCCGCGCGCGGGCCAAGGCGATCAGTTCTTCAGCCTCCCAGGCGGCCACCGTGATCGGCTTCTCGCAGAGCACGGCTTTCCCATGTTCCAGAGCCAGCTTCACATTTTCGTAGTGAAAATTGTGGGTCGTCGCCACGTAGACGGCCTGAATATCGTCTTGGGCCACGAGCTGATTGTAGTCACTGTAGGCTGAATCTATGCCGAACTGACTGGCAAACTTCTCGGCTTTGCCTGGCGTGGCCGAAGCAACCGCGACCAACTCGGCGGCGTCTACATACTTCATGCAGTTGGTGAATTTCCGCGCAATACCACCGCAACCAATAATTCCCCACTTGATCTTATCTGTCACTGTTCCTCCTTGTTTTCGCTATAAGCGATTTATGATGTACTAAAACTCCGCATCGGGAATGGTCTATCAGAGATGAGGCTATACCCGGGGAGGGCCCGTCTCAAAGTCCCAGAACTGCTGGATATAGCTTTTTACTATTTCGTAGCGCAAATAACCCTTAAGAATGTTCCAAAACCGGATGGGGCTGGTATAGTTCTTCCAGATAAGCCAAGTCTTCGGCCGAGAGTAGGATCTCGAGCGCGCCCACTGCTTCTTCCAAGTGAATCATTTTTGTCGCTCCGATGATGGGGGCCGTCACCTCCGGCCGGTGCAATAACCAGGCCAGGGCAACCTGGGCTGGCTGCACTCCTTTCCGCTCGGCCATCGTCACCACCCGGTCGACGATGGCAAAGTCGGCCTCCTGGTAATAGAGCCTGTGGGATGCATTGTCACTCTTGGCCCGGGTGGTTGGGTGTTCCTCCTCTCTTTTGCGATTCCCGCTCAAAAAGCCACGCGCTAAAGGACTCCAGGGAATGATCCCTATCCCTTCGGAGTGGCAGAGGGGGTTCATCTCCCGCTCTTGCTCCCGATAAACCAGGTTATAGTGATTTTGCATCGACACAAAGCGGCTCCAGCCATGCAGGTCAGCTAGATAAAGGCTTTTGGTAAATTGCCAGGCATACATGCTCGATGCGCCGATATAGCGTGCTTTACCCGCCTTAACGATATCGTGTAGTGCTTCCAATGTCTCTTCAATTGGCGTTTCCTTATCCCAGCGGTGAATCTGATAGAGGTCCACGTAATCGGTGTCCAGGCGCTTGAGAGAGGCATCGATAGAGGCCATAATGTGTTTGCGGGACAACCCTCGCTCATTAGGGCCATCCCCCATGGGGTTATAGACCTTGGTGGCGATGACCACATCGTCACGCTGGGCAAATTCCTTGAGGAGTTGCCCAGTGATCTCCTCGCTAGCTCCCAAAGAGTAAACGTCTGCCGTGTCAAAAAAATTGATCCCCGCTTCCAAGGCCCGTTTGACAAAGGGTCGGCTCTCATCTAGCGGCAAGACCCAATCTCGCCAGCTAGGGTTGCCATAAGACATCATCCCCAAACAAATTCGCGATACTTTCAGACCAGTTCGGCCCAGATTAGTGTATTCCATCGTATACTCCTACCCCGTTAGGTTTAATAAAATATCAATGTGACTCGCACCTTTTCCAGTCTCCTCACCCCCTCGGCCTCTGTCAGCCGTTCCAGCCTATACAGAGCGGAGCGCGTCCATCAGCGGCGTCTCACCCTCAAGCAGGCTAAAGCGCTTGCCAATCGTGTTGTCGAGATCTAGACAGGCGACGAGAGCCGCGGCCAGGTTGTCGCGGGTCGTGATGCCTTCATGGCGCGTTTCTTCGCTAACCGACACCAGCCCGTTTCCTTCATCATCACGCAGACCACCCGGACAGATGATGGTCCACTCCAGATCGCTTTCCATCAGATGTCGATCCGCCTTGCCCTTGGCCTTATGATAGTGCGCTATTTTTGACGTGCTGTTCTCGTCGGCATTGAGCGCGCTGAGCATGACATATCGGGTCGCGCCGTGAACCTGAGCGGTCACCATGGAGCGGATCGCGCCGATATGGTCGACGAGGACAGTTTTGTCCTTGCCCGTGTGACCACCCGATCCCGCGGCAAAGATCACGGCGTCACATCCTGCGATCGCGTGATCAATCGGATATTCTAAATCGGCAAGCACTGTGGCCACGCCAAGCTCATCGAACTTTGCGCGCTGGTCTGCGTTTCTGATCATTGCGACAGGCTCGTGCTGATTCCCCGCCTTCAATAGCTTGACGACTCGTGTCGCACTGTTTCCATTAGCGCCAATTACAATAACTTTCATATGTCCTCATTCCTCGCTTGACTACATTTAATCGAAAAATAACTTGAAACCGATCGTTTTTGAGTCGTCATTCCCGCTAACGATATTCGGGCAGCCCAAAACAAACATTCAGGCATGACGACCCCTACCTTTTTAGTTTAGACCCACTTGATACAGACATGCTCAGACAGGGCAAGGGTATTCTCCGATCTTGTGCATACAGACAGGGCTGCCTGCTGCGCCGTCTGCGAGCGAACTCTCAAGCCGTCGGGGCATCTCTGCGCAGCAGGCCCTCCGACTTCAGCTCGTCCCAAAAATCCTGCGGAACCTCGGTCAAGATCCAGTCAAGGTTCATCCTGACCTTCTGGGGAGCATTCGAGCCGGGAATCACAGCCGCGACCAGCGGATGCCTGAGTGGAAACTGCAGGGCAGCCGCACCGAGCGGAACCTCGTAGCGCTCACAGATAATCTCGATTCGTCGGACCTTGTCGACGATGTCGTCTGCAGCAGGCATATATCCGTACCTAGCATCAGTCCCGACGCCGGTTGCCAGAATGCCCGACGCAAAAACCGCACCAATAATGACCGAAATATCGTGCTGGCCACACAGATCGAAGGCACCATCCAGGGCCGGTTGATCCAGCAGGGTGTATGGCATGGCCACGAGGAAGAAGTCCCACTCCTGAAAACGCTCCAGAAACTTAGGTATCATCTCTGCCTGATTCACGCCTGCCCCAATCGCCTTTACTTCGCCTCGGCCCCTCATCTCTAGCAGCCAGTCAAAGCCGCCCCCCTTGTCAAGCTGGTCCAGGCACCCATTCACACCATCGTCGTCCAGGTGGAACTTGTAGTCGAGATCGTGAACCGCCAGTGAATCTATGGCGTTTAGCCCGAGACGTTGCAGACTGTCCTCGTATGATCGCTGAAACCCGTCTCTCGTATAGTCAAAGCGAAGCTGGAAGGGCAAGCCGCCAGCCCATCGATCTTGCGAGAAGCTCGCAGGATCGTCGGGCCTGGAGAAGACGCGTCCTACTTTTGTATTGATCACGAATGAATCGCGTGGCTTCTGTCGCAGGAAGTAGCCGATCCGATGCTCGCTCTTGGTCAATCCGTACCAAGGGGCCGTGTCAAAGTACGTAATGCCCAAGTCATACGCTGTAGCAAGGGTCTGCTGGGCCCGACCCTCTGAGATTACTTCATCTGGATCGCCCAACGTGCCGCCACCAAAACCAAACTGAGGTACCTGCAAGACAGATCGCCCAAGGGGTCGTCTAGGAAACGGGTCGATTGTGTGATTGGTATTCATGATGAATTCAACTGCTCCTATCTGGTCTGACTAATTGAATTCCGGAACGGGGCCGTAGACGGTGGTCTCACGCCCATTCCCCCGCCAAGCGGCCATGCTCCAAGACAGATGACCGGAACATCCGGTCCGTACTTACCAAGTTGTTTGCTTCTCATTTTCGTTTGCCTTTCTTGGCATGGATGAGGTGTCTTCGGCGAATCGTGTTGAATTTTTGTTCGATTGTAGCGAGTTCACGTTCGTGTCACTTCAGGCAACTTCCCGCTTAGTCATCTGCCCAACCAAGCGTTCCTTGCCGCGGGTCAATTCACGGCGCAATTCTTGCACTGCCACGTCGGCATTTCCATCTCGCAGGGCTTCAAAAATACGCTTATGCCCCTGTAGCCCGCGCAAAGCTGCCGCTTTGTCCATCCCTTCTGATGGCGGTGTGTTCAACTCAAGGAGCAAGCGAGTGCGATCCGACAGATTCGGCAACATCTCCAGCAACACGCTGTTCCCTGAAGCCTCTACAAGAGCATCGTGGAATGCGCGATCCGCGCCTATCACAGCTCGTGGATCATCTCCATTGCAAGCACGCTCTTGCATCTCCAGGGCTGCAGCCATCCCTTTGAAGACCTCCGGATCTTCGCTTTGGGCTACCAGCTGCACGGCTAGCACTTCCAGCGCGATGCGTACATCATAAGTGTCTTGTAGCTGTGCGGCATTCAGACGCCTGATCTTGGGGCCAGAGTAAGGGACTGTCTCAACCAGCCCTAGCCGTTCTAGCCGCGCCATCGCCTCACGGATCGGCGTATTACTTACTTTAAGGTCGCGCGCTAACTGGTCCAAGTTCAATTTCTGCCCCGGTTCATATTTGCCCTGTAGAATCTGTTCCCTCAGCGTTCGATATACGCGATCTACTAATGTCCCTGTGTCCATTGCTGCACTATCTTTTAGATAAATTTTGGTCTATATTGGTTATGCAAAAAGCAAGGTGAATCGTGCATCATGCATGATACACGATTCAAATCATACCATATCTGGAGGCCGTGTCAAGATATACTCTAAGCTCAGGATGGTGTCATCATCAGGAGCAGGCATATCAGGTTTTGAGCAGTGGGCTTGGCTTAGATAGTCGAGGACCGAAGGGGCGTAGCTTATCCTCGCAGCGAGGGTTTGCCTCTGGCAGCACCTACTCGCTGCCCAAAGTGATCCCGACCGATGAAGTTTTAGGTGTGACAGAACTAGAGCTGCGGGGCGCCCGTGGGCGGTTCAGCGCCTGACTTTGAAGCGACAGCAGAAACGCTTGGTATTGCGCAGGAAGATTTAGAAGATGTACTTGAGGCTGTCGGTCTTCGACCGGGGCCATAATTAGCAACCAGATCAAGTATAGGATTAGAGGACGAGTAACCGTTGACCATAGCCTGGAGAACTAATCCTTTGCTGATATGGGTTCTGACGATTATCCAGGGACGAAGTTCAGACTTGGGGTCAAAATTTTATTCTCGCTGGAGTGGCCACCCTATCATAAGCAATAACAAATGCAATCCAGACAAACAACGCCGGGTGGGGATTATTGAGGGCACTTCCAGAAATCCACCCACATTATAATTGCACATATGCTGCTTTGCTGCACTTAGGTATTGACCGGATTGTCGCTATTTCAAGCCTCAGCACTCTATTTATTCTACGTAGGATTGGGCGTTGGTCATCCCTTCGTCCAGAAACCTATATAGTGCAAAGTTGCACTATATAGGTTTTTGAGCGGTTTGACGTTGATCTCACTCTGGCAGACAAAAAACTCAGTTTCTTCTTGGACGCAACGATGACTACGGCCTAGGATTGAGCCTCATATTCGTCAGTATCCTCCAACTCTACCGGCCCAATTTGAAACAATTTTGGTGCATTTATGTATTCCGGCGACTGGTAGCCATATATTAGACTTTCATCAGATGCGTTAGGGATGTCCAAAGCCAGAATCGGTGTAATCTGTCGCCCCTCAACTGTCTTAGTCACAATTACCCTATCAATCAAAGTCCGAACAACCCGACGCTTTTCATTTAAGATAGCCCACTTAAGTTGGTCAATCTGACTTTCGGGATATTTATCCTTAAACTGCCACGCCTGTAGTTTACTATAGAACTGTTCGAACACCCCACTGGACAAATTTTCTACATTCACTTCTAAGGCATCGAGTCCAGAATCGATATCCTGTAAGTATTGGTCAGCCCATTCCGATAAAATCTGGGCCTGTTTGCGGGTTGCTTGAGCAGCCTTATGTTCATCTAGCTGCCGCTGATACTCCCATTCTTGAATCTGCAATTGGCTGAGTTGCAATTCCATGTCTGTCTCAGAAATGGTTCCTTTACGTGCTTGAGTAATAACCCACTGACGTTCTTCAGCTACCTCTCGTAACACTTGCTGCACCTTTCGCAGCTCATTTTCTAAAGCTGCATGTTTGTCTTCTAGCTCTGCAAGTTTGGCCTCCACAGCAGCTTGAACAAGACCAGGATTGCGACATATACCTCTAACAACGTTCCAAACATATTCGTCGAGCTTTAAGGAACCAATTGTGTGGGCGCATTCTGCTGGCTGGGACTCGGGTTTCTTATGGCGGCGTTGACAAATATAAACGCCTGTCACATTTGTATATCCACGCGAGCGGTTCGCTACTTGAGAACGGGTCACGCACTTCCAACCACATGCGCAATAGACGATGCCATGACATAGATAATCATCCTTAATATTGCGCGCTTCAGTTTTATTGCACCGCCGTACGGCAACTGCTTTATTCCAGGTCTCGATCGTAATGATAGGTGGGCACACGATGTAAAAAACCTCACCTTCAAGTGTAGTCTCGATTTGTCCAGTAGCATAACATTCACTGGTAAGGATCTTGCTGAGGGTAACTACCGGAAAATACTCGGAACCTTTGCGAGAGCGGATGCCCTGCGCATGTAACCGACGACGAATTTGTGTATTGGTTGCACCTTCAATATACCAAGCAAATATCTGGCGTACTATCGCTGCTTCTTCTTCGTCAACCTCCAAGAGTTTATCAATCTTCTTATAACCATATTTCCTGCCCTACAGAACTTTTGTTCTGTAGGGCAGGAAAATAACCATACCTGACTTGGTCACCGCCTGGGACTTCTCCACGTTCCAGCCTTTCGCGACGACCCATCAACATTCGCTCCCGAATATTGTCGACCTCAATTTTTCCCATTGCGGCTTTGATGCCCAACATTTTGCGATCAAAAGTCTCTTTAACCAGTTCGATATCAAAGCGTCGCCCTTTTTCGTCAAGCAATTCCGACAGTGGCATGGCGGCATACATGCCGCGGTAGAGTCGATCTTCCTTCCAAGCAATGACAAGATCGAACCGATCATCACGGGCAGCCTTGAGCATAGATTGATACGCAGGTCTATCCTTGCGTTCAGCAGAAGGTTGAACTAGCTTCCCGCTTACACGATATTTTTCTTGATCGATGTAGGTTCCAACAATGTGATAGCCTTGTTCCTGGCATAGGGCTTCACAGTCTTTGACTTGCACTTCTATTGACACCCGATCTTCGGCAGCTTGTCGCTCGCTCGAAACACGCGCATATATTGCCACACGAACGGGCATAGCCGTAGCACTCTTTGAGTTCATGCTGTATTGTCCTTGCGTAGTATCCAAACAAGGCTGAAGGATTCATACGGATCTCTTCAGCCTTCAATACGGATTATTCTGTTGTTGAGACTAGTTGATTAGAGGTTGGGAATGCTGAGGGCGAGCGCCTAACTTATCAAGCGGCACCTTGATGTAGTTATGCACATATTGTGCTCCATTGCTTCCCAACACTTGCCGTATTAGCTTGCGGGTAAGCCCCAAAGCACAGCAGACATCGTAGAGCACCAGTAATTCCCAAAGTACGCCATGAGGGTAATCACCCATAGCATCTTGCTGAAGCTCAACTCGAATATTACGCAAGGCTGCAACCCCATCCAATGAAGTAAGCATAATCTGCTCCTGTTTCGTTATTGTGCCAGGGTTGCGTTATACTGAACCCTGGCATTCTGCGTCTAAACTGATTGCCAACTGGTTGGAGTCGATATCTCCAGTATCGACTTCAACCCAAACCATTGGGTACTTCTGACATAATTTAGATCTTCGATATAATCCACCTCCTTGTTGGTGTAATATCGCGGTCCAGGATTATTATCTACAATTTCTAGGTTTTGTCAAAATGAATAAAAATCAACAAAAACGAACAAATACTAACCAAACTGTATTTATCCATAATGGACGACCTCGAAGAACAAAAATGGTACACCATTGCCGAAGCCGCTGAGTACATCAGAGTGACGACCGCAACGGTATACAACTACATGAAGTCAGGTAAGCTGCCCTACTACTATCTCGCTGAGACACGTAATCGTCGCGTCAAACAAAATGACCTTGACGCACTACTTGTTTTGGGAAGCCCAGATGATGTCGACGAAGGAGATAGCTCTAAACAATAGTGACTGGCATTTTTTTTCATCCAGGCTTATTTCCATTTATTCCATGAGAGTATTCTTGGACAATATCTTTGAAGCCCTCATTTTGTTGATACTCTGGCCGGCATCGATAGGCTTCCCATTACTTAGTTCTTCATCGACTAATCGTGTCATGCATTCTTCATTCTTCTCAATTTTGTTCGTAAATTGGGAAAACTGCTGACCTATTGAGGCAAGCCGATCAATGATTCGTAGAATTTCTAGTGACGGTTTATTTCCCGCGTTATTCATCGTATAATACTCCTATCAAGATTCACTTTACGTTGAAACTGTATTTCTAAATGATTGGAGGGTTGGTTGTGTCACCAACCAACGCCTCCGTTATATAGCTATAGCTAGCGCGCTAGATGTAGCCGAGCAAGCTGGCAAATCCGAACGCCATTACACTAATGCTTGAGACGGCAGCAAGGGCCATAGTCTTGAGCATATCTGGCGTGAATTTCTGATACCAGCGGCGCTGATCAAGCGAAGCTCTCAGGATGGTAAGAAGCTTTTGATCTTCTGGAGAGCGATTATTGAAGAGTATGCGGACGTTTCCTTTTTGCAACTCTTCCATTTCTCCAAGGCGCTCTAATAGCTTCAAACTATCTGTACTTTGCTTGAAGTTGGCGTTAATCTGCATGGTCTTCACCTCCCTTCGATTACAGCTTGAGAGTGGCCTGTAACATTCGGCACTCCGTTTCCAGTTCAGACAAAACGATGTCTGCTCCGGTCTGGAGATCCAAACGGCAGTTGCGCACCAGCTAAGAGCTGGCTAGGTTGGGTGAGAGTGGCAGCATTCCGATGCTACCACTCTCGGTATATGTATACACGACTCATATCAGCTGAGCTTCTCACAACTTACTCCACCTCGACTGAGCCTTTAATCGTCTTGTAGAATTCCAAGGCTTCTGTATAGGTAAACGGATCTTGACTATGTATCACGACAGTGGTGCCTTCGCTATCAATGAAATTTCTGAAGCACCGAGGGCCACTGTCGGCCAAATCGTCAAGCCAATCCACCAGCATGTAAAAATCGTTCCTCCTAAACGCTGCGTACTCTAGTTTGGCTCCCATAAAATCACCTCCCTTCTGTTGAGATATAACTAACAAAGCTGGGAACATTTTTTAGGATCTTCCCAGCAGTCGGTAGTCAGTCCATCAGAAAGAGGCTGATTCCATTTCAAGTGTTACTTGAAGCTCTATCAGTATGAGTCGGATACTGCGTATGTAGTTAGTAAAGTATCAGGTGCGAAAAAGTATCAATCGGATTCGGCAAATTTGGCCATTTGGATTATGGCCTTTAATTCCCACGGCAGTCGTTATTTAGGGGCCACGAGGTGTGGTTTCGTCAAAGATGCAAATCCAGCTTGACCTACCAGAACTCGGTTCTCCCCATAGGCTGAGCGCATAGAGGTGGCCATTTCTGCTTGCCATCCCTCATCCATCAGCATTGGGTAGTGTTCTTTAAGATAGGCTCGGAATCGGCGTGGCGTGTTAGCCCCTCGGTTTCCTTCTTTGAATAAAAGAGTAGTAATGTACGGCACACCCCATTCCTTTAACTGATGTAATGCAACTTCAAGTTCGTCCCATAACCCAAGAGGACTTAGGGTAGCTACGACACAGGTATCACGTGCTCGTAGATTCTGGATGACGTTCATCCGTTGTTCAAACCAAGGCGTAGACTTTTCCCACGCTGCAATCAGGTCGTTACGATCTGTGCCGATGCTGTAGCTGACAACGACAGGTGGTCCGCCATCGCTAGATGACGTTGAGTTCACGTGCTCAGCTAGCATTTCAACATCTCTGTCGACGTGAAATCGACTTTGAATTGCAATGCGACGTGGTTTGAGATGGCTTTCAGTAGCAATCAACGCCTGCCAAAGTTCATGGGTAACAGCAGGTGGAGATGCATATGGATCAGTTACGCCTGACCAGTAGATAGTTTTATCTGCCAGTGTGCCTTTGTTTAGTTCACGGATGAGCTTGTTAACAACCTTCTCTTTGTTCTTGACCACAAATCCCCATTGTTCGCCATACTCACCACGAATTGTCTTGGGTACGATTCCAGAGCCATTGGGAACGTAGCAGAATAAGCATCCGCCGGGGCAACCAACTTGTAACTGCATGGTGTAATCAAAGGCGTCCATAAAGCCACGACCTGGGCTAGTGAAACGTTAGCTACAAACATAGTGGATTGGGAGAGTTCCCAATCGCTGTGATCGATAGATCACGCAAACAATTCAATCAATGCATACTCTTTTTCTCTCGACCCCGCCACCCAGTAGATAGGCTGAGTTAGCGCTGACTCTGGCGTAAATTGCTCAAACGTTGCAAACCAAAATCGGTCAGTACCCCCTACTCGCTCTGTCGCTTCCATCATCCGCTTAAGCCTGAGTTCCGAAGTTGTTAGCACTAACACCCGTGCATTTGTGGTTTGATAATGCTGCTCACAAAGTCCACTTGGCTGGAAGTAGGCCATATATGAGCGTACTTTGTGTTCCCACGTGCGCTGCGGATGCTTCAGCGTCTTGTTGCGCTGGGTAATGGTTTGGGTCCCCATATCGACCTCAAGAAACAATCTGGTTAGCACCGTTCCCGTTCTCCCATCGACTTCAACCGAATGCCCAAAAACATACAAGCCATCAGGTATCAGTGTTTTCTCGTAGCTGCCGCCGTGTGGCCCAGTGTATTTGACTCGCCGAGATGCTTTGTCCCTGGCCAATGTTCGGTCAGAGTGCCATTCGCGAAGCTCGATGCCAGATAGTGCTGCCGATTGCTCAAAAATGTAGTGGCAATCATTTTCGCGCAACAGATGAAAGAGATTTTCATTGGTCCACGTAATTACCTTGTCGTGAGGGTCGTAGCCCACCAATTCGGTGGTGGTCCCATATGCATCGGCTACAGCCTGGGCAGCAGACCAAGTAGGTGCATAGACATACGGGTTATTGCCCAAATCTGGCTGGATTAGCTTGCGTCTGAGAAGAAGTTTGTTGTTGAACAGATCCCGAAGGAGTTTTCTCGTATACTCCTGTCGTCCTTTCGGGCTTTGACCGTCTTTGAGCGGCAGGCATCTTTTTTGAATCTGGTCGGCGGTTAATAGCCGATGCTTAAGAACAGTTGCCAGAATCTCGATTTTGACCTTGGTCAGCTTTTGCTTGGCCTGCTTTTTAGTTTCATTCAGTGTTACACCCTCTAGTTTTCTACGCATCCCATATCACGTCCTGATACCGCGTCAGCGACCTGTAGGCATCAACTTGCTCAGGAACCGCTTGCGGTATGACTATCTTTTGTGGTGGCGTAACCAAAGATGGCGTTGTTTCGGGCTTGGTTTGGATACCATACTTTTGGGCCGAAACGTGCAACATCCGCTCTATGACCCGCTCCATCGTCGGACTCATAATTGGATCGGGCATGGTTAAGGTCTGCATTCGCTTGGGCCGATATGCGCCTCGGCGGCGAATCCAGAAAGTACGGGGTGGCAGGTTGGCCAAGGCCAATGCCAGTTCATCCCACGTTCCTTTTTCATCAAAACTCTTCCCAAATGAAGGATCGGTGAACATGTCGTAGACCAGTGTTCTAGCGTCTCGATAGCCGATACGAAACGCAATTAGGCTACCGCTGGTATTAATGACCGCAGATCGCATGGTCTCACTTAATTGGTCAAAGTACTGCTGGGCCATGACCAGAGACAAACCATACTTGCGGCTTTCGGCCAGAATGTCGTGAATGTAGTCGGTCGCATAGGCATGATACTCGTCCATATAGACATAGACTTGACGTCTCTCTTGGGTATTGGCTCGCCCCAATGCCGCTATCTGAATCTGGGCAATTAAGAATCCGGCCAGCAACTGACAACTTCGATAGCCCAGAATGCCGGTCGGGATGTATGCCAGCAGAATCTTACCCTCATCCATGATTTGGCGGATAGAGATCCGACTCTCTCCAGCCAGTACATTACGTATTTGGGGGTCAAAGAGTACGCCACCGAGTTTGTTAACGGCTGGGGCCAAATAAACTTGGGCTTCCTTGTCGCCTTTGGGAAACTCATGCAGCCAGTATCGTTGTACCGCTTCATTTTTTAGTTGCGGTACGTGTAGATTTCGCCACTCGCGGTCCTGCAACCAGCGAGTAAAATCCCCCATCGATAGTCCCAGATCGACCAACGCCAAAAACGTATTGGTCAAAAGCCACGTAAGCCGTGGCGATGTGGTCGGGTCTATTTTCCAAATCTTAATACAAATATCGGTCATAAAGAGCGCAATTCTCTCAGGTGTCTGGCCTTCAATGGGCGCTAATGGATTTATGCTGGTGGTATATTCTGGCTCGGTTGGCGAAAGGACAACCACTCTATCGCGTATCTCTGGGTATCTAAGGCTTAAAGCCGCAATGTGCGCCCGTGTGTTCATATAGAGATCTGAATGAATATCGATCAAGACCAGTGAGCGACCACGAAGCACGTCCTGAATAAACTGCGTTTCAATAAATCGAGACTTCCCTACCCCAGGCTGGCCGATAATTAGACTGCTCGTAGTTCGTGCCTTGCTGGGGTAGGCACTAAACTGCTGTTGCCGTGAAAAGAGTTTTTGCCCAAGTTTGGTTGCCGTTTGTAACGGTTGAAATTGTTTCATCACTTCATCCTTTTGATTTGAATCTGATGGTCAAAACTAGCGCAGCCATGAGTCATCATCTGCACCCAGGACGACTGAGTCGGCCAACAGCGACTGCATCTCTTCATCTGGTGAGATGATATCCTGCTGGCCAAGCTGGTACATGCCTGATAAATCCAGCGGGTCAACTTCATCATCCGATTGCCATTCGCTGTAGAGCACCAGCCCACCCCAGCAAAGCCCCAAGACACCACCTATCATTGGAGTAATCTGTGGGTAGTGAATGAGCGCAGGCCAGATATCACCCAGGCTGTACACCCACTGTTGTGGAATGACTATGGTAGCTATTGCGGCCCAGAAGATGGCTGCAATCAACGGTACCAAACCGCTATACTCTGTAAACAACGTCTCTTCCAATGCCGTGTCCAGTCCTTTGAGTAAGATGTAGCTGAGGTACCAACCGATGACCAACGCAGCCAGTAAAGCAGTTACCAAGACGACGGCAATAATGGCCAGGTAGATCAAGGCAAACATGAAAAAAATTGAAAAGGCTATTCCGGCGATATAATCAGTCCCGTTATGTCTTGACATAGATTTTTTGTCCTTTCATTCATGAGTGAGTCAACCAAGCTACACTGATGCATCTTGATCGATTCGCTCGATTCACTGTCAATCAGATTGCTGTTGCGTGTCCGCGTCAGGTGGCACTGCGATGACGTCGCCGCTAGCTGGCTTCGCTGATGAGCGACGCCGCCGTTTCTTCGTCTGCGGTTGGAGTAGCGCATCATCTGGGTAGACATGCAGATTTCGACCCTCAGCCATAGCAACGTCATAGGCGTGTTTGAAATCGCTATACTTGGTCAGATGCTCCATTGCCAGCCCATGAATGGTGAAGAGCAAAGACATCTGATGTGGATTTCCAGTGGCCGTGGTCGTCAGTCCGGTTTGCTCGGGCAGGGTTTTGAAAAAGTGTTCGGTTTCGGTGGCCAATACCAGTAGTCGCTGAGGCTCAGGGATGCATTCTTCTTCTGCAATTGAAATCAGCGGCGTGGCGGCTTTTTCCATTTCCGCAAAGATTGATTCCGGCGTCCTGCCCTGCTCTTTCAGAATACCCTCAACAGTTTTATCCTTCAGTCCATTCCACGGTTGAGCACATTCTTCCAAAAATCGGTTCATCCCCTCTTTACTCAAAATCAGGCACCTAGATTGTGGCTCACTGCCCTGTTGTAGCAACCCAAATCGCTCATCTTTTTCAAGCCAGCCAATCCACAACTGCTGGCTGACTTGGGTCAGTGCGTCCTCAACTTGCTCTTGATACCATCCGTCAGCTTCGTCAGGACAAACCACTGACTGAACGGCAATGGACTGACGATTTGTGTAATCTTCAAGGTACTGTTGGTGGCGTCCATCAATGGCTTCTTCAAAAGCGATGAAGGTCGCCCGCAGCCCCTGCATGTTTTCGACATACCCTTCAATCAGCGCCAGCACCTGCTTGCAGTAGTGAGCCTGGGCTTGGTGCCGCTTATGATTCAACTCTCCATCAGCCAGCTGTTGATAGATGGCCGCTGAGGGTTGCTTGCTACCAAAGAGGTGAGCCAACCCTTTGAGCTGTTGTTGACTGCTCGCTTGAACCTGGGCTAACTGTCTCTTCGATTCTTGAAGCTGCATCTCTATCTGGGTTTGCTGATGTTGTAGGCGCTCAGAGAGTACTCGCAAAAATGCAACCGCCAAAGAAATACCCATTGGCTGATTTGCCAACTGACTTAAGGCGTGACGCAATGAGTGTGACTGTTCCTCAATCGACTGTGCCACGAGTTGATTGAGCGTATCCTGCCAGCGTTGCTTGTAGTGGTTAAAGCGACCAGCAATTTGCGCTCGGATTTTGCGGAATCCTCGTTTGCTACTGGGTAACTGCATCCGTAACGGTGCGCCACTGCTATCGGTCACAAACGCAGGAACCGTCTGCCAACCAGGATGGGCTTCCAAAAAGTCGCTCAGGTACGCTTCAGCTTGAGCATGTGCTTGGGTTTCGGGCATTCGTTCCGTTAAGCGAGCCAGCCAAGCCATCCCTGTGCGTTCCTGGAACATGCGAGTGATGTGTGCCGCATCAAACTGGATGATACAAGCACCAGCCGACGAATAGATGTTGGGATACGCCACATGGATGTCAGCCAGCCGCGCCCTGTACTCTGCCGCCTCTTGGCCAAAGCTCCGTAAAAGATACACGGCATTGCGGATCTGGCAGACCAGCTCCCGGCTGTTGAGCGTATAGCCACCGAGGTTGATACCGTCATACAAATATATCCGGCGGAAAAGCTGTCGGCGAATCAGGTCAATCTTGCCCAACATGATTCTGGGCAGCTCGGCTTCGTCAAGGGCATAGGGTCGCAAGATCTCGACAAGGGTGGCAAATGTATTGCCCAAGAGAAGGGACGCATTGACCGCTCGATGTATCATAGGACCAGGGAGCAGAATGTCTGCCTCAAGGCTGAAGCGAGTAAAGCCTCCCCGTTCCCGAACAATCTTGTGTAGATAATTGGCTATCAAAATGCCGATGCTCGATCCGGTACCGCCTGCCGTGCTAAAGACGAGCGTGATGGTTAACTCCAGCTTATCCTGAATGTTGCTCAAGCCACGTTGCTTGCAGCGGTCTGCAACATAGTGATGAAGCTGGTTAATGGGCGAGAGTAGAAAGTAGTTCAGCTCCACTGCATAGCGATTCAGGTAAAAGCTGAGTAAGGCCCAGCCCAACAGCCGCATGGTCTGCAAGCCAGAGTTAATGGACTCTGAGCCGCCTAGCCCTTTGCGATACTGACTGACCCGGTCAGCCAACCCATCTCCTGGTATCGATGCCGGATCGTTGCGCAATTTTCTTAAGAACGCTGCAACGGGAAAATCGACCATCAGAAACTTCTGCCACTTGGCTAATCCCTCGATATCTGTCTTATCCGTATCGACAATGAGATTACGCAAACTCTGCTGAAACTTATCCCAGAACATGCGCAGGAAGAGCAGAATAGCCAGCTTGCCTGCTCCACCAATTCCTAGCTGGACATGGAGCTTGGTTGGGTCATGTTCTTTTGGCTTCGAGTCATGTTGGATCATTAGACTATCTCCTCTGTTTGTAGGTTACCGATTGTTTTGCCTTCGTCTGTCTCAGGCGGACTGTATGAGTGGTACTGAATGGTGTACTCACCAAACGTCAGTTCTCGACCAGAAACTAGCGCGCTGTTTTCTAGCACTTGTTCGGTTGAAGGATCTAGAATTTCAATGCGCATCTCTGGGGTATCAACCTCCTGAATAGAAGATGGTGCCGTAACAATGCGAGCGATAATGCCCTCCGCTGATAAATGGTCCAGTTGAATGTCTGCCCCCTCCCCTTTTCCGATGTTGACAACCTCCTTGCCAAGCTGGCTGAGATCAACTTGTGTCAGCCACTGTCCTTGGTAGAGGATAGTAGCCTCTCCGTAAGCCGTTGGTTTGGTTCGTAGGAATTGCCACCATAACAGGGTGCCAACAAAACCAACTGCCAATCCTACGGGAATGCTCAGAAGAATCAATGGCATACCTGATTCCTTTGGCTCAGTCGCTGGCACGAATACAGTGGTTGGCGTTGGCGTAGCTGTGACTACCTGGGTTTCGACAATGACAACTGGCGACGGTGTACTCGTTACCGTGTTGGTAGGAGACATGGTTGCTGTGGAGGATGGCGTTACTGTCGGTAGCGGAGTTACCGTTGGTAGCGGTGTGGCGGTAGGACACTGATCGATCAGGATAATATAGTATGCACGGGTGCTAAAGACAGGTGCAGCCAAGTCCGTTAGGGTAATAGTGAGATGATTTTCTCCAGGCACCAGCATCCTCGTTATATCCTGGGGTGGTAGGGTCAAAATGCGGGTATGGCTCGCATTGCGGAAGTCATACGCCCAAGCTTGGTTGGACTCAGCTACGGATAGATTGACCAAATCGTCTGATTTCAATTCCCCCTTCCCGTCTGCTGTGGATGCCAGAATCGCCTTTTGGTGAGACTGAAAATTGATGACGAATTGCTTGGTGTAAAAGACTGCCGGTGTTGGACCACTCGCTTGCTCAGTAATTTCTGAGACAATGGGAATAGCTTTAGCAATCCTTGGGCAGGTTGGGCTTTGAGCCAAAGTCACCGTAGTTAAAGATTGATAGAGCATGACAAATATTGTGAGTAGATGGAAAAAGATGCATTTGGTGTGTGAAATGGGTTTGAACGGTTGCATGTTGCTCTCCAGGCTTGAAGTTGATTGTGACTATCGACCGTTCTAACGAATCCCTCACTAGGAACTCGCTAGAAAGAATTACAGGTTACGTTGCTGACATGATTCTTTGGCAGTCTCCACAGATTAAGCGAGCCTTTGGTTTGGCCCAGGCATTGAGTCCACAGTTGTGGCAAGAATACTTGGTCTTGTTTCGACTCTTGGGCATCGTCGGGGTTGCGGTTGTGGTTTGTGCTTCTGAGCCGATTGCTCGCAACTGCCGCTCATTCGATTGCCAGTTAACGACAAAACCAGTGGCAAGCAGTTTTTCTGTGACGATTTCAAATGGACCGCCAGGAATAGCATAGTCCGACATGGCATAGCCTGTACGTTTGCCGCCGGGAAGGCCTGTATCAGATGGCATTAAGCCGATCAACTCCATTTTGCTGGCCCACTCCATGTTGTGGTATCCCCTTTTTCCTGGCTTGCCAAAATGCTGTTGCCAGAGGTGAGCCATCTCATGGACCAACGTACAGAGGATCTCTTTATCGGGATGTCCAACAAAAGCATCTGGGTTCAGGGCAATCTCATCTGTGGTCTGTTCATGTTGTTGCCGATGCTGAAAACGGTTTGGCCAGTAGTAACCGTATGCTAGGCGGTGGCGTTGTAAGGTAATCAGGCAATTGGGTAGTGTGCTATCGAAGAGCGTTTGGTTGTACCAGCTGTAAGCGTAATCAAAAGCTGAGTATTCTTTTGTGGTTGTCGCCATAGGATGATCTCCTTTTCAATTTGTGTGAGATTGGATCGTACGAACGAATTATTCGGTTGTTAAGGTGCTTATTGGTAGAGCTAGCGAGTGTTTCCGAGCCTAACATGTGAGATGCGTAGTCGCATTAACGATCATCTCGTACGTTGGACTGCATATTTCTAGCCACATTTAATCACGGTTTGGGTGAAAAATCCGGCAAAAAAACCACATCAAAACCTACATTGATACTTGGCAAGTAATGAGGATTCTTTATGCATCGACTGATATGTCCCAACGACTGTCTGATGGTAAACTGGGATATCAAAGAAGTGGCACGTTCAAACCGGCTACTGATTCGTGCTGCTATTAAGCACGTCAGATTCATAGCTGATTGCTCGATTTGAGTGTTTGGAAAGGAGGACAAATTGTCAGAAATGGATGGAGAACGAATCCAGGTATGGCGGTTGCTGATGGAGCAGGACAGGTTATCAACAAGTGATTTGATCCTCCTGCGGGAAGTTGCTGCTTTCAGCCAGAAGGATGCCGCCAGCCATTTTGGGAGAAAAGATAGAGGATTTATTGCTAAAATTGAGAAAGGGGAACGAATACCCAATCAGAAGAAGTACAGAACAACATGGATCAGCTATCTACTGGAAATGCTACAGCTCAAAGAAAATCCTATTCTCTTCCAAAAGATTTGGCATGATATCTGTGTGTCATCTTCGTGGGCATGGGATGAGCTAACTGATAGAGAAAGAATCGACCATTTAAATCAAACGAATATCTATCTTGTCCCTCCAGCTCAGCGTAATCAAATTTTTATTGAGCGAAACGCATTGTTCTCTGATATTAAGCAACGGCTCATGTCGGGAAAGGATGTAGTTCTAACGGGTAAACCTGGAGTTGGGAAAACTGCCACACTACATGCTGTTGTTGTGGATAGTGAACTATTAGAGCACTTTTCGGATGGCATCATCTGGGCCTCCTTGGGCCCTAAACCAGATGTGCTGTCAGAGCAAGGTAGATGGCTACAAGGTTTAGGGGAAGAAGAAACCAAATATCCTACCCAAGTAAGACGTTCTCAAGCTATAACAGATAGTATCGGTTTGAGGCGAATGCTATTAGTCATTGATGACGTTTGGCAGCTTTCGGATGCGAATTTTTTTCGAGTAGGTGGGCAAAATTCTAGCCACATTTTAACGACCAGGAATCTGGAAATAGCTCAGGAATTAGGTGGAGCTTCTTCAACAATTACCATTCCAGAACTTGAAGAAGATGAAGCTTATGAATTATTGATGAAACTAGCCCCAGATGTATGTGAAACAGATCCCGCAGCGATTAGGAGACTGGTTATTGAGGTTGGCGGCCTCCCACTAATGCTGCAGGCTATGGGCGGTTACTTGCGTTCTGGGAAGAATAAATATCGCCGCAGCGAGCGTGAAAAATCTCTTGCAGCATTATCCGATCCAAAGCAGCGGCTAGAAATATTACAACAAAGACTCGGTGCTACTTCAGATGAGTGGCACACCTTAGAAGAAATTCTTACATTAAGTTTGGAAGAACTATCAGGGGATGATAATCGAGCGTTTTATGCTATCGGTGCATTTGCACCTAAACCTTCACGCTTTGATTTTGATGCGGCTGCTACTGTAGCTGGGGCGGGTGAGGATAGTATATTCCAACTATTGGATTGCAACTTGCTAGAAATCAATGCTGGAGAGCAACTAGCTATTCACCAAGTCATAGCTGAAATTGCCCGTTCAAAACTAGAGCCAGAGGCAGAGATACGGCACCGAGACTATTATCTAGGGATTGTAAACAGCGACAGGGAAGACTGGCGACGGATTGATCCAATGTATTCACAAATTCGCTGGGCCTGGGAAAGACAGAAAGTGAGAGGTCCCAATGAACATTATTTGCTCGATTTTGTATGGATCATGAATTCATTTCAGGAACGTCGAGGACTATGGAGTGATTATGTTGAATGGACTTTTGAAGGGTTACAGATTGCTTTCTCACTAAAACAACCAGCAAGCATCGCAACCTTACTGAATGGCCTAGGCGGTGGTTATGACGCAGTGGGAGAGCGTACACAAGCGATCGATTGTTATCAAAAGGCATTAGTCTTGTTTGAACAGCTTAATGATGTCAAAAGTACAGCGACAATTCTTTCGAACATGGGTGCAACATATCACGCTATAGGAAATACGACTCAAGCACTTAATCGCTTTGACCAAGCTTTGTCACAAGAACGGCAATTAGGGAATCGCAAAGGTGAGGCGCGGGTTCTTCATAATATAGGGCATGTATACTCTACTCTTGGGCAAAAAAAACTAGCGCTCGAACATTATGAACAGGCTCTCGTTATTCGTCGAGAAATCGATGACCTAAGAGGCGAGGCCAATACACTGAATAATATGGCTGCTGTGCATCGCTCCTTAGGTGACATGCAACTAGCTTTAGAAGAATATCTGCGTGTTCTCCAAATGTGGCGAGAAATAGGCGTTCGGAGAGGCGAAGCCACGACCCTGAATAATCTTGGTCATGTATATATGCTGTTGTCCGACACGGATAAGGCGCTTACTGCATATCATGATGCTCTCAAACTTCATCAGGAAACGAGCGATAAGGCAATGGAGGCCACCACTCTGAATAATATTGCAGGAATATATGACAGACAAGGGAAAACAGACGAAGCACTAGAGGTTCATGAAAAGGCATTGACCTTAAAAAAGGGTGTCGGCGACCGCAAAGGTGAAGCGACTTCGCTTAATAATATTGCGGGCATCTATTTTGAATCAGGTAAGCCACAGCAAGCTATTGACTACTATCAACGAGCGCTAGCGATTCGTCAGGAAATTGCCGATCCAAGAGGTGAAGCGAGCACGCTAAATAACATAGCTCGAATTTACTCATCAGATGGCAAGAAAAAAGATGCTTTGGAACACTATTTGCAGGCTCTTGCTTTGGCAATTCGGATCGGTGATAAGCATACGGAGAGTAAGGTACGCCACAATATAGCCTTGGTTTCTATTAGCTTAAATAGCCTCGTAGAGGCAGAAGAACAATTACTCCGAGCCATTGTTCTTGCTAAATCCATAAGTAGTCCGAATCTCAAGGTATATCAAGAAGATCTAGATTACGTAAAGAGCCGTCTGAATGGTTTCTAAATGATTTCGCTTTAGTTGTTAGATATATTCCTCAGTTCTTCAAATTGATGCCAAAAACCGTACCGGATGGCCAGTGTTTTGGCCTTCTCATTATATTCGGCAAACATTCCCTCTTTCCCCCATGCCCAGTATAGTTGAGCAAGCGCTATATATAACTGTGTTCTAGCAAGTTTATAACTAGAGGGTAACTCCATACTTATGGCTAACGCATCATGCAAAACTGATTTAGCTTCTTGATATCGTCCCTGGGCAATATACCCTTTCCCCAAGACTTGTAATGTCATCATACAACCATTTACGTCGCCAAGCATGGAACGGGTTTCGAAACTTTTTCTTGCCATTAGAGGAATCTCGTTGAAATCACCCAGTTCAATCAACGCAGATATTGTATCTCTCTGTATCCAGGCTTGCCTGTGTTCGGGCTCTGGCCCTTTACGTATTGCCAAGTCCAATGCTTTGGCATATTGATCTACGGCGGCTGCCCAATGATTTTCAATTTTAAGAGTTACACCATACATATGGATACCATGTACTGCATTTTCCCAGTCCTCTAGTGCTTCGCCAATCTGGTTCAACTGGGAAAAATATGTAGCAGCCTGAGTTGCATCGCCTAAATTCATGAGGCCATGCCCTACTTGCCGTATTACTCGCATTTTGCGGTTTAGAACGATGGATGATTGTGCGACCGAGTTGTAAGAGCTTAGAACGCGTTGAAAATATGGAACTGCTTCTTGGAAATAATCATTGTCTGCAATAACCTCAGTTGAATCTACCAAATCCTCAAGCAAAAAGAAATCAAATTTGGGATTATTTTCCAGATATTGAATAAGGTTAGTTACACGAGTACGTGCGCCGACTAATTCTTGTGGGTCGTCATCATCGCCTTCAGCTAGTCTTTTCTCACGTTGGCAGAATCGCTTCGTTAGTTCATCCACAGCCATCTTATGATATCTATCATAGCTAGCCTCTGGGATTCCTAATTTATCCGATCTACGTCGCATTTTATGAAATAGAATAGTAAAGATTTGCTCCTGCTTTCGCTTTGCCCGTGAGCCTTGTGGCTGTTCTAACCCGATCTCATTAATTATATCTCGAAGTATTTCCTCTATCATACCTTGCCTGGAATCAGGCGTATCCTCAATCTTTAGCTCTGTCACCCTTTGACTAACCAGAACTGAATACAGCAATGGGTTATCGACGGGGACTGGCTCATCGCGACTTACTCGATGAAGTACTTGCAAAATACTTTTACGATGGTGTTCAATCTGGTTTGTCATGATTAGGAGAATTGATAGTATTTTTTGATAGTAATTAGATTCCCTCGGGTCCCACACCATGATATTATTTCGCACGTCCGTTACCAGTAAGGCAACTTTGGCTGAAAGTTCATTCAATCGTTTTATCAGAGGAACAGTACAGCAGAACATCAGGATACTTTAGAAACAGCAATTAATCTAGACGTACCCCCTATGAAAAATAGTCAAATCGCCTATTCCTACCAATAAAGAAGATTTGGTGGACTTTTGGTGAACTTTCCGGCTAGCGCCGTGGTAGGTTTTGCTCGACGTACATTTGATTTTCTCACTTTCAGAGCAACGTGGCTACCAAACGTTTTTGATTGAGAAAATCTAACAAGTAGTAGTTGGTATCAAGAGTTCGCAGTTTGCATACCTTTTGTATATTTATATTCTATGTTGGAGGAAATATGCATAAACGAATTAGAACCAGTATCGTCAGCATTAGTTTAGCAACCATATTGATAAGTACAGCATGGATACTATTCGGGCTACCAGCGTCCACCTACAGGAAGAGCGATCAGTCTTCTGCGGGAAAAAACACTTATCAGCCTGGTGATACAGACAAGATACTTCTGCCTTTTATTTCAATGCAGTCGAATGATGCAACGGATATCCAAGCGTCTTCTCTCGTTACTCCAGCAAACTGGACTGGAGAATTAAACATAGCCAATAGCTATTTGGGACACAGTGTCAACTCTGCGGGCGATGTCAATGGTGATGGTTATGACGATGTTATTGTGAGTGCCATCGGAATGATGGACACCTTCAACTACTTAGGCAAGGTATTGGTCTATCATGGCTCGGCCACTGGTCTGGGTGTATCTCCCGCTTGGTCAAGCGTGGGTGCTTGGGGGCATGGGGATTATGGTTGGTCCGTCAGCACAGCTGGTGATGTCAACGGCGATGGTTATGATGACATAATCATTGGTCAGATACGTTACAACGGCCATAATGGGCGCGTTTATCTCTTCTATGGTTCTCCAACTGGTCTAGCATCTTCACCAGCTTGGACATATGAAGGATATTTGTCTTCAGGAGAACTTGGTTGGTCTGTCAGTACAGCTGGAGATGTTAACAGCGACGGTTTTTCTGATATAGTCGTTGGGGTACCAGGAAAGTCGCAAGCTTACCTGTTCTACGGTTCAGTCAGTGGTTTGAGCTCACAACAAGATAGAATTTTGTACGGGGAACAAGCTGGGGACCGCTTTGGGCACTCGACCTCCTTAGCTGGGGATATCAATGCCGATGGTTACGATGATATTGTGATAGGAGCACCATACCATATTGAAAGTTCATCTGTACAAACTGGCAAAATATATGTTTATTTTGGTTCAAGTGATGGAATCGAAAATTCTCCAAGCTGGACTATGATAGGTGATGTAGCTGCGTTTAGTCTCTTTGGTTGGGCGGTAAGTCATGCTGGCGATGTGAATAATGATGGATATGCCGACATTATTGCATCCGCGAAAAGCTACTATTACGCAGGTGTAGGTAGTGTTGGCAAAGCTTACGCCTTCTACGGCACCAGTAATGGTCTACCTAGTAGTCCATCATGGGAGGTGTGGGGTGACATCAACGACTATAACCAGCGAAGCATGGAATTTGGGATTAGTTTAGACGCCGCTGGCGATATCAACGGAGATGGATTCGATGATATTGTTGTTGGGGCTAGAGGAGCGTTGATATCCCAAGGCAAGGCATATGCCTACTATGGTTCAGCTTCGGGTTTAGCTACTACCCACAGCTGCGGCAATGCAGGCAGTCAAGATAATTCTGAATTCGGTCATGCAGTCGCTTCTGCTGGGGATGTTAACAACGATGGCTACGCAGACATTGTTGTAGGCGCACCACGATACGATAACCCAGAAAACAATGAAGGGCTCGCATATGCATACCACGGGGCACCTGATCCCCTGGTTGGGTTAGAAATTCATGTGACCGAACCAGTTATACCAGGAGCAACCATTAATTTCAGCTATACCCTTGTATCTGGTACGCCTTCGTCTACTCAGTGGGCTATAGTTCCAGATCTGACGGCCTATCCCATTACTAGTAACCAGCCAGCATTTTCCGCTACATTGCCGTTGCGATACTTTGTAGAATTGACTGTTACGAACCCTATTAGTACTTTATCTACTTCTGAGGTATTTACGGTTACCTCTCCATAAGTTACACATACGTTAAACGAAAAAGCGGATGGAGAGGTTATCTCGATGCGATCAAGATGACCTCTCTACTTCAAAATGCACTTAGAAATTCTCGTTAATGTTTACCATAATGCTTGGTATCAGGGCATTTGCATCAACAGGTCCTTTTCCATCTTCCAAACAGCCTCTGCTAATTGTTCACGAGCAGATTGCTGAAGTCTTGTATACGTGCCACCAGCAACTAGCCCAAATTCGTCATGGAGATGATCTTTAACTTCTGCTTCCGTCAACTTCTTTAAGTATTTGAGTTTCAGTAATATCCATCCTTTTTTTTCGTCGATATCGGAGGTGGCTGTGATATTGCGTTCAATTAACTCTTCAATGTATTTGCGGAAAATATTGGCCCGGCTACGGTGGTGTTCTTCTCCATCTAAGGAGCTATCAATAGATAGAGTTGACTCAAATAGTTGCAGCGACATCAACATACTCTCGGAAACTTCTTTATCCTTACGTAAAGTCCTATGTCGAAAAAGGCGGTTAATCTCAGCAGAAATGCACTCTCGAAGTTGACTAAGATTCTCTGCATAGACTTGCTCAGGGAAAACGTTGGGATGGCTATCAACAAACTGGGATGAAAATGAATAGCCTGACGGTGTTCTTTGGAGATTGCCGGACTGAAGTTCTCGCTCCAGAACATCCTTAAAATCGAAAGGAATAAGATGCTCGTAATGCAGAATACCCCGTAGCACCCAGTATTTAACGGTATTAACAAAACCATAAATGAGAATGCCAACAACGCCCACGGCTATCCCGATTTGTGTTGCAGTCACAATGGAGTACAGAACCGTCTCTGGATGTAAGTTCGCATCAATTCCTAATCCAATAACTAAGCCCAGCAGAATACCAACACAGGTACCGAATGCATATCCGAAGCTAAAACCGAAGATAAACGTTTGCTGATGATACAGACCATCGTCACCTAAAAAACTCTTAACCAAGAATAACATTCCAATTAACAGAAATGTTATCGCATCATCGAAGAAGGTATCTAATGGGAGCAATCGCGATGCGCCAAAGGTAATAACAGTACCAATGATGGCGGCATAGATTAACCCTTGGACACAATAAACCCGTATTTCGGGTTTGTTGCCCCAGCAGAAAGGCTCGATGTCGTTCTCCAAGGATGCAATCTCAGGGCGTCCAAAATTACCGAGAAATCCATAAAATGCTCCAAGAGAGAGACTCCCTTGCATTGCTTGTTCCATATTTCCGAAACACCAGAAAGCAGCAAAAGCACAAAGAGAGCTTGCACCAATAGCGCTGCAAGCCCACATGAATCGCAAGATAGACGCACCACTCGAATGCGCTGGAGCAAGGTTATATGTAAGACGAATAATGTCAACAATCGCAATACCGATGCTGGCAACAAAGCATGCAACTTGGTTGGGAAATGGCACCCCTGCGATCAGTGAAGCAAGAAACAGCACCACTCCGATTAGGGTACGAGAGAGGAGAATATAAATGCGCTGTGAGGCAATATCAATTATCCAACTTGGTTGAATAACTTCCACGCTAAATTCGGTAAGTTTATGCTTAACAAGTTGGTTAGCAAGCCACTGAAGGGGGAATGTAGACATGTTTGTGTATACACAAAGCCACCGACTAACGAATTTACATGAGAGGACTAAATGTTTATTACCCACTACATTGTAACAAGAATCCCCTAAATGCCCCATTTAAGGTATGGGGAAGTTGGTGGACTTTTGGTGAACTTTCCAGCCAGCACCGTGATAGGTTGTTGCTCGACGAACGTTTGATTCTCACTTTCAAAGTAACGTGGTTGCCGTTATCAATATGTAGGCATAAAGTAAAAAATTCTTCCAATTGAATAGCAACAGTTTTAAGAATATAGTGAGCATATTGATATTAATAGCATAAATAAAAAAAACCTTTTAGCCAACCTCGCAATTCTTCTCGGATTGACAGTATACCAGCTAGTCTCAAAAGGAATTGGTATAAATATACTGAAACTAATCCCAATTTTTGCAATATCACTATTCCAAGTGACAACAACATATCTTGGATCAACTTTCCATAGTAAATCCAAGATAGCATCTATGTTCATTCCAACGGTATCTCAACCACGCTCAATGATACTCGCGGGGACATTCATGCTTCTAATTGCCGTTTTTTACACGTTTAGAATACTTTCGATGGAAGCAAATATCATTGAAAATTCGGTGGGTGAATACAGTATAGTAATAAACGATCCACGGACATATAGAGATTTCGAGATGTCAATGAATACTCAAAATCTCTCCCGAGTTTACCTCTACTTCCTACTATCACTATTTCCTGCCTTCATACCAGTCTTACTATTTTTTATCGGCTCCCAACTAATGCTCAATATGAAAAAAATCTCCGTAATCTTGTTCTTAATATACTGCATCGATCTAGCATATGTTATTTACCAAAGAATGGATGTTTTGTATAACTTTGCTTATTGGAAATGGGAAGTTGCTAGTTGGATAGCAACATATCTGTCCCTATATATCCTTCTAAGAAACTTCAAAAAAATGACTTGGTTCTAAGTGTATCTCCACCGCGCTTAACATGCTAACTTCCTACATCTCGATCAATACAGTGTAAACGAAGTTTCCTGATATTTTCACTCTGAAAAGATGCCGAAAAACTTGATTTATAGAGTAATCAATAAAGATACAAATCCAATACATTGACATTGCAATCGTAGAATATTTCTAGCGACGTCAGAAAAGTACGCGGATTAATTTTTCGTGTTGGCCGCACATTGACAGCCACAGTGAAGCATTTACACAAACAAGGAGTTTGTAATGAAGAACATCTTAAAAAAATGTATCTATGTTGTCCCACTTATCGCATTGCTTCTAATTTCGCACAGTATTAGCAGCTCTGCTCAAACTGAGAGCAGAGAACTCTACCTGGGAGGAAACGAAGAGACCAATATCCCGCAAGGCCAAGCAACGTTTCACGTCTTTGAGACGGTAAACATATCGTATTTATACGAAACGGGTAGGGTGTGCTTAAGCTCGAGTGATACGACTTGTGAGGCTATTGCAATAGATGACGCAGTTTCGTTAAAGATAAACGGTGCTCAAGTTTTGTATCGTGAATCTAGAACAGAGGAGATAGGACCATTTTACTATGGACCTGAAGTATTTAGCCAAGGATTAAATGAGGTAACACTGGAACTGATCGATTTACAAGGATCATTCCAGGGTGGATCACCAATCCATTTAATACCTGCTCCTGACCAAGTTCATGAATCCCTTCGAGTAACAGAGATAAACTTGCCACCACGCTTGAATCAACAGGCTGGTCTAAGTTCCGTCTACCCGTGGGGAACAATGAACGAACCTACTATTTACGAAGTTGTAGTAGTAAACGACTCAGCTCAAGAAGTGACAGACTATATCTATATTGACGAACAGGTGGCTTTTAGTATCCCAGATGCTGACAACGACAACTTTATATATACCCAAACAATTCAAAAACAAGTTACAGTACCAGCTAATTCTGAAATTACTGTTGAAGTTACAGTAATTCATCAATGGAACTGGACTAACATGGAATTTGATGAGGCATGTACTAGTTTCGCCGTTATCGTAAATAATCTTGATGATCAAGTTCTTCAAGAAATGGCTAGTAAAGTTGCTAGCATCAAAACAGTAACCAAGAAGTTAGCAGGAAAAGCCTTCTTCACATTGGAGCTGATAGATCTATTTGGACCATATTTTTCCGTTGATCCTAATAGAGTCTACATCTATTCAGCGGCATATGATGGCCATCAACAATCTACATATGTTGAAAGTGCACCAATCTGGATTACTCCTGGTCATATAAAGCAACTCCACTTCTTCGGAGCAGCAAGTATCAAAAAACTTGATTCCTCTTTATTTTCTTGGGGGATGAAGCACCTGAATAGATGGTGGCCACACCCAAGTCATCCCGGTTTAATATCTGGTTGGTGTCACGGATTATTCGCCAGTGTCGAGTTAGTAAAAAGATAGAGTAAACTTATCAGAGAAACCAAGAAAGGGGATCTCTGATGACGATAAAAGAACGTGAGGCCGAAATAGTCCGTGTCAAGGAATCAAGCTTT
>JBCCHB010000140.1:0-45121 GCA_039028975.1 Chloroflexota bacterium
CGAATGGGTTGATTCACATCATGAACTCATATTGTATGAAAAAATGACCAACTTATAGGAACAACTATATTTATTGAACCCTCGGGTTTTGGGTCTCCAGGCTGTTTTCTATTTTTGTATGTTCCTTTTGCGGTCACTGTTTTAAAGTGTTCCTCTGTAGGCTTTAGTAGCTGGGGCCTTTTATCTCAGTTGCCTGTATCGACAGCTTAAGCTGCCTCAACGCTTCTTCTATGTTCTCGATTGTTTCTAATCGTACTCAAATCGGCTGAGGACGATTAGATTCTGATAGCGACTCATCCTCAATCAGATTATTCAGTCGCTCGATTTCCTTTTTTAAATCCTCTTCTTTTTGGAGGTACCTGCCAGCTAACTCAGCTAATTGCATACGTGCCTGATTGAGCACCGCCTCTCTTTGTTCAGGTAGGTGCTCGAGCTGGTGCTCAAGCTCATTTATCATATCCAATAGTTTATTTTCCATGCCTTAACCCTTTCATCTATAGTGTTTTTCCGGTCCAGCTTCCGCCAGCATCTGTTGTAATATCCAATGTTCCCAGGATGCTTGCATCCGTCTTGCGTATCTCCGCCAAGTTCCCATTAGTCGTAATATTCAGCGTCGCGAGCGCAGCTCCGAGCAAGCTAGCAACGCCAAGCGTATCACCATTCGCCGACGCCTCTATGCTTGCCAAGCTGCGCCTTGCGAGAATGTCCACCAGTCTCTCAATTTCAACATCGAGAAGAACAGTGTCATACACCTCGTGAATCTCGCGCCACTCATTCGATCCAGTGCCTGCAGCCAGCAAAATCAGCGGACCAGCCGTATTGGTTTCAGCGGCAGTCAGCTCTACATAGTAGAAGCCACTGGCGACTTCGACTGCGCTATTGGTTGTCGCCGCAAATGTCCCACCGTTTTTGGATATCTGTACGGCTGGCGCTAGCCCTGTTTCGCCTGCCTCGTTGTCGGTTTCATCCGACATGAAAATGGCGATTCGTGCGGCATCTCCTTTTCTGATTCTCATTCTATACCCCTATTCCTATCCCGATAGTCATGCCGGCCTCAACGGGCCTACCTGTTGCTGTGGGTGCAATTTGCTCATCAAGTGGCACCAACTCCACCTCATCTATGTAGTACTCATCCCCAGCCTGAGCAAACTGGTGCATCTGAAATGAGAGTCGTGCGTTGTCGTTTGTTCCAGTGGCCACAAACGTTAATTCGTGCTGCGCCCATGCCGCGCTCAGATTCACATCGTTATTAATTCCCAGGTTTGCAAATGGCGCTTCATGGCCAAACACGGAAACTCGGATGTCTCGCTCGCTAGAGCTATAGGCATAAACACGTAGCTGATACCGTTGCCCTTCTATTATGTTGACTCCAAACTGGTAGAGCTGTATGTTTGCGCTTCCAGATGCGGTAATCTTCACGGCGGATGCCGTGCTGTTGGCTCCGCTTACCTCCTCAATGGTGCCACCTGTGCCATTGTCGTAATGTACCCAGTCGGCTAAATAGTCGGCGCTATTCTCAAAATCCCAGTTGCTAATCAGATTATCAGACTGAACGAACTGGTACGATCCCCAAGCATCAGGGCCAGTGATGCCAGCAGCCCCAAACATCTCGTGTATGGTCGGTGTGGAGCCAGCTCCAACAACCTCCTCGGGTACGGGCGTATAGTCGTTTGTGGCTGCAAAGGTGTCGGTGGCGTTTGCGCTTGCAAATACCTGCTGGCCCGTTTCTAGCTCCCCGCCAACCCCATCATTGTCCGTTAGCCCATAGTAGAAATTATTCGTATTCACGGTCGGCTCGCCATTATCAATGGCGATGTCGATACCCAGATCGTTGCCGTGGAAGATGCTGTTGGAGATGGATAGGTTGCTGCCCTCCATCTGGAATACATGATATTTTGTATTTACCGCGTGGAAGGTGCTGCGATTGATCACCCAGTTATCCTGACTGACCCCTGCGTAGCCCAGCACGATAGAATCTTGCGCGCCGTAAAGAAGACAGTTCTCCAGGATGAGATTGTTCACGCCTGTGTTGTTGGCCCCCGCACCGATGATGCTCACGTTGTCGAAACGCATTCGTTTGCCGCTCGGCACGTAATTTTTCAGTGCAAAAGTTAGGCGGGCATCCGTAGCGGTGGCTGTGGCTGTGAAAACCAGCGCATGTTTTTCCCACCCGTACGACAGAGGAGTGCTGAAGTTGTTCCCGTTGATTCCGTAGTTGGTGCCGCCGATACCCCCTGATGCTTGATGCAGGTACACATCACAAGAGGCTCCGGCCAAATCGCTATTCTGGTGGAAGCAGAGCGTGTACTGCACGCCATTTGTTACTGAAAAATTCGTCGTTGTGAAGAACTCAAAGTCTCCAGCGTTCGAGGGCTGCATATTGGCCGAATACGCCGAGGAATCTGGCGTGAGCACGTTGATTCCCTTGATGCCGCCATTTGAATCGGTATGGTCCCATCCGGTAAAGTCGCCTGTTTCAAAGTCACCATTGGTGATTAGCTCCGTGCTGCCACCAGTCCCCGTTTGCCCCAGGATGAGAGAGTGGGTAAGGCCAGGGCCAATCACGCAATTCTCGAATGAGATATCAGTGACCGTGCCGCCAGAGTAAACTTGCACGTCTGTGTGGGACGCAAAATTGAAGCTCTCGCTATTCGGCCCGCCAACAGGCTCTGAATTGTTGGTAAGGGTGTGCTTGCGGGCGTTGTGAAACCAACATTGTTTAAATGAAATGGTTCCTAGGCCGTTGTCGTCTCCGTCCGTGCTCTGGATGGCATCTTGTCCGCAATCGTGGACGATCACTCGCTCAAACTTGTGTCCAGGTCCGCCCAGGCGAATCCCTGCCCCATTAGGGTATGCAGCAAGCGGCCCTGTGTACGTGATGCCGCCACCCGTCCAGCTATCCGATTCTTCAACCCAGCCGCAGTTACGCACCTCGACATTTTTTAGCGTGCAGTTGGCCGATTCCTTGCGGTAGAAAATGCCGTGGCCCTGCCAGCTCTGGATAACAATTCCGCTCAGGTCGCCGCCATCTATATCAATGTAGCTCTGGTCTATCCATACGCCGTGCTCTGTGGCCGTCTCGGCGGTAATGCCCGTCGTCCCTGCCTCGGGCAGTAGCGTTGTGCCGCGAGAACCTTGGATCGTGACCACGCCGCCACTCGTGCGGATATAGATGGGGTCCGTTAGGGTGCCGCTAATCGTTGGGCGTAGCTGGGTCGTGAATGTCCCCGCGTACAGGGTAATCGTGTCACCCGCTGTCACCGTACCCCAATTGATTTGGTCGCACTCGTTCCACGCCGTGGCCTCGCTAAGCCCATCGGAGTTGTCACCGGATGTACTCACGTGGTAGGTCGTGGCTGTGCCACCAGATGCAGCGCTGAACTGGTCAAAGCCGATGTCAGGTGCAGCGCCACGACTGACGCCAAAAAAATCGTTGGCGGGGTACAGCGTTGCCGAGCCGCCGCCAATGCCTAGGCTGTTGGCGGTTTTCTTGAATGCTTCGGGGGCCGGAATCCCACCAACAGGGATATTATCAAGGGGATTGACGAGTGTCGGCACGCCGATGATGTCACCTGGCCCCTGCATGGTTCCAGGGGGAGCGCTAGACCACATGTTCTTACGGAATGTGACGGTGTTGGTGTTGGTTATTGCCGAGCCGCTGAAGGCGGGCGAACCATCGCTGTGGTAAAACATATTATTGGCGATGGTGGTGTTGGAGTGCTTGTTGCCATTTGTCAGCGACTCGAACGGGCGGGATGGCGCAAACCCGTCTACGTCATATGCGTACACTATGTTGTTGATGAAGTCGATGTAGCCGCTTGTGGTCGCGCTTCCCTGGTTGTCCCATAGGTTTATTCCGCTCGAGCGCGTAATGATCAAATTGTTGCGCATGTAAAAGAAATCCGCAGGCGGGTAGCCAGTGAATACGCTCGCTTCCATGTTCGCAACGATATCATCAGAGGGGGGTGAAACGTTGAGTCCTGGTATGCGTGCGCCGCGGCCCAAGGTGTTATCTAGCGTGTGAAATATGACATTTCGGAACAGCTCACAGTTGTTCGTGAAGTGCATGTACACATTCAGCGCGTAGTTGTCATATATGAAGTTGTCGTATATGAAGAAGTTCTCTGTTGCGCCGCCGCCGATGCCCTCCCCCCAGTTGTGATGGATAAGGCAGCGTTGGACCGTGAAATTGCGCCCACGGAAAAAATGCGTAATGACGGGCCAGTCCATTACGCCAGAGCCGCGGCTCACTTGGGCGAAATTGGCGCAATCAAATATTTCGGAGTCCTCCAAAACGGTATCGTCACCCTTGACCCAAAAGCCCGTGTGACGAACACCGGAAACTTCCCCATTTGAGAATTTGACACCGACAGTATCCTCTAGCGACACACCGCGCCCGCGCGAGTTGGTCACTCTGAGGCCGTCAAATTCCCAGTAAGAAACATTGTTGAGGTGAAGCAGTGCGCCCCAAACGTGACCTAATCCGGTAAAGTTCCCAGCGTGAGAGGCAAATGTGCCGTCTGTCGCCACCACTCGATTTGTCCCTGGCCCGACAAACGCGCCCCCTGGCAAGGTGTACGTTCCGTCGATGACGGCTGCCAACGGCCCGTCCTCGGACACTACGCGGATCGGATTTCCCACTGTGCCACTGCGGGTATTCAAGAATACCCGTTCATTGTACGTTCCGGCCACCAAATGAATCGTGTCTCCAGGGTTCACGCTGGCGTGATTCCCTGCATGATTCAGCGTCTGCCATTTGTTAGCAAAGCTACCGTCATTGGCGTCACTCCCGCCTACTGGATCTACCCAAAAATCTGGCATAGTCTCCCCTTATACTAGCTGCACTTCACTCCCTGACTCATCATTGGGATTTGTCGGCACAGATGCCCCAAATCTCAATTTGTCGTTTTTGTCTACCCACAAATAAAAGCTTCTCCCCTCTTGATTGGTCAGCTTCATGTAGCCCGCAGCTGGCTGCGCCGTATTGCTGTTGTGGCCAATTTCGATATGTGGCCCGCTCGATGCCGAAAAACCCGAGCCACCAGCGCCCGCATCGGTACTTTGGAGCACCAGCGCCACCCTGTTGTCGTTGCCCCACATCTCTAGGTTGTCGCCAAGATTGATGGCCGGATTGGAGTCGAAATTGGATGAGATAAAGAGGCCGTCTGCCGCTATGGTCTCATCTCGGATGATGCGCATTCGCCCATTCAGGAGCACACCGTTATCGTCAAGCGTCATTCGCGCATCAGATACGCCATTCGTAAATGACTCCAGCCGAATAGCGCTCTTCTTCGTGGTGCTTTGCCCGGTCACGTAGTCCGATCTCAGATACAGGTAGCGCGTATCCACCGCGGGGTTGTTGTCGTAGAGCTGCGATATGCTGATGCCGTACTCGCTGGTGCTCTCGGAAAAAGAGACTTGCGAAGTGCCGTAAACAGACACAAGGTTATTAGTGAAGTCTGCTCCACCCGTGGATAGCGTCCCATGCGTTCGGATGATGTCTCCAGCCACCTCAAGATACGATGTGTCGGAGTTGCCTATGTAGGTGGCAAAACCACTTGGTCCAAATCCTGACCAAAGTCCATGACCCGAGAAGCCTCCAGGCGCATCGCCAAAGAGCTGGCTCGTATCCGGCCCGATCTTCAAATTAGGCGTGTCGGCATCGGCCCCGAAAAATGCGCCCGCAGTCTGCACGCCAGAGGCGCTGTAATAGTAGGTTAGCGGAGTGTTGAGCAGGCGCACCCCGCCTGACGTGGCGGTCAGACCCGTAAATTGCTCTATGGATGAGTTGAGGTTGCTGCCGACTGCAAAGCCAAATGTTGGATCGGCATAGTCGAGTCGGTTTTGCAAGTTACCCATTGCAACGACCTGATTAATATCATTCCAGGCCGATGTACTCCCTCGGCTAGAGATGCTAATCGTTGGCCCTTCGCCCCCTGCAATGCTTGTCTGAGAGGCGATATCAATGTACCCATCTCCAACCTCTTTACCCAGGCTCACAAGCCCATCACCAGTGAGCCAAAGGTCATCAGCGGGAGTGAACAGAGACGTGTTGAAGCCCGCATCAGCGAAGAGCATGTTGTTAACGCCAGCTTGGCGGAACGCGCTCACCACGGAGCCGTCTCCAGGCTCGTCCAGATTGCGCACGACGGTGTAGGAGTACTCCACGCCTGCTGTGATGGTTGTCGCATCAGAGGCGAACTGCACCGCCTCAAAACGTGGAACGCCAGAGCGCACGGCCTGAAGGTATCCATACTCACCATTGGTGAAGATCCCCGTATCCAGGTAGATAGTCGTCGCACCATCTGCCAGGTCTCGGGTCAGCTTGCCCGACGTGCTGACCATGATGCGGCCATCCAGTGTGGCCATCACATCTTGCGGCACCAGCCGCGTAGCCATCAGCTCTAGTACATGAAGATTGCGCCATGGGGCAGAAAGCGAGCCAATATCCTGGTCGAATCCGCCATCATTGAGCACATTTCCAGTGATGGAGCGCGTACCATCTATCAGGTATGCATTAGGAAACTGACTATCGGCCAACACACCAGTGTGATCAGAGCCGTTTAGCGCGTGAACTTGGGCATGGTGATCATTCGCCCCGATATCAGTCAAGTCAGCATGTGAGCGGCTGGCCAAGTCAGCCAGTGACGACCCTGTCTTATTTAGGTTGGCCCACGCTAGAGTGCCGCCGATATCGGCCAGGTCGGACCCTGTTTTGTCTACGTTGGTCCACGCCAATGTCCCGCCCAGGTCACTGAGCAGAGCGCCGGTCTTGTCTACGATAGTCCAAGCCAACGTGCCACCCAGGTCACCAAGTAGAGCGCCCGTTTTGTCGACTCGAGACCACGGCAAATTCCCTGTGTGGTCTGGTCCATCGATGGCATGGATCTGATTGTGATGATCATTCGCACCGATGTTCAGTAAGTCGGCGTGGTCCGTTACCGTAGAGAAATTGTGAGTGTGGCCTGTGTTTTCTTTTGTAGCCAATAGGGCATTTACTTCTGCTTCGGTGTAATAAAGGTCGCCGTGCGCATGGGTGTCGGCGGCCAGCCCAGAGACTTGCCCATCCACGTATGCGATTGATGCCAAAGAAGCGTGACCGTGCGTATCTTCCGACTTCCCTGCTAGCTCCGTATCTACATAGGATTGAAGGGCGTAGCCCGCATGTGTGTGGCCCGTGTTGGACTTCACCGCCAAGTTGCCGTCGATGGTGGCTTTCAGGTAGTAGCGATCATCATGGTTGTGACCCGAATCCGTGGTGGATGTGGTACCCGCCACGATTTCATCCACGTAGATGCGGTTAAAGCGCCGGTCTATCTCTCCAAGGTCTGTTCCTAGGTCTACGAGTGGTCGAACAACTGAGCCGCCCATCTCTATCTGGCTACCTGCGGGCGATATAGACCCGTAGCCGATCTGTATCCTTTGTGCAATGAGGTTGGCGCGCGAGTCGTTGTCTTGGCCGAGTAGCTCAAAAGTAGCAAAGTCCGCCGTATCTGGTGCTCCAGTCTGCGGTCGCCACTGGGCAGATATATGGACTTGGGAGAGATCTGAGCCGGTTGAATTCCCGCCGCGGTACCCCGCGTAGCTAGCCAATGATGCCGTGTTTAATGGCGTGGGTGATGTCTGATGGTTGCTCCAGAGAGCAGCAGTTGCATTTTCGGCTGTGCGGTTGTTGTTGTCGCGGTACCATGTAACTTTCTCTGGCGTGTTGGGCGTGTCTTCAAACTGGAATAGCGAGTTGAGTGATAGCCCACCGCCATCTAGTATTACCTCGCCAGCGCCCAGTGCAATTTCGGCTCGAAGATAGGCAGCATCCGCATAGATACCGTAGCCAGTTGGATTTAAATCTGGGTCAGATATGCCCGCCAGATTGCCCAGCCGCAGATGGGTCGTGAAATTGGCCGGATTGTGTGCTGTGCCCGTCCACGTGGCCATATCGATATAGGGGGACGTGACATCATTGACCGTGGACTTAATCACTCCATCCCCAGGAACACCGAAACCGATAGCCCACACGCCAGCCGGAGTACGCTTACCGCTGACGCCAGACGTGCGGGTGAAGGTCCACGACTGCTTACCCTCTGGTAGATCCACGTAGGATGTGACCGTGCCGTAGACAAATCCCACGTCCAGCCCTGTCCCTCTATCGATGTACCGCAGCGCCACGGTATCGCCAGAGCGGAAGGATTGCGTATCGGCCAAATTATCATAAACCGTGAGCGTACCCGTCGTGGCTGGCGACACAAAGTCCTCAGCGACTGTAGCGCCACTAATGGTAATATACTCGCTGCCAGCCAGCGCCAGATTAGTATCGGCCACGAAGGCATCGACAATCAGCGTGTCAGCCTGAATATCACGAAAGTCCGCATCCCCTGCTGGCGTTATTGTCCATCCCGTTTGGCCCGTGACGGCCCCGGGCGAAGAGATGTTTGCGGCATGGGTGTGCAGACCCGTCCAAGCAAAATTGTGCGCCTCATCGACGACCACGGAGCCGCTAGATAGTGCTAGTCCGTTGCCCGCTCGCACTTCCAAATTGTTGCCGACTGAGCCAAGCCCATCACCCACAAGATCAGGGGCGCGTACCTGAACGTTACCGCTGACAATCTCAAGGGCATCCCCGGTATTCACGGTCAGCGCCGTACCGGATGCGCTTAGGCCATCCCCAGCCAATGATGGCACATCCACCGCCACCGCATCCCCGCTGATTTGGATGTTGGCCCCAGGATTGACAAATAGACCGCTCCCGCTCGTACCCAGCCCATTTCCGGCCAGCGTGGCGTAATCCACCGTCAGCACGCCAGGGGTTACGCTCGTTGTCAGGCCGCTGCCATGCTGTACGCTCAGAACGCCTGAGCTATAGTCGAGGCCAGGGCCGCCGATAGCGCCTGATAGCTGGAGGGCGTTCGTACCGCCATTGATGGATAGCCCATCGCCGACATTCACGCCGATTTGGCCTAGACCGTACTGCTGAAGCCCTGGCCCCGCTACGGCTGTGATGAGCTGGGCGTGGTCTAGGCTGATGGTCGGCGTATTGGCAATCAGCCCACCGCCTGTAATGGAGATCCCATCCCCAGCGACAATCTGCCCTGCTGCGCTTGCGGCAAGGTCTGTGATATCTACGCCATTGATTAGTCCGACATTGGTGATGTTGTTGGAGCCGAGATTAAGCGGGCCTGTCATCGGGCGAGCGCCACTCGTGAGGAGAAACTGAGGCGCCTGATTGTCGGATAGTTCGCCAGTGTGGAAAGCCCCATCTAGGGCATGGGGGGATAGGCCACCCGTGGCCGCGGCAGTACCCGCTGACGAACTGGTATTTGTCAGCAGGTATGGAAGTAATTTATTTGCTAATTCGGATTTAGACTCCATATAGCGATACTACATACTCTTGCGTTATAATGAGCGCATTGCAGGAAAAATCATGAGAAAAGGTCTTTCAAATATGCAACACAACAATGCTATCGTTCGGTCTGTATCGAACAGTTCGGGCCAGCCGTACGGCAAATTTCTGGACTTACTAAATAGCCAAGACTGGATAGAAGCTGCGCTTTATGACGATCTTCTTGGCCACTGGATTATCGAAATTCCACATAACCGCTTTGAAAGTGAACGCGACTTAGAAAATGCTATCTGCGATCTCACTAGCCCCGATTGAATGCTCGAACTCAAGTAAAAGGATGTTTATGAAAATCGATCTGCCGATGATGTACAATATTCGGAAGGTGCTCAACTGGATGTGGGATGTTTCTCTACCTCCCCAATTTATGTCCCAGTCAGTAAAAATATTTGATGAACAAGACTGGATTGCAAAGTGCGGAACTCACCTTAGAGGTACGTACTCAATATCCATCACCCCATCATGTGCGGCCACTGATGATCAAATCCACGATGCTCTGCGCCAGCTCTGCGAGTACATTGTTAGCGACCACCAAGAGTCGCATGGCGAGGTCACTTGGGAAGAACTCACAGCTACCCATCCCGTATCCGAAAATCAAACGGATCATCCTGCCTAGGCTCAAGCCGTGTCTGCCCACTATCGGCATCATATTCAGCTCGCTCTACAAAGTAAGGGGAGAGCTGAGCTAAAACATCACGAACTTGGCCGGGGGATTGCACCTCCACCCACTGCCCAACAGGCAGCTTTCCGGATGGGTACGTACCACCGCGCAGAAGCCCCACACTGCCATCTCTCCTGATAGCCACTTGTGGGTAATCCGGTTGCTCAGGCTCCTCATAAATAATCATTGTCCGTTCCGGTGTCATGCGGCATAGATAGCGCCGTCCACCACCCACGCCAGCCTCAAGAAATTTGCGCAGCTCGACCAAGGATGTCGTATCCCCTACCCTAGTCTGCCCCCCTTGCGTCGTTGACGCGTCCAGGATTTCTACACTGTTCACAAACTGAGCGTAGTTGGTGATCAGATTCGTAATCTGGGTCGTAATCAGCTCTTTGCCCTTCACAATGAAAGGCATGGTCGCGTCTTCGGTTCGGGTGTGCCAGCCGCCAGATGTGTCACCCAGCTTCATGGAGCCAAGCGTGTATGGCACGTCCTCGTCAATGCTGACTTTGTAGTAGTTGGTCGGGTCGTTGGCACCGGTGCGGGAGACCACAATCCAGTAGTGAGTGCCGAACGAGACGCTTACGGTATTTCCCATGCCGAAGGAGTACCAGCCTGCGCGCGTATCAAAGATGCTGCTAGCTGCCAGCGTATTGGATGCTAGAACAGTTGTGCTGGGATTGGTGGCACCGCCCGATCTCAATTCCACTCGAATCGAGTCGGTCGGCGAGCCGATGCGCAGCAAGCGCACAGAGATGCTATCCACCGTCCAGGATGACACATTGTGCTCGAGCTGAAAAGACTGCGCCAGGATGTAGCCTCGCGGCGTGACGGTCGAGGGTAGGTTGTAGGCCGTGGTTGGCAGTTCTACCAAGTTGATATTGTAGCCCCTCGTTGCCGAGCTGATGACAGTCTCGTCGGCCAGGGTCTTTGGCTCTACATTTATTTCGAGTTTGTCTTCTATTTTGGTAACTTGATAGGTGCCATCATTTAGGGTTGTACCGCCAACTATAATCAAGTTGCCGTTGCGCCACTTGCCCATAATGCCACTAGCGTCAATTATCTGGTTGTCTTCCTGGTATTCAATACTGCCAGTCACGGTCTGAATCTCGCCTCGAGCGGTACCATCAATCGTCCATGTGCCGGCATTACCGCCCGTCACGTCGATTATCATCCCGTCCTCGAGCCCGTCCAGGACTTGAGTAAATGCCCACAGCTCCTGCTCCTCGTCGACGTTGCCTAACCAGGAAAGGTTGGCCGTGAATCCGTATCCAATTGAGTTGGTGGTATTGCCGGATGTGTTTGACTGCTCCCGACCACGAAGCTCCGTGTAATACTGCCAGTCCAAATAAAAGAAATCACCTCGGCAGGTCAAAGTCCCATTGGCGAGCACGTCACTTTGGCCTGTCGATAGCGTGGGGACGGGATATTTCAACTGGTCGAGCAGACTGTCACGGGTGGAATCAGCCACGGTATCAAGCAGATCGCTGCCGCCGCTGTGCTGAAGTTCTTTCACTCCATAGCGCGCAATGCTAGCGTCGTCTTGCGCCCACGCCGTATTGCCACGAATCACGGTGCCATCGGCCAGGTCAAACGAGTAAGCAACTCGTATGCGATTGTTCATGCTCTCCAGTGAAATGCCCGCGCCAAATGCGCCCTGTGTGATATTTATTTCACTAATGTGCCCCCACCACACAAGATCGCCTTGCGGGTTGTAGATGCGAATCTGATAGCCAAGCCAGCGCAGCTCCTGCCAGACTCCATCTGGTGGCCCACTCATGGCGATAGACGCATTCTCATTCCCGCCGACAGCAATGGCCGACCACGCTTGGGGCGTTAAAGTTACGTCCGTAGGCAGCATCACAAAATTGCCCGTCTGTGGATTGATAATGGTCACGGAGAACACTAGAGGGTTAGCCTCCTCGGGCGCACCCACATCTCCACTGTGGACTCATGCCCACCGGGGAACTGGTACACCTCATCAAAGAGGATGCTCACCTTATTAAATCGACCTGGCCAAGCATGTAAGTGACTTTGCTGGCTGATAAAGATGGGAACCTGGGCCGTGTCTGTGCCTCCGTAGACGTTCTCTTCAATACCGTTGTCAATAAAGATGGCATCCCCGTTTGGCACGCCATACCCAATCTTATTCAGGTGCCGGAATGAGGTCACAGGCATAAGCTGCACAAAATTGATGGTCGCCCCACCCGATGAGAGCGCGCGCACGGTGATGCCCACGCCCACATTGCTAGCGAAAGATAAGTCCCCAGGCGGAATGGGAAAGGATCCCAAATCAAGCAGCTCGAAAGAACCTAGCGGGCCACCCGTAAAAATCTCTTCCCCCTCATGGATGCGGGAGTACAGCCCGCCTGACACCACGTACACGTAGGCTTTCAGGTAGAATCCTGTAGATAGGCTCGTAAAAGAGGCCAAAACTCGAAAGTAGTCCCCTGCCGCATCGGCCAAGAGGGCAGCAGGTAACTCCCAGGCCCACCGCGGATTGGGAGAAGAGTGATCAACGGCTGTACCCCATGTCTCATTGGCTGCGCCCACGTCGAGCTGGGCCGCAATCAGGTACGGGTCAACGCTGTCAGGGTCGTTAAACACGTTGTTGCTTAGGAATATTTGCTGTGACCCAGTAAGCGTTGCGCCGCTGTTGAGTGCCCTGATTTTGATTGGCGTCGGCAGTGAGCCAGGAACGCTATCAAACGAGACCCAGTTCTGCCCGCTGGCATTGAAAATAGATACGGCTGTGCCGCTAGCTGAGAGGTAGTTGGTCAGCGTAATGGGCTGCTCCACGCTGAGTTCCCAGTAGTATTTGCGCTCTAGCTGGATATTGAAGTCGGCCCCCAGCGTGGACCACTCACGCAATGCGGTAGCGCCGATGGAGACATACCCGCCAACAATCTCTGATTGCCAAGTCTCGCCAGGGGTGCCATCAATAATGACTTGGAAATAAGCCTTGGGGCCAAAGCCGAGTGAGTTCCGATTCTGGCCAAGGGTGATCATCTGCTCGATAGCGCGAATATCATTCTGCACCGTAGCCTTATCGGCAGCGTCGTGGACGCGTACGTCGATGGATTCAATTACATTTTCGTACGCGTCCACCGTGGAGGCAGAGAGCGCGCTAGGGCTTAGCTGAGCGCTATTGGGCACCCAGTTTCGTACAAGGTAATCCCCTGATGACAACTCGATAGATACGGTTCCAGATGGGCCAACACTGGTAATAAAATATCGGTGGCTCATCGTCGCATCCTCGCCTTATTCATCATGCCGCGTATTGTATTCTCCAGGTCATTCACCCCGTAAATGGGTGCATTGAAATGAAAATGAAGGGCCTGCTGATTCCCCGTACCGGCCAGGGCCATAGCAGGCTGTGCATTTTGTCTAGACGGGGAGTAGTCGATGGGATCGGCGCTTCGCAGCTCTCTGTTGGTGATCACTCGTGAGCCTTGGGGCAGATAGGCGTAGTCGCCCTCGGGGAAGCTAAGTTGGCCACGGTGCAGCACGGCCTCTTGGCCGAATTCGTTGAACCGGTAGACGCCAGAGCGGCGTACGTCGCCGCCAAGGGCTTGGGCGGCGGCTGTTCCGCCGCCACCGCCGCCCGTTGGCCCTCTCAGTTTGGATAACCATCCAGGCTCTGGTATAGAGGGCCAGTCCCAGCCAGGCGATGGTACAGGCTCCCAATTCCAAGCTGGAGAAGGTATAGCCTCCCACGGCCATGACGGAGAAGGTATAGCCATCCAGTCCCAGCCAGGCTCAGGTACGTCTTCTACTTCGACCGGTGGGATTTCGGGTATCCGAAATTCTTCTGGTGGGCGTCCACCGATAGGCCCAAGCTGACTAAGGTCTGACTGTTGCTGGTTTAGTGAAAACAGATCGGAAAATGAAGGAATACTAGAGAAGTCTAAGATGTCAGAAAAGGACATCTTGTTGATTTTAAAGTTTGCGAAATCAAACTCCAGGTCTACGATGTCCCCAAAAGAGAACTTGCTGATAAATAGACTCTCCTTCAAGTTGATGGTGGTCTCGGTGTCGAAAATGTCACCAAAGCCTAGCTTTAGGCTGGTCAATCCTTCCTTGAAGTTTAGCCCCAAATCAGCGTCAAACAGTTCGCCAAACGTAAGCTGGCTATCCGTAAAGCTGCTCTTAAAGTCTTGAGAGAAGTCGACATCAAAGAAATCGCCAAACTTTACTTTCGCCAGGCCGCCCTGGCCAAACAACCCGCCCTCTATATCAATAAAGTCCCCAATCTGAATCCTGTCGATGACCTCATCAGGAGAGAACTTCCTTTCAAAGCTGAAGAAGTCACCCAAGGACCACTTTTTGGTACCAAATAGCTGGTCTTGGCTAATTGTAGATTCGCTAGTGAAAAGCTTAGCATAAGTGGTTTTCTCGAAAATCTCGTCGGCAGAGACACGCGAGGTGCTATCAAAGAGGCCGAGTATGTTGACGTTTGTCTCTAGGTAATCTTCGGCTGCTATCTTTGAGTAGGTAAAGTTACCGCTATCAAAAGCAATGTTGGTCTCAACGAGATCACCAAAAGCTATGCGCTCAAACTGAAATAGCTCGCCCAGCGAAAAGACGGAGGATGTTTCGATAACATCTGCAAACTCTAGCTTTGTAAAGCTAAAAATCTCGCCCAGATTGATGTTTGTCTGTGAGCCGTCAACAAGCTCGTTGAATGTCAGCTTTTCAAATTTAAAGATATCGCCAATCTTGAAGTTCGAGGAGATAGAATCATCGAGGTCGAATGTGATAAGCTCGGCAATGTTGACGCCTTCCTGGTCGGTGATGGAAGAAACAAAATCCGATGCAAACGTCTGGATCCTGGGTGCAACTGTGGTCAGAAAACGACTTGTCGAATTGGTCATCTGGGTAAAGAGGGGCAGAAACTCTTGACCAACGCCAATCTTGATGGCCTCGATTGTTCCGCCCAGGACATCCAGAGCGCCATTGAATGTATCCATGCGAACTGCGGCAGACTCCATAGCATCAGTCTGAGAAAGAGTGGCTTGCAATTCCTCAAATTCTTCCCTTGTCATCCTCGCCAGTGCTACCGCTGTTCTTCCCCCATCTGGACCAAATATTGTTTCAAGAGCGGTGGTTCTCTGTTGCTCTGATAGTCCAGCCATTGCTGTAGTTAATGCTCCAGCAATTTCAGCCATTGATTTCATTTGCCCAGAGGCGTCAAAAAAGGCTGTTTGCAATATGCCGCTATCTAGTGCGAATGTATTAAACTGATCTTCCGTTAAGCCCAGCTCCTCTCGCAACGCACTGAGGTTTTCATGGAGACCCCCAAATGCCGAAAACTCAACCTCTGCCTCCCGCATAGCTTCAGCCATTTTCTCAACGTTGACGCTAGCCAAACCAAGGCGTTCCATAGCCTCGACAGCGGGATTTGTTCCTGGAGTTAAACTTTGCAGAAACGATCTGAACGACGTTCCAGCATCAGATCCACTGTTCATAGCAGATGCTGTAGCGGCCAGAGTAGCGTTAAAATCCTCAAATGAAACCCCAGTGGCATCAGCAATAGCGCCTGCTTGACCTATTGCCAACCTGTAATCGTCTATATCAAGCTTGGAATTGTTGGTTACCGAGACGATGCCGTTGACAGCATCCATCATATTCTCAGCTTCAATACCAAACTGAGACATCGCATCAGTAGCCACATCAGCAGCAGTAGCGAAATTATCATTAGTCGCATTGGCCAAAAGAACAGTCGCCTCAGCGGCCCCAGAGAGGATCTCCGTCATATCCAAGCCGTTGCGAGCCAGCATATTAATTGCTTCGCCTGCCTGAACAGCATTCACCCGCAAATCAGGGTTTATCGCCAGCTCACCAATGAGGTTTTTGAGGGGTGCAACTTCCTCCATGCTCTTCTGAAGCACAGCCGCCGTGTTGGCCAACTGCTGCTCCACGTTCCCCGCCGCGCGCGCCGAGCTTGTAATTGCTGCCGCCGTGGCTACACCAACAACAGTCGTTGCAGCCGTACCCGCAAGAGCAACATTTTTCATGGTGTTGCCCACCGTGCGCGTAACGCTGTTGGCAGAGGACTCAAGCTGACGCATTTGGCCACTTAATCGCCTGAATTGCGCTTGGTATCTATCCTGCGCCTGTAAAACAATCTGAATAGTTGCCACTGACTACTTCTTTTTCCTGTTGTTCCTATTGTTCCTATTTTGATTCTGGCGCGATTTCAGATTTTTCCGCTCGTTTTTCTCTCTGGTGTAACGATTTCTCGCGCTTAGCCTAACAACCATCTCCTCAACTAGGCGTGCGGGCGTGGCGCACAGCTCCGTCCAGCTCCATCCGGTCTCTTCCATCAGCCAAATTTGCCGATAGAATAGACCAGCTGGATCCATTGGGGCGTCGTACTCTATGTGGAGCCGAATGTTCTCCTCTATTCTTTTTTTTCGTCGTCGCTTACTGGCGCATTAAGGTCGCTAATCTCGCTTGCAATTAAGTCGCCCACGTAGGATGGGAGAGCCAAAATGTTTTCTCGGCTCACAGGGCGACCGCCAAATCCTGGTCCCTCCCAGGAAACAATGGAAGATACCATCTGCTCCATTTGAATAATGCCCTGATCAAACACCAGCTCGTTTGAGCCGGGGATCTGTTTCATCGCAAGCTCGAGAGACTTCTTGGTTTCCCCAAAAGTCAGCCTTTTGATTACCACCCAGTTGTCTGAATCGATTTCAACCCGCCTATCAACCTGAGCAAAAAAATCCTCCACTTGATTTGCTATCGCCCTTGCATCCTGTACGTTTTCCATGCCTTATTCCTTAACTCCTTAATCCAAATTAGCCCGATTGTTGATCACTTGGCACTCAAAAAACAGATTGTCGGTCGAGTTGTAGCTCACCGTGCCGCCAATCTGCACGCTGGTATTCCCGTTGTCATTCGTGTACGATGGGAAATCCGTGTATCGCCCTGTCATTCTCATGCGGATAGAGCGCCCACCCGTCCCTGGTACAAGTAGCTGAATAAGCTGCGGCGTCTGCGCTCGATATGCAGCGCGGGCCGTGTCCACGGCATTCGCCGTGTCCTCTAGCTCAAAGGTCAGGCTGAAATCCATCTCTGGACCTACGAGCTTGTGCTGGCTGTAGTAATTGGTTCCATCGGCGGTCGGAACTTCCTGAATACCCGTATTCGTACAATTAATCTCAGCCTGCATCAGCACGCCGTTAAGTTGAGTGGTGCCGATTGTTCCGCCCGAAGGGTCAATAAAAAGTTGCGTATTCCCAAATAGCGCCTGTTCGACATCCAGCAAGGGCAACGCTGGCGTTAGCGTGCTGGGCACTAACCTTTGCCCCATCCAAGTTGACTCCATCATCCAGGATTGTTTGATGGTTCCCGATAGCCGGAAAGAGGTCACGAACGAGTAGGGCATCTCTTGGTTGTCGCCCTGGATGTCGGCGTTACCACCCTCAATTGTGTAGGGTTGAATGGCGGGGCGCGTGAGGACAGGGACTACATAATCGTATGTGTACGGCCCCGCTCCAGTTGGCGTGACGGTCAGTAGCCCTGCCTCGAAAACGTGGGGGACCTGCTCGTAAGTTAGCGGGGTAGAGGGGATCTGAAGCTCTGCCGATTCCCATGCCGTATAGGTGCGCTCGGGCGAGATATAGAGGCCGACTTGCTCCTCTACGGTTTCTATTGCTTGATTGTCGACCAGCATGGAGAATTCACCGCGCCATTTTTCGGTGGCTGCGACAGCAGTTCCCGCTGTCACCTCTCTCCCAAGCTGGATCGTATTAAAATTCCACGCGGCGTAGGCCATTAGTCCTGCTCCTTCTTACTACTCTTCTTGGCCTTGGGCACTTCTGGCTCCTTCGGCACCTCGTACAGCCCCTGAACCGCACATGCATCAATCAGCTCCTTGTGCTCCTCGTACTCGGCAGGGGTCAGATCTCGTTTTGGTACGCCAGGGATTGCTTTGTCTACCCCTGCGTATTTAATAGTTCGCTCTTCATTCATTATGCAAACATCCTGTGGGACTTCGTCGGCACTATAAATCTATAGCCAAATACTGGTTTTCCCGCGTACTCATACGCAACCAGCTCGTATGTAATGGATTGCTCTTGCGCACCAATGTGATCAGTTATCCCACCCAGCGTGAAGTCACTCCATAGCGCCTTTTGCACTAAATCTATGTATGGCTCCATCGTCGTGGCGGCTTCCTGCGCACTCTGGCGATTGGAGAGGAAATCCACGTTCCATTCGTGGAAGTTTCGAGCGCCGCCGTGGTCCTGGTCTAGTCGGCCTCGCCGCGCGTAAACCAGAATGCAAGGCAACTCTGATAGTTGGTCTGGTGGATGCCGGTAAATGCGCAAAGTGCTATCTATCGTCTGCAAAACGGCGGTCAGTGCATCGCCAATTTGCGTAGCTGTGCTATTACTCAAAACATGCCCTGCCTTTCCACATACGGCTCCAGCAGCGTGATCACGTGCTTCGGCACATCCGTCACTTGGCCGATTGTGCCAAGCTCAGTCGTGGCCGACGTCGTGTTGAGTCCGCTCTGCCATCGCTGGTGCATCCATCCAGCCAAATGCCTACACGCCTCAACTACGGGCTGTGGGGGTGTCTCACTGTAGCCAAATTTACCCGTGACGGTTATCTCCGCATCGTAGTCACGAAAAAACCAGAAATCGCCCTGATTGTATTTGAGCTGAATCCGATAATAGCGGGGATGATTGCGCGGCATCAGCCGATATCTGGTGCTGTCTATGGTGGTGCCGCCCCCATCCACAACGCTGCTAATAGAGATAAATGGAACGTCTGTGTGCAGCGTCCGCCCTTTGACGTCGTCGGACGTGTAGTGCCGAGTCGTCTCGGCGGGAATCTCGAATGGGCGAACCACACCGCTATACATGCAGTGCTGATCAATCCAATCAGAGGCCACAGATATGTACTCGTTGATTCGGGCGTCATAGTCTGCGCTGATTTTTATATCAAGCGCCTCTTTTACGTCTGATAGTTGGCAGTACATTAGCTTGCCTGGGTGGTTCTCCGGCGCTTGCGCCCTGTGCTTGGTTTCGGCTTGGCTGCTTTGTTGCTCTCGGTCGGCGCTTCTTCAGGGACGGCGGCTGGTTCTGGCTCCACCCCCACCTCTGAGGCTCCGTCTGCAGCATCGTCAGGCGTGGCGGTATCACCCGGTGCGCCATCCTCTCCTGGTTCTGGCTCTTTGGTTGGTGGATCCTCATTGGGTTCTGGTTCTACTTCGACAGCAAACCCATTCTTGACCAGATAATCCGCCACTTCGTCGCTCAGCTCATCCGTTTTTCGACCTTTTTGGAAGAAAATTTCATTTGTCATTCTTCCTCGGTATGGCCTCTGAAATTCAATCATATATATCTCCTGACTGGGCGACGGGGGCATGGATGCAGGAACCCGCCACCCAGCGGGCAAAACTGGCAAAACACACCAGAATTACACAAAAACTTATACTGTGACGTTGTAGCTAATGGCCGCTGCCTCATTGTCACGAGCGATCATTCCTACGCGGGAATGCATAACAATCGCATGGCTGTCTGACCAGATGTCTTTGTCAACCTCAACGGTCCACATTCGGCTATAGCCAATTCGCCACTGGTCCCAGCGTACAGCCAAGATGCTGCCAGTTGTGCCCGCCACACCTTGGTTGATTGTCCCCGTCGCGCTGGCTCGCAATCCCTGCCCAGCGGCAGCGCCTGCAACGTCCGCTTCATGCATGAAGCCGGACGGGATGACGTCATAGCCCCACACGCTGGTCAGGTCACCACCGCTCACGGTTGGGTTGGCCCCCATCGGCATATAGTCACGATTCTTCATCTCGGTAAGCTTCAGCGTTGCCCAGTTCGTATTCATGTCGGTGATGAATGACGTCTGGGCCTTGTTACGGGCATTACGACCTGCCAAACCCATCATTTTGACAGTCTCAAGGTAATCCTCGATGGCCAGGCCCGCAGCGTCACGACTATTCTGCGTATTCGTGACGAGGGCCAGCTTGCGAAAGCCGTTCATATTCGTGTAAATGTCGACCGCTGTTGGCGTGCCTGCGATGTGATTGATGTTGGTGTTGGCGGCCATCTCGGTATCACCGTCAATGACCAAGTGCTCCATGGCCTCTTGGCCACGCTGTTGCAGCATCCGCCGAATCTCGGACGCCCAGTTGATAATGGAATCTTCGGTGATCTCGCTGCTGTAGGTGGTTGCTCCCGTGATTTTTCCGGGCGTGATTGTCCGGTTTAGCGTGGGCAATTTGTCTGTGGTTACGGTTGGCGTTGGGCGGCCTGGGTTCGATACCTGGTCAGCAGCTTGCGGCGTCCGGTAGAATCGAATGCCATCGGCCTCAATGGGGATGGTCACGGATTCGGCACCCTGCGGAATGGTGATACGGGGGATCTTCATGACCACAGGGGTCTCAAAGAGGATGCGCCGCCACAGCGCCCCGCTCCACGCCTGGCTCACCCACTCATCACCGAAGCCTGCTAGGTCTGTCCGATTTAATTCATCAGCCTTCGTCGGCAAGCCTGCCATCTTCACAGCGGTCTTGGGGTGCAAAAACTTCAACTCCTCTTCAGGGTTGGGATCAGCCATCTCAGTCAGGAATATGGCCGCGGTCTTAATCGCCTCTTCACTCGGGCGAGCCATAGATCGGCGATTGTTGCGCAAAATATCTACAGCAAACGCCAGGTCTTCAGGCTGCTCGATATTCTCGAACTTGCGAGTGTAACCAAATTTGGATTGGTAAGGGGCTTGCCCACCCATTTGAAGCCGGTTCGCCTTGGCGGCTTCCTCTTCATAGGCCTTAAGTGCCTTTTCGTACTGAGCATTCATCTCTTCGGCCTGCTTATCAAGCGCGGCCTGAACAGCATCATCCTGGGCCTTCTTGGCCTTCTCTTCGGCTTGCTTGGCCTCATGCTCTGCCTTGAATTCAGCCCTGACTTGCTCTCTTACGAGCTTCATCATATCCCCTGGCAAGATACTACTTTTCTCGTCAAGGGTCGTTTCGTTCTCCATGATATCCAGTTCCTTATCACTGCTATATATATGTGAACTGCTATCACCAGCGGCACCAGAAGTCTGCCTAGACCTCTCTTCGGCTCGCTCTTCGGACTCGCAGTGTTCAACTAATTCATCAGGGACATTGATTCCCGCTGCCTTTAAGGCGGGCAGGGCAATGGCCCTCTTGTTTGCCTGGGGGCGATCGGGGGACCAATCCCAGACACTTATTTCTGGCATGGGCCACTTCAATATCTCGCCATCTTGGGCTTTGCGCACAAGGTGCGCTATAGAGCCTGAAGAGGCTGCCCGCCTGGGTGCCTCCCAGACCTTTTTGGCGTATTTGCTGGTCTTGTCTAGGGCTACGCGTATCCACAGCCCGCTACTGTCGAACCATGTTTTCAGAGTGTTACCAAGGTACTGCGCCCCCTCACCCATCGGGCGCTTGTTTTCATCATATCCGTGGTAATAGATCGCTTGCGGCGTGTGCTTATCCAGGTAGAACTCAGTGCGCTCAGAGAAATATTCACCGTCGCTGTCTTTCTCGTCTGGGCTGCCAAATGGGGCAGCAAGTATGTCTAGAATCCAGTCATCACCAGACTTAAAAGCTTTTATGAAAATCCCTTTGACAAACTCGCCTTGGAGACGATAGCGGTCCATCTCATCACCCCAAGCGAACAATAGAGAGTCAAACACGACCGATTCTCTGCTCACAGATGGCAATACAAAATTATCGGCAGATTCGGCAGGGATGTACGCCAGCGTGATGTGAGGAGTGAACCCATGATGATGTGAGATATCACCTGAATAGGAAAGCTGCTCAACAACTTGTTCTCTCCATGTGTGCAAATGATCGCTATCCACACTAACAACAAGCGGGATCTTGCCGTCATCCTCTTTATTGAAAAGCATCACGCCATTCAGGGTGCCTCTGACCAAAGGAGCAAAGGCAGCAATCCTAGCCACATTTGCAGCTACATCTCCGCGCCGACCTTTTTGCTCATCAACCTTGCCCATATATGCAAGTGTGACATGCATATCACTGGCAGGAATGACGTCACTTCCTTCTGGCAAATTAGCCGAATTCAACTCTAGTGTTTGCGCTGCCCCTATAGGAACCTCTAGGGCAACCATGATTCCTGTTTTACCCACCCAAAAACCTTTCCACTTCATTCTCGAAAAATTGCACTATCTGCGGCTCACTCCGCGTGGCTGCTTGCTCATCCGTCAGCCATCGCCCCTTGTGTATTCCAGCCTGCGTTGCAGCGCTCTGCACCCACGGTGAGTAGGGAGTCTTGTTCACGACTTCGCCCGTAAGCGAATTCCCCCCGCCCGACACGCTGTGTTCCCAGCGCCTACCCAGCGTTCCCGTACGCCGATAGCGTGAGCCTGGGCGGGGTGCTGGGTAATCCTTTAGTTGGCCCTCAATCAGCACAACCGAGCGCAGCATAGCCGGACGCAGGACAGATAGATTGAATCCACCGATTTTATTCTCTAGCCCGCCTGTGTTTATTGTGATCGAGATCATGTTTAATTTTGGCCAACAAAAAACGCCGCTGTAACGAGACGTTAATCTCGTTACAGCGGCGTTTCTAATGGTCCTCACTGTGCTCCCAGCTAGCCGTGGCTAGCCGAGCAACGGTATTTGGTTGTGGACTTTAAACCTATTCCACTACGCTGTTTGAAATTACCTCTATCATGTCGTGAATGTATTCTGGGACTGGAGGATATTCCACACCATTTGTTTCTCCCAGCAGCAATAGGGCTTCATTGGGATCATCGAAAAAAATAATATCCTTCTCATGAAATACAATGCCAGATCCAGCGCCATACCAACCCATATCGTTAACGTAATCTAGGCATGCATAACCACTGGCCGCGACCATTGATGCTATTACTTTTCTCTCTATAAGACGAATATACCCCATTCTGTTTACCGCAGGATTAACAGGTGTACTATACGCCCATATGTATTTTTCAGGGTCGTAGTGAGTAGACATCAAATCTCTCCCATTGATTTATTATGTTCCATCTGCGCAAAATTCATATTCAACTAAGCACTTTTTCAGTACTTCAACCCAATGCTCTTCGGCCCTCAACTGGCCATCACCTACCGAATCGCACTCGTAGCGTCCTTGGTAAAAGCTTGGCGTGTACCTGCTTTCCTCTATACCCCAGTAATAAGCACCCTTGTCCTCTAGGGAAAAATACGTGTAGAAGGGCGTTTTCGACAGCAAAACATCAGTGCCAACTCCGGCAACACCTTTGGTCCACTCAAGGCGCTTTATGCAATACAGTGCACCCATTTCATTCACTTGCAATCGTTTTCACTTCTGGATTTCGAATACGCGACAACATGCCAGCCAATTTTAACCTCGTCACCGGATTGATATTCGGAGTATTCCCACACCTGAATGCCATCATTCTCAACCACTTGCTGGCCAATAGAAGGGTTCTGCGGGAATGACACAGTATCAGTCCGATAGGTGCTAAGTGAAAAATTTTCCCATAACTCTGCCGCCAAAGTAATGCCGCGCTTAGAGATAGGATAAGGTGGCCCCACACCCTCGCCCCAAGTGCTACGAGTTTCTCATTCACCCTTCACTCTCTCCCAATTCAGCCAGCCGCCAAGCCAGCTCGCGGTCCTTTTTCACATTCAGCAGTATAGCATATTGCCCCTGCCGAAGACCCTTGATGCGTCGGAAGAAAGCAACGAGTCGATTTGGCCAAAACTCCCAGTTTGTGTACAGCTCCTCATCTACCGCAACAGATAGAATATGGTGACCTTGGGGAAGCTCGCCAAGGGTGTCAATTAATATCGGAAGTTTACTCATTTACTTCTGCTAAAATATATCCTATTACAAATTCGTCTAGAGCATCCTGAAACTTTAAGCGGCTACACTTCGCGTGTTCCAGGATGGCCGATTTTGCTTCTTCGTAATCGAAATCAGAAATCAGGCTAAGCTTTACCGCCCCGGTGTGGAGAGCATTTGCATATTCCATATACATTGATAGTAGACCTGGCGCAACCGATGCAGGCCCTATAGCATCCCTCCATCCAGGAGGAACAACTGATTGCAACCGTTGGTCACTCATTACCGATTTAAATTTACTAAAAAGCCCTGAAAGCTTGGTCAGGGTCTTCCTGGCCTCGCCGGACTTGGTTAAGTCGAGTTTCACAATCACATTAGCCATCAATCTTAAGCCTCATTAATGCGTAAAACATCTTTATCAAATCGCAAAACGCCTTCGGTAAGTGCAACGAGTTCAGAGTCAATTATCCCTGCCGTATCATCACAAGACCCGATCACCTGACTGTTTCCAACTGCATCATCAAATGTTTCGCCCAAACCAACCGAGAGTTGCCCCCAGCGCCCCCGAATGTAGACATGCTGCCCGTCCTGCGTGCGCCCTCTCCATTGCACTGGAGCAGCATTGCAGGTCATCTTAAGTTCAGTCACCATCGGCGGGGCCGGAACAAGCACAATCTCGCCCGGCTGGTCGGCGCTCAGCGTTGCCAAAACAAGGTGGCAAACGCTACAGACGATATCACCCCAAGGCTTGGGGTTTAGGTCATCGCTTGTTAGCGGCTCAAAGATGGCTGGTTGTGCCTTTTCGCAGTTGTCACAGTATACATAGATCATGCGCTCCACAAATCTTACCCAGACTCCAGTTTTGTTAAGTTGTTTACACGGTGACCGTGTGAAAATCGCCCGTGAAACATTTTTTCACCCACTATATCTAGTGGTTTGACACAAAGTTGACACGTCAAGGTTTTTTTACGTCGTGTTTTTGTCACTCCCCATCTAGCCCCTTGATATGCCGCGCGGCCTGCTCGCATCTAAGAGCTAGTCCCTGCCTGTCGGTACCAACATTTATGCTGATAAATTGACGGATATCAGCGGGCGAAGCGCCTTGGCTCAGTGACGATTGAATGGCCGATATGTAATATGGAGCGTGACTTTGTAGCCATTGATAAGCGTCTAGATCTACCACATCTCGCAGTGGCGCAAATTTAGTATCCATTACCAAGTTTTCCATCCTCTAAGTGCTCTCTCGAAGACTCCGGTTTACCTCGGCTACCTTTTCTATCCAGTTGTCCGGCGAGACGGGGACTACTGCCTCGCTCTTCTCAGCACACACAAACGCAACACCATTATCGTCAATGCGCATTATTACTCTATATAAAGGTATTAACTTGCCCTCATTAACCGGAGAAAAGTAAGGAGACGAACCAGTTAACTCATGGTAATCAGAAACAAAATTGTAATCCTTGTCCAATACACAGAACCGCAGAGCGGCGAATATCCTTTCATTGAGCGAGGTTTCTGCAAAGCTCTCCCCACTAATGTTGATGCGGCCAATTCGTCGTTCTTGATAAGCGCTCGCTGAGCCTAATATCTCATCAAAATCCCCCAGAGCTATTTCTTCGGATTGGTATTTAGTATCCATTACCAAACTTTCTCGCTAGGAGCAAAAAGACTACACCACCGTCAACATGGGTTGCCAATCCGTAAAACGGTATCGCCTCATCTTTACTCAGTTCTTCAAAAAGTGGAGATGCGCCCAAATAGATATGCGCATCACAATGAGGCTCAGGGACCACCTCGAAGCAAACAAACCTCAGAGCGCTAATGATGCTCTCAAAACCCGCGCTCTTAATCACTTCACCTGACACTCTGAGCTTGCCAAGTTTGCCAGCCCCACAATTGGGTATCCTCTCCCTGATTTCCTCAATGGTGCCAATAGGTATCCTCACATGATACTCTCCAATCCTTCTTGTACTCATAACACCTCACCACGGCACCTTCATGATCGGCTCATCACTGCCAACTGAGCGAGTATACTTCTCGGCCATGCCAGCGGCCAGCGCCTCATCAGCCAAGTTTTTTCCTTCGTAGTAGACCGGATTTAGCCATCTACCAAAAGGGTCCTCTTTTATCATTTCGGTGTAAACATGGCCTAGGTGGCCTATCTGGGATACAACCCAGTCCCTAGAGATTATGCCCTCAGCTCTCTCTTCACCCTTTATCTCTGGTGTGTCGACGCCTGCTAGGCGAATTTTGATGCGCTCACGCTCGCCCGGCTCAGTCAGTTCGTAGCCACTAGACTCATCAATGGCTATTTCTCGATAGAGATTGGGGCGAACTTCCACCCATTGCGAAATCCCATCAGGGAAAACGCGGGGAAATACTCGACGATAGCCCAATACGTATCGCCTTCATATATGCGCTCAAGCCATGCCTTATGCCGGGGCATTGATTTTTCCTTGGTAGCCAATCTCTCCTTGTTCGTTTATTTGTAATTTGTGAATAATGTATTCAATATCTAGCGTATCCAAATAGCCCCATTCGGAGTGACCGCCCGGTGTCACCACATACCAGCCGGATTGCGATGGATCTACCTCTATGTTGATGCCTGCCCTGCCCTTCCCTGATATCCACTCGAAATTGCGGGAGCCTTGAAACTCATAGCAATGAAGAGTCAGACACCTGCAAGCCTTGCGCTGGCTCATCGAATCCTCCCTGGTAACCAATCTCTATCATCGTACTCGCTAATGGTTCCGTATTTGCCATATCGGCAATTGTACCTGGCGACCAATCGCTGCTGAGCTTTGAAGAGAGCGCCATTCAGGCACGGAGCCACGTCTGCCAGCCAGAGCAGAAGATCGCACAACAATAGCCATGTGACACGCAGCAGGAAAGCCGATAGCCCGAGCACGCTAGTTCCGCAAATTTGCAATCGCGGCCACTAGCGCACCGACAACACCCGCTATAGTTTCGGCTGCATCAGGTAGCCACGGTGCATCAGCGGCAATGACGCCGATTGCAACCAGCAGGCCCAGCAGGCCCGCTACTACCTCCACGGCTTTGGATTTTTTCTCAGTTGGTTGTTCGTTCATTTATTCAGACCTTCCTATCACGCCGCCCGGAGACACCAAACCCCGGGTCAAAAAGGGGCTGAGCGATTGCCTCATCATCTCTCTCTCTTGTCAAATCAATAGCGCCACCGCTCAGGATAAAAGCAGTCAACTCTCTATCGTTCATTTCTAGCGCGTCGTGGCCAGGAGGTACAAAAAAAAGCTTATCATCCGGCAAAAGAGGCAAAACTCTAACAGGAAATCCAAATATATTCATTGATAACATGTTCCTTTGATAGTCCTCAGTCGGGGTATAGCCCGCTTCTGCCTTGACCATATTCCACATTCGCGGAGACATCGCATACAGCTCAACTTCGTCAACTACTGGCCGAGATTCATCCAACGCTCTCTTTGCTTCCCGTAGCGACTCCAATGTAAGCCCTGGCCCCTCTACGCTAGTTGCTGCCGTGCTAGTCGTGCATATCGTTTCTCTTAATTCTTCCTCATCGATATCAATATCGGCAATCGTTTTCCATCGACGCACCTTACCATTTATTACGGGTTCGTATTTCAAAGGGGCATGCCTACTAGGTCCAAGGTGATAGCTAAAGCTCGCCCTAGCAAAGCCCTTCATCATCTCCTTTTTTTGCTCTTCGATTATTTGCTTAACGCTCTCTTGAATCGCATTTTCAATCATTTTATCAAAAGCCTCAGAAGAAAAAAGCGCTACTGATATAGCTGCCATTTATTGCTCCGTATTATGAAGAGGCCAGCACGTCGGGCATACTCGCTCATCATTCGCAGTCTTCCAAATATACACCCACGTGCCATCAGCTTTTCGCATCAGCGATAGCCAGCATCTGCACTGATGGTGACTATCCCGCGTCGGTTTCTTGCGCGGCGGTCTATCAACGAGGCCGGTGCTCATGTACGAAGTAATCGTACCCTCGGTGTAGGCATTCGTCACCTCAGTTGACGCAATCAACTTGGCCCGGCTTTGGCCAAATGTTCTCTCCAGCTCATCATCCAGCGCTTTTAGCGGCTCCTCATTGTCTACCCACTCGCTTACCGCCTGCTGAACCTGCTTGCGGGTTGTATCATTCACCTGCCCGATTAACTCGCCCGCATGATCATTTGCCCATTCACGGGCGGCGGTTGTAGCGCTCACCCAATCAAATCCGAGACCGATATTGTCTAGCTGTCCGACCGCCGTAGCCACGCCCAGGTCAGCCGACAGGACAAGCATCTTACGCAGGGCATCACGTAGAGTACCCACAATCGGTATCTCTGGCTCATCACCATCCCCAACCGCGGCCACCACCGCTTTTCTCTGCTTGTCCAAAGCCTTGGCAATGCTCTCTTCGCTCTCCTCCTCGATGCTCATGCGGACTTCCCGCTCTGCCTCTCCATTCTCTGGGTCGAGCTGAAGAGTCATCTTGGCCGTGGCAAACACTTTGCCGATATCGTCGCCGCGCGACAAGCCTAAGCCAACAAGCGCCTTCACCCAAGCCGAAAGGTGCTCGGATTCAAATGAGACATCGACGCTACGCCCCTTCCTGGCTCGATTCTGAGCCTTCTTTTGCCATAGCTCCAAATCGGCTTCGGCCTCGGCGGGGCCTGCAATCTGCTCAGGCTCAGCAACCTTATACTGAGGCTGTTGTTGAAGTCCTTCTGATGAGGACTGATTAATGGTCACCGTCGTCGGCTGAAAAGAGACCTGCGCCTTAATTTGCTGAAGTTCCGCTGAGATTTCACTGAGGGCCAATTTTACTTCATCGGGTAATTCGTTCGGCTCTAGCTCGGTAGCATCAGGCTCCTGGGGTGCATCTTCGGGTGCATCTTGGGGTACAGACTGGCCGATCTCCGCAGTGAGCATATCGCCCCGCTCATCACCGATAGGGTCGTCGTTGTAGAACTCTCGCCGAACCTCGTCTATGGTGTGGGTCTTGGCGTATGTATCCTCACGCTTAAGTTCAAGCTCGACATCTTTGGGCCGGATATCATCGAACTGACAGACCAAGCCATCTCCATAGACGGGCAGGATGTCATTCGTAATCTTCTCGGCCAGCATATTCAGCTTTGGCCAAACGCCGATAGAAAGAAAGATGCTTTCGCCAGTCTTGCTGTTGGCCTCGGTGGCATTGACATCTAGCATGGATGCCGAGCCGGGCGCGATACGATTATAGATCTCTTGCCGAGAAAAGGCCCGAGAATCGAGCAACATCATGTCTGTCTGACTGAGAGCGGTCTGAACATAATTCACCGCTCCTTCACCTACCCCTTGCAGCATCATCAGCTTTCTATTGCTGCCGCCGTACTCGGTTTCCACCGTCTCTTTCATCTTATCCCATGACGCCCTGTCGGTGCGGCTGGAAAAGGTCAAAATCCCACTCGGCTTTGCGTTATCCTTGGCGAAGAAGTTTTTATCCCACTTCGTTATCTGGTAATCCAGTTCCGAAGTGTTATACAAATTCCGCACCACAGACATTCCCGTAAACATGTCGTGGGGATTGAATGTTTTGAAGTGGCAAATCTCTCTAGCGTCAATGGGTAGCTCCCGCCCATCGCCCGGATCGAACGCGTAGTGCCTGACGAACATCCGGCCATCTGGTACGGGCCGAATCATTCTGGATGGGATAATCCATATCTCGACTGGAACACCATTACGCTGCGACCTATTGAGCCACCAATAGCAATTCCCCGTGATGATGTACCAAGCGAAAGTTGCCTGCAAGAACTCATGGCGAGAGTGCAACGGGTTCGGCTTTTCAAGAAGCGTCTCGAAGCCATGATTATCGATATCCTTGAATCCAGTCCCTGCGCGCTTCTTCACAGAGTTCGCCGTCGTCGCTGCCTTCTCGGCAACTAAGTCAACCGCGCCCATCAGCCACGATACTTTTGTGGCCAGGTCTATTTGAGCCTCCATATGCCATGGATCCGGCTCGTAAAAATGCTCATGGCGAGCGTACGCGCTCAGCCAGCGCGGAGACTTTTCGACCCGGGCGGCCTTAGTGTAGCCGAAATAGGATAATGTGTGCTCAATAAAATTCATGCGAAAGCTATTAGATCCATGCCCGTCAACACCCCTTCACCAGCAAATGTAAGAGCAAGGGAGTCGGCATAATTCGGTGAGCGACTAAGCATCTCTTTCATTGTGTCCTTGTCCATCACCTTGATTTTCCCATTCTTTATTTCATACGTTGGCGTAATTAGCTCCTGTATTAGCTCTTCGACATCCGGTATCATCGCGTCACCCGACGCAAACCAGATTCTGAGCGACCACCACAATTGATCACGAAGCAAACCGAACTTTCCTATTTCCACATCATGCGTTGGAGAGCTAGCAACCATAACCCGCTTTGCGTCACAGCTCGTTTCGATTTTGCCGCCCTGTGCAATAATACCGAGATCTTCTTTTGTGATACCGCGTTGCATGTGTGGTGGCACGCCGGCCCCAACGCCAGTGGCATCTATATACGCAACATATGCGTCTACCTCTCGGTAAATATCGATAAATTCATCACCCGTTTCGCTAATGTCCATGCCTTCCCACTCTTCAAAGTGAGATATAAAATCACCGTAGCGAATGGTCGCCACATTTTTGTCATCACCAAATTCGGCAATGTCCCCGCCGAGCATAGCCCTAACACCTTTCGGCGGCTGCTCGCCATGCTCCGCTACGTATACTTTCCAGCGGGTCACGGCTGCATAAATGTCAGCCCTGCTGATGAGCTGGCTAACGCCTGCCGCGGGGTACTCAGCCAAGACCATGTAAGACAGCGCAGGGTCTGTTACTTTGCGCCAACCAGCAGCCAGCGGTGGGTACACCGTCTTGCCATTGAGGGCCAGGGCTGTCGAGCCAACCAGGAAACTCGGCACCTCAAAGCACTCCCCATCGACCTTGTCCCCGTCAGCCAGCGGTCTCGACCACTCATTGATGCGCCTGACGGTTGTGTTCCTGTCCACGGCCCCGGGTATCAAGTCTTTGCCAGTACGCACATTCGGGTGGTTGAACGCCGACAGCTTGACTACATTGGCCTCGCCATTGCGCTCCTTGCGTTCAAGCGGCCCTGACTGGTGGCGAGGATTGAACATAACAAGCAGCCGAACGTGACCACCAGTCATGCAAGACTCGATGCCCTTGTACACCTCGGGGGGTATGGCGTCCCCCTCATCCAGAATAAAGAGCATGTACGGGGCGTGCTTCCCGCTGAACTTGGCTTCCCTTTGTTCAGGCGTCCCTGTCGACGGGATGGTAAGCCCCGTAATAAATGAGTCCTTAGACCGATCCTTGGCCCGAATGTTCATCACGCCAATTTCGTCAGACTCAAAGAGAGATGGATTGTTAAAGACCACGCTATCAAGCTCGCCCCAGAGCAGTTTCTTTAGATTACCCTCTGGTGGGGCTGCTGCCGTAAAAACTTTAGATGCCGGATGCGCTTTGTAAAACCAGGTCGCTATACGCGCTGCGCCGTGCGTTTTCCCTGTAGAATTAGCGCTTTTGGCAATTGTGACAGGATTGTCACGCACCGACTCCATCACGGCAATGATATCGTCGGTAAACTCTTCGCCTAAAACTTCGCTGCCAAATGCGGCGGGGTCTTGCTGATATCTTGCAAATTCCGGCTCAGAAATAGATTCCGCTAGCTCTTCTTCAAACTTCAGAACTAACGAGTCTTCGAGCGTCTGAGGCGATTGCGGCCATGACTGATTTGTCGCTAACATGCTCCCTGACAATATCAACCAAACTGGTAACTAGTAGATATGCCCGCTCAGCAGTTATCATCTGCTGCATCTCTACGAGGCGCTTACGCTCAGACTCTACCAAGGACTTTCGATGGCCTACCGCTGTATAAATTTCATCCCACGAATTGGCATCATCGCCACCCGATTGGATGATAGCACCAATGGCGTCCACATATTCGAGAATCTTTTCTCCATCATCCTCTTTGCGGGCCTTGTCCAAGGCAACCCAGTGATTTCTCAACATATCCCACATGATCCACGGCTTATTTTTGCCGATACCCTCAACCAATTCGGCTAGCCTAGCATCCAGCAAAGCGATCTCATCCCGCATCATGATGAGGTCATCGTCATTTTGCGCCTCTTCGTAGCGCGCTGCTAATCGCTCGGGTAGGTACTTGGAGTAGCGCCCCGTTTTGAATGTCGCGCTGTCTTTGCCTGCCAAGCTTTTGCCGCCGTGCATTCTGCATCGACCATTGGGCATAGGTGGATTTTCACATGTGCCGCCCGCTTTTGTCTTTGCTCCACATTTCATGATTCAATAATAGTGCATGGGGTGAACTGGGTGCATGGAGTGAGCCAAAAAAGCCACCACCACTTACGCCATACCGCAGCCCCAATAAACCCGAAGCCAAAGCCAGCGATAACCGCCGCTACCATAAAGAAATAAAAGTCGGGGTTACTCATCGTCCTGAACCCCCACCAAGCGCACAAATGGTTCAATGTCCGGCACTGCCTAATGCTGCCGCGTCGCAATCCGCACGACGCTACACTGCGAATCATGATGGGGATACGAATCACTAGCGTTGTACCGCTTCACGCTCAAGAATAGTCGAGTTGCCTTCTCGAGCTGGTCCGTAGCGTTGTCGCTGATTTTCACATTCATCATATTGTTCGGCTGGTCTAGTGTAATCGATGCCCACGCGGCCGTAGTTGCGGCCCCATTGAGCACCTTTAGCCCCGCGGGGCCAGGCCCACCAGCCGACTCGATTTGCATGATTGCCTCTGAATCAGCATCTATCAAGCGGCGCTTGATAGTGAGCACGGCATACGTCGTGTCGTCAGGGAATGAGCCATTGATTGGAAACTCCACCGTGGAGCCAATTGGTATCTGCAGGTTTCCATCGCCATCTAGAAAGCTGACCAAATTAATGGTACTTACTTGGCTGATGATGGCGTTTGCGATGGACTCAGCCGTTACGGTCAATGAGTTTGCATTGGTGAGCGCTTCAGCAGCACTGCCGGACACGCCACTATGAGCCGCTAGCAGCTCAGCCCATACAGTATCCGCAATAATGCCTGCCGATGTATCAGGAGAATTTTCTAGCGCATTGGCCGTGTATCGGCTCACCCCGCCATCATCCTCAATAAGCTCATTCAAAAGAGCAGTCGCCGCACCTGGTTTGCTTGCTGGATCATAATTTGAAGCAAACAGGTGATCTAGGTGGATATCAGACAAAGCCAAATCCACCTCAGCTTTAATTTGAGTGGCCGTTGGCCAATCCCCCACCGCAACCAGCTTTGAGCCGTCCCATCTAGAAAAATAGGCCAACCTGGTGACGGAACTTTCAATAAACTGGACATAGTAAATGGTATTGGCAACAGCTTCTGGCGGCATATCACCAACATAGGCGGGTGGTGTCTCTCCATTGGGAGACAAGCCTACCGTGCTGCCTACCTGGGTACTAGCATCACTCGCCAACACTTTGGCCGTGTATGTCAATCCAGTTTCATCGAAAACAACTAGCTCGTTAGACATTTTTATCCAGCATATTTAACGTCTATCTCTGAATGTGGGACATTGTCAGGTCCAACAGAATGACGGATATACAAGACGCACCCCGTCTCCAATTGCGCCTGAGAAACCATTTTGATTAGACGAATCTTTTGCTCATCTATGAATTTCTGCACGTCCTCTTTTGGGTCGCTTGTTAAATGTTCGGGGCCATCTTTAGACTGATAAGTAATGTCTTTGCCGTCATGCCCCAGATCGCCTTCCTTCGGCTCTTGTTTTTCACTTTTACTCATCCGAATCACCTGCCGGAATAGATATATTGAATGTACCTGGAGCAGCTGTTTCGATTGCCCGCATTGTAGTAACAATTGCCTCCATAGCCGCGCGGATTGCCGCTATGTGTGGTTGAACCCCTGCTGTTACAGTGTTGTGAAAACCGTCATAATCCGAATAGTCACCGATCAAAGCGGCTAGCAAATCATCGTATGCAGAAAGTGCAGAGACGCAATTAGGATAAACACCATTTGCCAAAATTAGCCTCGGAGCATCCCTTAGTCTTCTATACTCCTCCATTTTCTGTTCATCAGCCGCTGTTGAAATTGTTATACTCATCCTGTTCGCTATCCTTTTAAACCGCATTGCGGTTTAATCCAAAATTCCAAATTCCCGAGCAGCATCATACACCTTTTGGATCATATCTTGTTCAGTCGAAGTGTAAATAGCTCCTGCGGTAGCCAATCCACCCGTTTGCTGCTGCCCTGTGGCAAACATATTCGTCACTCCGCTTAGGTGAATATTTAAAGCGCCTGATGTGTTAAGCCATATGTCGCCATCGTTAGGTGATGTTGGATTTGAAGATGGATCAAACCTAATCTGAGATCTACTGACACTTCCTGGTCCAATATGAAGTAGTGCCGTTGGCGACTGTTCATTAATCCCTACGTTGCCCGATCTCGTTACTTTGAAGAAGGACCCGCTATGCAAAGAGGTGCTTGTTGAAACCGCAAAATCTGCATCCGTCTTTGTCACTCCAAAGTAGAACTCTCCCGCACTATTCTCAAATGTAATAGCCGCATTGTTGCTATTGGCTCGGCGAAAACGAACTATGTTGAAGGTTGAACCCTGAACATTTAAAGCAAAGTCACCAGGAGCAGTATTAATTCCCACTCTATCATTGGTTGTATCGACCGTAATGATAGAGGAGCCAGCGGCATCTTGTATTTCTAAAGCATCAATTGAGTTCAATGCAGGGCGAATTGAATCCGTAATAACTCCGCCACCAACAGATAACTCATTGTTAGCAGCATCGTATGTCATTCCTGCATCACCAGAAAAAGCGCCTGAGTCGTTATACTGAACTTGCGTATCACTACCACCAGGAGTACCACCACCCCCACCTGAAATCAGACTTTGCGCCGTAGTCCCATCGTGGTAGAAGAGGTCCGTACCATCGGTAGATGGGTATAGACTGCCAGCCACAGACGAGCTAGGTATTGTGCCAAAACGGAATCTGATACTCGGAAGAGTAGAAGTCGGAGACTTAATATCCAATTGAGCAAGTGGTGTTGAAAGTCCTATACCCACCTCTCCACTATCTAATATTGTCATCAAGCGATTGCTAGACGAATCCTGAAACCGGATATCGTCAAAAGAGCTAAAAGTGGTCAAACCTCCACTGCTAAAAAGAATATTGCTCGTGGTAGCCACAAAACCGGAACCACCCGCGTTAATTGCCAGTGTCATGTTTGAGGAAGATTGATCGTCAAACCCATTAATTCTGATTGCCTGAGTATCTGCTGACTGGTCAATGTCTAGTGGACGTGATGGCGTGCGGTTAATACCAATATTGGAATTCGATATTATCCCGTTCGTGAAGGTCTGAGCTTGGGATGTCGCTCCTACCCTAGATCCATTAGACAGTAAATGAGTTACCCAATCATTTTTTTGGGTGGCAGAATTGTATTCCAAAGACTGCTCATCAGACGGAGAGCCATTTATGTCTCTCGCCTGCAGTAGACGCTGTATTCCTCTAGGCACCAAAGGCAACATCAAACGTAATCCCTTGAAAATGCGACATACAAGCCGCCAAAACTCATCATTCCAGTCGTGAGGGTCAGAAGGGCATTAAAGCCCTTGCCCGAAATGCTAATGCCTACTGCGATCAAAGCCGCCCAGACAACCACAATCGTGATGTGAAGGGCGCACGCCAAGAAGATATATCGAAATCTGAGCCGACGCGGGAAATGCCGGATTACTAATGCCCACATACACAGGGCTAAAGAGGCATAGCCCAGAGTGCGGAAAACTTGGAAAAACGGAGTATTGAAAAACTCGATTATCCAATCCAACCCAGCGTCCCTCCGAGCATCATCAAAAACACGCCAGACAAAGCGAACATAATGAAGCCAAAAACAATTTTGGCTTCGATGCTATCAAACAACCCTTGGTGATCACTGAGATTTTCAATAGCTCGCCTCAGTTCCCTGACCTCAGCCCTAATCCCATTCCCGCCGTCAGGGCCGGTGACGATGTTACTTAACCTTTCAATCCTGTCGATGGCCGAATCCATTGCTGATTCCAATCGCCCTACCCGTATTTCCAACTCTCCGGAATACCTCTCTGCCATTTCACTCCCTACTGCTATTTCTCCACTTGACAAAGATCCAATCAATGGGTTCCCTGGGTTCCCCCTTTGAAGAGCGTAAATTAAGTCGCCCTGCCAGCCCTCACGCCTTGCTCCTTGAATAACAGAGAACGCTGCCTCCTGAAATGTAGCACCCTGCGCTGAGTAAGTGCTCAAATCCTTAGACAACTCGATAGACAGAACCTGGGCGAATGATTCCCTCGTATACCCATCCAGAATGGCGTCAAGAACTTCCTGCATTTCAATGGCTTCGCTCACTCCTTGCGCTTCCACCATACGCAATCGCCCCGTAGCTATTCAGCTTATTCAGCCCCCCCCCAACGATGCGATCATACTGAGCGTCATGAATGCGGCTCTCACGGCCAGCCGCCGCGCACAGGGAGTAAACAATGAGGCAGCACGCAGGAATGTAGGCAACAATAAGAAGAATAATTAGCATGAAGAAAACACCTCAGAAGTGTTACGACGAAGATACTGAACCACGTAGAGAGCCGCGATGATACTTCGTACAACCAACTGCAAAAGGGAATGCTCCGCTCACCCTGAGCTTTTCACATTCCCATTTGCCACAAGACCAAAGGAGCGGGACGTATGCCGTGGAGAAAAGAAAAGACGTATCGTCCTCACGGCGATACGTCCCTGATTGGCCTCATTGTATCAGATGGATTTGCGATTGTCCACCCCATGCGGTATAGGAATGTGCGTTCTATACCGCATGTAGGGCATTATTCTTTATCGACAAGCTCGAACCGATCTAGAAATAGAGATTTTATGTGGAGCCAGTCATCTCCTCGAGTTCTTCTGCTGCGAGTTTACTTATGCCCCCCAACATCCACATTCCAATCTCGTACCATCTTACCTGCTCCCGCCTAAATTCACTTCACCCAAAAATTACCGGATCCTCGGCCTCTGCAATCCTTTCTCGTATCGCCTCGTACCCAGCCCGATCCCCCACGAACTTATTACCTACCAATATTTCATCAATGGCGGCCAGCGCATCCGCCTGGCTGAACATGCGCTTACGTCGCTTTTCATCCACAATCAGGGGTGCGCTTCCCACCCCCGTCCTTATCCTAACGTGCAACTCTTGGCCGATCTTCTTGCCTTTGGCATTCATTCGCTCGACCGACTCAAGGCTGGATACTTGCCGCTCCGTCAACCAAGCGATATTCCAGCTTAAGCAGGAGGGCGTCAGGAAAAACACGCTGCGGCCAACCCATGCCCTGCTATCGCTAGCGATGGCGCACTCCGAAATGACCACATCAAGCTCCAACTGCATACCACTTTACTCCCCTACTACCATACAATCAGCTTCGCTTCGGCATAATCGCCAAGCGTAATCGCCCCTCGCCTCACCGCTTCCTCAAGCCCTTCCCATCTGCCTGCTCTGCCCAGATACACACGTGGGTTTGCCCTGGCGTCAAATGCGGCATCCTTCCTGGGGCTGTAGTACTTGGCCGCAAAGGGAATCCACTCGGGTAAGTTGCGGATATTGATTGTTTCCCGAACTCTGGTGCTCACTGTGCTATATTCATGATACAATACCGCATGAAGTACCTAATTGCAAGCGATATACTATATGTAGTGTAAGTTCAATCAAGGTGCAAGATGAAACACAGAAATCGACCTCAAAACCTACCGATTTTATTTCGAGCCGTACAGATGTTCGTCAAATTCCGCGCGGTGATCATCGACCGCGCGCAGATAGAGACCATCGTCCTGATTGATTCCCGAACAAATTATCTAGAAATCATCGGTGAACCACTGGCCATCCAAAAAAGTCGTAGTGGAGAGTGGATATTAGCCGAGGTCGATGAGAGGGAAGGGCCTGCGCTTGCGTCATGACTTACTCGATTTTCCCTAAATAGGTCGCGGCCGGAAAAAACCGTAGATATCCGCTTTATATGCCAACTGGTATATTGTATTCACTGTTGCATGCTGGAGTGCAGCCAATTCAATGTCGGGCAAGGCGTACCGCACCTTGATCACGAAAGTTTCCTGAGGTTGCCCACCTGATGTAGGCATGGGGTAGGTACCAAAAAATCCAATCTCATTCAAATCAACCTCACTCTTCTTGAATTCAAGAAGAGCCGTACGTACTTGCACCCATGCCGCGCGACGAATCGCCCTGTGGCTAACATTATGACCAATATTCCATGTAATATGGGCCAAACCATCGTCTATTAGCACATGGTATCCAAAATGAGGAAGGACTTTCCGATCACACGTTTCCATACAGCGAGATGCTATGCTTTTAATAGTCGCCTCAATACCCATAAAAACCTCCGTCTAAGCGCGAACTGACGCGCTAGCGGTAGGCCAGCACGCCAGATATGCAACTCGGTAAGGCATTTGGGGGTTTGTTGCACGCACGCCTGTGTGCCGAGAAACATACGTTAGAAAGTGAGACCCCCAGCGAATAGCACTGGGGCCTCCAATCGTCGTCAAATGCGTTCTCGCATTCCTGTATTCCATATTGGATTATAGCACGCAGCACAGAGAGTGTCCATATGTAGTGGGCAAACATAATTTCTACGCGACCCGTTGAATTTTACAGCCGTGCAAAATGTGGTATAATTTAAAGAATTCTCCTGGGTATAGCAAAAGCTCTCCTTGGGTCTAAGGGTATGGGTTAAGCAAAAAAGGTCGCCATTGTGGCGACCTTTTTTGTTTGGGCAAAAAGAAGAACCAGCCGTATGAGGGCTGGCTCTCTAGGGCCACAATCACCCCACAAACTCAAATCTATCAAGAAAGGCATCCACTAGCCAGTAAGGCCAGTGGATGCCTTTGATGGTCACAAAATCACCCACTGATTCCACGGCGACGATTTTGCCAGACTCAATGTGTCGCCAGCGCTGGCCGGGTACTGCAGTATCGCCACATTCGATGGTGGCGGCCGACACACATCTGGCATCGCTGTCTATGGCGATTCCTCCGGAATCATCGCCGCAAGTGGCGGTGAAGGACTCCATCGTCATATTTATGGTATGGATGATCATGGGTTGTTGCCTAGTCCGATGATTAGTCTGCCGACGCTGTTGTCATGCACATTGTAGAGAGAAATGAATTCCCCAGGTTCCGCTCCGCCGAACCACCAAGTTCCCCCATATGAGGATAAATCGGCATCATCGAATCTGGCCACCAATGAGCCACTGTGATACAGACGGACCACTGTCTCTGGCCGCCCATCTGGGCTGTACTCTTTGATGAATTGGCGGTCATGGGGCATAAGGCTCTCGGCGAGCGCTCTCGCCTCATCGGGTCTTACCCTATTCTTCTTGCTCCACTGCCGCTCGATCTTCCAAACATTTCCGACATGAATCATCACATCATACACACCATCGTACCCCTGCCCATGAGCCGTATATTCTAACGCCGAGGGCATATGCTCCTTCTCCCAATCGGCCACCGATAGCCCAAGCCCGTCAGATGGATACCCGTCACTAGAATCGCCAAATTGCTGGGTTTCTTCTTGAGCCTTAGTAGGCTCTGGCGTTACCGTAGAGGTTGGCACCGGTGCTACCGTGAAGGTTGGCATCACCGTGGCGGCTCGCCTTGGCGCTCTCTCTGGCGGCCGCGCGCCACCAGTCCACGCTCGACAAGTCCCCACAACCAATATGGCAGCCAAGCATATTGTAACTATTCTCATAAAATATTCTCCTGTGATCTAAGCCGAGTTAAGACCCATAGTGTACCGCGAAACTCAAACGCAAAACCTTTCAGGAGATTACAATGCACCCAAAACAAAAAGGGGTAGTGCCGCGCGCCACTACCCCTCAATCGACATTGAATATTTAGTTGTCAATGTGCTCAATACACTATCCCCCACCTAGGGGTACCGTGAAACCCACTGACCATTTGGGAGCTTGATGCAGTCATCCCGCATCAAATAGCGCCCATCGAGACACTTCACGGTGCCCTCTTTTGAGGCGGGAATCCCACCAACCAAAACCTCATCAGGTAAGCAGCCCAGAAAAACCAGCCGCATTAATGCAATGTAATTTTTGGCCGCGCTCGCCATAATCCCCGCGAAGGGAAGGCTTGCCCTCGCTGGACTACTCTTGACTTCCCCCGGCAATCGACCAGTGAAAACCAGCCGCATCAGCCCCAGGTACAATACCCAGCATTCCACAATGGCGCGCCTTGCTCGCTCCAGGTGCGGCGCTAGCCACGACATGCTCTCTGCGATATCCTCAAACAGGATGTAAAACCCATCCGTAATTCCTATTACTGCGCTATTCATGATACTTCTCTTTCCCCGCCGTATGTAGCCGCGGCGGGTTCGGCACTAAAAGTAATTTCCTTAGATTCCCCACTGAGCTACGCCAGCCACAACCAGCTTGCTCACCATATGCGCTCGCTGGTCCTGGCCATAGCTCAGCATTTCCATAGCCTTCCCCGCATCAATGAGGAAGTGAATCATAAACTCAACCAGCGCCGCCAGTGGCGATCCGGTCACAGCCAGCACGCCCGCCGCGTTGATTGCAGAATGAGCCACCAGCCAATCCATCTGCGTCGGCTGGCCCTCCTGCCATTCAAGCTGGCCAGCCTTGCCCGCCGCCATTGCACCCGACTGTAGGCCGAAGTCGGTAACGAAGTGGGTCAAAGTGAGCTTGCCCCACAAAAGAGATACTTCGTACAGCATTATTTTACCACCCTTATCTGTAATCCAAAGGAAAGATTGGCGCTACGTAAAAATTGGTACAATGTTTGGCACCCACAATCTTTCCTGCCTACTCTGCAAAATTTTCTTACCCGTGTACTCAGCCAAAGGATAATAGCATGCGAAAATTAATTGTAGCCCTGCTGTGCTGCCTCGTCTCATACGGAGCGGCCCACGCCCAGACCACCAAGACTCAACAAGTGACATTCCAGCTCTCCTCTGGTGGATACGTCATCGTGGATATCGTGCTCCCAGAAGGTGTTGACAGCGTTGAGGTTTCGCTCACCGAGTTGGACGACGACAGCAAGGATGTGACGGTTGGCAACCAGGCCACAATCAGCCCAACCCTTCAATCAACAGTCCGAACCACATCAACCCGCACTCCTAGACCCACCAGAACGCCCAGACCTACTCGTACACCCACGCCCACCGCCACTTCAACGCCTACTCCGACACCAACCCTCGCTAGCGCAACGACGCTCGGAATCGTGAACCGCAATGCGAATCTACGAGATGGGCCAGGGACAAATTACGAGGCAATCGCATCCGCCGCCGAAGGCGATGCGGTACAGATTGTCGAAAGTAGCAATGACGGCTCATGGTACAAACTATCAAATGGTTACTGGATCGCGTCATTCCTCGTCGATGTGGATGAGCCTGCCTCGGCCCCAGAAGAGAGTGGACCCAACTATAGCTGGAGCTACAACGATCTCATGAGAAGCGATGATCAGGCGGGAGAAGAGTTTGGTATACGTGGAAACATCATTCAACATCTGGGTTGCGAGGAGGAGCTTTGCGCGGCCCTGGTCACAACCGATTTCCAGGGAAAGGCATCAGTACTCGTCTACTCCTCTGAAAGACCATTGCTCTTCCCAGGTGATCCCATATCGACAATCGGCTTCTACTTTGGAACGTTCACATACGAGACCGCCCTGGCTGGTACCAATACAGTCCCTCGGTTCCTAATCGATCTCGAATAACTCATGACCCTAGTTCGGCATAACTGCACCGGTCGAACCAGGGTCACTCACCCACAGCGCTACTTTTTGACCCCTGGTACTTCATCGCCTGCCCGAAAATTCAACACCTGTTCGTACTGACCGTCGCTAGTCTTGTACGAATACCACGTGTCGCCCTGCTTTTCCCGCCTCTTGGCCATCTTCTCGCCCACCATGACGAATGCGGGGAACCCGAGCGGATTCGTGCTCTCAGAGCAGAGAAAGCCGCAAAATGTCGGTCCTGCCGATAGCTCCTTGACCGTTGGTTCCTCCGGGCGCTGGTCCGCAAAGGCCCAGCCAGGACGCTGAGAAATAGCTTGAGCCGCTTTGTCTGCGCGCTCCAAGAGCTCCATAATGGTTGACGAGTCATCGTCAGGGGAGAGAGTTAGCCCCAGCGGCGCTCCGCTTGGAGAAATTAAGTTGATTGTTACTTGTGCCATAATAATACTATCCTATCCGGGCGAGACCCCGAGGGAGAAGCCCCGCCCAAAACCTATTGAATACCTATTGAATACCTACTCAGTATCTATTTGGTGCTTAGGCGCTGACCCGAATCTCGCTCCGCAGCCTAGCAGCCTCCTCCGGGCCGAGCTGCCATTTGGCCCGCTCAAGCATGGCGTCGGTGATCCCCTTGGCCGCCCATGCCGCCTCGCCCAGAATGACGTTGCCGCCTGGCGCAAAGCGGAATGCGTAGCTCCAGCCCGCCAGCTTGCGGGGGAACTGGGTCAAGCCTATGCCCAGGGAAGCGGCGGTCTGCTGTATCTGCGCCAGGGTCACGTCGCCAGAGTCCATGAAGCGAGTGACGGTCGATCCATTTAGGGAGTATCCGACAAGTCGCTTGACGCCAGGCGCATCGTAGTCTGACTCGAAGACCAGCTCAAACCAGTCCAGGGCAGAGTCCTGGGATTCTCGCAGCGCCATCACGTCGGCCACCCGCTCATTTAGCCAAGGATTGAATGACTCCACAGCCTTGGAGGACGCAAACATGATCGCCAATCGGTGCTTGCACAGCTTGCCGTGCTTCGTATCCACGGGCGCACGGTCCAGGCAGCTGCAGAAGTTCTCCCTATAGCTGGCTTGGTTCTTGCCGCCAACCTGAAAAACGCCGTTGCCCAGAGGCTGCACGCTGCCATCATTCACCAGCTTGGCCGCCTGCCGGGCGCGGGAGCCGCCGCCCTTGTAGCAGATGGCGGGCCACATGGCCTCAGCCTTCAGCGCTAACGCATCCAATATTTTACGCATGGGCCACCTCCCAGCGCAACCCCACACCCACGCTCAACTGCTCCTCAGATTCGGCCAAAACCGTCTCCGAATCGAGGGTGGCTCGGGTGTACCCAAGCGTAACCAACGGGTGGACATAGTCGGCTCGTGGCGCTGGCTTGCCGTCGAGCCGAGCCTCGTAGCCTCGAGCGTACAGCTCCTTGGATACCTTCTCGATGAGCAAATGCCAGTCCATAGGGCGGGTCTGAAAAAGCGCCTGTCGAATGGCCATCTTTCGATCGTGAGAGATGCGTACCGCCGCGCGCAGCGCCTCACAAGGTGTGGCCGACCAGTAGCGATTGCCCAAGCCGTCGACGATAGAATCATCTCGTGGGTCGACAACGGCGGGAGACCAAAACGCCTTGCCCGTTGCCCCTTGTCGCATCTCGATGATGGCAATGGCCAGCGGCTCAACACTTTCGATCGGCATACAGGCCACCGCGCCAAAGGCCAAAGTCTGCCCGCACTGGCAGAAGTTGCGCGCGGGCTGGTCAGTGAAATAATCGCTGATGAGGTTCATTACGCCACCTCCCCAGCCCAGTGCTGAAACCCTTGACCAACGGCCTTCTCATTAAGGGAATACCGCCGACCATCCAGCTCGATGCGAGCGGTCCACAGCTTCTTGGTAGTTCTGACAGAGAGAACCAAGAAGTCGTCCACCTGAGCACCCTTGCCCGCCAGGCAGGCTTTGCGGATATAGTGCTTTGCAAAAGCTTTGTTGACAGTTGATTCCGTTTTGACCGGTTCATTATTTTGTGCTATATTTTCGTTCACTGTGTTTACCTCATGCTTACGGTGTCAGGTGAATCCGCTAGATGGTGTCTCCACCACCATCTAGCAACCCAAACCCGAAACCCAACTAAAAATCCTCTGAAAGTGCCGCTTGCAGTCTGCGGCTGTGCTTTTCGTTTCCCTGCAATGACCTTTCGTCGTCGCTGTTGTTCATATCTTACCATACTTGTTCATACAATTCAAGTGTCAATCCTCTGGCTAAACCTTAAAATTCCTAGTCGAAGTATGCAAAAGTATTGACTTTTGCATACTTGTGAGATACCCTTTGGGGCAGGAATTCATAGACCGTTAAGCACGGAGAATAATTATGGGACGAAAAGACCGAGTCACATTCTCGATTGGTGAGGATTACATTAATTTAGTGGATGAGATAGCGGAGACTACTCGCAGAAAGAAAAGCGATGTAGCCCGATTGGCTCTAGATCTACTAGCCAAGCAGCTAGGGCTAGCGCCAGTAAACGAACTCCCAAAAGCATCGACCCCAGCGGGTCAGAGGGCGTAGAAGAATAGTCCACCGTTGGGGCAAAAAGAAAAGCCCAGTGCGTACACACTGAGCCTTTCGCCCCAACGAATGGAGCCATTCAAATTAATGAATTAGTCATATATAGAAACGCTGGCCGCGCGGTGAGCACGACTCAACGACCCTAACTATTTAAAGCGCATTCTAATGTGGGCGCAATCCGAAAAGGGCTGAAAGATCCCAGGGGCGGATTGTTTCCACATTAGAACGCAGAAGTTTCACACTTGGCTTCTGCGTTCGCATATAGCGGGATCGGGCACAAGGATGAAAATGCGAATGTCGGCGTTTGAAACAGTGCAGCTCCATCCGAGCAATTCGCCCGATCCTGCTAAGAAAAACGTGTACCCCGTAGGGGATTTGAACCCCTGTTACTGCCTTGAGAGGGCAGCGTCCTAGGCCGCTAGACGAACGGGGCATAGAACCAGAACTCAGAACCTTAACAAACAATCCTTCTGCGCAAACAAATGCACAGAGCAACAATTTTCTCACGATTACGCCTTGAGAGGGCGGCGTCCTAGGCCGCTAGACGAACGGGGCATAGGCCTACTAAGATAGTATAAGTATTCTTTCTTTTGTTGTCAAATTAATAAGCCACTGTACGACAATGAATGAAACTTTCCTCGGGACTAGCCAAAGACGATTAGGAATGGGGATTAGTGATTTGAGCATTTACATGACTGGCAAATTCTCCCATGAGCTAATTCTAGCGAACAGATTTGCCAGATTCAATAGCGTAGCCCCTTGGGGTTAGCCTATCGAAGCGAAGCCTGTTATGTAAATCCGTGTACAAAAGATGTAGACGGAGGCATAGAAAAGGCTGGGAAATCGAGGGATTCATTGAGAATGTGGTCAAGATAGAGAAGCC
>JBCCHB010000141.1:0-44828 GCA_039028975.1 Chloroflexota bacterium
CTCTTCTGCTGCTGCACAATAGGCAACCAAATCTGCTTCACTAAAAGGCGTATGCTGGCAGTCTATCCAGATATAGTCATACCTCCCCGTTGCCCATATGTCAGCCAATTCATCTTTTGTGGTCAGCAATGAGCCACGTAAGGCAACAAGTACTTCTCCATCCTTCATGCGCTGCCTGAGGGTCTTTTCTTGGGACATGATTTCTTCCTTTGGTTTGAATGATTCGATTATTTACGTTTTTCTGTGTAAAGCTTCAGCGCTTTACCTCGCTATGGGTACTCTGTTGCGGCTTCAAATAGACAGTAATCTCACTTCGGTTATGAAATAACTGGCGTGCGCCCTCGATCGTATACGTCTGCTGTAAAATATTCATTGCATGGTCAATCACTTTTTCTCGACCATGTTCGGGGAGCTTGAGAGTCATAATAGCCAATCCATGACGGTAAATATGCTTCGCATAGCTATTCATGAGCCGAGCTGAATCCCGAGCATCAACTCTCATGTCATTCACAATAATGTCGAAAGTGTCTGGCTCATCCTGTAAGTAAACTTCAGCTGTAATTCGTTTGTGACGCACGCTTCGATCCCGATAAACAGAGGGTGCTAGCCCTCCCGGATCGACTGCTGTGACATACTGCTCTTGTTGACGCAGCACCCGGGTCCATCCGCCGGGGGATGCCCCTAGATCGAGTGCGGTTCCACGGGGCGGTAGCTCTATGCCAAAGACTTCTAGTGCTTCTAACAGCTTAAACTCAGAGCGGCTTACCTGCTCCTCTTCCCGGGCAAAGCGGCGCATTCCACCGGCCCAATCTGACAAATTATGGCTGGCTAACGAGACGCCTAGGAAAGCTGTCCCTTGCGGCCTTGGATCCCTAATCTTCTCTACCTCCGCACAGACCACCGAAACGATCTGAGCTGGTTGGCGAACATCAAGAGGGGCACCCACTGCCTGTTGAATTGCGTCTGAGAGTATATTGTTGAGGTCAAACCGCTTGTACGGAAGCTTACAGAGGGTACGAGATTGGATGGAAAAGGAGAACTCACTATCCAATAGGGGGACAATCTCGTCGAGTAGAACCTCAGCCAATTTCGTCAGGTCCACCCGATTTTTTTGCAGTGGCACTGCCTTCTGAACGGGGCAGATATGGCGCACAAAGATGGGAGGCTTGACCTGCCAGTGCGCCGCCAGTTCCCAAAACGACTCACTGATAGAAGTCAAATAGACACCTTCGTCCAATCGTATGACCTCATCCACCTGGGTAGCCTCATCTAGCTCACGTTGAGCGAGAAGAAAGAAGTCAGGATCGCAGGTCATGATCAGTTGATTCATCAAGCGTTAGCTGACTCCCTGAATTGCTCTCTGGTTGGCTCTCCGCTGGTCCTGGCAACCTGCTCACGAATGGAAGCCGCCAAGATGCGGGCGCGTTCCGGTGCATCACCCACATGGTGGGTCGCATCCAGCAACTCCGGGACAGTCCCATTGGGTAGGAGGGCTGCTATGCGTTTGTCCCCAGTGATGAGATCAGTCAGTGGATTGGGCTGCCCACTTTGCAAAGCCTGCCAGGCCGTCAAGCTATGCTCGCGAATAACTTCGTGAAGTTCCTGCCGATTACCGCCAGCTTTGACGGCTTCCATCAGCACCCGCTCTGTGGCGGCAAAGACACCATAGTCGCGAAGGTTGCGTTCAACTGGGCCAGACCAGAACTGCATTCCTTGGACCAGCTTTCTCGAGCGACTGAGCACTTCGTCGGTGACCAAGAATGCCTCGGGTAACATGAAGCGTCGATTGGCCGAGTCATCTAGGGTGCGTTCCAGTAAGCTCAACGCGGCATTATCCCACGCCACTCTGGGCAGATTGGCCACCCAACGGGTAAGGCTGTCAATATTTTCTGCGGCAACTGGATTGCGTTTAAAGGGCATTGCACTTGAGCCGACCTGCTTCTCACCAAAGGGTTCACTCCATTCTCCCACTGGTGGGCTTTGGAGAATCCGCAGATCAAAGGCAAATTTGTGCAAGCTGCTGCACAAACCCGCCAGCGCATTGACAATGAGCCAGTCCTGCTTGCGCGGGTAGGTTTGGGTGGCCACTGGGAATGCCTTTAGGCCAAGCTTTTCCATCACCTTAGCTTCCAGTTGGGCAGGCGTCCATCCCGTACCTTCTAACAATTGTTGATAACTGGCGCTCGTCCCTACAGCCCCCTTAATTCCTTTACCCTGAACTTGTGAGTAGACTCGTGCAATCTCAGCATAGTCCATGAGCAGATCCTGCCCGTACTGAGCAAGTCGGTAGCCGATGGTTGTCGGCTCTGCTGGCTGAATGTGGGTGAATGCCATAGCAGGAACATCTGCTTCGTCCTCAATACGTAGAGCCAAGTTCTGCAGTAATTGCCCCAGGCGCTGAAGAAGCAACCCAAGAGCAGAACGTAGACGTAATGCATCGGCATTGTCCAAAATATCCATACTGGTTGCACCCAGATGAATGATCGAACCACCTATAGGACACTGTTCGGCAAAAGTTTTAATCTCAGCCATCAGATCGTGACCAATCTCGGCTTCGATAACCTGGGCGCGCTCAATATCAATCTGATCTTGATGGACCTCTAGATCGACCAACTGCTCCGCCGTTACAAGGCCCGCGTCGTGTTGCGCACTTGCCAACGCAACCCAAATCTGCCTCAATAGACGACGCTTTTCAACTTCGCTCCATATGGTGCGCATTTCTTCACTGCCATAGCGCCAAGTTAGAGGCGAAAGATAGGTTTCATGATTAAATGAATTTGTCATAAGTAATTAATTTGAGGTCGTAGAGTTGCAAGTTTGCAGGTGAGCAGGGGTAGAATCTATCCTTGCCACTTGCCACTTGCCACTTGCCACTTGCCACTTGCCTACAACTCAAACATCTGTTCCCGTTCTGGACCAACTGATATGGATGTAATCTTCACTTCGGCTAACTCCTGAATACGACCAATATATTTTTGTGCTTGGGATGGCAAACTATCCCAAGACCGACAGTTTGTCGTATCGGTAAGCCAGCCTTCCCACTCCTCGTAGACAGGCTTTACTTGGTATAGCATAGACGTATCTGGCATGGAATCTGTAATCACGTCGCCACTGGGTAGCTGGTAACCGACACATATTTTGAGGGTATCGTAGTGATCGAGAATATCGAGTTTGGTTAGCGCCAGCACTGTCATGCCGTTGAGCCAAGCCGCATAGCGAATGGCAACGCCATCAAACCAGCCCACCCGGCGAGGGCGTCCAGTTGTAGCACCAAACTCGCCCCCCAATGTACGCAGTCGTTCGGCCTCTTCCGCATCCAATTCGCAAGGGAAGGGACCATCCCCAACGCAAGAGCTAAAGGCTTTGACAATCCCCAATACTTCGTTCACTGCACCTGCTGGTAGACCCGCACCCACTGGAGCAAACGCGGCCGTTGGATTGCTGCTGGTGACGTACGGGTAGATACCCCAATCGAGATCTCGCATGACGCCAAGCTGACCTTCTAGGATCATATCTCGGCCTTCTGCTAAAGCTGGGCGTAGCATCTGGGTGGTATCGATGATGCGATGACCGAGCTTTTCTCGGTAGTCCACGCAGAGTGCATATAGCTCCTGACCATCAACAGCATCGCCACCTAGGATGTCGATTTTGCGGTTAATCGTAGTCAGTGCTTGATCGAGCCGATTCTCTAACCAGTCGGGATCCATCAGATCACCAATCCGTAGACCCGAGCGAGTCGCCTTGTCCGAATAGGCTGGTCCAACGCCGCGCTTGGTTGTGCCTATGGCATCGCTACCTCGAGCAGCCTCTTCTAACCCATCTAACGTGCGATGGTAGGGCATGATCATCTGGGCGCGGTTCGAAATCCAAAGCCGCTCTGTGTTGACGCCCGCCGCTTCCAAGGCTGCTAGCTCTTCAAGTAGCTGGGCTGGATTGACGACGCATCCAGAGCCGATAATGTTGTCTGCCGAGGAGTTGAAAATGGCACAGGGGACAAGATGGAGCGCAAACTTACCATATTGATTGATTACAGTGTGGCCAGCATTGTCACCACCCTGAAAGCGGATGGCGATACAATCGCTCTTTTGGGCCAGATAGTCCACAATCCGGCCTTTGCCTTCGTCGCCCCATTGCGCGCCGACAACCGCTGTTACTGTCATAAGATCTTCCCTTCTTTGGTACGGTTTGTCTCGGTGGAGACCAACATTCGGTCGTGCTTCCAACAAAGCATTATACCATTGATCGTCTTCTCTTTTGTAATTGAGTAAAAGCGCAGACGGGTACCTCACTTTAGGGGTGCCTCCTGGCTCACTTTGTGCAGACTGTATACGGAGCGAATAACGGTCGTTTGCGTCTCGATGCTTGTTGTTAATGCGAGGAGGGTACTCTGAGTCGTACGCGACCGAAATCGGAGGAAAAGCCGCAGCAGATGAAAGGGTTTGCCCACTAGAAGCGTCTATTCACTTTCGCCTAAATAGACGAAGCCCAATACACTGCGTTTAGTATATCACATAAACATCCCCATGTACCTACATAGACGCAATGCTACGCCAAAGGGAGCAGAGCTCAGCACCCATTCGTTCAACCCAGCTGTGAAGGGTGGCGGGAGAGTGCCACCGACGCGAACACTGGCGTTGACGAGACAAGGTAGAACCCCAAATCCCCCGCTATCCCTTCCTCAGAATGTTGGCTAGCGGGTTCCAAGTGACCAAACGAAAACTTTGCGGGCGGGGACATCAAACCTCACAATCGACCAATGGGAGCAATGGAAATCGCACCCTAGACCCAAGCACTATACTGCGGTCGTTTTGAAAACAGGAGTTTTCCGATGCTCTACCAGAGTGACTAAACTCGTGTTTTCAAACGGAGCTGAGTATAGTTTGGCTTGGGCAGGTTCGACATCATTACTGGTGAAGTAAACATCACGCCGATGCCAAACGGCTGCTATCCGACAAGCGTACCTTGACTGACTACTTTCGATTATCCAATTGCAGATTCTCTTACGAAACTTCTGTGAGCGTCTGCATACAGTCGCAAAGCTGCTGATAACCGCTGTTGATAATCTTCACCTTGTGCTTTAAACCAAGCCAAAACATCAGGTTCTATCTTTATGGTAACCTCGACAGGAGTATCTGGCATCCGCCAAGTTGCCTTCTCAAAGAAATCATCCGTGAGTGGTGGTATATCCGATGTATCTATCATCTCGTCAGTCATTTCATCAAACCGGTCCAAATTGGTTGCCATATGCTTCTTCATATCGTTTTCGTTCATGAGCTAAAGCCTTTCTCATCGAAATTATGCGAATTGTGTCCTCATATACTTCCGTGAAGACAACAACAACGACTCGAATGCCGTCAAGCATGCCGATTCCGAGCCAGCGTTCTTCACCATAATCTTTGCGATCATCCAAAATCCTGAGTAAAGGTCTCCGGAAAACCAAGTGAGCATCTTCAAAATTGAGACCATGTCGCCGGATATTTTCTCTATTCTTGTTCTCATCCCATTCAAAATGCATACAAATATTCGGTTCCTTATTGGTCATATTGTGCTGTATGAGATGTTTACAGTCCGCTTCATTATAACAGAAAAACTGGGCAGATTCTACCCAGTTTCATTTCGTGGAGACTATATGTTGGTGGAGGCTCCACTGATGCCAACCACGCTGCCCTGCGACTTGGACCAACCCGACAACATTGCCAAACCCAACCAGCTCGATGACACGGGCCGACTTCACAAACGAACCAAGTTCCAAGTTGCCCCGTGAGTTGGTACGGTTTTCGTTGCGGATGGGATCATCAAGCTTCACAAACCAAGAAAGAGAACAATGGAAACCGCACTCCTGAACCTAAGGAGTGAGTTTGGCGTTGGCAAGTTCGACTTCATCACAATCGGGACAACATCACTCCGAAGCCAAACGACACTGACCCAATCAGATTGCTATGAGCGTCGCTTACTCGTTTACCCTCGGCTAGGGCCAGATAGAATGACTCCACGAAGCGGCGGGCCGTCTCCACCAGGACCGTATGGCTCATGGCTACCACCGAGCCAACTCCCTCCTCAGCAGCTTAGCCGCAACCAAGGCTTGGGGATCGTCGGTTGCCTGCGCAGTCTGGCACGTGTCCAGATAGATGAGCGGCACGCCCACCTCCCGCAACTCCGCGGCCAGTTCATCAGCATGGATCAGTTCCACCAGCCGCTGGCCAGCTTAGCTTTGTCACGGGGATGCTCAAAGCAGAGCGCGCCCAATCCTACTCGCTTGTCTTAAACACCGTGGCCATCAAAGTGGACAATCAGCAGCAGTACTCGAATGCATAACCCCCTGTTGAACAAAGCTATCCCCCCTAAGCCTCACGCTTGAGAGCAGCCCATATGGAATGTAAGGAAAAGGATGTCTTTGAGAATGAGGCTCGACTGCCCAAATAGGACTAAGGAAAGTATAGCATTTTTGAAGGGAGTTGGCAATCTACTTGTCAAAAATTTTTAAGAATAACAAGACAAGAGGTGGAAAAGGCGTCTTAAAAGAGGAAAGTTGGTTGGGCGGAAAAAAGCGGTGTGTCAAATAAAGGGATGAGTCTGCTGCCAGAGCCCTATCGGCTCTACGAACTCCGTGAGCTTCGTGGAGCCGATAGGATTAATCAGATAGGCTGCCCGACCGTCTACAAAGCTCGATAAAGGCGGGTAAGTCCGCATATCGTTCTAAACGAAGGCCAATGGCTCCGCCGCCTGGATGCACCTCCACAAATTCGGGACGAGGCGATAAGCCAAACCGCCTATAAAAAGCCAACCGCAAAAACTGCTTAACTTCCTCTGGATCGGCGCAACGTTTGTCGACATGAACTTGGAAGTAGCCACCCTGTCCGGCCGCATTGATGCGGACGGCCACGACTTGATTCCCAAAGGCTTGTTTCAGCATAGCTTCTACTAAGTCGATAAGCGCTAGACCACGAAAGAAATTGGACCCCATTAAACGATGGAAGTGAGGTGGCTCGGTGTCAGTGAGTTCAGCGTCAGAAAGACCCTGATTAAAGTCAAAGGGGATAGCACCGTACCGCTCCAGCCAGCCATTCAATCGTTCTGGCCCGTTTCGCGCGTGTTCCCAACGCTGCTCTGCCTCTAGCACTTTTCGGGTAGGGAGATTATCAGGTTCGATCTGAACCGAGCGATCCCCTCGTTGGGATAGCGTGACCATTTGAATCCATTCATCGGGATGATGAATCAGGTAGAAATTTTTGGCAACCTCTCCAAAAAGATAGGCCAGCATAGCACGTAGTGGCACCCCACATTCAGGTGATTCTGATCGTGGGAGAGTGCTCTGTCTATGCCAAGGATCCCGCCACCCTGTAAAGAGTGCTTCTACCGTCGCATCGGCCTGCTGAGAAGCTATTGATCTATCTGAATTATGATGTTTACAATACTGGTCGATGAGCCAACCCTTTTGGTCATCGAGTTGTTGCCTGAGAAGATCCTTTTTAATGAACAACGGCGCTTGACGCAGGATAGAGCAGATCCAGCGGCTATTTTCTACTCCTAACTGACCAGCTTCGATTAATTCCGCTTCAATCTGCTGGAAAAAGCTTCTATTAATCGGTAAACGGGTCAAAATAGCGGCAAGCTCAGCTGCTTTGCCGGTGAGAGTCCGCATCTCACCCGCCGTGAGAGGCCCAGTCGGTGCTACAGTTGGTGCATAAGCGCCCCAAGACCAGCGCCAAGCCTCGCTATCCCTCTCCACACTATAAGGAAAGAGGATTTGTATCTGTTCTGTGGGTACGGGATAGCGACCTAGAGTACGGTAGTTATCACGAGGATTTGACGAGATGAGTGTGCCAATGCCTGCCTCCCCTTTCTGCTCTGTCGCCTGATCCAGGGAACCAGCGCGTACGCCCGTGCCATATTCTGATTGACAAGCCAGATGGACAAGTTGGTCATTGTCCATGTCCAACTTGTAGAGGGCGTTGAGGGCATTGAGGGTAGCCACTGTTACCGCGGACGAGCTAGAGAAACCACCTGGTGGGATTTCACCCGTGGAAAGAAGACGCAATCCTGCAAAGTTTTTTTCTCCAAGCCATCGATCAACCTTTTCACCAAGCAGACCATCCCGTACGGTTCGCAGTGATGCAATGGCATTGCCCACTAATGCAAAGGGGCGTCGCATATTGTTGCTAATCCATCGAGAAGGGGGAGGCAGGGGCAGATTCTCTTGCCGCCGTTGGTTAAGTTCGGCATCGCTGAAGTAGCCCAACTCGAGCAGTAGAGACTCGCTCATGGCCGTGCCGAACTGTTCATATTGATAAAGGTCGACAATTTCGGCGCTGGGCACCATTTTTTCATTAGCAGTTGAAAGCGAATTGACGCTCTCTCTGTACTCCAGATTTGATGGGTACAGGTGTAGCCGATGATCCTCGGCCGCTTGAACAATCAGGACAATCTGCTCGCTGCCAGATTCATCGGCCGCCCCGATAGGCATCTGCCAAGCCGGGCCAAAAAAACGTGCCATATCGGGGTGCATAAAGGCCAAACGCAGCCGTCCACCCGAGATACCAATCGCGACAGGTTGCTCTGGATCGAAAGCGATCTCTTCATCTTGAGCCATACGAACCAGTTCTGACAACTGGCGTACAATGGCGGCGACTTGACCTATTGGCCGATTTGCGAATAGGGAGTAAAGGTTGGGTTTGGCCACTATAGCGCCCTTTGTTCTTCCTGAAATTTTGCCAAGATACCCTCCAGCCGCGGCAAATCTTCTGCCCGGGTAACATCTGCACAGAGTAGAAAATACGCAGGATCTGCAGGTGTTGTTGTAAGCGAGCGAATCTCACCCTGCCTCGCCTTGATGTTGGCAATCATATCCGTGATGTAGTACTGCCTCTGAGCATTGTGATTTGTAATTGAGGATAAACTTCTATAGAGCGTCCGCGCTCGCAGCATATAGAGTGGGCAATTCCCTTCGGTGAGAGCCAGTTGTTGGTCCCGCGTCTTTGGGTCTTCCTCCGCCTCGATATCTTTCTGCTCCCGAATGTCAATGATTGTGCCATCTGAATCTCGGAGGATGCGACCTTTTCTGAGGTTGTAGGGGGGATTGTATTGGGCCGTTAGAATCGTCAGTTCTGCTTCCTTTGAACTGTCTGAGCACTTGTTAGCCTGGGTGTGTATCTCCAAAAGCTGCTGATAAATCATAGCGGGTACAATTCTATCTCCCATCGTGATGATCAAGAGCGGATTCGCTTCCAATAGCTGGGGAACACTTAAAGACTCAAACGCTGCAAATGCTGTTCCACCGGTTGGGTTTTTGGAACGAACGTAGATGTTATCCTCACCCAGCGCATGCACTACCTCTTGGTAGCGGTACCCTACCACACAGATCACTGGCAATGGACTAATCTGTCGGAAGGCGTCGATGGAGTGGCGAGCGAGTGGTTTCCCGTGTACAGGCTGAATACACTTGGGCTGGATCCCAAAGCGTGTACCTTTTCCCGCAGCCAGTAGAACAAGAACAGGTGCATCGGTTGTAGATTGGCTATGTTGGGAGAAGTTAGATTGGTTTAGGAGATTGATCCCAGTGAGCGAAACAACATCACTAAGCGCAACTGATTTTGACCCTGACTTTTGAATCAACTCAGAATCGGCAGGCGGTTCCATTCGCTCAGATTCTTGCTTCATACAAACTCCCCCATTTACAAAAATGTAATAGTAAACGAAACGTACGAACTACTGAGTATACCAGCTTACCGAGTTTTTCCGAAAGAGCATTCAGGAATTCGGACAATTGTCTTGCGGCATTTGCTTTATGGTTGTTGTGGGAATTATGGCGTAGGCAGAACCAATTGCCTAAAAACGTAGGAAAGTCGTTAGGTAAGTGTAAATGCAACAGTTGAATAACAACCTATTGAGCGTACAGTTGAAGAAGGAATAACAAGGTAAGCTGTAGATGCTCGGTCGCCATTCCTCGTTTTAGTACCCTTAGGCTCTTATAGTTTCAAACGTCGTCGAATTCTACGTTCATTTATTGGTAAAGAAATTATACTAATGGTATCTATGATTAGAGGTTTGATGGTGCATAGATCTACTTGTCCTCCATGCGTTTGGCTTTCCCGATTCCCAATACATCGATTTATACTTGGAACAGGATTGGCGCTGATTGTAATATTCTGCGCGAACCTCCAAACGCTCTATGCACAAGATAACCCCATCCAGGGGAACCCCATACTCAATAGCGCTCCTCACTATCCGGAGCAAGCTATCGATGCTGCAGAATTTGCATCCCCCCAACGCTACGGACTAGCGGTCAATTTGAGTGACAGGCAAGAATCTATGGCCTTTTACCAAGCTGTCTATTTGCCATCCAATGACATTCCTTCAGAGTGGGACGGCGACGTAGCCAACTGTGTGGCAGGTTCTACTTCTTCGGCATTTCGTCAAGCTGTTGTTCGTAGAATCAATTACTTCCGCGCCATGGCTGGTATCCCCGCCGACGTTGTCCTGTCTGAAGAGTATAATCGCAAAGCACAACTAGCCGCACTTATGATGAGCGCTAACGAGCAGCTCGATCACACCCCCCCTGATTCCTGGGATTGTTATACTGACGATGGGGCCGAAGCAGCGGGTAGTTCAAACCTCTATTTAGGCGTTAGTTCAGCAGAATCTATTGACGGCTACATTCGCGATCCGGGAGATTCCAACGCATATGTCGGGCACCGCACCTGGATTCTTTACCCCCAAATTCGAGCTATGGGAACCGGCGACATTCCCCGCACGGAGGAGAATCCTGAAGCCAATGCCCTCTGGGTCTTTGATAACCTTTGGGAACCACGCCCAGCTACCCGTGAAGAATTTGTGAGCTGGCCACCCCCTGGTTATGTTCCATACATGGTTGTCTATCCACGATGGTCTTTCTCCTTTCCGGATGCAGACTTTTCCGAGGCTTCTGTCAGCGTCATGGCAGATGGCGTAGCCGTCCCGTTAGCAGTAGAGGCTGCCAGTGAGAGGGGGCGACGCAGTGTTTTGGTCTGGCGCATGAATGGGATGGGACACTGGGACCAGTGGGCTCAGCCTGCCCAAGATATGGCCTATAACGTGACAATCAGTAATGTGAAGATTGGCGAGCAGACAAGGACATTCGACTACCAGGTGATGCTCTTTGATCCTGATGTAGCTGGTGATGAGGAACCACCTGTGATGCTAAATCATGCCGTTGGCGCACCAGGAAGCTTTTTTACTGTAATCGGGCGTGACTTTGCACCAAATATTTCCCTGGAAGTCAATATCTCTCAGCGGGTCCATGCCACTATTCAAACAGACGATCAAGGGCGCTTTACAGTTGTATTGGATTCAGATGGGATTGGAAGGGGCACGCTTACGCTGTCGGTTACATCGTCAACATTAGGTGATGCCGTCAGAGGGGCCGCTGCGTCTTCTTTTACTTCTACGACCGCCTCTGGTGTAACCTATTTAACAATCGATCCTGCTGCCCCCAGACGGGTTCAGGAAATTCCCGCCAATAGCCCACCACCCTTCATGTTGATGGTTGAGCAGGAGTATGTCTATCTTCCATTCATTCCGCGTGAATAGATCTCTATTGAGTCCCGAACGCCCCATCCGTCAGTGCAGTTAACCGTGCCTCTTCAAGCGTCCCTAAAATTTCATCAATATCGAGCTCAACCCTATCGCTCGTTATTCCACGCAAGAACTTGCTGACCCCGCTCTCTAGCTTAACCCGCATCTCTACTGGCGTTCCCCAAAAGATCGGCAAAGATAGCCCATCAGCAGCCTGTATAATCTGTGCCCCATCTTGAACCTCAGTTGGTAGGGAATCAAAGTCCGATTGGATAGGCACAAACATATCTTCACTACCCACACCCTGAGCCACGACCTCCTGGATCTCTGGCGATACAATAAATTTCATGTACTCTATGGCTTCTAATCGATTAGGGGCATTGGCAGAGACTATTAGGCCACCTGTGGCAACCAGCTCCCCTGTGGGAATTTCCGGGTTGATAATGGGAAAACGGAAGAATCCCAATTCATTGCGGAATACAAGAGGAAAGTCCGCCAAATTATCTGGTGATGTGAGTGCCATTACGGCTTTGTGACGTGTAATGGGTGATTTGCTATCCCCTCGTATGATAGATCCCAGCATGTCCATGTTACTGCGTACACTCCCATTTTGGATAAAGTACCCCTGATCAAAGAGAAATTGCCATGTGGCAAGGGCATTGCGAACCCGCTCATCCGTAAACGAAATTTCACCGTTGGTTAACATGCGATGAAATTCAGGGCCATTAAGCCGCAGATTAATATAGTCAAACCAGAAGGCAGCATTCCACTCCCAGCCCATTGGAAGCGCAAAGGGCGTTTCACCATTGAGCACAAGGGTTTCGGCAATCTGCATCAGATCATCCCACGAATCTGGTGGAGTTAGCCCATATTGTTGAAAGACCGCTCGGTTGTAATAGACTGCAAACCAGCCATACCCGGTCGGTAGAAAATAATGCTTACCACCCCGCTGGGTCAAAACCTGAAGCTCAGGTGGATAGGTGTCGCTAAGAGTCGTCTCCTCCCAGATGCCGGTGATGTCCGCAACTAGGTTGTCATCAATGACCGAAAAGAGCCAATCTGCTGGTCCAATCGTTAATAGGTCTGGTGGCTCCTCGCCCTCCAGATAGGTTCGTGGCCACGCACCCCAGGCTTCGTTCTTGAGCGTGATTGTGGGGTTGCTCTCTTCATATCTGCGAGCCACTTCGTCCGCAATTGGTGAACGGTTGTTATCAGCGATGATACGTAATTCGATTTCTGGCTTGGCAGCAGGAGCTTCTGGCTCATCTGGACCGCAACCCATTAGCACCAGAGCGACTAGAAAGGCCATTGAAAACAGAGTAGCACGAGGTAGTGGGATGAATCCTTGCATCATCATTCCCTTACAGATTTTATTTGTTGGCCAAATGTGGAACCGAATCGTGGCGGAAAGCACTACAAGCATTGCTATGATTTTGGAGCGAATAAACGAACGGAATTTGGGGGGCATTATTTTTCCTCTCTTGTCTTTTCAATACCTAAGTAGGCTCTGTTTGAAATCAGTAGTTTGATAATTTAGGTAGAGGCAAGGAAAACGACTGTTTCAATTCAACCGCGCTATACGTCCACACTTTGTGAATCGACGAACAACCATAGACAGACACCCAGCGCGCAAAACGCGCCCAACATCTGCGCAAGCACAAAAAAAGGCATATCGACCAGACGAATCCCGGCGAAGGTGTCCGAGAAACTTCGAGCAATGGTCACAGCTGGATTGGCAAAAGATGTTGAAGCTGTAAACCAGTAAGCCGCTGTAATGTAGAGACCGACTGCCATGGCTACTGCATCTTCTTTCACCTTTATTGTCGCCAGGATTGTAAAGAGCAGGCCAAATGTGGCTACCCACTCGGCAAACCACTGGGCTGGTCCCGCCCGCATCTTGGTGGACATTTGAAAGAATACTTCTTCAAACATCAGGTGCGCGGTCCATACACCAACCAGCCCAGCCGCAATCTGAATGACTATGTACCAAATACCATCCTTCAGAGAAAGTTCACGTTTTGCCATAAAGACAGCCGTTACCGCTGGATTGAAATGAGCACCTGAAATGGGACCTAACATGGTAATCAATACAACCAGGATGGCACCTGTGGGGATGGTATTACCCAGTAAGGCAATCGCTACGTTCCCATCTGCCAATTGTTCGGCCATAATGCCAGAACCGACTACCGTCGCAAGTAGGAAGGCAGTGCCAATGAATTCAGCCGTAAGAGTGCGAGGTAGATTGTGAGTAGGCATAGTTGTCTATCGCGCAGGTCGCTTAAAAATATAGAACAGATAGGCCAATGATGGCAAAAGTATGACCGCCCCGCACGCAAGTACGATGGTTACCAAACGCAGGGTAACCATGGGCGCGGCTGTTGACTGAATTGTTAGATCAGGCAGAACCAGGGCCGGGAATTGGGCCAGTGCCCAACCTGACAAGATCAAGGTTACCTGGAGGATTGCTGCGACTCTTGCTAGCCGGTAGTGACCTCCCCACAGCCCAATCAGCGCTGTTACCGCTGCGACACTCGTTGCGACCAGAAGCCACGGCGCCCACCACTCTATTAACTTGGCAAAGAGTATTGGGGCATCTCGCCCAGCCAAAAAGAAGACAAGCGCAGCGGCAGGGCCGAGTGAAAGCCCAGAGAGAATGGCTCGCAGCCGGAAATCGTTTTGTAGTAGAGCGTCTCCATCAGTTTCTACCGTCATATAAACCGCCGCTAGGAAAGCAAACAGTCCCTGGGCAAAAAGGCCACAGGCAAAGGCAAAACTCGTTGTCCACCCGGCAAAAAAGCCCGAAATCACAACTCCATCTTCGACACGAATATGCCCGCTGGCCAACCCACCCAGCGTGATGCCAAGAAAGAGGGGGGTGAGAAAACTAGAAATGCTAAACCACGTACTCCAACGCCGATGGGTTGCATCATCCTGGGCATCATATTTGCGAAAGACAAAGGCCGAACCTCGCAACACAATTCCAATTAATACCGCTGTGATGGGAATGTGCAACCCTGTCATGATAGCGGCAAAGGCGGGTGGAAAGCAACTAAAGAGCAAGACGATTACTAGAATAACCCAAACGTGATTGGCTTCCCAAACAGGTCCAATTGCGTCGGCTATGGCTTCCCGCTGTTGGCGCGCACGTGGACCTGTCGCCAACATATCCCACATGCCGCCGCCAAAATCAGCACCAGCCAACAGGGCATAGAGGATTAACGCGATGACCATGATCGCGGCAATGAGTTGATCGTAGGGAATGAACATGTTTCTAATAATTGGTTGTTGAATTGTTGAATTATTGGATTGTATAGATATCCAGAAAAAGATTTTCCAGTTGTCCCCTGAGCTTGTCGAAGGGCGGCTGGAAAATCTTTTTCTTAAAGACTATAGAATTGCTAATTGTAGCCGGTTCGTGAGGCGGATGAGGTTTCTTCCCTTGGGGTTTCAGTTTCCAAGAATTGCCGTTTCAGTAAGAAGACCAACACGATTGATAGAAAGATGTAGAGTAGCGTGAAGGTTGTAAAGGGAACCACCAGCCCTGGCATGGGCGTCACAGCATCTTCCGTCCGCATAAAGCCATAGATGATCCATGGCTGACGACCTACTTCCGTTACAATCCAACCCGTTTCTACAGCAATAAAACCTAGCGGACCCGCAACAACCAAGCCTCGCAACAGCCACTTGTTATCGGGCAAGGTCCGCTTGCGCCACCAAAGCCAAGTCGCCCACCCAGCCAATCCCAACATAATCATGCCGCAGCCTACCATAATATCAAAAGCCCAATGGACAATGTTGGAGTTGGGCCATTCATCCCGAGGAATCTCTTCCAACCCTGTGACCTCTGCAAATGGATCACCGTGGGCCAGAAAACTTAACAGATAAGGGATCGCAATCGCGTAATCGACGCGCATTTCCTCATCGTTGGCAATACCGCCCAAGATGATGGGTGCGCCAGCCTCTGTATGATAGTGGCTCTCCATGGCCGCAAATTTCGCAGGCTGTAGTTCTGCCACCCGTTTGGCGCTATGATCACCTGAAACAATTTGAAGCGGTATGCTGACGCACGCCATAATCAGGGCAATGCCCAGTGCTCGTCGATGAAACTGATTTGAACGATCTTTAAGTACAAAGTAAGCATGGACTGCGGCCACAGCAAAGCCTGTCGCTACATATGCCGCCAGCGTCATGTGGGTCACCTGATGGAAGCTGGCAGGGTTGAGCATAGCCGCGATCGGATCAATGTCGGTTACTTCACCATTGACTATTGTAAAGCCGGTGGGCGCGTTCATCCATGCATTGGCTGTTACCACAAAAATACCCGAAAGAGCACCCGATATGGCTACCATTATACCTGAAAGCAAGTGCGCAACCGGAGGAACCCGATTCCAGCCGTAGAGGTAGATACCCAGGAAAATTGCCTCAGTAAAAAAGGCGAACCCCTCCAGCGAGAAAGGCATTCCAATGATGGCCCCAGCATACTCCATAAAACCAGGCCAAAGCAGCCCCAGTTCAAAAGAGAGGACCGTTCCTGAGACGGCACCCACAGCAAAAAGAATGGCCGTGCCTTTGGCCCATCGTTTACTCAATTCTAAATAAAGTGGATTTTTTGTTCGAAGGTAGATGCCCTCGGAGATTGCCATAAGGGCGGGCATGCCAATACCAAGGACTGCGAAGATAATATGAAAGGCCAAAGACATGGCCATCTGCGAGCGGGCAAAGAGAAAATCACTCATCATTGAGCTTGCTCCTTGATCAAAGTAAATAGACTTACAGGTAGATCCATCACCCTACAAGAAATCATATCAGATTTGACAAGCTGTGTTTGTGATTTATTGCACAATCTCGGGTTTGTCTGCCGCATGACAGGAGCAAGCCGGGGCCTTTTCCGCACACGGTAACATTTTCTCTCGGATAGTAGTTTACTTTATCATGCTCACAAGTATACTTATCTTCCAGGCCGCAACTGATAATTTGGCGCTTCCTTAGTGATCACAACACTATGAGGATGACTTTCCTGATAGCTCGATGCCGTAATCCGAACAAAGCGTGCCTTGGCCCAGAGATCCTCGATACTTTCGGCCCCTACATACCCCATACCGCTGCGCAGACCACCCATAAGCTGATGAACGTACTCTTTCAAATGACCTTTATAGGGGACCTGGCCTTCAATGCCTTCAGGCACTGTTTTCCCCCCAATATCCGGGCTGGCGGTTGCATGACCCCCAGCCGCCTGGCCAGACTGATAACGGTCGTTGGCTCGGCCCTTCATGGCCCCCAAACTACCCATGCCTCGATACTCTTTAAAGGAGCGCCCTTCACGAATCACAATTTCGCCGGGAGATTCGTGAAGACCAGCCAGTAGGCTACCCAACATCACCGCGGATGCACCCGCTGCCATCGCTTTGGTAATGTCACCGCTATAACGGATACCACCATCGGCAACCACCGGAATCCCAAGCTGTCGCCCAGCAGCAGCACATTCGGCAATGGCCGTGAGCTGAGGCATTCCAGCTCCGCTGACAATACGGGTGGTGCAGATAGAGCCAGCACCAACACCCACCTTGATCACATCGGCTCCGGCTTCTGCCAGGGCCATCACGCCCTCGGCCGTTACCACGTTGCCAGCCAAAATGGGCAGATCTTGGTAGCGGCTACGCACGGTCTTAATCGTTTCGACGACGTCAAGGCTGTGACCGTGGGCCGTGTCAATAGCTACTGCATCCGCACCGGCGCGGATCAGGGCATCAGCGCGTTTCAGGCCATTATCACCAACACCTATGGCGGCAGCCACCAACAAACGCCCCTGTTGGTCCTTGGCTGCGTCGGGGAAATCCTGGCGTTTGAGTATGTCTTTGTACGTGATCAGTCCTTTGAGCAGGCCCTCATGATCCACCAACGGTAGCTTCTCGATGCGATGAAGGTGAAGCATCTCCTTCGCCTCGTTGAGGGTAGTGCCGATCTTGGCCGTTACCAGGTTGTCACTGGTCATATAGGCCGAGATTGGACGAGAATAGTCAGTGGCAAAGCGAACATCCCGATTGGTCAGAATGCCTACAAGATAACCGGACGCATCCGTGATGGGGACACCGCTGATCCGATAGCGACTCATGACCGCCTCGGCTTGGGCCAAGGTCGCTTCTGGCGTCAGCGTAACCGGGTCCACGATCATGCCGCTTTCGCTTCTTTTGACCTTATCTACCTCTTCACATTGGGCGTCAATCGATAAGTTCCGATGGATGACGCCCAGGCCGCCTTGACGGGCCAAGCTAATGGCAAGCTGGCTTTCGGTAACCGTGTCCATGGCCGCACTGAGCACAGGAATCTTTAGGGGCAATCGTGGGTGGAGTGCACTGCTCAGATTCACTTTTGCAGGCAGGATCTCAGAATAGCCAGGCGATAGGAGCGCATCATCAAAGGTGAGAGCTTCTCTGGCAAATAGCTCTGTTTGCGGGGCAAGATGGGTTGGTCGGTTGAGTCCGTTGCTTACCCCGCTGCTGTACCCGTTGCTGACGTCCTCTGTATCAATCATCTGGGTTCGATCCACTGTTGCGGTCACAGTACACTCTCCTTATGTCTATAAACGCTACTTCATACGACGCTGCAATTCGGCTTCTACATCAGCCCATTCTAGCTCTCGTTCCGCTAGGAGGACCAAGCTGTGATACATAAAATCAGCCAATTCATAAATGATCCGATCCTCGGTTTCACCTTTGGCGGCAATAATGACTTCGACGGCTTCTTCTCCCATCTTCTGGAGAATCTTGTTTTCGCCTTTTTCAAAAAGGGATGCAGTGTAGGAATCGGGCGTTGGGTTGGCCTTACGGTCTTTAATCGTTTCGAATAGGTTGGATAGGGTATTCATATTGGTCAGTTTGTCGGTTTGTCGGTTGGTCGGCTTGTCCCCATGAAGTCAAGGATTGGTCGATCGAATGCAACCAATGAGCGAGCGCTTCGATTTGTTTACGAAGACCATTCATCGATTGCTATTTCGAGTTCATTGATTAAATTGTTAAGGGCGTTGCCTCTGATAGAGAGATGAACCCAGTTACATTTATTGAAGGCAATACTCATACTGTAGCTATCATCGTATTCTCCATCTTTCATAATCTTTACGGCGTTTTTAAAGTACGCTGAAAGGTCACAGGATTGTTCTGGGGCGGTGCGAAATATGCCTCGCTCGGTCTCTGAATCTCTATAATCTGGATTGTTTATTGTTACATTTATGAACTTCGACATCTGTTGTAGAAATGCGAGGCTGGATGCCTGAAGATTTATCGTAATGTTATCGAATTGTAGCTGGATACTCCAGCTGTTCATAACGTTCTGAGTTTGTTCAATAAAAAGCAACTTTACCCCATGATGAACTTACACATAACCTAAACGCTAAGCTGTCTTGCGCACTTGAACACCAGCGTTAACAAGGTGTTCTTTCACCTGATTAACACTTAACTTGCGAAAATGGAAAAGACTTGCTGCCAGTGCAGCCGCTGCACCACCATCCGTAAGCGCCGCCTGGAAATCTTCAGGCCGACCGGCACCACCGCTGGCAATTACGGGAATTTTCACAGCATCAGAAATGGCTCGGGTCAGGTCAACATCGTAGCCCTCCTGAGTGCCGTCCCCATCCATGGAGGTAAGCAAAATCTCGCCTGCCCCCCGGCGTTCTGCTTCCTTGGCCCACTCGACCGCATCTAACTCGGTGTTAATCCGCCCACCCGAAACGTAAACATCCCAGCCCGCCTCTCTTGCCCGAACCTCTTCACCCTGGCGACGCCGTGCATCCATGGCAACCACAATACACTGACTGCCAAAGCGTTTGGCGCCTTCTTCAATCAGTTCTGGTGTACGGACTGCAGCGCTGTTGATACTCACCTTATCAGCTCCGGCAAGGAGAATCGCTCGCATGTCATCAACTGTGCGGATGCCCCCCCCAACTGTAAAAGGAATAAAGACCGTATCCGCCACCCGGCGTACCATATCTTCCACAATCTCTCGGGCTTCATGGGTGGCGGTAATGTCGAGGAAGACCAGTTCGTCAGCCCCCTCTTGATCATAGATTTGGGCCTGTTCGACGGGATCGCCCGCGTCAATGAGATCTACAAAGTTGACGCCTTTGACGACGCGGCCATCTTTAACGTCAAGGCAGGGTATAATTCGTTTTGCTAACATTGGGTTTGTTTCGTCTATTTGTTGTGCAAAATTGTAGAATCAGTCGTTCACGATATTGAGGAGGAGGCGTTCTCTTGCGCCGATTCCTCTCTGAAATGGCCACATGAGAGAATGCTCATTCCACGGTTTTTTGTACTTTCGTGAATTACTGAGAATTAGTAGACCTCAGCGTACCGCTCATTCCTTAGCCAAGCTGCTGAATCTGTTCAGCCGATAGACCTGTGGTCTCTATGATCTGTTCAATCGCCATTCCTGTCGATAAGAGATTGCGAGCGACCTTCAGCATTGCTGCTTCTTCACCTTCTTGTCGACCTATATCAATGCCCTCTTGCCGACCTATATCAATGCCCTCTTGCCGACCTATATCAATACCTTCTTCAATCCCCTGATCTTGCGCGAGTTGAATCGCTCCGCGTTCATCTTGCATTCGGATCCCGCGATACTCGTACTGTTCTAGATCCTCTTTTTCCCATCCAAACTGATTGGCCAACGTGTAGGCAGTTCTCAGCTCCGGTTCTTGAACATGGGAAGGAATGATATCCAGATCGGGTGCATTGCTGATGAAATAGATCCATTTGTCTAAAATTTGGGTCAATTCATCTTCAGTTTTGGTGAATTTGGGTAGCTCAATAAAGTAGAAGACCGTATCCTTCAGGTGATGAGCATGGGTTTCCGTATCCAGGAATTTATGGCAGCTCAGATAGTCATGTTTACGGATGATTTTGGGTTTTGCGCCTGTACAAATATCACCTGTTTCAATGTTGACTGTTTCACTTTGAGCTGTCCTTAGCTCTTCCTCTGGAATCGTCTCCAGGTGATTAGATGTGTTGCTTTCTTCATCTGAATCATCAGAGAAGAGAATATAATCGAAGATACCGATAAAGATCACTGGGCGTAATATGGGGTAATCTTCCCCAATCTCAATCTGGCCAGCATATTCTTTGGCCACATAATACTGAAACCGCTTGATGGCTCCAGCTACATTCGAGACTTGCATCTCCACAATAAAGGTAAATCCCCGATGGTCGGTGGCATAAAGGTCCAGAATGGTCTGTTTCAAGAACGCTAATTTGGGCGTTCGATAGGGATTACGAAATTGGATGCTTTGGATGGCATCAGGGCCTTGTAGATCTAATACCGCATTCAAAAAACTGATTAAGACCTCGGATTTGTCTTCGCTGCCAAAGATTTTTTTGAAGGCCACATCATTTTTAGGATTCACAAATTTCATTGTGCTCGTCCTCTTATGCGAACGCACTGCATCTCGAATAGGAAATAACTCAAGGAATCCAGTTCTACGACAAAGCGATATCAGGACTGCTTTCGAGCAACTTCCGATGCCATCCAGTAATGCTGTTTATGACCCTTGGCTTCATATTCATCAACTATCCTGGTAGCATCTTCATGCCTTAAACCGCCGCTTATCTTGAAGCGATTGCCGTAAATATCTTCGCGCCAAACGTCCCAAAGGCCGTCGTGTCTGATAACCACTTCGGGGTCTTCTGCGATGACTTGAATCAGGCCAACGATGTTCTGGTTTAGAGTGTCGAGATCTTCGGCAAGTATCCACCATTCGGTATGGTGGCTGGCTCCCACTTGCTGAATTTCGTACTGCTCAGCAAATGTCCTGTTGACCTCGAACTTGGTAACGTAGCCCTTGCCAAATTGAGAGACGTTCCAACGATTGACTTCGAGCGCATATTGTTTGTTGGTTACCGGATAGAAGATGGGCTGTTCGGGCAATCGAGGCGGCCACCTTCTGTAGCCGCTGGCAGCAACTAGATCAAGTTCTTTCTGACTGCACGGACGATACATGGAAACAGTTTTTGATAAGCTAAACATAGATTCCGGCCTATGGTTACCACAAAATTCTCACATCATACTTCTTAAATTCAGGATCTCGACTTACAATTGGCAGGTTTTTAGAGATTGCTTGAGCAATGATTGACCTATCGAAAGGATCCCGATGATGTCGCTCTAATATGACCTGTTCATTGAGATCATCCAAGCTGATGTTGACGAGTTGAATTGAATTGTCGCGAAGCTGTTCGGGAATCAATTTATCAAATGGCTTGGCTAGCGTAAGTTTCCCAAGATTAGCCTTGATGGCAATCTCCCACAGACTAGCTATACTCAAAAAGACATCATTTTCATCGTCAGCGATTAATTCCTGTGCTGTATTACTCATACGTTTATCACCTTCGATAAACCACAAGAAACTATGAGTATCAAGAAGAATGTCCATTACATATACTTGGCAAAGTCCTCAAGCGGTTCATCAAAGTCATCTGCCAAAATAATCATACCTTTAGCACTACCAAACTTACGTTGCTTCTTAGGCTTTTCGATTGCAATCATTTTGATGACAGGTTCCTCGTTTTGAGCAATAATGACTTCTTCTCCACGTAAAATTCTCTCAATAATTTCCAAAAATTGACTTTGCGCTTCGAATACATCAATTTGAATCATCTGAATTCCCCTTAACCAAACTTGGCAACGCCTATACAGTGGTATCATTTATTTTTACATTCGCGGCAGTCGGACAGGGCCTGCAACGCTGAAATCTGTTGTTCTATCAACTGCACGCTCGTCCCAGTTATTCAGGACAGCTCACTATCCCTTACCCATACACATACGTCCCATTTGCTTCAACCTTAGCCCCCTCAGCCAAAACTCCCTTAAAGATCCCCAAAATCGTCTCAATATCGTCAGCCTCAATATGCCGATTGGCCACCGCCCGCAACCGCTTCCCCCCACTGGGATTTGAGAGAACCCCCTTAGCCTTCAACGCCGCTGACAGTTGGGCCGGTGTAATCTCTTCATGGGCAACCTCATAGTAGACGATATTGGTCTCTACATCTGCCGGGTCGACTTGGATGCCGTCTAGTTTTGAGAGTCCAGTAGCCAGGGCTTTCGCGTTCTCATGATCATCGGCCAATCGCTCCACCATCTCGGTGACGGCAACGATCCCTGCAGCTGCAATCATGCCAGCCTGCCTCATGCCGCTACCCGCCACTTTGCGGTTGCGCCGGGCTTGGTGGATAAACTCTTTGGAACCTACGACGACTGAGCCAACAGGAGCCGAGAGTCCTTTACTCAAGCAGAGGCTGGCCGTATCCACATTTTTCAGTATGCGCGCCAATGGTTCACCAAGCGCTACTGCAGCATTCCAGAGTCTGGCACCATCAACGTGGAGCTGGAGACCATGGCTATGGGCTAAATCACCCGCGGCATCCATATGTTCAATAGGCACAACGCGACCGCCCGAGTAACCGTGGGTGTTCTCCAAACAGACTAGTTTGGTCACTGGATGATGCTCGTTATCCCCACGAATGCTGGCCTCGATCTCATCCAGATCCAGCGTGCCATCTGGATTCGTATGCACTGGCCGCGGATGAATGCTACCGAGCGCTGATGCACCACCTTGCTCCGAAGTGAAAATGTGACAGCGGTCCCCCAGAATCATCTCATCGCCGCGGCCACAGTGGGCCATGACAGAGACGAAGTTGCCTTGCGTTCCGCTGGAGACAAAGAGAGCGGCCTCCTTGCCGGTCATCTCAGCAACGATCTCTTGGAGCTTGTTGACGGTGGGATCTTCACCGTAGACATCATCACCTACTTCGGCTTCAAAGATTGCTTGGCGCATGGCATCGGTGGGCTGAGTAATGGTGTCGCTTCTTAGGTCATAGACAGGTTGTGACATAGTGCCTCGCAGGTTTGCTACATCTGAATAATTAATTATTGAATATTCAACAATTAACTGTTAATTATTGGTTTCCGATCTTACTACCATTCCCAGACCAGTGCCAAAAGACCAACCAGCTAAATCACCGCAGAATCATCTTATATTCAGCAATCTTCTCTACCTCTTCCCGGCTCCATGGCATCTTGTGGTATTCCCCTTCTCGCCACATAGTTGCCTGATCATCATATTGCTTGGAGAGGGGATGACCCGATTGACCGCTGCTGGTGACCGATTGTGCGCGGTCCCAATGACCCACCTCATAGATTTGTCGGTAGGCTGGTACAACTTGAACCAGCTCAAGGGGAAGCTGTTGACGATGCCGGGTTTGAAATGGCGTGGTCGCATCTCCAGGAATTGGGTGGGGGCCGCGATTGAAGAAACCTTGGAGCAGGCGCACGCTACCCATGGGGTGAACATAGCGTACTTGGTGATGACGGCCCCACTGCCAACGCACAATGCTCTCACCATGCTCCTCGCGCAGCCGCGTGAAGGCCGCGTTGATGGCTTCTTCAATGAGTTCTCCTCGGGTTCGTTCTCGGTTGGTGGTTGGATCGGTATACCAAGAAGAGGTTTCGTGATGGTTGAGCAACTCTAGCAGCCGGTTCTCGGCTCGCATGGCAAATCCATTGATATTAAAGAGGGGATTGGTAGGAATGCCCATATAAGCAGGCATGATGTCCCCCAATTTATTGCCAAAGGTCATCTCCAACAGATGCATGAGAATGTAGTGATAGACGGTGGCCGCAATGCTATCCACCTCCAACCGGTAATTCCAATCGCGCAACATATTGAGGGCTGTTTGATCGTACAGATTTGTGGGACGATGTTCTGTGAACCAAGGCACCAGGGCTTCGGCCAATTTACTGGTGATGTCCATCTGCATCTCTTCCATATCTCGCACGCTGGCTCGCTCTTTTTGCGTAAGCATCTCTTCCAATCTTCGCGCACGCCAGCCAAAGTAATGTTCAATCCCTAAGAAGTAAGGATAGTCGTCGCCCGTCATCTTGTTGTTGGCGGTCACAATTCGCCCCGATTCTGGATTGACGATGCGGGGCAACTCGGGGTATGGAATCCACCCAGACCATTCGTGCTCACCTGTCCAACCAGGGGCTGGAACGAGTCCTGGATTTTTGTCCCGAATTGGAATATAGCCAACCATAACGTAACCAATGTATCCATCTACATCGGCGTAAATGATGTTTTGCGGAGGCGTGCTCCAGTCTTTTAAGGCATCTTCAAATGAGTCCCAGTCAGTGGCATCATTCATCTTGAGAATGGAGCGTACGATCTGCCCCGGTTCGTGTCCTGTCCAGCGTAACGCCAAAGGAACTGTGGCTGCTGGACCTGGGTCTGAATTTTGGCTTTTGAGGGCTTCAGTCAACCAGCCTGTGACAATCGGTCCATGCCGAGTAATGACGACTCTCTCAGTGTAAGGTTGGTCCCATTTCTTTACAGGTATGACTTCCTCAATGACCTGAGCTTCTTCCCATTCCCCTTGAAATTCGAAATGATCGGGCTTGTCCGGGTGGGCTCGCTCCATGTAGAGATCTTGTACATCCGCAAACGCGTTGGTAAAGCCCCAGGCCACTCGCTCATTGTGACCGATGGCAACACCAGGTGTGGCGGCAAAGGAAGCTCCGCTGACGTGAAAGCCTGGACACGATAGGTGAATCTCGTAAAAGGTTCCAGGAATTGTAAGGGAGAGGTGTGGATCGTTGGCCAAGAGGGGACGACTATTCAGGCTGGCTTTGGGGGCAACGACCCAACTGTTGGACCCCTGGCCGAGGCCAAAGACTGGCGCATTCTGTTTGCTTTGCCACTCCTTTAGGCTTTCATACTGGTTGAGGAGCAGACCAGCCGTGGAAAGAAGCTTCTCTCGGACCTCATCGCCTACTGAGTCCAAGATCGTTGGGTTGCCTTGGGGGTAATCTGGCTCCAATTCCGCCGCTCGATATGGATCCAGAGCAGCCGACAATCGCAACCGAGTCAACTCGCTCTCCCAGTTAACCGATAAGGTCCAGCCCATGACCTTGCTAAAGGCCAATGAGTCTATGACTTTCCACGGTTCGGGTGTAAAGCGAAGTAGATTAAATTCAGCTGCTAGGTTTCCTGGGCGGGACTCAATATAGCTATTGACCCCCTGGGCATACCATTCTAGACTCTGACGAGTATCGTCATCGAGAATTTGCTCTTCCGCTTGGGCTGCCCGCCAGAAGCCGATGATCCGGCTAAAGCGGTCGGCTTCCAAGGCTGCCTCACCAAAAACTTCCGAGAGCGTGCCGCGCGCCACTCGCCGGTTCTGCTCCATCTGCCAGAGTCTATCCTGGGCGTGGACATAGCCCTGAGCACGGAAGAGATCGGCCCGATTCTGAGCATAGATGTGAGGAATGCCATGTTTATCTCGCAGTATTTCCACCGGTTCTTCGAAGATATTCAGGTCAAATTCACCATCCCATTTGGGGAGCGGGCGTTGGATCTTGCTCCAGTAGAACCAGATAAAAAAGCTGCCTACACCAGCAATCACGATAATGATAAGAATAAAAAGGCTAATGAGTATTGTGTTGAGCATAGTTTGGTAGTCGGTTAGTCGGCTTGTCCCCATGGATATGAGGATTGGTCGATTGGTCGGTTAGTCGGCTTGTCCCCGTGCAGACGAGGTGTGGTTGGTAATCCACCAGCCATTCCTTATTTATATCATAGCATGATGAATGATGGGGAATACATGATATGATTAAGGTGTATGGGGATTTACTGACGCGAATAGGGCGGTATGAGTGTGAGCCGTGTCGCTCACTAGGGTTATCTAAGGTAGAGTTTTGCTAGATATGTTATACTTTTGTGAATCCAACGAATTGAGAAGGAACGTTATGCGAAGGAGAGCAAGCAACTGTGCAACCAATTATCGGGTTAACCACCAAGCAAGGCGACAGTGAGTGGATCGAGGGACATAGCCAAAATTATCTGGATCGTTTGAACGAATTTGGGGCCAAACCCGTTATCTTATCACCAGACTATCCTGCTATTTTACCAGATGGAACCGCGTTTGAGCCAGACTCTATGGGGCGGTTGCCCAGTCGCGTGCTGAATCATCTGGATGGGCTAATTTTGGCAGGCGGTGGGGACGTCCATCCCAAGTACTTTGGAGCCGAGATGAATGGGGCCAATCCCAAGGCGATCTCGCAAATGAGAGATGAATTAGAGTTATCTTTGGCCAAAGAGGCCCTGGCGCGGGATATGCCCATCTTTGGCATCTGCCGCGGCTGTCAGGTGCTCAACGTTGCCGGTGGTGGAGGCATGGTACAGCACTTTGACGGCCACCGCTCTTCCAAAGCAAAGCCCATTTTCCATGACATCTTGGTGGAGCCAAATAGCCGTTTCTATGATTTGGTTGGGAAGGAGCGTTTTCCGACAAATACCTATCACCATCAAGGATTGGATCACGAGACTTTAGCCCCAATATTTGATGCCGTAGGTGTAGCTGAACCAGATAAATGGCTGGTTGAAGCCATTGAAAGTCCTCAGCACCATTGGGTCTTTGGCGTACAATGGCACCCAGAAAAACTTTATGAGCTAGAGGATACCCACCGGAAGCTGTGGACGGACTTTGTGGAAACCTGCCGAATGCGAGAAAAGTGGGTGGCGTAAGACTGGTAGGGCCATCCAAATTCTATGAAAACCTCCCTATTTGAATTTGACCTTCCTCAGGCTTTAATTGCCCAGCAGCCAGCAGAGCCGCGGGACAGTAGCCGCTTGTTTGTCTATCATCGTAAAGAGAATCGCGGTGAGCATCGTACCTTTCGCGATATCCGCGAATATCTGAATCCAGGTGATCTGTTGGTTGCCAATAACAGCCGAGTTATTCCGGCCCGCTTGTTGGGCCAGAAGGCGACTGGCGGCAGAGTGGAAGTCTTTCTGCTCAAGTCCCTGGGTCCAGAACGGCTGGTATGGGAATGTCTTGTACGAGGGAGAAATTTGAAAGCTGGTAGCACCATTCAAATACCAGCAGAGGATACAAAGTGGATCAACGCTACTATTCAGACCATCAATGAATCCGGGACAAGAATCATCTCTTTTTCAGAATCGGTTGACAAGTTGGGCGAGATTCCTCTACCACCCTACATTACAGAATTCAGAGGGGATCTAGAACGCTACCAAACCATCTATAGCCGACCAGAGGGCAGCGCAGCCGCACCCACGGCAGGACTCCACTTTACACCCGGGCTACTGACTGAGCTGCGCAACCGGGGTGTCTCTCTTGAGACCGTGACTCTTCATGTGGGGCTGGATACCTTCAAACCCGTCTCTGCCGAACGAGTTGAGGATCATGTAATCCACAGCGAGTGGGCAACCGTCAGCTCAGAAACTGCTAAGAGTATTAACCAGACCACATTAGCAGGTGGACGGATCATCGCCGTGGGAACTACATCGACGCGCACCCTAGAGTATGCTGCGACGACGGCCCAGGGAATTGCCCCATATGTTTCAGAGGCATGCCCTTGGCAACGTGTCTCAGCCTTTAGTGGGGATGTGGATCTATTTATTCGCCCCGGCTATCGCTTTCGAGCTGTCGATGCGTTGTTGACCAATTTCCATCTACCTCGGTCGAGCTTGCTAATGCTTGTAAGCGCGTTTTTAGGGCAGCACCAACAGGAAGACCTGCCTGAGCGAACAACCGCTGCCCTAGACGCGGGACGTGAACAGCTCATGGCGATCTATACCGAGGCAATCGAAAAGGAGTATCGCTTCTATAGCTTTGGCGATGCCATGTTGATCTTGTGATCACCATACTGCGGTCATTTTTAAACGGAGCTGACTATGAGCAATTCCATGTAGATCGACCGATGTTATCGTCTGCCAGAAACGCTTTGCCTCGACTCTTGAACCATCTACTCTGGGTATTCCCGAATAGAAAGGACATCCTCGTCTGCATGGGACAAGAGCTTTTCTGACCATCTATTGAGTTCAGGAGAATTTGGATACAATGGGTAAACAGTGGATTGTACCAACCTTTCTATTGAGCGGAATCGTAGTTGGGCTGCTGGGGTTCGCTCAGCCAGATGCCGAAGCCTTCGATAGTCTTCCGCCTATCCAGGAAATATCACACCGACACACAGTTGAAAATCAAGTTAATCGTAGCCAGGAGCCGGCTGACGTATTTCTCCCGTTAATTCAGCTCCGCGATGATGACTTTCCCCAAACGCCTACGGCTGAACCAACTGCACCCTCGGACATTAGCCCAACGCCGACAGCCACATCTGTGACATCTACGGCAACCACAACCCCAACGACTGAACCAACTCCTACTAATACACCTTCTACAGAGACCGAATTCCCTATACTTTTCGTCTCCCAACTGCCGATTCGGCCTGACTTTACCACCATCGGCTCGACCTTTGGCAACCATCTAGCGACCCTCCACTCAGTCGGGCGAGGAGGCGATTTGTGGATTCGATACACCGATGGTGAACTCAGAAATCTAACTCAACTTGCAGGATATGGGAGCATGAACGAAGACGGGTTTCAGGATGCCAATGCGATTGCCGTGCGTGACCCTGACGTTCATTGGGATGGAAACAAGGTACTCTTTAGCATGGTTGTGGGCGCACCGACCCAACAATTCCAGGTCAACAACTACTATTGGCAAATGTATGAAGTGGCTGGGTTGGGCCAAAGTGACACACCCGTTATCAGCAAAATCGCCAATCAGCCCGAAGATTTCAACAACGTCAGCCCCATCTATGCCAGTGAAGACCGAATCATCTTCACCACCGATCGACCACGGAATGGCGCCCGTCATCTCTATCCTCAACTGGATGAGTATGAGGAGGCGCCGACCAACACGGGGCTATGGCGCCTGGATCCGGTGACTGGTAATTTGGACTTGCTTAACCATGCACCCTCGGGTAACTTTACACCGCTAATCGACAGCTTTGGTCGGGTGCTCTTCACCCAGTGGGACCATCTGCAGCGAGATCAACAAGCCGATGCGGACAACGCGACGGCACCAGGAGATCCTTTGCCCTATGGAACATTCAATTACAGCGATGAATCTGTCGATGCCGAAATCTTGGATGATCGCACAGAGGTTTTTCCTGAGCAAAGGCGGAATGCGCCTGATCGCCCTGAACATGTAGTTGGGTTGCGCTTCAATCACTTTTTCCCTTGGGAGATTCGCGAAGACGGTACAGAAAGCGAGGTGTTGAACCATTTGGGGCGGCATGAACTGCATGATTATTTTGCTCAATCTATCAATACCGACGCCAATCTCATTGAATTTATCCCAGGTAGCCAAGGCCCTAATGCCCGACCGAATGAAAACAGCATTGAGAACTTCTTCCATATTGCTGAGGATCCACTTCACCCCGGCCTCTACTATGGTATTGATGCGCCCGAATTTAACACCCATAGCGCGGGCATGATCGTGAGCCTTTATGCTCCGCCTCTTGCCAACGCAGATGGCGTAACCATAACCTATGTGACTCATCCAGATACCATCGGCAATAATGCCACCCCCAATCATTCCGGCCACTATCGTGAGCCGTTGCCCCTCTCCAATGGTGACCTCGTTGCAGTTCATACTAGCCAAACCAGTGACGAAGCCACTTCGGGCGATTCAGTATATGACTTCCGTTTGACTGATCTTACGCGTAATCGCAACGGGTACTGGGCGGCAGATACCACCTTAACCAGTGGTATCTCCAAAACAGTCAGCTACTGGGATCCGGATCAGTTTGTTACCTATTCTGGCTACTTCTGGGAATTAAATCCTGTAGAAGTTCGACCCCGAACTCGGCCCAACGTATCAGAGCCTGACCTTGAAGAACCTGAAGCCAATGCCTTCACCATGGCAGGCGTCAATATTGAAGACGTTCGGCAGTACCTGCGTCAGAACAATCTAGCACTCCTGGTCACCCGCAACGTGACCACCAGAGATGATCTGGATAGACAGCAGCCATTCAACTTGCAGGTTATCACGACGGATGGCACCGAGGGTGTCCAAAGCATTGGAGCAGACGGTACGCTCTACGACGTCACCTATATGCAGTTCTTCCAAGGGGATCAGATACGCGGATTAACTAGAGGCAGCGACACACCTCGCCCTGGGCGTCGCGTCCTTGCCCAAGTGCTACATGCTGATACTGCTTTGGCAGCCAATCCCACTTCGGCAGGACCACCAGGCAGCGTAGCCATTGCCGAAGATGGTTCTATGGCAGCGTTTGTTCCGGCCCAACGTGCGCTTAGCTGGCAACTGACCGATAACACGGGTAATCCGATTGTCCGCGAACGCTATTGGCTCACCTTCCAACCTGGGGAGATTCGTACCTGCACCTCCTGTCATGGCGTCAACCAGGCAGATCAAGCTGGGGATGGGCCTAGTGAAAATAGCCCCGCTGCCCTGTTAAGTTTGTTGGAATATTGGCAAGAGAATCAATAACAATACATCTGTGACGCCCAACCTGCATAGCCTAAAAAGCCGTCTGAAAAGTCCAAATTGGGTGGATAAGCATTCCGGGAAAGGGATTCAAATGGTGACGATAGCGCTTTTTTGCCTATCCCTTTCCCGGAATGCTTTATGACAATACCACCTTTTCAGACCGCTCCAAGAACTCACTATAAACAGCTATGGAGAACAATATGATTAAACCGATTATAGAAAAACAGTTAGACCAACAAGAAAAGACCTTCGGGGTATCGCTAGACTATATTCGACATATCCTGAGAACCAGCTTTTCATCGTTCTTTAAATTTGGCTTGTTCATGCCACTTGCCCAGCACCGCAATAAACTGCCTCTGGATGCATTTGCTGTGGCTCGCATTGTCGCTACAAGGGATGAAGATTGCGGTACCTGTGTCCAGCTAGAGGTCAATGAGGCTCGCCGACAGGGAGTTTCGGCGAAAGTCATCCAGTCTGTACTGGACAATGCACCGGATACTTTGCCATCTGAGTTGGCCACTATCTACCATTTTACACGTGCCGTGATTGAGCAGACAGGAACAGAGGAGACCTATCGCACGTCGATTCAAGAAAAGTGGGGTGAGGAGGCAGTGGTAGAACTTGCCCTGGCCATTGGGTCTAGTCGACTTTTTCCCATCGTTAAGCGGTCCCTGGGTTATGCTACGAGTTGTTCGTTGGTAGAGATTCAAGTGAAAGGTGGATAAGTAAAAATAGCCCGGCTTTCCTGTTAGGTTTGTTGGGATATTGGTAAGGGAATCGATAACAATACATCTGTGACGTCAAACCTGCATAGCTAAGAACTCACTAGGCCGTGTTGACATTTATGAATTTATGAATTGTCATTCCCGAAGGCTCCCTCGAGTGTTGTTACCGTGGGAATCGGACGTCCATAATGCAAGTACACCTTGGATTTCCGCTTACTACCTGCGGAAATGACACCAGGCGACTCCCTTTATCGGGCTGAAATTCCTGGTTATGGGTAATGTCAACAGAACCTAGAAATAGCGTTGGAGCGCGACAGGATTAAACCAATGATAGAAAGAATTAGTTGGCGAATCGTTCTTACTCATCGAGCCAGAGGGCACGTACAGGCGAAGCACAGGCGCCCTGAATTTTTAGGGGCAATGCCGTTAATTTACCTCTTGCAGTGCCTATCCGCTCTAAATTCATCAATGGAGCGAGCAGCAGAATGTCACTACGGAAGAACTTGGGAAAGAAGTTCTGCGGATCGTGGGGGCTGTCATAGCGGGGGGTATCCGAGCCAAGTAGGGCCACATTACGCTCCAATACCCACTCAATGGCTTCAGTTAAAAAGTATGGCGGATCGGTTACAAAATTATCTGCATACCAGTGTTTGTCCCAGCCCGTGCCGACGAGCAGCGCATCTCCTGGCTTCAAGTCTATGTTGGTACCACTCAGCGCCTGCTCTAAGTCAGCCACGCGAATAGGCTGGTTTGCTTCTCGGGGAATCCAGAGGGCGGCTGCATCAATCATGTAGCAGCGATCCAGTGGTAATTGATCAATGGGCATTCGGCTCTGATCCATGTGAGCTGCCGTCTCTAGATACGTTCCGCTCTGTACAGCCATAGAGACAGTCTGAGAATAGACAGGATAGTCGAGCCAATCCGGTGGTGGGATCTGTTCAATGCGCGGTGCAGGATAGGGGGCGCCGTAGGACCACATGTTGTCTTCAATGGGACCGCTAATGTCGATAATGGTCATTTGCATTTTCCTCTATAAGTTGGGGGCTTGTGGGTCGGCTAGGGTATGATTGTTCAACACATGTCTATATACCTGTGTGCAAGACGCAACCGTGACCGCCTTCTCCGCATGAGCCAACAGCAGCTCAACCTGCTCCGCTTGCGGGCTGACTCGATAGATGGACCAGGGGTGCAGGCAGGGCGTATAGGCGAGCAGCTTCTGCTCTGCCATATAGTTGATGCCTGGGGCATAAGCTTCGTAGACCTCCTGGCCCGTTTCGGCGGCTTTCTCTGGGTAGGGCCATGGCAGAAGTGGTGGCCAGTAAATCAGAAAAGGTTGTCCGGTCAATACGTTGTCGTGCCAGGCGTGGAGGGGTATTTCGAGCAGATCAGGGTAGCCATCTTGGGCGTGCCAGAAGGGTTGGGTTAGCGGCGCGGGTAAGCTGTCCTGTGGCCCTTTGCCCAGACTGCGTACGTAGCGATAGCCAGCCTCCCAAACGATATCCAATATGGATTCCTGGCCAATTAGCCCCTGGGGAAACGCGCCAGGCGTCGTCAATCCGATAACGGGGCGGCCAAAGGTATCCTCAATTAACTTCTTAGAGTCGACCAGCTCATAGGTCAGCGCTCGTCGATCATGGGCTATCTCCAACAGATTCTCGTGAGTAAAGGTGTGGCATTGCAGGTCAAAGAGCGGATTGTCCAGAATGGCGCGCATCTGCGGCCCAGCATGTTCCAGCAGCTTGGCAACAATAAAGAAGGTCGCTGGCTGGTTGCGTTGGAGATGAACTTCTGCCACGGCGCGGATGCCCGCCAAACATTCATCCAGACGTGCCCCGTCATAGCGCACGGCCCGCCTGTATAGCTCTGCCGAATAGGGAACATCACCCAGTTCCCACCACGGATAGATGGCCTCGGTATCATATGCTGCGATGTAGAATGACATGAAATCCCCCCTGACTATCAAATATACCCCCAACTGAGCGGCGTACCCCGCTTTACATTTTGGCTTGCGCGTCGACCGACTACTGAATCCAAATAGCGGGTGTGTAATCCATGGCCAGGTCGAATCGAGCGAACGTTTTCATGGGTGAATTCCTCGCCCGCGGCCACATCTTGTACGACAAAGAGCGACCGACGAAAGACCCGACTTTGCGCTTCCTTTTCATTCAAACCATACTGGACTGATCCCAACGCCTTCTCTGTCATGCGGACCGCATCTACCATCTCTTTAAACTCGTCTGGCTCTAAAGAAAAGGCTCTATCAGCGCTAGGAATTTCCCGCGATGTAGTGAAATGCTTCTCGATGATGCAGGCACCCAAAGCCACCGCGGCCACTGGAACTGTGGTGCCAAGCGTATGGTCGGAGAGGCCCGCCGGGACACCAAAGGCTTGTGCCAAATGAGGGATGGTTTGCAAGTTCATCACTTCAGGCGGCGAAGGGTAGGCGCTGCTACACTTGAGGAGTGCAAGTTCTGTGCAGCCCGCCTCGCACAACGTAGAGACAGCTTCGTCGATCTCAGCCAAGTTCGCCATACCCGTGGACATAATCACCGGTTTTCCGCTTTGGGCAACGCGTCGCAGCAGGGGCAGATCGACATTCTCAAAAGAAGCGACTTTGATGACAGGGACATCCATCTCATCCATCAGATCGACGGCGGTGGCGTCAAAAGGCGTAGAGAAGAGATCCATACCTAACTCTTCTGCAACCTCTTTCAGTTTTGGCTGCCATTCCCATGGAGTATATGCTTCGCCATAGAGATCATATAGGTTACGGCCTTCCCAAAGGGTTCCCTCAATACGGAAATACTCGTTGTGGCAGTCGATAGTAAGCGTATCCGGCGTATAAGTTTGTAGCTTGACAGCGTCCGCGCCGGATGCCTTTGCCGCTTTCACAATTTCAACCGCTTGGTCAAAATCCTGATTATGGTTGGCCGACATCTCGGCAATGATGTACGTCGGTTGGCCTGGGCCGATGATACGTCTATTGATAGTGATATGGGTCATGGGTTTGTTTTTTCTCTTCATTCCACTCAAGATAGCATTTCACTCGATTGATTATGCTCACACTTGGACGGCTTCCAGGCCCTTCAGTCGTCCAAATTTCTCTAGTTTGCCTGCTATGTGGCCAACACCTAATGCGCAATGGTGGGTGGGAGCTTGGGCGCACCAAGCATCTATAAATTCAGCGGGTGCTAGACTGAAGCGGATTCGGCTATTGGTATTGCCGACCTGCATAATGGGACCAGAAAGGGATTCTCCTTCCGAATAGAGGAATTTGATGTTGCCTTGCCGGGTTTGGGTACAGCACAGGATGGTGACCGGTCCGGTCTTTACCTTAAATTCTACAGAAACACCTGAGCCAGATTTGCCGTGAAATAGCTCCAGCCCACGTAGAATAGGCCTTTGGTCGCTAATGGAAATGTGGCCAGGGCCATCATGCCCCATGAGAACAAAGCTGTCGTCGAAATCCATAGCCACAAACTCGGTATAGGAGCCGCCTGTGCCAAAGACATCCATGATCTTCATGGCCACCGCGTTCTTGAGATCACCCTCACCCGCCGCAGGAATGCCTCTGGCTGTGAGGAGTGAGTTGCCAACCGCTAGGGCCGCACCCAATTTCTCGTACTCATTCCCGCCAACCCCACGATAGTAGTAGGCTAGGGCACTCAGCTCAAAATCGGCTACGAGATTGTCCAGCCCTACTGCTACCTGACCGGCCCACCGAAGATCATCGGCAGCCGCACTCTCAGCCACATCAAACACAGCATGAATTTCATCCAGCTTAGCGCTAATATCTCCCTCAGTGGCTCCAGTGACCCGCTCTTGCAGATCACACATCTCCAGCACTTCTACGTGGGATCCTATTTGGGCATGGTGCTGGGCAAAGTCAGAATACATGTCCAACATGCCGGGGTAGGTATGGCCCATAAACCCAAACCGCGCGCCGCGCAGCACTCGCACCGCAGTGGCAGCTTGACACCAATCAAAGAGTTTGCTCCAGACCCGTTCATCGTTGTAGAGCATCCCTGAGACAACCTGAAAATCAATGTCTGCTCGATGAAACGCGTTGGAGATCTCGGGTACGCAGCAGACGGAACAGTTGGCCAGCCATTCATCTGTGTCTACGTTGGGATAATCCAAGGAAGAGGTCGGTTGAAGATTCAAGAGTAGTACTGGCACTTTGGCCTGTTGCACAATGGGCAGCACCTGAGAGCTAGTGGCGTAGGTCGCCGTGTGGCAGATAAGCAGATCCACATTTTCGCCGGCGATTCGCATCCCTGCAGTGTGGCCATCTTGAGCGTTGTCGATGAGGCCCATTTGGACAACATCGGCAAATTGGGAAAGCTCGCTGACAATGTGCTTGTAGTAACCCTCTAATTGCTCTTTCAATCCCGGAAACTGAGGCCAATATGCTGCCAGCCCAATGGCGAAGAGGCCGATACGAGCCTTTGGGTAGTTGCGCTGCGTGATTTCCATAGATGGTTCCTCCTTGTGTGATAACCTCTAAGAATATGGTATAATCTCTCCGATCACCTTCACGTCATCATATTATTACACAAAAGGAGAAACCTGTGTATTTGCGAGGTACACTCTTTGCTGAATCCCCCATCTATCGAGGCAACGCGCGCAAAACTCTCTTTACTCGGGATGCCGATGGCAAAGATCGGTTGGTCTCGCTGGCTGGAGAAATTGCTGGCACGGCCCAATCCTTAATGGATGCATTTATTGGTCAGTCACGCAATGGCCGCAATGTGGGACTATTGAATCGTCTTTGGGATCGACTCTACGGGCGGCCCATGCCCCGCGATCTCATCTCGTCTGTTGAATGTCACCTGCAAGAACGCTCGTACCCAGTGGATCGCTTCTTTGATTTGCGTATGGGCATTCGGCTTGATGAGGATCGATGGTCTGTTGAAGCCAATGCCAATTACAAGATGGAGACCATTTTGCGCAATTCGGTCTTCGATATCACATTTCAGGTCAACGACAATCTGCTCTCACGCGATGGCAATACAGATAAGCTCTACTACCTGCTGCAAGAGATGATTGCGGGGCGCTTCTGGTTTGGTGCGGGCAAGAGTAAAGGGCTGGGCCGTTGTCGTTTGGAGATGGATCTGCCCTTCTCAGCTTCTGCTGCGCCTGCCCTGCAAAATGGGACAAATCACCTCACCGTCACCTGCCAATTTGACGCCACTAACCCGCTCCTTGTTGGCTGGAATTGGGGGAAAGTGGAGCCAGACGTTCCCGCTTTCGCCGCGGTCGAAGGGCGCGTATTGGTTGAATCCATGCGCACATTGCCCGCAGCCATTCGCGAACGGCTGCAAATGGGCATTGGCGGCCCTATTCTTAGCCCAGAAGATTGGAAGAGCAAGCTCCGCGCCCAACTTCCCCGGGTCACAGCCATTTGGCTGCGTAGCCAATCCATGGGCGAATCTGAAACGTGGACTCTGCCCGCGGACGCGCTGGCCAAATTAGGCAAGGGCAAGAAACATGCCCTCTCAAAAAAAGTGCTGGAGAGCGTCCGGCACCTGACCGATACGGCCTTTCCCTCTAGAGGAGATGCTGAATCGGCGGTGGTTGAGGCATTGGGGAATAAGGCCAATATGGCCAAACGGATTATGGGTGCTATGGTTCAGGAGACAAAGACCGGACACGCCCTCAATCAACAGGTCTGGCAAGAGGTGGCAGATGGACTCAATCTGGATCCTGCATTGGGAGAGACTCTGGCATCCCAGATTGAGGACGAAGTGGATTTCACGGCCACCCTCAGCCAAGCCTGTATGGTAGCCATGCCTCAATTAGAGCAGCAGGTGGATCGCCAGATCCATATGTTGCAGAGTGATAGCTGGGTGGACGTAGAGATAGACAATCGCGAGCAGCATGTTAGGATTAAAGAGATGGTGCGCGATGGGCAGATCGATGAACACCAATGGGGTGATTATAATCAAGTTCCGAATGGGGTGACCTCCGCAGTTTGGCGCGAATTCCTGGCGGGTCATCGGCGAGTTCAGTATCAACATATGCGAAGCCCGCGCAATCTCAATAAGAGCATAACCAACGACCGTAATTTTATCGATTTTCTGCAAGCCTATCGCATCCGCTCTCGCCAGGAGTTGGCTCAACCTCAACATGTGGAATTTCGGGCTGGGGGGCGTTCTGGTCGCGAATACGCCAAAGCACATGGCCGTCCTTTCGACACTATCTTTATGCGCATGTTGACCTGGAAGCCTTCTGACCAGACAGAAGAGGGCTGGGAAGCCTACATCCCAGGCAGCACGCTCAAGGGGGCCTTCCGCAAGCGAGCGTCCCAGGTGCTAAAGACGCTTTGGGGCGAATCACAACGGACCGACGAGATGTTGGATTGGCTCTTTGGTAAGCAGGGGCAGGCAGGGCGTATCTTTTTTGCCGATGCCTATCTTGTTGATCCAGAGAATACAGATCGGGCATGGTGTTCACTTGATGGGATTACAGTGGATCCCAAGACTGCCCAACCTATTGAAAGCGCCAAGATGAGCTTTCTCTACGCCTACGGCGAACAACTTCAGTTTCGTACCCGTTTTGATCTACAAGATCTAGGTGACCGAAATAGCATGGCCCTTGCCATCTTTCAGCACCTACTTCAGGATTTCCAGCAGGGCGACATCCCACTAGGGGGCGAAAAGACAAATGGAATGGGATGGGTCCAGTCCTCAGTGAGTGCTGTCGAGTGGCTCTCTGACAAAAGTGATAGGATTATGAATGATTTTTTCTCCAATCAGAGTTCAACCCAAGAGGGCCTCTGGCAGGCTATTCGCTTACAAGGAGATGCTGCTGCTGAAGCCATGATGCCGACACGCGGCCTGGTTGAGGCCCAGGTGAAGAGAGCGACTACTCCACCACTGGCCCGAGATGGTTTTATCTCTCACCGTTCGTTTGGTGGCTACTGTGGTAAGCTCTCGATTGAAGCCGAAGTTTTGCGGTCGCTTCACATACAAGAGAGCGGGCAGCCATCTCATACAACTTTAGTTGATGGCGAACCGGTCAACGGCTGGGACTTCTTCTCCATGGCACCCGCTGAGGCAGAAAGTCGAGGAGAGAATCGCCGCTATGCCTTGCCGAGTCGCAGTCTACGGGGTATGTTGCGCCATATGTATGCCATTGTGAGCGATTCTCGTACCCCAAGCAGCGACCTGTCCAATCTCAATCCGGTGGATAGCCTCTTTGGCTGGGTTGGGCCGGGGCAGAATCAATCATTGATGGGTCGGGTCTCGGTCAATTTCGCGCCCTTTGAGTCACCAGAACTACAGTGGTACCGAGTCCCCAATTTCTATAATGGCTTACGCTATGTCAATGGAGAGTGGACCCAGGCCGAGGGGCAGAAAGCCAGCAAGCATGAGATTGCTGACACGTGGCGCGTCTTCCACCACGCACCGTTAGCCCCTATTATAGAGCAACTGGCGAACTTTACACCGACGAAACCTTCTGATCAATATTTGCGAGCTGTGATGCCTGGGGCACGTGCTCGCTTCAGCCTGCGCTTCTGGAATCTTACAAAGGAGGAGTTGGAGCGTCTGATATGGTCCATACAGCTAGAAGAAAAGCTGGCCCATAAGCTAGGCAAAAATCGTTACTTGGGCTTTGGCAGCCTGAGACTTCGCCTCCTGCCTGCCAGCTACATCACAGATTGGGCTGGACGCTATACCCAGACAAATAAAGATACTGGGCAAGAGATCCTCGATGGGGAAACTTGGCATAATCCCGAGGTCGTCTACCATCGACGTGCATTGTGCCAGGCATTGGACGCTGGTTTGGGCTAATGCTAAGCCCTTTTGATTGGTTGCGTCGCTGTGAGTCTGGAGCAGAGCTATTGTCTATCTTGGGCATGTTACACCAGGATCCTGACTGCTTTACACGATTGGAAGCTGTGGCCAGCCTCAAATCTTCTGTTGGGATAGATGAAAGTGGTACTGAATCCAACCAGAGTCTCTCTAACCGGGATAGTGCAAATCAGAGGAGAACCAAAGAGCCAAGTCCCATCGGAATTGGACCTGTACCGAACGCCTTAGCGGTTCCTTGTTCGCGTTGCTGGCTCTACCCACGCCTTCCTCAGAGCATCTACTGTGGGATATGTCGCGTAATACGAAACGGCACACGTGACACAGGCGTGGTTATACGTGATGTGGTGGTTGCTTGGGGATATGTTAACTTCTTGCCTGCCCAATTGCAGGCCAAGGCAAACAAAGTACCGAATCATCTACTGGGAATCTTCATACCAGACGAGCAGCACTTTGTGGCTCTACTCCGCCGCCGTGAAATCCATCCCTGGTTGCAGGATCTTGTTCTCTACTATGGCGCAGACTTCAAGGGCCATATCCAAATCTTCCCCACCATGGGATCAGACAACGGGTTGGGGATGGGTGATATCTTATGCCGGGCCATTCGACATGAAGGGTACTTTCAGTTAGATAAGCTACGCATTCGCTTCTACACCCGAGCCTTCCAAGTATTGCGTCCTCATGAAGCAGATAAAGAGGGGCTACTGACTTTTGAGGTGGCCGAATTTCTGAGTCTATTGGAGATGGCATCTATCTTTCGCTCCCTGATCACGCCAGCCGACCAGAAGATGCTTTATGAGCTTTTGACCATGCCGACGGACGCGGGTGAGATGTTTTACTGGGGACGCGTTACAGGGTCGCTTACGCCGCGGGTGCGGGATCTGCTGGAAGCGTGGCAGATGCGCAGTTGGCCTGCTAACCGAGTGAAGTTCTTTTACGAATTAATGGAAAATGTGGACTACCAACCCGCCGCTTAACCTGATCCGTTATCTCTTTGCGATTCGGGTCAATAGCTCTCTCGTCCGTCTGCCCCGTTTTCCATCCTTGGAATTCTCTTTGGTGCTTGGTTCGATGATGACGGAGCGACTCTCCTCTCGCCAGGCTCGTCCTTGGCGCAAAGCATTACAGCCCTGGCAAGGATATGAAGGTGAAATTCTCTCTCTCCCCACGAACCTGCTCTCGTCCCCTCAACAGAATCAACCACAACAAAACCAACGTTCGAATCAAAGAAAAAACCAACAGAATCAGGGGAACCACTCTTCACCTGTTCCAGAGATTGTGTGGCCTCTCGATCTGGTGATTCATGTCTACCCTGGTAAGTTGCTTTATGGCAAGGGTGAGCCAATCCTGTGGGAGATGAAGCTCTTTGGTCGCGATGCCGATCATCGACTCTTTTTGGAACAACTATTACCCGCGGTAGAAGAGGCGGGCATTACACGGGATCAACGCTGGAAACAGCCAGCCAAGTTGTGGGGGAATTTTGATATCGAATCTATCTCGGTCGCCCACGGTCTGCATTGGGAGCCACTGGTTGAGGCTGGGCAGATCAATTTTCAGGCTTTTCCCACGCCCATGCAGTGGGCTGAAGAGCTGCCCTTTACCCAAAATGCCGAGAAGCCGCTGAGTAAGCTGACGTGGCTGACTCCATTTGTCTTTGAGCAGGTTTCCTCTGATTCTGCTGGTTCGAATCGTTCCGATCAAAAGAAGAGCGGGCGACAGGGAAATCAGCAGAACAACCGTTCCAGACAACGTCGCTTCAATCCGCCCACCATTGATACCATCCTTGCCGCAACCGCCCAGCAGCTCTCTCGCTCTATTCCTATCTGGCAGGCCAAACCGGGAAGTGGACCCCTTGGTGGTGGTTCAGGAAACACGATTCCCGACGATAAGAAAGGCGATGCGAAAAGAGTTGAGGAGGCCCTTGAAACGTGGCAAGCCGTACGCCAACGGGCCAAGAAAATACGGGTATTACGGAATGAGCTGCAAAAACCGCCCCGATATTGGCCTGGTCAGGGTGTGGGCGAGCAGCAGTTCGATCTCATCCCGCCTGAGTTGGAGCCATACCTGATGCTGGCGTCGATTCTGCATGTGGGCCAGTATCGACATTTTGGGTGTGGGACGTTTATGTTGACGGTATAGGGTGGGGTTGCAGAGTAATATGCATGTGCTATAGTCTTTAAGAAAAAGATTTTCCAGCCGCCCTTCGACAAGCTCAGGGGACAAGTGGAAAATCTTTTTCTGGATATCTATATAATGTATTATTACGGCTCAATTTGATTGAGTAGGCTGATTTTTGAAGGAGTTGGACATGAGTGAGCGAATTTTGTCTCTTGAGGAAGAAGAGGAATTTGACGACATAGCTGAGTATAACGTCGCCGATTAGGTCTTTGACATCTCTCGTTTATTCAGCATAAATCTCCGATATGGTTTATTTGCCCTCTATTGTTAGGTTTACACTTTTCGACTGCTCTCTGAAGAATACGGAAAATGTGTAAACCTAATTCTAAATCACCCTAAATTTCTTACGCCAAATAAAAGACCTGCTCCAGCATCTCAAACCCTTCATCAGGCCGCTTATCGCCCAATGATTCAAAAAACTCACCCATCTCTGCTTGCCACCGTTCGTTAACCTCCCGCTTTTCCATCCCCTCGAGCGCGGCCTGCAAATCAGGTGTTTCGAAATAGCCAACCAGCAGCCCATCAGGTCGCAGGAAGAGAGAATAGTTGTGCCAGCCAGTTTCACTTAAGGCTTGGAGCATATCAGGCCAGACGGCTTCGTGGCGCTCTTTGTATTCGTCGATGCGCTCTTTTTTTACTTGGAGCAGAAAGCAGACGCGTTGCATGGTTTGGTTTCTCCTTTTGATTGAGAATAGGCATTTCTTCGTCGATTGACAGATACATTTGGTTCGTGCTAAGGTTTACATATTATAGATAGAGGCACATCGCTCCCGTATCAGAGAAAATTGGTGAACCTACCTACATCGTATACTTTATACGGGGCCTAAGTATCGCAGGGGGCTGGTTATGACGAGAAGATTGGTTTTAGGACTAGCCGTCGCCATGCTGGTCATAATGGCAGTTACCGTCACCGTCACTATAGCAGAATCACGCCGCATGCCTGAGTGGCGCACATTGTTGGCGACCTATACAGCTGTGAATCAGGCTAAGATCGTTCAGGCCAAACGTGCGAGCAAGCCTTGGACCTTTGATGATGAAGTAGAACATTCAGTTGTGAATGCTCGCTCATTTCAATATAGCGCAGATATAACCTACGACGGCCCAACCATTGATACATTGATGATACCATACCCGCCCCAGGTTGTATACTGTGTGTTGCTGCAGAAAAGGCAGACCCAGACGATCGTCTTTGTTAACTATTACTCAGATACACTATGGCAATATGGCTGGGTACTCCACTCGACGCCAACTGTAGTAGGTACTCATGAAATGGATCATGCATTAGCTTCCCTTGGTTGTCAATTGACCCGGGATATAGTAAATACATAGCTCTTTTCATGGTGAAGTAACTGAGCCTTTAATTGCAGTTCCGCAAAAGTCGCACATACGGCTAGACCCGCACGGGGCGTGCTCCCTGGACGGTTGTGTGTGACTTTTACACTATTGCCTTTAATTGAACCATCAGCCTAGTGAAAAATGGCATTTCTTAATACGGCAGCGGAGTTTATTGAGACGTTCATTTTATTACTTTTCATCTTTCAACCCTTGTTCGTATAGGACGACTCCACCCATCAACATCCAGATAGGCAAGGTTGTTCGTAGCCCCTCAAGGCCAATATTATATACAAATGGCAAAACCCAATCACTAAATATAGAGGCCACCAGCATACCAACAGTCCCAGCCAACAGACCATAGAAATAAGCTTGTGGGAAACCCTCTTCAACATGATTGCGAAGGCGCCACCCGATCCGAAATAGGGCTACAAAGAACCATAGATAGCAAACCAGACCGACAATTCCCGTCTGAGCTACAATATCCAACAACTGGTTATGAGAGCTAAAACGGACATCAAAGCCACGAATCGGAAACAGAGGCGTATACCAGTGGTAATTTGCCGGTCCTAGTCCGGTAAAAGGGTTGTATTGAATGATCTCCCACATGATCTGCCACGCCTCAATGCGGGTAAGGAAACTGTACTGGTCTGTGGCAATAATATATGGCGTTGTATAGACAAGAGTAACAACTACGACGGGTAAGATGACGGGAAGATATTTCGTCAGCAAAGCCTGCCACCTTAAACCGATAATGACAAAGAGGACAACGAAGACAGGAATCCAGCCCGATTTCCACTCATAGTTGTTAATAAACGTCAGATAGAAAACATAGCCAACCACAGCAATCAGACCTGCTTTGATGGGCCAAGTAAGCTTGCGGTTGAATAAGAGCTGTCCCATACACATGGCTGTCAGCCATAACCAAAATAAGCTTCCCCGCGCTTTGGCGTGAAAAAACGTATCAACGATGGTCCATATTTCATGGGTCCGGACGCAAACGTAAATTCCCCCTGTAATTATGTAAAGCCACACCATTCGTTGGAACCAGACCGTATCCATCTTATTGGCGACGAGAATAAAAGCAAAGAAAGAAAGGATGAAGATGGTGACCCCACCTAGCTGGGCCGCCAACGGAGCCGCTGGCAGGTGAAACCAACGCAACTGTCCAATGAGAAAGGCAAACACCGTTGTGGCAGCAAAGAGCAATAAAGGCGTTATCGCTGCGGATGGCACAAAGCTCAATTTGCGTTCAAACACAACCATGTTCGCCAGCCATATTCCAACCAGTAGTGTCAGGAGAACCAAGGGTAACCCGACCTTTGTCAACGTTGCGGTTTCGATGTCGTAGTTGACCAGAATACAGAGTGGCACAACAAGGGCAATGCTGGCACCCATATTGTCTTTTATCTGGAAAGATACCAAAATAGTGGGAATGATTGCGCCAATCATTAAGAAGACATAGCCTGGCAAATTGAATGGAATCAACAAACACGCAAATAGGATCATCCATATAAAGAGTGCTTGACGGGTCGTTTCTGGATACGCTGTACGCCTAAGTTGTGTAATTGTCTGTAGCATTCGGTCTAACTCCTACACTGCCGTTGTGCATGGACTAATTCGATAAGTTGCTTGCAAAAAGTTGCTGCCCGTCGAGTAGGGCACGTTCTTAAAGTTGAGTGGGATGCGCCACCAAAATAGCACCTCGGAACGCTCCTCCGCCCAGATGGAGATGGCCAGCCGACCTGTGGCATCTTGGATTTGGATAGGACCGACCTGGATTTCTAGCGTATGAGTCCCTTCACCTAGGTCGATGGGCTGGTTGTAAGCATGATTCGTAGCCTGATAATAGAGAGCCGCATCGTTGCTGCTGTAAA
>JBCCHB010000142.1:0-44620 GCA_039028975.1 Chloroflexota bacterium
CATTTTCGTGCCAAATCCGATGAAATCGGCGCTTTCCCTAATGACCAGAGCTGTCTCACTCTTTTCTTTATGGTCCTTCAGCTTGAACACGCTAAACATGACCGCCATTTCTTGGCGAATACTTCGTGACAACAACAGAATTCTGAGTTTCGCGGCTCGAATAGTATTAGGTCAGTAGGGCATTCCTCAGTAAAGCATAGCGTGAATAGATATAATCAATCCCCGCTCTTATGATACTATAACACAAAGAAGGGGTTGGTTATATTTCAATTTTCTCATTACGATGCGGAAACTTCCCCATTCCACTGCTTCTTCTCCCACACTGCCTTTAAATCGGCTAATGCTGTGTCCCTACCGACGCTGAATGCATCGCCGATCCGGTAAATGAATGATTTTTGACCAGATTGTCTAAAATATGCTATTTTGACTGTACCATTCAGTGATAGTCTGCCGCTATCTTCAGGTGCTTTGATGTCACGAATAACTGTGCGTCGTAACACACCTAACTGTTCAGCTATCTTTGATATGTTAATATCTCCTGGTGCAGCATACTGTGACAATAGAGCAAGCAATTGGGCATGTCTATCAGGTGTGCGCTCCTTATCTGCTGGAGCTTGCACACTTTTTTTGTCACACTACGCACACCTTTGTATGTCACACTCATTTGAGATTCCTCGTGCCGCACAAGCGCGTAAAACGATGTGGCTATGACGGACAGTGCAGGGAAGATTAATGCCACCCCTGCCCCCTCCAAAAGTAACACAACAACAAACAGTAGTATAAAATAAACGCTGCCATCCTTGCGTTTATGCTCCACATACCGCAAGGCATCCAAGATACCTTTAACCTCATCCTCAGTTAATGGGTTGGGTTCATTCTCTGGCTTCCTTGGCCGACGCACCTTGTCCATTGGATTCGTTGCCCAATCAAGTTCCACCTTGATGAATCTGAAAAGACTGCGAAGCGCAGTGTGGTATTGAATGACTCGCTAGTCACCTACGCCACGGTCATATTGCGCATTCAAAAACTCACGTAGCATCTGTGGCGTGATTTCTGAGACATCTATGTCGGAAACGTAATTGATAAAATCATCATAAACGCCCTGATACGCTAAAATTGTCCTTTCGGCTAAGTCTCTTTTGCGTTCTAGCCAGTAGCCACGTAAAGCACTTGAAAGCTTCATTCTGATTCCTTCCAATCAAAAAAGGGTTTGAGATATTTGCGATCTCAAACCCTTGTAAGTTGTTCTTAAATCGACGTTTTTAGTCGAGTAAATCTATGCCTTCCCCATCAGCGCCAAAACGTAACCCTCTCAGTATACACAGCAGGTTGAGGGCCTGTGCCCGTTAGGGCATCTCCGTTCGAGTCGGAGCGGGGGCACTGATCAAACCAAAAAGGATAGCTACATGGTAGCTATCCTTTTTGGTTTTGGAGCATATCGGTCCAATCCGGAACGGGAAATCTATCATTGTGCAACTTGTACAGGCCGTTCAAAAAGACGTTGGACAGATTTACTATATGATTATTCGACCTACTGTCATATACTCAACACCATTTGTATAGTACCCTGGCTATATGATTTCTGAATTAACTCTCTACAAAGGTTATCTTTTGTACAGAACATATTATCATTACAAATAAAGCAGCATTCACACATCTCACGAAAACAGAAAGGGGAAATTTTCATGTCTCTAGGATGCAGCTCCTCAGCGGACTTGATGAACGCCATCAAAGAAAATGACATTCTTATCGTCGACATTAAATTCACCGACTTATTTGGTCAGTGGCACCACTTTAGTATGCCAACCGAGGAATTTGATGCTGAAGATGCAGCCAGCGATGGCTTGGGCTTTGATGGTTCTTCAATCCGCGGCTTCCAGGCCATTGAAAATAGTGACATGGTTCTGAAGCCAGATCCAACGACGGCCTTTATTGATCCGCACTGTGCTCACCCTACATTGAGTGTCATCTGCAACGTCTACGATCCACTTACTGGCGTGGCTTACTCTCGCGATCCACGAAACGTTGCTGGCAAAGCACTTGAGTATATGGAGGCAACTGGTATCGCTGACACCTGCTATATCGGACCCGAGCCAGAGTTTTTTGTCTTTGATGAGGTTCGATACGGTTCTGACAAAACAGCTGCCGGTTATGCGGTTAGCAGCGGAGAAGGCATCCAAACAGGCGGCGAACCTGGATTAGGTCATAAGATCGATTACCTAAGTGGCTACTTCCCGGTTGCCCCATTCGACACCCTTCAGGATATTCGCTCTGACATGGTGCGCACAATGATCGCTGCCGGTATTGACGTCGAGGTTCACCATCACGAGGTTGCCTCCAACGGTCAGTGTGAGATCGACATGCGCTATAAGCCAATGCTTCAGATGGCTGATCAGGTGCAGCTCTATAAGTACATCGTCAAGAACGTAGCCAAGAATCATGGCAAGAGCGCAACCTTCCTACCCAAGCCTGTCTTTGAAGACAATGGTTCAGGTATGCACACCCATCAGAGCTTGTGGAAAAATGGCGAGCCGCTCTTTGCTGGCGACGGTTATGCGGGCTTGAGCGAAATGGCTTTGAACTACGTCGGCGGCATTCTTAAGCATATCAACTCGATTCTGGCCTTTGCTGCGCCCCTAACCAACTCTTACCGTCGCCTAGTGCCGGGCTATGAAGCGCCCGTAATTGCAGCACTCTCTGCACGTAACCGCTCTGCAGCCATTCGCATTCCTATGTATTCGCACAACCCTAAGGCCAAGCGAATTGAGTTCCGCTGTCCCGATCCAGGTGCCAACCCCTATCTAGCGTTTGCCGCAATGCTGATGGCTGGCCTTGACGGCATTAAGAATGGCTATTCGCCTGGCGATCCAGCTGAAGAAGATCTCTTTGATGACGATGCATTGGGCAAATACTCGATGGTTAACGATTCATTGGGCGGTGTATTGGATGCACTGGAAGCAGACCATGACTTCTTGCTGGCAGGTGACGTATTTACGTCTGATCTGTTAGATGCATATATTGAATACAAGCGACTTGAGGAAGTAGATGCAGTACGTCTACGACCACATCCGCACGAGTTTGTTATGTACTACGGCATTTAGTTAAGCCGCGATCTAGTTGAGTCGTAGTACCAGCCAAAGTTAAATAAAGGAAGGCAAGGGATAAGCCTTTGCCTTCCTTTTCTTTTACCGCAAAATCGGTCTGGAACTCGTCAGTCACAAACGAACTCTATTTGCACGACGGCCTTGTTCTAGAATGCTAGGGCCTCAACCCATAAAGGCAATAGCAAAAGTACGCATGACCAAGAAACTTTTATATAGGAGATAAGATTAATGAGTGGAAACCAGGCTCGGCTAAAAGCTATCAGCACAATTGCAGGTGCAACAACCAAGAAAACTTTTGACTATCAAGGTGTATCCGCTAGTGAAGCATTTGGCTCCAACGTCTTCAACAAATCAGAAATGCAAAAGCGGTTGCCAAAGGGCGCCTATAAGTCACTAATGAAAACGATTGAAGAGCGCACCCCACTTGATGACTCAATCGCTGATGCTGTTGCATCAGCCATGAAAGATTGGGCACTTGAACGGGGGGCAACTCACTTTGCCCACGTCTTTTTCCCGCTGACTGGTTATACGGCGGAAAAACATGATAGTTTCTTCTCCCCTGCAGGTGGCGGAACGACCATTGCTGAATTTAGCGGTGGAGAGTTGATCCAAGGCGAACCAGACGGTTCGAGCTTTCCTACTGGCGGTATTCGTCAGACTTTCGAAGCTCGCGGCTATACGGTATGGGATGTGACCAGCCCAGCCTATATTATCGAAAACCCGAATGGTGCTACTCTTTGTATCCCCACTGCATTTGTCTCGTGGACGGGTGAAGCGCTTGACAAAAAGACACCTTTACTACGCGCAATGCAGGCATTGGACAAACAGGCCCGTCGAATGCTCGCCCTCTTTGGTGATGACAGCACAACCCCAGTTGTCTCTACAGCTGGCCCAGAGCAGGAGTATTTCCTGGTTGATAAGAGTTTCTACTTTGCCCGTCCTGATTTGCTAACAGCTGGCAGGACGCTCTTTGGTGCATCCCCAGCCAAAGATCAGCAGTTTGATGATCATTACTTTGGTGCCATTGAACCCAGGGTACAGGCATTTATGTTCGACGCCGAACGGGAGCTCTTCAAATTGGGTGTGCCAGTCAAAACCCGTCACAACGAAGTTGCTCCTGGCCAATATGAAATTGCGCCCGTCTATGAGGATGGCAACATCGCTGCCGATCATCAGCAGCTTATCATGATGATGTTGGAGCGAACCGCCGAGAAGCACGGTTTTGTTGTCCTCCTCCATGAAAAACCCTTTGCAGGCATCAACGGCTCTGGGAAACATCTAAACTTTTCCCTGGGCAATGGCAGTGTGGGGAACTTGCTTGATCCGGGCGATACGCCACATGAAAACGCGCGCTTCTTGGCCTTCTGCGGTGCAATTATTCGGGCGGTTGATACCTATGCACCGTTGCTGCGGGCATCCGTCGCTTCAGCAGCCAACGATCACCGATTGGGGGCTAACGAAGCCCCACCAGCCATTATGTCTATCTTCTTGGGTGATCAGTTGATGGATGTCTTTGAGCAGTTCAAAAATGCTGGTAATGCTACAACATCCAAACCAAGTGGGACACTTGAGTTAGGCGTTGATATATTGCCAGCCCTGCCCAGACATGCAGGGGATCGAAATCGAACCAGCCCCATAGCCTTTACAGGCAACAAATTTGAATACCGTGCTGTAGGCTCCAGCCAAACCATTACTTGGCCCCTTACCATTTGGAATCTAATCATGGCCGAATCGCTGGACTACATGGCCACAAAGCTAGAAGCGTCACTTGGAGATGGTTCACTTGAGGAGGCACTTGGCAATCTTCTTCAGCAAATCACAGTCGATCATGGTCGCGTTCTCTTTAATGGAGATGGCTACACAGAGGAATGGCACCAGGAGGCCGAAGAACGAGGGCTGCCGAACTTGCGCACATCAGCCGTTAGCCTGCCTGTGGTCGGTTCGCCTGAAGTGATCGAGCTCTTTGGCAAGTACGGTGTCATGAATGAGCGGGAGGTCCACAGCCGCTTGGATGTGCTGTTAGAACAGTATGTCATGAGCGTCAATGTGGAAGCCAAATTGGTTCTCCGCATAGGGCGCACCCAGATCTTCCCTGCGGCCCTGCGAATGGTAGGTGAGTTGGCGGAAGCGACAGATGATTTGAAGGATCTGGGTATCTCGCTCCACAATTCGACCTTGACTCGAATTGCAACATTAGCGGGACAACTGCAGAGCGATCTCGATAAGTTGGAAGAGCTAATGGCCCACGAGGACGATGATCTGGCAGCGGAAGCAATTTACTGCTGTAATGAGATTCTTCCGCAAATGCTGGCCATACGTGTCTCCGCTGATGAATTAGAAGGGCTGGTTACCGATGAGTACTGGCCGTTGCCATCTTACCAGGAGATGCTTTCGATTCGGTAAAGAACAAGCGAATTAGGAGTTACCCGTTGCATAGGGATTTGATACATCAAAGCTACAGACCGCTTGTGTAATCATACATCAACGACGCAACTCCTACGGGTATTAGGGAACGAGTTGTAAATAACTTGGGCGTTTCAATCGGGGGTAGCCCTATCAAGTGCTCAAGTTATTTACTTGAGTCTGGCGTTTTTTCTCTATGTGAGGAAAAAAAGGCGTAAAAAGAGCGTATACGGTTCCGAAATCGGACAAGCAGTCATGTAGGCACGGGAATAAGCCCGAACCATGAGAGAAAATTCGATTGAAAGAGGCCGAAAGGAGCTAAGCCGTCTGAGAGATAAAGCGATTCAGAACGGAAGGCAAATCGAGTAAATCGATAGCCTGCTCGCAAGCAGTTTGTAAAAGAGTCTTGGCATGTTCCTGCCGATGAAGGCGAATGACATCAGCGATGGAATGTAGATGTTGGTCTGGTGGCGAATGATTGAGCCGCCACTGTAAGAAAACATAAGCCAAGTAAACAAGAGCAAACCACTTGTCGGTCGCTTCAAAAGAGTGAACTCGAAAATCAGTCAAGCCGAGATGCTGTTTGACATAAAGATTATCTACCTCAATGGGCCAGCGTTTTTGATATGTTTGCAGTATAGCCCGTGGCGACAGAGAAGTGTCAGTACACAGGAAATACTTCGGGTGCTTGTCCCGATGGTGCCGTTTTGAAATAATGACACAGACGTCAAAGGGTAAGTTGTTGAGTCGCCCTTTCATGGAGCGAACTTTGTAAGTCAACTTTCTTTGGTCTGTAGCGGTAAGTGAGACGTGCTCATACCGCCGGTGCTTGTACGCTTTGTTCCATTCAGATAGCTTTTTATCGTCAAACTTGCGGTTGGACTTGATTGAGCAAATCACATGCCAGCCGTTGCGACGACAGAATTTGATGAGTTTAGTGGAGGCATACCAACTATCGAAAAGGACGTAGACCTTAACCCCTTTGGGGAGTAATGCCTTGAGTTCCTTGAGCATTTCCTGGGCTAAACTGCCTTTTTTACGGAAACGAAGCCGCTCTTCTTTGGGACGCTTCCGGTTCAGACGTCGGACTGTACTCTCCTTCAGATAGAGCCGTTCGTCAAAGGCATACTCCATGCTTCCTATCTGAACTCGCACCGTTACGTGAACCGTTCCGTTTGTATAGACCGGCTTCTTTTTCGTACTCTTGGTATGGTCATGATGAAACTCGACTGCCTCCAGCTTTCGAGTTGCTTTATCTTTTTCGCCCGTTGAGTCGTCTACACTCACATAGACTACCTGCTCGCCTGTTGACTCGCCATATTTCCATATCTCTTCGATGACGAAGCGCCTTTTCGTCTCACGAATCGTTTCCGCACTCCACGGGGCGATTCGCAAGCTATCACATCCGTTTGATGCATCCGGTGCCTCTACTATGATTTTGTATAGACTGGCTACTGTCTTGTGTTTCACCTCGGATGTTATCAGGCTATCTGTTATACGCAATACATGACCGAACTGCGGACGACTCAGTCTTAAATTTAAGTTTAAACTGAACAGAAATCCTATCAGCGATGGTGAGTGATGTACAATTAGTTTCAGCAAGATGGAATCCTTTTCGGCTATGATTTGGTTTGCTTACCTTTACCATAACCTGATTCCTCTTGCTTTTCCTAGTTTGCCTCCCTCTTTTTCGCCAGACTAAAGTTATTTAATTCCCGTTCCTAAAATAGATAGAAATAGGCATGGTCGCATCACCATGCCTATTAAACGGTTCTAATTCGCATTCTTTCGCCAAACAAAGCTGGTTTTGTGGCTCCTCAAGACTGTGTTACGATCCCGCATGTTCAACTGCAGTGCATTTTCACCGACCCAATCCGCTATCAGGCTTGCAGATGAAAAGTCGTTGTATTTGAGTCAAGTTGTTGATGACTTCTTCATCTATGTTCCTCCCATCTGTGTTGGTAACCGATTGTTGGTCTGACGTGGAACCTTGTTATCCCTAAACAAGTAATTTTGTTTCCCAACCATTAAGGAGATACCTATGACATTAGCCGACTTTAAATCAACAATTGAACAAGATACACCGCCTGCCGGTCTCTCCCCCGCCTTAACCGCGCACTGGTACGCAGGTAAAGGCGACTGGGATGCTTCCCACGATATCTGCCAGGAGAGCAACAAAGCCCTTGATTGGGTCCATGCTTGGCTCCACCGCCAGGAAGGGGACCTAGCCAACGCTGGCTACTGGTATCGTCGCGCTGGCCAAAGCATGTCCGAAAACCCTCTGGAAGTGGAATGGGACGAGATTGCAGAAGCGCTGTTAAAGAGTGAAGGCTAACGCAGAATCATGAAGATCACAGAAATCAAAACCCACCTGATGCACGCAAGTGTCTCAGGCGGCGGATGGACCGCGCGTAACTGGCTTTTTGTCAAGATCTTTACGGATGAAGGCATCTATGGCATAGGCGAAGCATCTGGCTGGCCAAGGGTTGTCGAAACGGCAATTCAAGATCTCTCCACCATTCTGATTGGGGAGGATCCAACCCAGATCGAACATCTCTGGCAGAAGATGTTCATCGCCATGATGGGTCATGGCATGACGGGCGTAGTCGGTGGTGGCGCAATGGCCGGCATCGAAATGGCGCTGTGGGATATAAAGGGGAAAGCGCTCAATCGCCCCGTCTGGGATCTACTAGGTGGAAAGATGCGAGACTCAGTGCGGCTTTACGCCCACGCACATACACCTGAGCGTGCCCAAGAGTTGGTGGACAGGGGTTTTGATGCATTTAAGACAGGCGGCGTCACGGAACCACTACGCAGAATTCGAGCATTGCGTAAGGCTTTGGGCGATAATATCGACCTCATGGTGGATATCCATGGGCCACCGTGGCTGACCACCAAAGATGCGATTCGGATGGGCCAGGCTTTAGAAGAGTTCGATCTGCTGTTTTACGAAGATCCAGTTGCACCCGAAAATATTGAAGCCATTGCCAAAGTTGCTCAACACGTGAATTTGCCCATTGCCGCCGGTGAACGCCATGCCCATACCTACGGCGTTCGTGAGCTGATTGAGCGCAATATTGTTGACGTGGTACAGCCGGACACAGGGCGAGCAGGTGGCCTTTGGCAGATGAAGAAGATAGCGGCCCTGGCAGATACCCACTACATCACCTTTGCACCTCATGATGGCTCGTTAGGTCCTGTGGCCGAAATGGCTGCGGTTCATCTTTGCGCAACGCTGCCCAACTTCCTCATTCTAGAGCACCTAGAAGATGACGTCCCCCAACGTTATGAGGTCATGCAACCTCAACCCGAAATCGTCGATGGTCATATCGTTTTGCCCGATACCCCAGGTCTTGGAGTCGATATTGTCGAAGAAGCCATTGCTTACTATCCATCAAGCGGAAATGTGTCTCCACCCAAGAGCAGCAAAGGCTATCATTACTTCCGTGCAAAGGAACATCGGGCAGCCTGGGTAAAGCAGACACACGAAGGCGAATCAGAAGGGTTTGCCTAGCCTTGCCGATATGAAGATCTTCACCTAAAGCAGTGAGACTCCTCACCCCAAACAGTTGAGCGTACACAGCCGACTCGCTCTAGCCATAGTGTTATGATCTGCTCATCTATACTGTGGTTGTTTTGAAAACAAGCGTTTTTCCGAAGTTCTACCAGAAAGACCGAGGTGCTGTTTTCAAACAGAGCCGAGTATACATAATGATTTAGAAGATAATTTAGTCGATCACAATCCGCCATTTCATTTGGTTACAGGCGATTAAGCCCACGAAATGAAACAGATTTCAATTTTTGCGATCGGCTGACTATCCTGTAATGAAAAGGAGCCACCGGCTGTGCGTACTCACGTCAAAAAAACCTTCAACTCTCTCATTCTTACAGTGCTCCTGCTAGCACTGTTTTTACTTTCGGCCTGTTCATCTATCTTCGGGAACTCCGCGGCAGAGGAAGCCCCTGTTGAATTAGTAGCCTATGAGTCAAGTGCCAGCAATCGGCTCACCACTGCTGATAGCTTGGATGATGAGGCAACTGAATCCCAGAGCGCAATGACAGCAGAGTCCACTCTGGAACGTCAAGTGGCCTCTACCGACCCAGCCTCGGCATTAGCGGCAGTCGATTCGTCCCTAGCCCAGCAAGATGCTCCAGGAGTTGGAAGCGATAACGATACTATCTCTCTACTTCTACGCAATGACTACAATGGTGAAGTGGTGGCCCAGAGTACGGTATCGGTCGTTGGTGAAGTCAACGGGATGGCTCACGAAGTGACTGTAGAAGTGGGTGACCACGTAACGGCTGGCGATGTGCTAATCCGCGTTGATAGTGCGATGCTTGAAGCACAACGTGCTCAATCACTAGCTATGCTAGAGGGGACCCGTGCCCAACTTGACCAATTGTTGCTTGAGGTTGATCCAGAAGATTTAGAGGCAGCCAATGCAGCCGTAACCGCAGCTGTGGCAGGCTATAACGACGCAGTATCTGGTGCCGATGCTGAAGATTTGGCGATAGCCGAGGCCCAGCGAATGCAGGCTGAAGCAGCAGTACGTCAAGCACAGAGCGCGTATAATGACGTAAAATGGAATCCGAAAATTGCTATGCTGCCCCAGAGCCTTCAGCTAGAGCAGGCGACTCTTCAACTCGAAGCTGCCCAGGCCCAATATCAGAAGATTGTGAATGGTGCAGGAAATAATGTGATTACCGGAGCCTATGCACAATTGGCTCAGGCTCGTGCCCAGTTGACCAACCTTGAGGAAGGCGCTAAGCCAGAACAAATTCGAGCCATGGAGGCGCAAGTCAAGCAAGCAGAGATATCGCTCTATATGGCCCAACTTCAATTGGACAAGGCAACAGTGCGAGCACCCATTACGGGTGTTGTAGCCCAGCTCGATATTCACGTGGGTGATATGGTTCGCCCTGGCGTGCCCCTTATTGTCATCATATCGGATGATGTAGAGATCACCATTAACGTGGATGAGTTAAGTTTGCCCAATTTATCTATTGGGCAAAACGCGATGATCCGTGCCAACGCTTATCCTGACAATCTCTTTATGGGAGAAGTAATCAGGACCGCTCCCCAGCTTGATCCGCAGAATCGCACCATGCAGGTTACCATTCGTCCTACGGAAGCAGCCGATGAACTGCTCCCAGGTATGTTCGTTACTGTTGACTTGGCCGATATTCGCCTAGCAGAGTAAGGAGAGTTTTCAATGAAAATATGGGAAATTGCCATCAAGCAACCGGTCTTTATGACCATGGTTCTGCTAGCGGGTGTTGTGTTGGGGCTGTATTCATATTTCAGAATCCCAGTCGATCTCTTCCCCGACATTAGCTTTCCGGTCATTGTCGTTAATACACCTTACCCTGGTGCAAATCCAGACGAGGTAGAAGAGACTATCACCCAAGTTCTGGAGGAGGAACTGAGTTCGCTCAGCGGTCTAGACGACATCACCTCTACAACCCTTGAAGGGCTGAGTAGCATCCAGCTAACCTTTACGTTTGAGACGGATGTTAACGACGCTGCTCAGCGGGTGCAGGAGAAGATCAACGCCGTCACAAACCGCCTGCCGGCAGATGCGCTGGATTCAACGGTGCAGCGCTTCGATCCAAGTGCGGCCCCCATCATGACTTTTGGTGTGGCCGATAGTTCGGGTGAACGTTCGCCCAGCGAGTTACGTACCTGGGTAGAAGATAGTATTCAGGCGCCGTTGCAGCAGTCAGACGGCGTAGCTTCTGTCGAGGTACTAGGCGGTGAAGTGCGGGAGATCAAAGTACTACTTGACCTCAAGGCGATGGAAGCGCGACGCCTGACGCCCAATCAAGTCATTGCGGCGTTGCAAGGTGAAAATCTAAATATTCCAGGCGGTTCACTTGAAAGTGACAGCCAAAGCATCCCGTTACGTACACCGGGCAACTTTGAGTACCCTGAGGATCTGGAGAGCGTGGTCGTGCGATATGACGATACGGCTCCTGTCTATCTACGGGATGTGGCAACCGTAGTCGATGGTTTTAAAGATCGCAATGTCATTACTCGGGTAAATGGCGATGAGTCTGTGACCGTTGTCATCCGCCGCCAAAGTGGTACCAATACCGTTCAAGTAGCCGATGGCGTTAAGAAGGTAATGGAGCGAATTGAGGCCGACAATCCAGATATGGCCATCACAGTTGCAAGCGATCAATCCATTGATGTGAGGAATTCAACCAATGGTGCACTCTTTGACCTGCTGATGGGCATGGGGTTAGCGGCATTGACTGTCTTCTTCTTTTTCATGAACATCCGCAACACGCTGCTTACGGTGATTGGTCTGCCCATCATCATGATCACCACCATCTTCTTCATGAGTACCTTCGGATTGACGCTCAACCTGATTACGCTGCTGGCGTTGGCACTCGTAACAGGATTGGTGATTGATGACGGAATCGTTGTACGCGAAAATATCATCCGCTATATCGACGCTGGCTACAGTGGGTTTGAAGCAGCCAGCAGAGCAACTGCTCAGGTAATCTTGCCTGTTATCGCCACGACCGCGGCGATCTTGGCGGTCTTTGTGCCGATTGGCTTTGCCAGCGGTATTGCTGGTCAGTTCTTCTCTGCTTTTGGATTAACGGTATCAATCGCAGTGGTCGTTTCGACCATTGAAGCGTTGACGCTAGCGCCCATGATGGGTGCTCGCTTCTTCCGCCCCAATCGCAAACTCAAAGAAGGGGAGAGCAGAATAGAAAATGATGGCACCATAGCTGAAGAGAAAGCGGGTACAGGTCTCTTGGACCGCATCTATGGTGGCATGATAGGTTGGTCATTGGGGCATCGCTGGCTGACCCTGCTCTTCGCTGTTGTCGTTGTGGGCATAACGGTTTACTTTGCCCGCGGTCTAGAAACGGCCTTTGCGCCCAATCTGGATGAAGGCGAATTCAATGCATCCATTGAGTTACCGCCTAGCACGCCTCTCTCGGTGACGGAGGGGGAGGCCCTTGCGATTGAGAATGTATTCTTAAGCCATCCGGACGTGGAGGCGGTCTTTACCACCATCGGTTCAACGTCATCTACGGAATTAGCCGAATTCACGGTGAAAGTCAAAGATGGTGCTTCTGCATTTGCAGTTCTGGATAGAATGCGTGTGGCGTTGGCTGACGCACCAGGCATTACCTTTACCAAACCGGAGGGCGGGCCAGGTGGTTCTGACCCGCTGGTAGGCAACAAGGATGTGGCCGTTCAACTTACAGGAAGAAACGCCTCCTACACCGAAATTGGCGAAGCATCGTTGATGGTCATGGAGCAGCTCAATTCCATAGAGGGCTTTGTTGATGTGGAAAGCAGCTACGAGGCAGGGAATCCCGAAGTACAGATTCAGGTTGATCGGGAAAGAGCAGCCGAGTTCGGTCTCTCAACAGCGCAAGTTGGCTCTTACGTACGGACTTTGATTAATGGGCAAGATACAACCACCTTCCGTGGTGAAGGCGAAGAAGCCGAAATTGTGGTTCGTTTAAAGCCAGAGGATCGTACCGACGTGGAAGATGTGCTTGCATTGAACGTGCTGTCTCCCCGCGGACAATTAATTCCCTTAAGTATCATTGCCACAGCTGACGTAACCACAGGCCCATCCCAGATCCAACGATTGGATAGGCAGCCCACAGTTGGGATAGGTGGTAATGCACAAGGTCGCTCCATTCCCTCGGTGCGCGACGATGTGCTGGCCATGGTCGATTCGATCCAACTTCCAGAAGGGATTACCATTAAGCAGGGTGGAGAAGCAGAAGACCAAGCCGAGTCTTTCATCAGTCTATTCCAAGCACTCGGTCTGTCGGTCATCTTCATCTATATGGTTCTAGCAAGCCAATTTGGCTCGTTTGTGCAGCCGCTTCTGGTTATGTTGGCCTTACCCTTATCATTGAATGGCGCTGCACTTGGACTCGTTCTTGTGGGTCGTCCGTTTGATATCACGGCCTTTATCGGTCTGATTTTGCTCATGGGGTTGGCTGTCAAAAACTCGATTCTCTTGGTGGACTTTGCCAATCAGGAGCACAAAAAGGGTGCTAGTGCTACTGAGGCTATGCTTAGCGCAGGCAAGACTCGTCTACGTCCCATCCTCATGACGGCCATTTCGCTGATTCTGGCCATGGTTCCTGTGGCATTGGCGGTGAACGAAGGTGGTGAGTTCCGCCAGAGTATGGGTGTAGTGATCATGGGTGGTATGGTGACGAGTACCTTGCTTACACTCTTTGTGGTTCCTGTTGCGTATAGTTTTGTCGTGGGTGCTCAAGATTGGTGGGCTGCTCGCCGAAAGAGAAAGCAAGAGGAAGGGAAAGAGACAGAGCGAGAAGTACCCAGAGTGGCACCTGAATTAGAGTTGGTTGCAACAAGTGCACAAGCCGCGTATACACTAACTGAGGGGGGAAGCAATGCGGATCCAAACCAAGCTGTTCAACCAGCAGGGGACGACTAAGTGAGTTCATATGGCACACAGAATGCGTCTCCCCATCCCGCTTATCTCAGCGGGCCGTAAGATATTAGATGTATCGCTTAGCGAACCGATTGATGAAAATTCAGTAGCAGATGGCCAGCGGCTGGAGCCTGGGCTATTGTCAGCCTTTCGACTCTTAATGGTGCTCCCATTGGCTGCCGGTTCGCTGGCACTCGTTCTCAATCTAATATTTTTTTATTTCCATCCCGGGAGTGACTTTGTCCCCAAAATACCAGTTATTCCTGGGCTTCTGTTCGTCTCTTTTCATGCTGCAGCCTTTACGTACCTCAGTTTGCCGGCACTAAGAGAGCGGCTCCAGTGGTGTTTTCTGCCACTTGGGCTATTTCTAGCCAGTCTAGGTGACATTTGTGTATACGCGCTCATCATGCTTGGGAATCATGAGGAATCTGTTGTAAGGGAGTTGTTAGAAAAAGGGGCTGGAAGTCTCTATTTCTTAATCATTCCGTTGGTGCTCATTAGTTGGCAATATGGTTATCGGCCAGCCATGCGGTATACAATCACCATCCTCGTTATTGAGTTAGGCATTATGGCCATTACCCTATTCCAAGGCCAAACAAATACATGGCTAAGATTGGAGCTAGCCTGCCAACGCACCATCATCTTTTTGGTTGTTGCCTACCTAGTCACCCGTGTCATAAAGAGCCAACGTAAGCAGCGAGAGGCGATATACGAAGCCAATGTACGGTTGCAGCAATATAGCACAACACTTGAGCAGCTTGCCGTTAGCAGAGAACGAAATCGCCTTTCGCGTGAACTTCATGACACGCTGGCTCATCACATGAGTGGGATGATCTTGCAGTTAGAAGGAACCAAACTCCTATGGAATCAAGATCTTGCACAAGCCAAGAGGACTTTAGAAGAATCGCTGGAGACAGCCCGTTCTGGCTTAACTGAAACACGGCGTGCGCTAAAGGCCCTGCGCGCCAGCCCGCTGGAAGATTTGGGATTGCGCGAAGCGATCCGACTATTGGCCAACAGCACTGCAGAGCAAGCCGGGCTGTCAGTGGATCTCTCCTTGCCAGATGTGCCGATTCAGACTTCTCCCACCATTGAACAGACTATCTATAGGGTTGTGCAGGAAGCGCTAACCAATGTGAAGCGCCACGCAAATGCAAAAAAACTAAAGATCGAGTTGGATCATCATGAGAGCCAGCTATCTTTGCTCATCCAAGACGATGGTCGTGGTTTTGAAACCAAGCAGATCAACAGTGAGGAGCATTTTGGTTTACATGGTATGATGGAGCGAGCAGAGACAGTAGGGGGGCAGTTTACTGTTCAGAGTACAGTTGGGCAGGGGACAAGGATCCAGTTGTTGGTTCCAGCATAAGGAGAAGATCGGATGATCCGAGTGCTAATTTGCGATGATCAAGCTATTGCGCGGCAAGGTCTCCAGTTGATCCTGTCCACCGTGCCGGATATTGATGTTGTCGGTACGGCCGAAGATGGTCAGCAGGCCGTCGAGTTCATTGCGAAGGCTGAGCCAAATGTGAGACCAGAGGTGGTCTTGATGGATCTGAAGATGCCTAATATGAACGGGGTGCAGGCGACCCGATCCATCCGTGAACAATTCGAAGAAGTGCGCGTGCTCGTCCTCACCACCTATGATGCGGACGAGTGGCTCTTTGATGCGGTTCGTAGCGGTGCCCATGGCTATCTGCTAAAAGATTCTCCTCCGGAGCAGCTACTGCAGGCCATACGCGGGACGGCAGATGGGCGAAGCCACATTGACCCCAACATTGCTGGAAAAGTGCTTACCGAGTTGGCTCAGAGGACACCCATCAACCCAGAGACGCTGCCCTATGATTTGCGTGAGCGAGAGGTTGAAGTACTCCGCTTCATCGCCAAAGGATACACTAACGCCGAAATCGCAGCCCAAGTACACCTCTCCGAAGGAACGGTAAGCAACTACATCAGCGCCATTCTGAGCAAATTAGACGCCAGTGATCGTACCCAAGCAGCGGTTACAGCTATCCGATATGGCCTAATTGATCTAAGTGAAATTTGAGCATCAAGGCTGCGGAAGATAGTTTTGGGGTTCGCGCATTTCTTCATATCGAACAAAAAATAAGCTATGCGCTGTGTATTATACAGGGAGCATAGCTTATTTTTATAGAAAGGGAATCAAGCTGAAACAACCATTGTGCTACGATAAATCCAAAGTTTGTTTACGCACTGTCTCGGCTCGTACTTTCCCATTCAATATCACGTAGCGCTTATCTGGCTGAAACTGAATGGCGCTATGCCAATCCGGTGCATCGAGTACCACCAAATTTGCTGCGGCACCCTCAGTTAGTCCATACCCCTCCATTCCCAACACATTAGCTGCCGTTGTTGTAACCATGGATAGCACCTGCTCGACTTCACCACGCCAGGCAAACCGGCCGCTGTGGGCCATAAATTGGGCCACCTCCAGCATATCATTCCGACCAAAGGGGTAGAACCAATTATCAATATCATCTTGCCCGCAAGCGACTGGCACTCCCGCATCGAGTAGCTGGCGAATGCGCGTGGTGCTGCGTGGCCAAGGATGCTGCTGCTCATCAAAGTCAGTGGCAATCAGTGAGACGTGGCTGTTGCTAAAAATGGTGATTCCAGCCTCTTTTAGTCGTTGGATAAGCTGGTTGGCGTACTCATCTGGATAGAAAGAGAGGGCTGCGCATTGGGTGGCGCTGACCCGATTGTGCCACTCGCTCTGAATTGTATGCCCCGCAACCATCTCCAACGTTCGGGAACCAGGGTCGGCGACATCATCGCAGACGAAATGCAGATCACAGTCGAATTGCTGAGCCAAGGTAAAACACATCTCGATGTGAGCTTCCTGTGCTTCTTTGTCAGGCTCGATCCAGGGAATGCCGCCAACCACATCGGCCCCCCGTTCAAGGGCTTGACGCATAAGGGTCTGGGTAGCTTCATTCAGTACCCCGTCTTGGGGAAACGCAACCACCTGAACCGTCATGATGGGAGCATATTTCTCTCGAATGGCCAGTAATCCATCCATAGCGCTAAGTCCCGACGCCTCATCTACATCGGCAAAGAGGCGGATTGCGCAGGTACCATTTTGAATGGCGAGTTTCATCACTTCATCAACACGAGCGAACACATCCTCTGATGTATAAAGTGACTTTACGTGAGTTGCAGCGTCAAACCGGGGCAGGTTCTGGATTTCGTCTGGCAAAGTATGTAAAAGCCGACGCCAAAAGGATTTACATGCATGAAGTTGGCCATTGACAAATGCGGGGATAGTGAGACGAGCCTCGATAGACAATTCTTGATGAGCAGGTTGAGATAGGTGTGGTTCGATTGCCCCAATTAGCCCAGATTCGATACCAATATCGACCACACGCCCATCGTTCAAACAGGCATTACGTAGGATGAGATCAAGCATGACGTGGCTCCAAAGTTCTTTCTTTAGGAATGAGCATTAAATAAGTTGGGCATGTCATCTCGAAGGATTGAGAGATCTTATGCACAAGTTATTTAATTCCGATTCCTTAACTCTCTATCTCTTCAGCGTAAACCAACTCCCATCCTTTGTAAATTAAGGCCACTTTCTTAACGGGTACCTGCTCAGTGACCTGCTGAATCCGCGGATCGTTTGCGTACTGAGTCAATTGCTTGGTCGCTTCATGAATCTCTTGCTGTAGCGATTTATCAAACTTCTTGTCGTTGAACTGAGTGGCCGAGATATACTCTAACTCAATGAGGTAACCGTACTTCATCTCAGGATATTGGAGTAAAAATGGCTCCAGATAGAGATCGACAAATCCACCACCCATCTCACGCTCTGACCAGGTGAGGAAGTAGTGTGTTATATTCAAATAGGCAATCAGGAAGCCCTGAATCACCTTTTCGCCATTGAGATGGTCACGGACTGATGCCTGTTCTTGTATTTGGGTATTGAGATACTCAAAAAATGGACGCCACTGACCGCGGTAGGCCATATCCCTCATGAGATCGGAAAGCTTCAACATATCCAATCTAAATACATCCACATCTCTGAAGCCTCTGCGAATATAGCCATACATCAAGTCTTTGATTGTGCGGTTGGGAATTCGTAATCGTGGTTGGCCTTCCACACTGCCATCAATGGATAGGAGGCCAAAGTAGTAGAGCAGTGAAATAAAATTTTCACGTTCGGTTAGCTCTTCTAATGGGAAGCTAAGATTGATGTTGGATACAGTTTCGCCTGTCTCGACAATTCTCTGAAGTTGGCTGAAGTTGCCATTTAATCTTTTATCCACGGACATAAGGTGGCGCAATTTACCATAGTCAATTCGGACGTTTTCATCGATTAAGGCGGTAGGCAACAGGGTCTGTTCATATGCCTCATCCAAGAAGTAAAGTACCATATCCGAATTAAACATGGACGTATTCGCCCTTTGCCCAAAGCGATAGTTGCCGTACCATACTTTCATCAATTCCATGGTTGGCTCAATGGGTAAGCGCAGCCACTCTCCGTCTCGATAATGTTCGAGTAAACTCCGCACTTCTGCTTCTGTAAACCCAACCATCTCATTGAAACGGGCATTTAGGCTGATGTTACGTCCGATATTAAAGCCACTGGTCACATCATCCATCGTAACGGGTGAGACACCTGTGATAAAAAGTCGGGTGAGACCTGTAATCTGACCACCGGTTGTCCCTTTCAGCAAATTAAAGAAGTGACGGAAGAAACCCGTTCCATGAGTCAAATCATGATAAGCTGACTTGCCCTCTGTGGTTAGAATTGTGTTGGTGAAGTTGTCATACTCATCGATTAGCAGATAGATTTTAAGTCTTTTTTCGGTTGCGTAATAGAAGATGCGCCGCAACTTGGTTTCAAGGTTCTGTCCCGAAGCAATATGCTGAGTTTCGTCTTCGCTAAAGAACTGTGCATATCTGCGCAGAAAACTATCGATTTCATCACGCCCATTGGATTCAAACGACTTTTCCACCTTATCGAGGGCCGGATTGACCATGGCGAAATTGAGGAAGATGATCAGATAGCTATTTCGTTCGGTCGTGGGGTTTTGGCCGATATAAGTATCACCAAACAACTCATCAAATTCATCGGCCCGATTGACATCATAGTAGTGTTGTAAGATAGATAGCCATAACGACTTCCCCATACGGCGCGGCCGAATGCAGAAGAGGTAAAAGGGGGCCGCTTCGATCAGGGGAATATAGTGGGTTTTGTCCACATAATAAGCGTTTTCCCGCTGCATCCGGCCAAAATCAGAGATGCCATAGGGAATACGTTTAGGTATTATGGATTGAGTCGCTACTGGATTCGCGTTATCGATGAAATCCTCCCTAGTCAGCCGACAGAGCAGTCTCGACATCGGTTACGTGGTTCACTCCATTCTGCGGCACATTCATTACTGGATTTGTGAATCTTAGCGCTTCGTCCTTGATTCTACCACGCCGGATCATCTTCCTATCTCGTTTATAATTTTGTGTATTGAGCCAAGGCTCCCGATCTCCTTGCTTAGGGAAGAGGTGCATGGTACGCTGCATATACCCAGAAGAGAAATCTTCGATCCAGGGCCGACTGGCCATGTTTTTATCTTGAGGCCGCAGACGAGGTACACAGTGCTTGGTCCCAAGCTTGTCCATGTGATTGATGACGCGGCAAGCATATTCTGCCGTTAAATCAGCACGTAACGTCCAAGAAGCATTGATGTAGCCGAAGGTCATGATCAAATTGGGAACATCTGAAAACATCATCCCTTTGTACGTGTAAGTCTCGGAAAAGTCGACAGGTTTTCCATCAACGACAAAGTTGATATTTCCCATAACAACCATCTTTAGTCCAGTGGCCGTGACGATAATATCGGCTTCAAGCTCTTGGCCTGATTTGAGCAGGATACCTTTGCCTGTAAAGCGCTCGATATGATCAGTTACCACAGATGCTTTGCCAGACTTGATGGCTGTGAAGAGATCACCATTAGGGACTAGGCAGAGGCGCTGATCCCAAGGATTGTAGCTCGGGGTAAAGTGAGTCTCAATGTCATAGTCAGGGCTAAGTTGGCCGCGCACACCCTTGAGCAGATCTTCTTTGCACTTCTCTGGTTCCTTGCGGGTACGATTATAGAAGTAATCAGTAAAAGTCACGTTGCGCCACCGCATAATGGCGTAGGCGACTTTGGATGGCAGGTATTTACGCAGCTTATGAGCAAGTGGGTCCTCATCAGGGCGCACAGCCATATAGGTCGGTGAACGCTGCAGCATAGTGACATGCTCAACGTCATCGGAGATAGACGGAATAATGGTCACTGCCGTTGCGCCTGAACCGATCACAACGACCTTTTTCCCCTGATAATCCAGATCCTCGGGCCACTTCTGGGGGTGGATAATTTGACCCTGAAAGTCTTCTCTGCCTTGGAAGTCTGGGGAGTGCCCCCCTTTGTAGCTGTAATAACCAGAACACATGAGTAGAAAATTACAGCTTAGCTGGACTGTCTCGCCTGTCTCTTTCAGGGTCGCCTCAATGGTCCACGTGGAATCCGCGCTAGACCACTTGGCTTCTTCCACCATATGATTATAGCGGATTTGCTTGTCGATACCATTCTCTACAGCCGTTTCCGTTACGTACTTAAGGATAGCTGGGCCATCTGCAATATCCTTGGCTTCCTTCCAGGGCTTGAAGTTATAGCCCAATGTGTACATGTCACTATCAGAGCGGATACCAGGATAACGGAAGAGATCCCACGTGCCGCCCAATGCCTTTCGCCCCTCCAGAATTACATAGCTTTTTCCGGGACAGTTCTCTTGCAGGTGGTAGGCTGCACCGATGCCGGACAGTCCCGCGCCGACGATGATTACATCGAAGTGTTCGGTATTCATAAATTGACTCCTTGAATGGCTTGGGTCACCCGTATTTTGCGTAAGGCGAATGATACACTCAGGCTCTGCACAAACAACAGTTTTTCTTTCAAGTAGCAATGTTATACTGCGGTCGATTTGGAAACCATAGTTTTCCCTCGCTGGACCAGAGTAACCCAACCACGGTTTTCAAACGGAGCTGAGTATAATTTATCATGACCGCCAGTATACCACAATCCCTGTTGCCCAGCGGGTAGGGACGGGATCATGTAACGTCAATCATCACTTTCACGACATTGTCTTGATAGTTAGAATTCATGGCAAATGCCTCTGGTGCTTTCTCTAAGGGAAAGCGATGGCTGATAATGCCATTTAAATCCACTTTGCCCGATGCGGCCAGTTGAATCGAACGGGGATAGGTATGCTTCATACGGCGCGCCATGCGGATGGTTAATCCTTTGCGGCGTGCAGTTGAATGTCTGAGGGCCATATCGTCGGAGCCAGGAATACCAACCAAGACAAGCCTTGCTCCCAACCTCGCCATCTCTCCAGCTTGCTGTATGGAGTGGTCAGCCCAAGCTGCTTCTATGGCAATGTCCACACCCCGACCGCCAGTGGCATTGCGTACAAAGGAGGCCGGATCGTTCTGGTCGCAGTTAACCGTTATTGCCCCGTACTCTTCTGCCCGTTCTAAGCGCCAGTCAAACTTGTCGCTGACAAAAATAGGGTCAGCACCAGAGACTCTAGCCAGTTGCAAAATATAGAGGCCAATGGCTCCAGCCCCCAGGATAGCCACGCTGTTGGCCACCTTGATCTTGGCCAGATCGATGGCATGGAGGGCAACACCCAGAGGTTCTAGTAAGGCTGCGCCAGCATCGTCAACGGAATCAGGGACAGGAAAGCAGGTATGAGCAGGTACATGCATATATTCACTCAGGCTGCCATCGTCTGGGAAGAGGCCACAAAAGTGGAGGCGGTGGCAGAGGTTGGGGTGACCATGCTCGCACATCTCACAGCGACCACAAGGCTGGGCTGGATCCACAGCGACCCGTTGCCCAACTTCCAGAGGCTCAAAGTGACCGCCCCATACAGGTTGAGTCCCATCTTGGGGGCCGATGACTTCGATTACACCACCAAATTCATGACCGATTGTAATAGGGGCTTTGGCGACTGTATCCCCAATACGACCATCTTGGTACGTATGCAGATCGCTGCCGCAGATGCCAACAGCTTTCACACGCAAAAGCACCTCCCCAGGGCCTGGTTTTCCGGGATGAGGGACTTTGTCCATGCGCAGATCCTCGGGTCCGTAGAGACGCGCAGCTTTCATGGTATGCTCTGTCACAATTGTTGTTCCTTTAGAGATACTTTATTCTTACGATTTATCTTCGTCTACCGAATCTAGCTGACGGCCTCGCTTTCGCCAGAATGGAATACCTACCAATGCAGCCAATGAAATCGCCCCAATCACACCAACGGCAACAATAATATCCCTGATGGGTCGAATAAGGCGCATTGGCAGCGAGAGCGTCTGTTTCACGTTGGTTCTGGCAGCGCTGATACTATTTTGCACTTGCGTTAGTCGATTCCGGACGTCTGGAATGGTGGTCGGTTGGTCGGTTGGCAGTTGGTCGGTTGTCGGTGAGTCGGTTCTCGGTGAGTCGGTTGTCGGTGAGTCGGTTGTCGGTTGGTCGGTTGTCGGTTGGTTGGTTGTCGGTGAGTCGGTTGTCGGTGAGTCGGTTCTCGGTTGGTCAGTTGTCGGTGAGTCGGTTCTCGGTTGGTTGGTTGTCGGTGAGTCGGTTGTCGGTGAGTCGGTTCTCAGTGAGTCGGTTCTCGGTGAGTCGGGACGAAATTTTTCAAGAGAAGACTCAAAGGTACGCAGTGGGCTTTTGGCTCGTTTGTAGAGGCTAGACAGACGTATGCGCAGGTTAGAAGCGGATTGGCGCATACCAATAGGCTGGGATGGTTCAACCATTGCGGGGTCCACGTTTTCTACCTCAAATTCGATAGGAACCGATCTTTGGCGTGGTGGCAATTCATCGATTGTATATGTAACAGATCTTTCTTGTGGCTCTCGCTCACCAGTGCCATTTTGTGCGATAGGTGAGGAAGAGTGGATAGTATCCAAAGAAGTAGCTTGGTCATGTTTAAAGAGTTCATTGTCCTGCTGGCCTTGCGCCCATGCTGTTCCATAAAGTTGGCAGTATACATATGTAAACTCAGCACCCAAGAAGAAAATTTGTGCGGAATAGTAGACCCAAAGCAAGATAATCACGATTGCACTAGCCGCGCCAAACATGGTAGACGTGTAGCTATAACCAAAATACCAGCTAATCAGGAGCCTGGTTATGGAAATGAGCAGTGCTGTTGCCGCAGCACCAATCCAAACATCTTGCCAAGCAATCGTTACATTTGGGACAAATTTGTAAATTAATGCAAAGAGAATGGTGAAGAGCATGAAGACCAATATTAGATATCCCCATGTTGCATAGCCTGTACCCCAGTTCAGAGAAAGGGCAAGCCATTCCATACCATTTGTAAACCAACTAGCGACAAACAATCCACAGATAATCAGGAGGCTACCAATCAGAACCATCAGAACTGCTTGCAACCGTTCTATGATAACTTGCCCCAATCCCACATCCTGTGCGAGTGGTACACCCCAAATCTGATTGAGTACGATTTTCAGCTCGACAAAGAAGCTACTTGCACCATAAAGCAGAGCAATGAGGAAGCTCGCCGTCACCCACCAAGCTGCTGATGAGGGCAGAACATTGTTTAAAAGGGTCTGCACCAAAATTGTGGTCTCAGGATTCTGGGTGAAGGAGCTTACCTGGGCCAAAACCTGGGCCTCGGCATCTTCCTGCTGATAGATGAGCTTCATAGCTTCTATCGATAAGAGCAGGATTGGAGCTAACGCAAAGAGGGCATAAAAAGCCAATACAGCTGCATGGCGTGGAATATTGTCGTTATACCATTTTTCAAAGATCATCTGGAGCATATCGCCGACAGTTGGCAACTTGGCATGATCATTGGTCACGATTAGCCCTCTTTTCGAATCGCTTTTTCACCGCAGAAAAAAAACATTTTGGAAATGCAATCAAACTGGTCCCTTATTCGTCTACTTAGACGAGGATACATTTTCTATTGCACCCCACTATGTTTGAAAATAGTGCCAAATCACTTAGAGATGGCTGGAAAAGGTCCTTTATGAGATGTAAAACCAGTATAGCATAAACTAAATTTACACACATCATATGACAAGTATTTCGGATGAATTTGACGAATTGCTTCATCGGGGCTATCGATATTCACTATCACTTACCCACAATAGTGAAATGGCCCAGGACATTCTGCAAGAGGCCTGCTTAAAGATTAGCCGGCGTGGTGGCCCATGGAATGTACGCTATCTGGTTACAACGATCCGTAACACGTATATTGATCAGTATCGTCGGGCCTCAAAGCTGCACTTTATCCCCTTGGACGATGCAGATCTAGTCGATGATATTGACATTACTCTTCACCTAGTCGACCCACAATTAGAGCTTGCCTTGGCACAATTGCGCGATGAAGAACGGGAGCTGCTCTACCTTTCTGCAGTAGAGGGATATTCGGCCAGTGAAATTGCCAAACACACCAAACGCCCAAGAGGAACTATTTTGAGTGCGCTCCATCGCGCCAAAAAGAAACTACAAAAGCTGTTGATAGAATATGTAAGCGAGTGAGAAGGGGGAGAATAATGAATGATAGCCTGGACCCACTAGAAGATCGCATCCAGCGATACTACTCAACCCAATCCCTGCCACCGGATGCATTGGTTGATCTTAAGCAGCTAATTAGCCATACCGAACCGGTTCTCAATACACCGCGGCAGTGGATATTTGTTCGGATGAAACCGGCTGCTATGCTTGCCGCAACGATAGTGGTGCTCCTTTGTGTGAGCCTGGCGACTTTTGTCGTCCGACAGCAGACTGATAACCGAAAGGTAGAAAAGATAGCGGCTGAAATCGCGCTGAATCATGCTAAGCAGTTTGATTCCGAATTTTTTACAGTGAGCATCCCTAGTCTTTCCCAAACCATGCCATTATTAGACTTTGCTCCGGTACATCCTAGGCGATTACGACTGCAAGAGTACAACATCAATGGGGCACGATATTGCACTATTGAAGACACCATTGCTGTGCAGGTACGGTTAGCCGATCAGGATCAGCTTACCTATACGCTTTATGAATTTAGAGCGTTTGATTCATTTCGGCTTGAAAGTGAACGAATGATTCTGATCGACAATATTCAAGTCACGCTATGGCAGGAAGGTGAGATCATCATGGGCTTAGCCTATAGAGTCGACCAGATTTGAAAACAAGCGCTCTATAGGCTTTCTAGGATCTGAGATTGGATTCGAACGGATTCTCAGAGTGGATTTACGCTCCGAATCAGTAAGAGCCATGGATACTCTGTAGAGTACAAATCATAAAGGAGCATGCGATGGCATCAACAATCAGTAACCCGGTAGGACAATCTGTATCAGATAAGGGTCGGGGTGAGCCAATCACCCAGGACGAGACAACATCCGTTTCCAGGGCTACGATTCTTTTTCATTCACTCGCATTCGTTGTTGGATTTGGGGTTATCTTCACCTTGCTTGGTTCGGCAGCGGGTCTATTGGGTCGCAGCTTATTCGAATATCAGATAATCATTCAGCAAGTTGGTGCAGTTCTGTTGCTCCTTTTTGGCCTAACAACCATGGGGGCTTTTCGCTGGCTAGCCACCTTCGTGACTAATCAAGTGGATCTGAAGGCCAATCCAGCCGCATCGGCACTCGTCAGCTTTTGCAATTTCTTGAATACACTGCTCTATACGGAACGCCGCGTAACTGAGATGCATGAGATCAATCGTGGGTGGGGGTACGCGAGTAGTTTTGCCATCGGCGTTAGCTTTAGTGCGGGGTGGGTTCCCTGTATTGGCCCTATTTTGGCCAGCATTCTTTTCCTTGCTAGTGATAGTGCGACAGCAGGGCAAGGCGCAGCACTACTAGCTGTATATAGCTTGGGGCTGGGAATTCCCTTTCTCATCACAGGTTTAGCCTTCAGCACAGTAACCAATTTTTTACGAAAGCTGAATCGGTATATGAATGCTGTCAGCATCATCAGTGGAATTTTTATGATACTCATCGCTTACTACTTATGGACAAACCAACTTGTCATGCTAACCACCCAATTTGGCTTCTTAAACGAACTTGTTTTTGTTATGGAAGATTGGGTATCTAGTTCATTTGGTTTCTCTGGTCTAAATACGTCTAATACAAGCGTTGTGAGTGCTGCACCACTCGCTCTATTGGCTGGCATTATTAGCTTTGTTAGCCCCTGTGTCCTTCCCCTTGTTCCGGCTTACATTGGTTACTTAAGCGGCGCATCCCTAAACAATGCCTAACAAACAAAAGTAAGAACCCTATGAAGCACAAAAATATAAATTTAATTTCCCTGCTGATTATCACCCTCACGGTATTGATGGCTTGCAATGCAGACCAATTAGTGAATGATGGGACTGGAACCGTAAATCAGAGCGAAGCCACGACAGATCAGACACAGGCGTCTGAAACTGATGATGAGGTGTCCGTAACTGAGGCCAAAACAGACGACACAGAAACTATGGAATCCGAAGCCACTGCATCGGAAACCACTGAAACAGACTTAGATGAAACCGATGCTGAAGCAATCAATACCGAGCCACAGGATGCCACTGAACCAATTGAAAGTTCTGAAATTTCATCCGCAGAAGAGAATAACGACTCAGATGAGGCACAAATAGCCGAAGAAGGCGGACATGGCTCGAGGCCAGCCAATCGCCTCATCAACGAAAAGAGCCCTTATCTGTTACAGCACGCCTACAATCCGGTTGACTGGTATCCTTGGGGCGAAGAAGCATTTGCCAAAGCAGCAGCAGAAGACAAACCTATCTTTCTCTCGATTGGCTATTCAACCTGCCACTGGTGCCATGTTATGGAAGCGGAGTCCTTTGAAGATGAAGAAGTTGCGGCACTCATGAATGACGCATTCGTCGCGATTAAAGTTGATCGAGAAGAACGCCCAGATATTGATGGGATCTATATGAATGTGGCCCACCTAATGCAAACACGAGGTGGTTGGCCACTTAACGTCGTCCTTACACCTGAAACGAAGCCCTTTTTCGTAGCAACCTACATCCCCAAAGAGAGCCGCTTCCAACGCGCTGGGATGATGGATTTGATTCCCCAAATTGAGACGGTCTGGCAGACCCGTCGTGACGAAATACTGGCTTTTGCCGACGAAGTCACTGATGCGCTGCAGCCCCCTCGCATGAGCCAAGTAACGAACCTTGGTCAAAATATTGGTGAGGATCTTCTTGGGCCGAATACACTAGCCAATGCCTTCGCACAGCTTAGTCAGCGCTTCGATCCAGTTTACGGCGGCTTTGGCACGGCACCTAAATTCCCTTCCCCCCATAATATGCTCTTTTTACTCCGTTATTGGCAACGAACAGGCAATGAGCAAGCGCTGCAGATGGTCGAGACAACGCTTCAATCTATGCGACAAGGCGGTGTCTATGACCAGATTGGATTTGGCTTCCACCGCTATTCAACCGACCAACAGTGGAAACTGCCTCACTTCGAGAAGATGCTCTATGACCAAGCCATGTTGTCCATGGCCTATACCGAAGTCTATGAAGCCACAAAGAACGAAGCATATCAGCGGATTGCTCGGGAGATCTTCACCTACGTTCTGCGCGACATGACAGATTCGCAAGGTGGCTTTTATTCTGCCGAAGATGCTGACAGCGAAGGAGAAGAGGGTATTTTCTATCTGTGGAGCGTAGAAGAGCTGAATGATTTACTTGGCCCAGATGACGCATCGTTGGTGACTACGATGTCATCTATGACCGAGGAAGGCAACTTTCTAGAGGAAGCGACTCGTGAAGCAACGGGCAAGAACATCGTCTATTGGGAGCAATCCATTGATGAAACCGCGTCTGCTCTTGGGTTAACGCCCGATGAGCTAAATGAGCGCTTAGAAGTGATTCGGCAGGTTCTCTTCGATGTGCGGGAGGAGCGTATTCATCCTCATAAAGATGACAAAGTATTAACAGACTGGAATGGATTGATGATTGTAGCGTTAGCGAAAGCTGGACGCGCCTTTGATGAGCCGCTTTACATCAGCGCAGCCGTTAATGCAGCTGACTTTCTTTTGGAGACGATGAAGAACCAAGACGGGCGACTGCTGCATCGATACCGGGAAGGTGAAGCCGGCCTGCTGGCCAATATTGATGATTACGCGTTCATGGTTTGGGGTCTGCTGGAATTGTATGAATCGACCTTTGATCTCAGGTATCTTGAAGAAGCCATTAGGCTGAACAACGAATTAGAAACACATTTTTGGGATGATTTCACGGGTGGTTTCTTCTTTACTCCAGACGATGGCGAAACACTTATTGCTCGTCAGAAGGAGATTTATGATGGTGCCATCCCCTCTGGGAATTCGGTTGCCATGTTGAATTTACTTCGGCTGGGGCGCATTACGGCAGATGCCAGCTATGAGGAGCGGGCGGATGAGGTAGGGAAAGCCTTCTCCTCACAAATTGCCAATAGTCCGACGGCCTATACTCAGCTAATGAGTGCCCTTGAATTTGGCTTGGGGCCATCCTATGAGGTTGTGATTGTGGGTGAAGAAGGCGCTGAGGATACGGAGGCGCTATTGCGAGCTTTACGAGATGCCTATGTACCCAACAAAGTGGTTTTGCTCCGTGGGCCTGATGACGATGCACCCATCATCGAACTAGCTGAGTATGCCAAATACTATTACGAGATTGATGATAGCGCCACAGCCTACGTCTGCCAAAATTACATCTGTGAGTTGCCCACGAATGACCCAGAGACCATGGTCTCGCTCCTGGTGAAAGTAGAGGAATGAGATGCTCACGAATCAAGTCCGACTATTGCTTGTACCCCTCATTCTATGCGTTCTCTCTGGCTGCTTTGGCCCTGAAGCCAACAAAGAGATAGATTCAGTTGGCTCTACGGCTGAAAATCCGCCTATTACAGAGGGCAGTGAATCTACGCATAAGAGTGCCGAAGCGGGGGGAAGCGCTAATCGTGAGCCAAAGGCCGAGACGGCAGGAGAGCAAGAGAGTGAGCCAGCGGAGTTGGCGACCAACTTCACCATGCAGACGCTAGGAGGTGATGAGCTCTCATTAGAGGCTCTACGGGGGCGCTATGTACTCGTCAATTTCTGGGCCACTTGGTGCATTCCCTGTCGTAAAGAGATGCCTTATTTACAACAGATCTCAGATAAGTATGATGGACAGCTCGTCGTGCTCGGTGTGAATATGCGTGAGAAAGCCGAACGCGTTCAACCTTTTATAGACGAAATGGGATTAACTATCCCCATTCTTCTCAATCCCCCAAATGAGTTACTTTTGGAACACAACGTTCGTGGCTTGCCAATATCCTATATCGTTGATCCAGAGGGAGCAATCGTCTATCGGAAAATCGGCGAAATTCTTCCCGAAGAATTTGATCCTTGGTTGCACGAGCATTTAGAACAAAGTTGATTGTACAAGGTTAATTACAGATGGCCAGAAAAACGAAAACGAACACAAAAGCGAAAAAAAATAAAGCACAAAGAGAGACGCCGGTCTCTGCCCGGGTAAGGCGGCAAGCAGAAAGGCAAGAAGCAGCCCGGGAGCGCTCGAACAGAAACCGCCTCTTGATTGGTTCCGCTGCTTGCTTGGTAGCTCTGGTCGGTCTATTTTTCTACCTGAACTCCCGCACTGCTGCTGGCGTGACGGGTGAAGAGACCTATGAGACCCAAGGGAACAATCACATTGAATATGGACAACGGTCACCAACTCCCTATAACAGCACTCCTCCTTCGTCTGGTTATCACTACGGGAATCTGGCAGCATGGGACATCTACGAAGATCCCATTCGATATGAGCAATTGGTTCACAATCTTGAGGATGGTGGCGTTGTTGTCTACTACCAGTGCGAAGAAGCATGTCCCGACCTTGTTGAGCAGTTAACCGATCTTGTGACACCCTATATTGATGGAGGCCGTCATGTTATACTTTTACCCAACAGACCTGATTGGACTGTTGGCGATGGAGAACCTCTACATCAAGATATGGGGGCCAGAATTGCCCTGACAGCATGGACAAAAGTTCTCAAACTTGACGAATTTGACGCTGATAAAATCGATCATTTTATTCGCCGTTATGTTGGGATTGATCATCATCCAGGGAGATACTGAGAATCAGTAGTTTTTCATGGATCAAGCGGCACCATGGAGGATGAAAAAGATCCTGCTGATCCATCTAATCCATGTCCTATTTTTCAGGGCAGTTTACACATTTGCCTTAAATGGTAGATCGATTCAAAGAGCGCTACCTTTTGCACAATATAGATGGCCAGATAAAGTTTGCCCTCTTTTTCCGGAATTTGTTAGAGTACGCTGGGTAAAAGCCGGGACAAAACTTTTCTGGCGGGGCTATATCAAACCGTTATTGAAGAGGAACTCAATAGATGATCCAAGAGCCGATATCCACACCTAGCCAAAACACTCAATCCTCATCTAAACAGACAGTTGGGCTATCCGATATGGCAGTAACAGAGTCATCTATATCAGCAGCCGCAGGAAACCAGCCGTTGCGTCACCATCAGCGCTGGTACATTGTTGGTATCATAGTCGCATTTGGGTTGCTCACATGGCCTACATGGCAATGGCTGTGGAGAGAGTGGATGGCCAATGAGTATTACAGCCACGGCATCTTGGTTCTTCCGGCAGCAATCTTTTTGGCCTGGCGTCGGTTAACCTTGGATCCAGAGGCTCAGCCTTCCTGGCTCCATTATGATTATCGCTCGCTATTGCTGCTCGGAATTAGCCTCATCCTCTATGTTTACTGGCTCAATGATAGAGCATACTATCTTGCGGCATTTGCTATGGTGGGATTGGTGGCAGGGTTAGTGGGAACGACTCTTAGTTGGCGGACGCTACGACACCTCATCTTTCCCATCTGCTACTTGGCAATGATGGTACCGATTCCCATCATTGAACGCACAACCTATCCGTTGGCTCTCTTTACTGGCGTCTGCTCAGGGGCATTGGTTCGCTTTTTCGGCCTCCCAATCCACATTGTGGGCAACGCCGTGCAAATGCCAGGAACGGACCTGTTGATCGGCGCTCAATGTAGTGGAATCAACTCTATGATTACACTGATTGCACTGACCTCTCTCTGTGCCTATCTTTTTAATGGACCTCTGTGGGGAAAGATTGGTCTGGTCTTACTAGCGATCCCACTGTCTATGTTGGGGAATATTCTGAGAGTAGGCAACCTGCTTTATATTGCCTACTACTGGGGCGTTGATGCGGCGTTTACCTTCTATCACGACTATTCGGGCTTTGTCTTCTTTGCCCTTGTGCTTCTACTTCTACTGCCATTGCTCCGATTATTGCGTCTAAAATCGCTTCGAATGGATGTGATCTAATCTCATGGACGCCTGGCCATAACGATGGAGATCGTTTCTCCCTCCACCTCTACAGGATAGGTAAGCAGCTTCTTTCTATCCGTTAGACATTCTCCGGTAAGCAGATCAAACTCCCATCCATGCCATGGGCAGGCCAGAATCTCTCCGTCACGTCCCCAATGATACTCTTCTGGAGGCGAAGGAAGGGTTGTACCGCTTACCCTTCCTAGACAAACAGGGGCCAGTTCATGGGGACATAGATTGAGCACGGCCACATATTGGCCATTGACGTTAAAGAGGCCGATAGACTTTCCATTTACCTCCACAATTTTGCGTTCTCCAGAAGGAACTTCGCCCATCTGGGCAACGGCAATCTTCTGTTTGGTCATAGTTCACCACCTATTCATCCGTTCAGAGAGCACGCCCACATGCGGCACGCGGCGCAGCTAGCCCTAACTCCACCACTATCGCCCTGCAATACCAGACATCTGAATCCCGCTGATAAAATATCGCTGAGCAAAGAAGAAGAGAATCAGCAGCGGTAAGATCATGGCCGTAGAAGCAGCCATCATCAGGTTCCACTCAGTCGAGTAGAGATCCTTGAAGCCCTGCAAGCCGATAGCCATGGTCCACTTCTCAGTGCTCTGCAGATAAATAAGCGGCAAGAAGAAATCGTTCCAATGATGGATAAAAGAGAAGATGGCGACAGTCGCCAATACAGGTTTAGAGAGGGGCAAAATAATCGACCAATAGGTGCGGAAATTGCTGGCCCCGTCAATGCGAGCCGCTTCATCTAGCTCATAGGGAATGGTCATGAAGAATTGACGGAAGAGAAAAATATTGAATGGACCGCCCCCTAGCCAAAAGGGAACTGTAAGAGGCAAAAAGGTATTGATCCACTTCAGGCTGCGAAAGACAATAAAGGTAGGAATCAGGGTTACGATGCTTGGCAGCATGATGGTTGAAAGTACCAGGATAAAGAGAAATTCTCGCCCCGGAAATCGCAGTCGGGCAAAGGCAAAGGCGGTCAATGAACCAGAGAGGACCGTTCCCATTGTAGCCCAAAAGACCACCGCTAAAGTATTCCAGAAGTATCTGCCAAAATCAACAGCCTGAAATGCATCCGGGTAGTTCTGCCAAACCACCGGGCGAGGAATCCACTCTGGTGGCATGAGAAAGGTCTGGGCGCCGGTTTTAAGCGAGGTAGACATAAGCCAGATCAGTGGCAAGGCCAGCGTGAGGGCAAAGAAGCTCAGCACAATGTACCAGAAGGCGTCCATTAGAATCCGCCGCGACCGTTTAGAAAGGTGAATCATTCGCGCAGATCTCCCTCATAGAAGACCCAGCGGTCAGAGAGGCGAAACTGAATCAAAGTAAAGAAGAGAATGATCACAAAGAGTATCCACGCCATAGCTGATGCATAGCCCATGCGGAAATTTTCAAATGCTGCCCGGTAAAGATAGAGCAGATAGAAGAGCGTAGAGTAACTAGGACCGCCCTCGGTCATGATATAGGCCTGGGTAAAGACTTGAAAAGCCCCAATAATAGCAATAATCAAATTGAAGAAGAGGGCCGGTGTTAGCAGAGGCAACGTCACTTTACGAAACTTTTGCAATCCATTAGCGCCGTCGATCTCCGCCGCTTCATAGAGCTGTTGCGGTATCCCCTTGAGACCCGCCAGCAGAATCACCATTTGCCCGCCAATGGTCCAGAAGCTCATAATGATAAATGATGGTTTGGATAGCCTGGGATCCTGAAGCCAATATAATCCTTCAATGCCGAACCAGCCCAGAAGTGCATTGGCCAGCCCCCACTGAGGATGAAAGATCCACATCCACAAGATGGCGTTGGCCACTGCAGGTGTAAGGGATGGCACATAGTATAGTGTACGAAAGAGGCGAATGCCCCGCAGATTCATATTCATGGCCAAAGCGGCCAGGAGCGCAAGAAAGAGGTGCAAAGGTACGCCCAAAAAGACGTAGTACGCGGTATTCCACAGGGAGAGATAAAATCGGTCATCAGCAAAGAGCTTTTGATACTGCTCCAGACCAACCCAAACCGATGCCGAAACTATCTCCCAGCGTGTAAACGAAATATAGAGGGACCCCAGCATGGGTCCTGCAGTAAAGAGCAAAAACCCGATAAGCCAGGGAGCGATAAAGATGTAGGCATCGCGGCGCTCCTTCCAGAGAAGGCCGCGACGTCTTGAACCAAGAACCGTCATATCATCTCAATCAGTCTTTATCAATCTTGTGTCGATTCATTCCACTAAGTGATACTTACTCTTTCGATCACTCTTTCCCTCTACAGCTTGCCAGGTTACGCACTTGGCAACGCTGCAATCAGCTCATTCACCCGATCCGCGATTCCGTCCAAAGTACTCTGGGCGTCGGCTTGTTCAATGCCATAAATGGCGTCGAGGGCGGGCTGAATCTCCCGGTGGACGCCAATCCAGTCACCGGCCACTGGTTCGGGGCGACCGTAGTCGAAGGCATCGATGATGATCTGGAAGCTGGCTGGCCCGCCGTCATCGAAGAGGGCCGGGTCACTGGCTACAGATTTGAGGGAGGGCAGGCTCAAGCCACCATCCACCCAGTGGCGATAAGCGCTCTCGGAACCTAGCTTTTTGAGGAAACTCCATGCAGCCTCCTGATGCGCTGTACCAGAATAGATGCTGTGTCCAGCCGAGGCTACTCGGGTTGTGCGTGACTGATCTGCATTAACGGGCAGGTGAGCCACATCCCACTCAAATTCGGCTGACTGAATGCCGCTAAAGACGCTGAATTGGGGGAACATGCCGATTCGGCCGGTGGTAAAGAGATCGGCAGTCGAGAAACCGCCCTTTTCCACGCCAGGGATATGGAGTTCATCCGTATGCCAACCTGTAATCTCTTCCACAACGGCAACGTTTTCCGACGCATTCATGGTGTATTCGGTGCGGTCAGCATTGAGTACGTCACCCCCATTTTGCCACATACGGCACCAAGTATTACGATTCAAGTTAAAGTCAGCCATACCATAGATCTTCTCCGCTCCTTCTCCAGAGGTAACAGCCGATGCGGCAGCCAAGAAATCGTCCCAGGTCCAGCTATCAGTGGGTGCCGCAACACCGGCAGCATCCAGCAATTCCTTGTTATATATGATCACCGTACTGGTGGTCTCCCTAGGGAAGCCGACCTGCTTGCCATCTACATTGAAGTCTGCCCAAGCCGCAGGCAGATAATCTTCTCCCTTAATCTCGTCATCAGAGGCCAAGAAATCAGATACATCTAATTGAATGTCACGCTTGGATTGACCAGCGTTGGTATAGCTATGCGCCCAGTAGGTATCTGGTGCTTCGCCAGCTGCAATGAGCGTGAGCAGCTTTGTCTGCACTTCAATGGCACCACCTGGCTCTAACTGCATGGTCACCTCTACATCAGAATTTTCCTCGTGGAATTGATCAATAAGGGGCTGATAACGGTTGATGGCTGCTTCACCACCACCTTGAGAGAGATAGGTAATTGAGGTTACCTCGCTGCTCATCTCACCGCCCCCTGAATCAGAAGGAGCGGCAACGGGTGTACATGCGGCCAATGCAGTGACACTGGCGCCGACGGAGGCCAATCGTAAGAAATTACGTCGGCTTAATTTTCCTGTTAATTGTAGCTCTTTTGCCATGATTCTGTCTTCTCCTGTGTTGTGATGGATATGCTCAGGAAACCGCACAATGAGAGGGTAGTAAACCCCTGTATAAATAGTCATCGAACCCGAGAGGATCTTCAGTCAGGACGAGAGACTGTTTATGTGTGCAAGAATTTACGCTCAACCGTACCATTACTGTGTGGTGCAGCGTGGAGAGGGAATCCTTCGCTGTGGTCTATTGATATGTATCGCAGGAAGAGTCTTGTCCCAGACTTTTGACCAATCTACCTTGGGAATTTCCGGTAGAAGATGAGATTATCTCGGATCTGTCATTTCTGAGCTTGCCCTGTTCGGCCACGGGCGCCAAGCGCCAATTGAACCGAAGGGAGTGCAACGAGGAGAAATCTTCTGTTGGTGATGCCCAAATCTCTCGCTTCACTTGGAATGACAGCACCCAACCCTTGGTGTGTGATAATCTCACATTTATCACAGAATTCCCGCAAAGGGAGGACAGCACTTTTCTGGATATCTATACTGAAGTTAGACACAGCACAAAGCGTATCTGATTATTGCGAATCTGGCAACTTATAGAGCTTGCGAGCGGTTTCACTCATGACGTCTCTTCGGAGATGGTTGGGCAGCAGCCGCAGGGCAAAATCGGGCGTGTCCCCATCCCAATGGGGGAAATCTGTGGAGAACATCAACATCTTATGGGCTGGTAACATCTCAAGCATAGTGTGAAGTTGCTTGATATCGGTTGGTTCTTCAATGGGCTGGGTCGTGAGAAGCATGTGCTCATGAACAATTTCGCTAGGGAGTCGATCGAGCCAAGGCGCTGTCATGCGTAGTGCCTTCCAGTTCTTGTCCAAGCGCCACAAGATCGGCGGCACCCAGGAGACACCTCCTTCCAACAGGACAAATTTGAAGGTAGGAAATTTTTGAAAAACACCTTCTGTCACCATGCTGATTAGATGAGCAATGTAGCTCCCAACCAATCCAGTGTGCCACTCTAAGTAGCTGGTCGGGTAGCCCGCGGCCGATGGCGCTCCAGAGATGCCCACGCCCTCCGTTCCTGGATGTATGGCAACAGGTAGATCTAATTCAGATGCAGCTTGGTAGATGGGATGATAGAAGCGTTGGCCGTATGGTATTCGTGCGCCGCTCCCCATTAACACTTGAACCACGCCAGGACGTTCGCCACAGCGGTAGATCTCCTTAGCAGCTTGATGCGGATCATTTGTTGCAATGACCATAGAGAGGCGATACCGCGAATCCGTAGGAAGCCAATCCTCAATGAAGTGATCGTTTACGGCAGAAGCAATGGCAGCAGGGTAATCTAGCTCTGGAGATAAGCCCGCCTGTAGTGAATTGGCTGGATTCAGAATCCCATAAGTCAGCTTATACTTATCAAAAAAGTGCTCACTCAGAGTATCCGGGAAGCCCTCAACTCGTCGCCCATCTGCAGTGACAGCATCAGGTCGCATGACCCCATTTGGATTCCAGTATCCTAATCCGCCTGGGGAACGATTACCGCTCTTATAACGAGTACGCCACGGTTCCGGCAGACGTTCAGCAACATTGTCTGGAATTGACACAGGGTGGATGTCAGTGTCAATGATCACTCGAGGATGGTTTTCAGCCGGAAATCTGTCTGCGGTCACAGTTTTTAGCCTCTTCTGAGCTCGACTTAGCAAATTGCCTGAATGGTTAGGGTCTTCAGAAAACTTCTAATTAAATAATGAATTGCTGAATCTATCAAGCTGCTCCAAAAAATAAGTACCCAGTACCGGTGGAGCTAGCATTCTCGAATGCGGTGTTGGTGTATCTGTTCCGGCGTAAGAGAACGCCTCCTCCGCGGAATGTTTATTTTTTTGGATTGACCCTAATGGTAATGAGGATGCCCGAACACCCGAGGTGACTCCACGCAACCGAATCGCTTCACTAACCAGCCCATTAACAATTCAACAATTGGCAAAATCACGTATTCATTTTTAGTCTGCTTCTACCGATCTTGAACCGACCCGTCAAATCCAATGGGGGTATCCAAGATTTTATCATTGATAGGAAGGCTGAACGCAGCCTCGTTGAGTTCAATGCCCAATCCTGGCTTAGTTGGCACTGTTAAATATCCTTCCTTCAATTCAAGGGGTGTCACCAGCAGTTCACTCTTGGGCGGCTCTGATTCACCAGTATACTCTTGCAGGGCGAAATTGGGAATTGCTGCGTCCAGTTGAATGCAGGCGGCCGTACTTACCGGACTCAATGGATTGTGAGGGATCACTTTCACGTGATGGGCTTCGGCCAGGGCCGCGACCTTTTTGCTGCCGCTCAAGCCTCCGCATAGACAGACGTCAGGTCGTACGTAGGAGGTGGCGTTGGCAGCAAGAAGCTGCTGATATTCAAAAATAGTCGTGAAGCGCTCACCTGTGGCGATGGGGATGTTGCACTGTTCTTGCACATTGGCCATGAGGGCTGGACTATCCGGCAACATGGGGTCTTCATAAAAGTAGGGATGGAACTGTTCTAGCCGTCGACCGAGCCAGATTGACTCGGCGGGGTTCATTTGGCGGTGGATTTCCACACAGATATCCACGTTCGGGCCAACGGCTTCGCGCACTGCCCCCACTTTCACCACCGCTTCTTCAGCCCATTCACTATAAGATTTGTGGAGGTGGAAATTACGAGTATAGGGTGAGAATCGAACGGCTGTAAAACCTTCTTTAACCTTGCGAAGCGCATCACTAACCAGCTCATCGACCGTCTCGCCCGCGACGTGCATGTAACAACGCACTCGCTCGCGGGTCATGCCTCCCATCAGATCATAAATGGGAACGCCCAGCCGTTTTCCCTTGATATCCCATAGCGCAATGTCAATGGCCGAGAGTGCGCCCTGGACAACTGATCCCATAAAATGGGACGAACGATAGAGCCACTGATAGTGATGTTCGATGCGAGCCGGGTCTTTACCCAGAAGGTAAGGAGTCATGACCTCGATCATGGTCTTGGTGGGGCGTTGCCAGCCATGAACGCCTCCTTCGCCAATGCCAACTGTGCCATCTTCGCAGGTAATTTTGAGCAAGAGCCATCGATCCCAGAGGATCGGTTCAACTTTTTCGATTTTGGTTGGTTTCACGATTGTATTGTCCAGTATCTATACACCATAGACATTAGCCAGCGAACTGGCGAGCTCATCGGCAAACTGCATAAGATTCGGAACGTTCTGATAGGTAGATAGCAATTCATTTGCGATGACTAACTTCTTTAGGCCGGTTTTTTGTATAGAGTCCATGGTTGAGACGATGAACCGGGCATCATTGGCATTGGCTTGGTGAAAAAATTCGCTGAGACGAGGATCGCACTCCATCTGTCTAAAGGTCTCAGCACTGCAGGGTAGGATGACACATACGGCCTTCTTCGCTATCCTTAGGGCATCTCCTAAAGGGAGATCGGGGTAAAGGGCCAAACCATTTTGACCTACAGGTCTTTGTCCGGCCAAGCTGACTAATTGCACACAAAGTCCTACTTGACGTAGCTTGGTAGTAAAAATTGTTGCAGCCGCTTCTTCAAAACGGGTGCCCCACAAAACAAAAATAATGCTATCTTTTCTATCAAAAGAAGTTATTCGTTTCGGCATGTTTAGTATCCAATTCAATATATCTATACTCATTAGAACACAATCTGTCATTTTGAGAAAAGATGACGAGAAATCTGTGCTCGGCCAAAAGGGGAACAGTCAGTAGAATCAATTGACTATAGCTTATCAGAAAAATCAAATTTTGCATCTACATCCTTACTATTCAAAACCTATTAGTAAGCGAGCAAAAGTTTTCCGGTATTTTTGCAGGCTATTACCTCTGTAGACCATATCGGTGTATTTATGCTCGGTTACTTAGAAGGATTAAACAGATTGATAAGCTGCCGCGCTTACGGGAACCCTGTACCCCCTATTTTCTCTAAATCTGAAAGTCAGTCTGCAACCTACTTAAAACCTATCTGAAACCTACTTAAAACCTCTAGTCTTTTGAATAGTATCCGTACATTTTCATGATTCAGCTAAGATTACGCCATTTTTCGTAAGATTAATTCCCAAAAACCATCCAATATAGCTATGTGGAGGCAAAGATCGCTGTTGTTCTCTAAATAGCCCTATGCTATTCTAAGAATCCCATCAGATTGCAGCAGGAACATCGCTTTCAGGATCCTCAGCTACTTGCAGACCCCTAAGCAATGGTATTCAAATTATCCAGCCAGGTAAAGGAAGGCGTCATTCCAAAGCACTCTTTAACGTTGTAATTAGAGGAATCGGTTCTCCATGTTTTGATAATGTGGGAAAGCATAAGGGTCAACCTCGCAACATGGCCAAATTCTGGCTGCTCAAACAATGCTGATTCTGACCTAGCTGACTACTGATTCGCTGAAAGCTATTTTTTAGGATTTACGTAGTTGGGTGGCATCCACCAGAGAAACTGAGTTTGCACTATCTCAGTTTCTGCCTGAAGTGTATAAGTCCTATTTTTATGTTATTGAATTCCGATTCCTAGGTAGCAAGGCTGGGCGATTTTTGCTGAGAAACGCTGAGATTTTGCTGAGATCCAAATAGGTAGGGGTAGGGAAAAGAGGTGTGTTGAAGCGAAAAACGTTTTGACATCAGGAGAAAATAGATATGAGTACACCAACGAGGCCAAGTATGAATGAGGTCAATCCATCATCCCAACAGCCAGAGGTAAATCACCCGTGGGTCAATCATAAACCGACATATAGAGCCAGGGAAGTGCAAATTTTGGCCGATTGGATCCGAACAGGTGCCAATGGCTCCGTCATTGGACCAAGTGGGACAGGGAAGTCGGATCTACTCGGTTTCCTCTGCCATCGTCCCGAAGTGTTACAGGGGTATCTTCCTTCTGGTTCCCAACCGGTAACATTATTGCCCATGGATCTCAACACGCTGCCTGCCCCAACCCTGTCGGCCCTCTATCGGGTCATCTTACGCGCCTTTGACGAGCATCACCATCGCTTTGCGCCCGAGAGTCAGAAGATGATTAGCCAAACCTATGAAGAAAACAGCGGACAGCGGGATCCTTTTCTGTCCCAAACTGGCGTACGCAAGCTGCTACGCCATCTTCAAGAGCAAAGGCACCGAGTGGTTTTCGCCTTGGATCGCTTCGATGCCTTCTCAACCATGCTCTCTCCACAAATGGGTGACAGCCTACGCGGCCTGCGCGATGGCTTCAAAGAGACCCTCTCTTACATTACCTGCATGACCCATAGCCCATCTTACCTGCCCAATCCTGAGGTCTTGGGTGATCTCAAACGCTTGCTCGACCAACAGGTTTGCATCCTTGGCCCCATGAGCGAACAGGATACGCGCCAAGGAATCGCTCGTCGTGTTAATTCTGCGGAAACAAAACCAACCACAGCCGAAGTTGCTACTCTCGTAGAACTGACTGGAGGTTATCCGTCGCTGGTTACACAGGTATGCCGGTGGTGGCTGACGACCAAGAACAAACCTTCTCTTGAAGCCTGGCAAGAAGCGTTAATGCAGCAGATCAACGTTCGTCATCGCCTGGAAGACATTTGGTTCGGTCTGACCCAAGAAGAACAGTTGGTCCTGACTGAGATGCACGGCGCATTTTCAATGGGTGAATCGAACCAGGAAGAGGTAGCCGAACGCTATAGACCGACGGTGGCTGGTCTGCTCGAAAAAGGTTTACTATCGCATACAGATCCAGGATATCGTCTCTTTGGCACTCTCTTTGCCAGCCACATTGCCACCATAGAAGAGGCCAGCCGTGGTCGAATCTCCTTAGAGCACGCTAGCCAAACGCTCTACCAAGGTGCCGAGATCATTCAGGATCTAACGGCCAAAGAACGTTCTATCCTTCAGTTCCTAGCTGAAGAGCCCTACGTTCAGCATACCTACACCGATATCATTGTCGCGGCCTGGACAGACGAAGAACGTTATCACGGTGTTACGAACGACAGCCTCTTCCAGGTCATCCGGACGTTGCGACGTAAAATTGAGCCAACCCCATCAAAACCGGTCTACGTCGTCAACTGGCGCGGCAAGCCGGAGGGGGGGTATCAATTTTTTCCGGAGGGAAGGCCACGGTAGATTGTCAGGTATAGAAACTAAAGTTTCGTAATTCTCCTATCCTGTCCTAAAATGAACAATGAAGCATCGGGATTCACTGAATTCCATGCACCGTTTACCTGCATATAGCTTGATAGTGAAATCTTGCCCTATCATTTGATCTATTTGGCGTCACATGTTTAATCAGGTAGGAAAACCCATCCCCGTGAGACCAAGAATTATGTGGCTGTCAAAAGTAGATGACTGTAACGATAGGTTTTGATTAGGCTCCGGTCGATTTATACGATTAGTTGGATACACTTTCTCATGACAAAATCAGAAGCATACCGCCAAATGCGTACTTTGTTCTCCCGCTTCTTTGACGATAATGCCAGCGTTCGCCGCATTGCAATGGATGCAGGGCTGGATATCAGCCGTCTGAATCTGACGGGCAGCCCGACAAACGTTTGGCACGGTGTCATGAGTGAGGCCGAGAAGCATGGGAAATTGGCATCCTTGGTGCAGGTTGCCGTTGAAGAATATCCATCATCTACGGAAGAGTTCTCTGAGCTTCTACGTATCTATCTTCCGGCAAACCAAGGGAAACCCGCTGCCCAATCACCACCGCCTCGGGTGGACCAAAGCTCAATGCCCCCCCCACGCGATCGCTCAATTGAACCTCAGCAGCCTTCGGATGAAGGGGCAGAGTTCAATGAATCCTCTGTCCCCCAAATCCCCATTACCATGCCGCGGGATATGAAAATTAGCCAAGTGGAGAATCAAATTCTCTGCGCCATGTTTACGGGTTCGATCGAAGTGATGCTCATAAAGGAATTTACTGATGGTCGTACAGAGACTCGTGTCTTTTTGGTACAGCCAACCGATGCAGAAGGTGTGAAAGTGTTGCCTGCGGTTGCCAAGATAGGTCCCAAACCACTTATCGAAAAAGAGTGGCAAGCGGATCAACGTCACCTATTAAATAGGCTGCCGGGCTTTGCACCCGTTCAGGGTACCCCAGTTTACCTTCATATGGGAGAGAATCAATCTTGGGGCGGATTGCGATATGGCCAAGTTGGCGACGGTCTCTTTGATATAGTCAGCCTATCTGACTATATCAAAGATGAATCTTCACTCTACAATATTTGGCACTTACTGGAGAATCGTCTCTTTCGCCAATTGGGTGAACTGTGGCAAGCAACCATCAAATGGGAGACGCTAAAAGTTAAGGATTGTTATGATCAGATTCTCCCAGTGAATTTAATGATTGAGCCGAGCACCCTGCAACCCAATCAGTCGGTAATCTGGCTTGATGGCCGTCAAATTGCACAGGCAGGCAGAAGTGTAGGAGAGATTCAGTTGGGTAGTTCGGTTCGTTTGGAGAACTTTGTCGTTACTGAAATCGACATAGCAAAACAAGAGGTGACGCTCAATCTTCCTTTGACATCAGGTAATCCTCCAACTCTCCCATCCTATCGTCTGCGCGTGCAACCAGTCGACGGCAGTATCCACCTTGCCATTGGTGACATTCTGCCGCCGGTAACTGGGTTAGTTACGTTGACGCGCCAAGGTAGTCTGCAGCGTGAGGCGCGAGCTTATCTTAACCCCAGCGTTGATCTAGCCCAAACGCCTATAGCGTTACCGGATGTAGCTTCGTTGGCTGGCTTGGGTACGTTCTTTGGTGATGGTGAGATTGCCTTACCCAACCCGTTGATGGCGTTACCCTCTCTATTGGAGCACACCGCTGAAGCAAAATTTGCCACCATTCACGGTGATCTCAATTTGCGCAACATTTTGGTCGATCCCCAGGCGATCACAGCTCACCTGATCGACTGTGCGTCTGCCAGCCACAATCACGTCCTGCAAGACTTGCTACTTTTGGAGCGGGATATTCTGACCGACTTGCTGGCCCAAACTCTCTTTCAGCAGGGAATGCAGCCAGAAATGGTCGTTGGGCTTTACCGTTATATCCATTGCGCCATGCAAAGAGAAGCTCACGGTTCAGGGGAATTTGCCATACCGACAGAGTTGCCCTCATCGCTTCATAAAGTTTATATAGCACTGGTAACGCTTCGTCAAATGGCAAGGAAATTTTTAAGCGACCCTACTCAGTGGGATGAATATTATACGGGTCTGGTTATTCATTCATTGGGTTCACTCAAATTCAAAGCCTTGGATAAAGCACCCATTGGTCAAAACCCCAAGGCAATTGCCTTCTGGGCCGCAGCAGCAACCGTATGGCTGATGCAGGGTAATGGGGATTGTCTACAAATTCAGTGGCAGTATGTCGATGTATCTGGGAATCTTAAAGATCCTGAGTGGGAAGAAGACATCATTAATTATTTAATATCCAAAGGGGAAGTTAATAGCAGGGATCTAGATGGTTTGTCTCCCGAGCGCTGGCAAGAAATTAAGAGAGAGTTTCTCATCAAAAATCCAAAACTCGATTTGATGCATACTCCTCAATCCATAAGGTACCGTAAAGCCGATCAGCTTCAATTCTTCAATCATTTGTGGGAAAGTATCCAACATACTATAGTTAACGGCGAAAAAATTGAAGAATCTCCCATTGATCGGCTGATAGCATCAATTGGAATTCTTTGGGATCTAGACATAAGCAGCACAACCTATGATAATAACATTGATTGTTATTGTTTCATGATGAATACTAAAGAACTCTTTCCTAACCTCAGATTAACAAAATTGCCCCTGCTGATATTCGGTCCAAAAGTTGATGTTGAGAAGAGACTTAATATTACGATTGAGCTGATTAGGAAAATGCAGTCTCCACAAAATAGCCAAACGGGTATAATTATCTCATTGGATAATGTTACTGATCTCAATAGGTTGCGACAAGTAAGTGAAAGATTGCGTGATGTATATTCATGTGATGTGATTATATTTGATAGAGACGGGGTTTTATCAGTATCCCTACTAAAAAATCGAGCGGACGAATTGAGGAAGATGATATTGGGAAGTGTTGACTTATCTATTCTTTCACCCTATGATACTACGGGTGCTGTTCGTCCTGATATATTTTTTGGCAGGGAGTCCGAAATCCGATTCATCATAGAAAAGTCGCATAATAACTCTTATGCCATTGTTGGTGGTCGTAAAATTGGAAAATCATCTCTAAGAAATTATTTACATCTTGAAAGGCTACCACTGAAAGGCATTCACAGTCTTTCTATAAGCTGCTCGCAATTTGTATCGTATGAAGATTTTTTAAATTATCCACTAAAGCAGGGGCAGCTTTCACCTTCATTTGAAATACCAGCTTTACCGAAGGTTGGTGCATTGCTTGATTCTTTACAGGGGGGTAAACCTTTTGTATTACTATTGGATGAGGCAGATAAACTCGTCACATTCGATAAAGAGACTGATTGGCGATTGTTTCACTATCTGCGCGATCTCGTAAATTCTAATGTTGTCCAACTCCTACTCTTTGGTGAACACAAACTGCGCGCTGGCACACGTGAAACCAATGCCCCGCTCTATAATTAAACCCGATAAACCCCCAGCTCTGCTGGGGAGACTATAAAAGTTTGACTTATGCGGCAGTTTCCAGTTGGCTAACGAAGTGGGCCGCTCGTTAACCAACTGGAGACAAAAATGGACTACAAGAGTTTATCGCATA
>JBCCHB010000143.1:0-42799 GCA_039028975.1 Chloroflexota bacterium
AACTCGGCGGCTTTCTCGCTCGCAAGAATGATGGTCACCCCGGCGTCACTTTTATCTGGCGTGGATGGCAACGCCTTTCCGATATCTCTGCCACACGCCTTATCTTTCATCCTATATAACTTGTGGGTAATGGTTAGCCTTGCAGGGCGGGTATGGTCGGATACCCCAAGTTCCCCACCCAAAATGGATGGGCTACGATTACCGTCATTCATGGTGCTTAATAAGACATTTGATATGATTATGCAATAAAGCGGGATACACCATTCGACGATGCAGCCAGGGGTGTATAATCCATCTCAGGGAAATAGTCCTCACAAGTGCCTGTACGACGAATATCCCAGGTGGCACAATGAAGCGAGCCACCAAATTCGAAGACGTTGCGGAAGGGAATCGGATAGACCTCAAAGCCCTGCTTATCGAGCAACTCGTGTAGCGGGTACTCTTGCTCTTCGCAGATGACCTTTTTGGGCGATATACTCAACACATTCATAGCCAGCCACTTGCTCGATTGACAGAACATGGGCATCTCATCATTCGACGACGTGGGTTGAGGCACGTCGATAAATTGCCAGTCATTATCAAAGAAGAGCTTTTCCTCCCCTTCTTTGATGGGACGCTCTGGATTGGTCAGCACGACTCCCGGGGCCAAAGGAACAAAGGTACAATCAATGTGAGAGGGGAAGAGGTCCAGCGGGAAGTGTATGTCATGCACGCGGAAGCCGCGTGGCTCCAAGTGCCGTTTGAGCCAGTGGATCCCCGCGCGGTTGGTCGTCATCGACTCCTGGACAAAGATGTCGCGGCCAAAGCGGCTACAGTCAGCGGCATCAAAGATGACCTCATTCTGCGTGACGCAAAACTCAAAGTCGTGCATGCGTGCATAGCGCTCTTCCAGCGGCCAATCCCAGAATTCTTCTCGATACATGGAATCATGCATGCTTGGCTTAGGCGCAGCATTCCAGAGCATGTGCGGATCTGCATTCCAATATTCATAGACCAGTTTGCGATAAGGCAAATACTCGAAAAAACGTGCCCGCCTGGACATAGTTGCTTCCAGAATTTCATTGCCAAAGGTAATCATCACATCACGCGGGCAGACGGCACAATATTGATTCTCCACGTCAAAGAGCGGCGTCTTGACAGGGGTGCCAAAGTCATGCTTCTCCGGTCGGCGTACTGTTACGTCATGCGATTCTAGCAACGCCACCAATCCGGCTAACTCTTCGTTGGCTTTCTCCGTCACTTCCTGCCTCTTTGGGCCTCGGGGAAATGGAAAGGTTTCGGCCGCTTTTTTGTCGCGTAACGCAGGGCGGCTTCCTGGCTCGGTTGGCTCAAAGTAAGCGTCATCGGCAATGCCCACGACGATTTCTTCTAGTTCATCCCACTCATTCCATGCGTTGACGATTCCTGTTGGCATAGGGACTTCCTTCATATAGATGGCCAGAAAAAGCGCTTGTCCCCATGAAGATGGGGATGTCCTTCCTTCTTGAGATTTCCCAGAGTGGATGGATCACGAGTCGGGGCAAGACTTTTCTGGCGAAGTATAAATGTATTGTTTTACTGACTGAACAATGATATGAATTAATACGAATAGAATTAGGAGGGATGATTTAGTATAGCAGCCATGCGTGGATCAAACGTGGAATGAATGTGGAATGAATGTGGCTCGGGCATGAAATTCGCCTTAAAATTCCTGTTTTATTCGCTTGTTTTACTATCTATAAGATACTGTTGGCGAATTCAAAAATATCCATATGATGTGGAGGTAGGCACGCCTCGTGCCGGTTTCTGACGCATAGTCGCACGGGGCGTGCTCGCTCAACAAACAATTCGCCAACAGTATCCTATAATGGGAGCGATTTCAAAATGTGTATATTTCAAAGCTCCAGCAGAAAGACCAAATACTTGTTTTCAAACAGAGCTGAGAATGAAGATTGTATAAAACCCGAAACTTGGCCTTGTCATTCCCGCTAACAACATGCGGGAATCCATACGTTTCTCACCCTGTGGATGCCGTTTGTGAAGCATGTGCAAAGCGCCATTACTCCTTTCGAACATGACACGTTGTTTGCCTAGGTTTTTGTTATTTCTTCCGCGTTCCTTAATCAGTCCTGATTCGTATCAGCCATACAAAACCACTTCATCCCCCTCCTGCACGACTTTATACGTCTTGACGCGCATCCTCTCATCACAGAGCGCTCGCCCCGTCTTAATATCAAACTCCCATTGATGCCAGGGGCATTTGAGAATTTCGGATTCCCGTTCTCGCTCCACGTGATAGACGCCGGATGAGACCATTAAGGGGCGAATGCGACCGTGACAAAGGGGGGCGCCTCGATGGGGGCAGATGTTTCGTAATGCGTAAAATTCACCGCCGACATTAAAAACACCAACCTCCCGTCCGCGCACAGTGATAATTTTACGCTCGCCCGGCGGCAGATCGGCGACTTGGGCTACGACCAAACGGCGATTTGTGCTAGAGAGCTCCTGGTTGGGGGATTCCTCGCTTGAATCATGTTTGCTTGATGTCATCTTAGAGTCCGTAGAGTTCCCTGGCGGTATCAGCCATGACCCGTTGACGTAGTGCTTCGTCATAGCCCTTGAGGCAAGCACTCGGCTCGTCCCAATCCCAGTGGGGGAAGTCACTGGCAAAGACCAGAACTTCATCAGCATGAACGGAGGCCAGGAGGTTATCCAACTCGGCTCGGGTTGGCGTAGTGGGCAAAGGCTGGGTGCCAAAACGGATATGTTCTCTCAGATACTCGCTAGGCAGCCGCTTGATCCAAGGCGTATAGTCGCGCAGGCTCTTCCAGTCGCTGTCCATGTGCCACATAAGGCCAGGCACCCAGAAAAAGTCATGCTCGATAAAGAGAAAACGAAAGTTGGGGAACTTCTCAAAGACGCCTTCACAGATCAGGCTGGTAACGTGGGCCATGGCGACCTGAGGTCGGGCCATGCGCATCTCCAAATAGTAGGTGGGATAGCCGGCTGCAGTGGGGGAACTACCGATGCCCGCCCCTTCTCCACCAAAGTGGACACACATGGGCAAGCCTACCTCTTCACAAGCTGCATAGATGGGATGATAGTGACGATTGCCAAAGGGTTTCTCCGCACCGGCAGGCATAAGAACCTGAATAAACTCCTCCCGTTCACCAAGGCGATAGATCTCCTCGACGGCTAATGCTGGATCTTGGGGCGCAATGTGAATCGACGCGCGAATGCGAGAATCAGCAGAGATCCACTGTTCGAGTGTCCAGTCGTTAAAGGCGCGGCAATAGGCCGCGGCATAGTCTGGATCAGAATGAACCGCTGCTGCATAAGGCCCCCCCGTCAGCACACCAACATCGATCTCATATTTATCCAAGTGTTGGATAAGGGCCACCTCGGGTCGGGCATAAGGGCTTTCATCGGTGTCAGCCCAAAGCTCATAGCGAACCCCCTTCCAGGGCATATTGGTGTGGCCCAAGCTAGGCATCATGGAGCCAAAGTCTTGGATATACTCCACATAGTGTTTGGGTAAATAGGGGAATAGATCGCTCTGCTCGAGATTCTTATGGTGAATGTCGCAGTCAATCAAGCGAATAGGAGCCGATTTTTGTGCTCCATTCATAGCCTGGGGTTGCGGAATCGTCTCTGGCGTTTCGACAGTGGCCAACATGGTCTTCTCCTTTTTATACGTCTTGGCCAGGACGCGCACTATGAATCATGCAATGCGTGTCCTGGTAAACTTATGCTTTGTGGTGACTCAATAGGTCAATATCTCATCAAAATAGGCCGTACCTGGCTCAAAAAGGAGCAGAGAATAGCGCTTCTTGCGCCCAATCTTCTTTCCTGCAAAGGTATCTTCATCCGGCAAGATGGCGTGGCTCCACTTATAGCGAGAATCGCCAGCCATCACATACATAGATTTTTCCGGGATGAGGATCTTTTCGTGCCGATTTGGCGGTTCTTCTTCATAGTAGTTGGCTACACAGGGGGAATTAAAGCTAAAGACCGCTACGGTATCACCGCTAAGGGTAGAGGCATCGATGTGCCGTTTGATGTACCCATTGCTTTCGTAGCCGAGGAGCGAACAGCCTAAGCGCAATTTTCCTTGGGAAGGAGCCTTAAATACCTTCAACTCCTTCATCTTTTTAAAGAGATAAGCCATCATAGGATCAAAGACGGCATCAAAGGCATTGTTATCCCAAAAACCAAAGCCATCATAGTGGCCTTGATTTCGATCATAGACGGCATTGTCCATCTGCTTCACAAAGTCATCATGGAAGTTATCTGGAATCACATTTTCATAAAATCGCAATCCAGGAACAGGGGTCTCTATGGCTTGCATCATTCTTCTCCTTGCTTTTCTGTGCTTCTTCTCTGTGGGCCGAACAGTTGAAGAGAGTCGTTTCTCGCTATTATATATCATTTTTTGTAGACTGCAACCAGCCCAAAATCGTCAAGCACCTAAGTGCGGTCACGTTGTCACCTGGAAGCTAGAAGCCAGCTTCTGCATTCTGCTAGACTATGGTCAAACTTTTTTGTAATTGGCTATCCCGCGGTCAATGACAAAGCATCTAGCCAAGCAACCAGCAAACAACAGATAGGGAAAAGTTCAAACGATATATGCAAAGATTATTGGATACCATAGCAGAAATTTTGGCGATTGAAGGGCTAAAACGAAATCATCAGCCGCTTAAGTTTACATCTTTTCTAAGTGTAAGCTTGCTATTTGCACCAGGGATTTTCTTCGTTGGTGCGATTTGGCTGCTCAAGGATATTCATCCGCGTTTTGAGTGGGCTAACGATCTAAGTCAATATCCTTGGCACTTCTGGGGCATTGCTTTTTTCGGACTGATGGCCACGTTAGGTGGTGTGGGTGACTGGATTTTTCACAAAATTTATACGACTGTTGGCCCCCACGAACATCATAGTCATCTTCTTGCCTTGGGTGCAGGTGGTTTGGTCTTTATTTTGATGGCGGTTTCGTCTGTCGTCGAACATCCTCAAGTTTGGCTTTTGCCCCTCTTGATCGCTTTGCTTATCACGGTAACGCTGATCTGTTACGACGAATTTGCCTTTCACGTCCGTCGCTGTAAACCCTTTGAAACGATGTTGCATCGTCTTTTGGTCTTTGGTAATGGCATCGCATTTCTAATCTGGGTGGATTGGATCTTCGCTTCAGGAGTAGGCCATGCAAGCGCATGATTTACTGGCAAAGGCCGCGGCCCTCTATGATGCGCCTCAGTTCCCCTTTGCTGCTATAGCCGAAAGAGAAGGCTGGTCCACAGATTTCAACTTTGGGGCCGAGTGGATGCGTATCGTCATGGTCTACCACCGTCAAAGGAGTATCGAACCCCGCCATGCTCCCTATAACCTTTTGGGCATTTTGAAATATGGTATAGCCTGCCTGGGTGTGCTGATTTATCTCCTGCTAATAGGCTGGACCGGGATCTGGACTCTTGTTCCTGGTTTCGTCTTAGTCTTTTATGCGATTGAGGCGCAAATGGTCTTTCTCTTCCCGCTTGTAATCGACGGAAGCTCGATTCGGTTCGACAGTTCCGAAGATAACTACTTGAATAGTCCTGTTCTCTCCATCATTCCCACCGAATACAGGGCCGATCATCCTCTGATCCAAGCATTTCGCGAGAGTCGCTTATGGACTCAAAGAGCGGGAGGGACGGCACGGGTCATGAGGATCGTGATGCAACTTGCCGTGGTCATGCTCTGTGGTGGTTTTGTAGGAAAAGGGTTTGTCCGTTCATGGGCCTTAGGGTGTCTAGCTGTTGTCCTGTGGTATGAGGAATTACGCCATGCTGAGTATTTTATCCCGAAATAAACTTCAAGTCCGAGAGGAGGCGTTCCAATTTGGCACGGGTTTGCGCTTGCTATACATCAGCGATCTACACCTAACTCGTTGGGTCCCCCATATTGTCGATCAGCTACTTGATGTGTGCCGAAGATCTTGCCCTGATCTGATCCTATTGGGGGGAGATTTACTAGACTTGGCGAATGGCTCGGAGTTGCTTGCATTCTTTATTCACATGTGCGGTTGTTCTGTATGGGCCATTGCTGGCAATCACGACAGGTTCGTTGGGGTTGAGGTTGTACGAGGTTGTGTTGAATCAGCGGGTGGGCATTGGCTAGAGGGTGAAATTGAGCTGCACCCTCGTCTTTCGCTCAGTGGAGTTTGTCATCCAAGCCAAGCAGAACGGAGCATTCTGTGCGCCCACGATCCAGCCCTCTTTCCCAAAGCAGTAAAAGCAGGCTTTGACCTGACATTGGCCGGACACCTGCATGGCGGCCAGTGTATTTTCTATGAGCGTAATGGCAAACTCTATCCTGGTACGCTACTCCATCAGTGGACAGGCGATCGTTTTACCTACTCTGGGTCTAACCTGTTGGTCAGTAAAGGTGTTCATGATACGCTTCCCTTGCGTTGGAACTGCCCCCGAGAGGTACTCTTATGTTGCTGTTAGTCTGGCTCACTTACTTCGCTACCCATCTATATGGTCATGTGGCCCTAAAATTTGCTAGCAGTGAGGTGTCGATGTGGCAGGTACTGGTTAGCGGGTGGGGCTTATCAGCCATTGCATCCTGGTTGATCTCTGGCGTGGCGTGGACCTTTGTCCTCTCCAAACAGTCATTGCTTACCGCCAATACCGTATCGGCCCTTACATATGTGCAGATTGCGCTGGCTGCACTTTTTGTCTTTGGAGAGGATTTGACGGTTGGTAAATTTATGGGTATTCTCTGCGTCTGCGGCGGTATCTTTTTGGTGACCCAATAATGACATGAATTCAGAACATATACTTCGTCAGAAAAGTCTTGTTTCGACTTTTGACCAAGTCATTCTAAGAAGCTGTCTGAAAAGGGTAAGAGCGTGTCATTCTGAAAGAGCGGAGCGACTGAAGAATCTGCATTTTGGCTTGAAACGACCGTGAGATCCTTCGTCGCAGGCTCCTCAGGATGACTTTCCAGACAGCTTCTAAGAAAATTCGAGATGGGAGGACAGAATTTTTCTAGCCATCTATAAAACTCGTCTTTCCATCGCCATATCGATAATTATCGCCCTCATCGTCCGTTGGCTCTACCACATTCGCTGGGCGGGGCTTGATTTCTGGGGTGATTCTTACCATCACTGGCTGATTAGCCACTTGACGGTGGACAACAATTGGGTTTATAGCGATTATAAGGGGCTGGAGATCATCTGGCTTCCGGGCTACCACTATCTGATTTCTGCGGTCATGTTTGGATGGGGGCGGTTTGACCTGTTGCCTGCCCACGTGGTCAATATGATATTGGGGTCAATGGCATGTGGGCTGATGGCATGGCTGATCAGTGATGTCACATCGAATTGGCTTGCCGGCCTAGGCGCAGGGGTGACCTTAGCATTAATGCCCTGGCACATTGCCTACAGCCACATGAACATGCCAGAGGTGATGGCGGGTCTGTTGCTTCTAGGGCTATTGCTTGCAGCATACAAAGATTGGCCGATTCTGCTGCCCATTTTGGGATTTGTGGGGTCCCTTACCCGCCATGAATTAACGCTCGCTATCTTCATTATTGGAGTATGGTTATGGGTCCAGCGGGGCTGGTTGGTGAGCCTGCGATTGTGGCTTGGATCAGGCATTGCTCTGGCTGGCTGGTCCTGGTGGTCATGGTATCGTACCGGTGAATTCCTGGGCTGGTGGAGTCGTTCAGTGATGGCAGCAGCCCACGATGCCACATTCAATCGTGCTGCCGGGTCAAGGTTGGCCGATGTAGGCACGCTCGTTGAAACAGTCAACCAAGCCTATCCGCTTCTTCCAGTAATCTGCTTGACAGGAGTAATGGTTCTTGTCGGTATATGCTGTTTCCGATGGCACTATGATCTGCCCAGATATACGTGGCTTCTCATTGCGGTCCTTGCCACCCATTGGGTTGTCTTGGGCCGTAGTTTTGTCAACGGCTATCTACCAGTCGCCGATCCGAGATTTGTGTTGATTACACTACCTGCTTTGGTTGGCATTGGGATCATAGTCATCATGGCCATTCCCCAACCTGCTCTACGATGGGCCACAACAGCCATCGCCTTCTGGATATTGTTCCTCTCACTCTTCAAACAGATCCCCGAATTTTCCAGAAGAGCCTATGTCACCCACCCAGAGAAAGCAGCAGGCGAATACTTGGCGACAATTGCTGCCCACCACGGTTCAGAGTCCTATTGGGTCGATGCGCCCACTGCGATCTACTACAGCCAACTTGATCCAAAGCGATTTTTCTCATCGAACAAGCTTCTAGCCAAAACATTATATATGCATGAGAATGGTTCTGATATTGCTTTGGCAGCCATCAAAGAGGAAAAGATCCGTTACGTGCTGTGGGAAGATGTATCCTATACATTTGTAGGTCAGATTTGGCCGCAGATGTCCCAGGCAATACCCTTTGAACAAAATGGTTATCACTTTGAGCCTGTCTTTCACTATAGTGGTTGGGAACTAGAGTACGGTGCCAAGCCGACAAGTCTTTGGCAGGTTACTGAACTGTATGAGGGTGAGGATTCGAGATAGATAAGAAAGCTTACTGCCTCTCCTGTCCATCATATGAGCCATACTGGCGATCGCGATAAAGTAAAACCTCTATTATACTCAGCGCCGTTTGAAAACCAGATTTTGCTCTCTCCTATGGAGGCTGCGGAAAGCTCCGGTTTCAAAGCGACTGCAGTATAAGCAAAAATGTCACTTTTATACGGAGCCTGAGTATATCAGTCAAATTAGTTCACCCAAAGCTCGAATAACGGTTATGGGTTTACCAGTTGGCGTTGTCGCTGGTTCCGTAGTGGTGATATAGATCCTCGGGTAGTTGAAAGCGAATACTGCGACGCCAGTTGGCCAAGACAGCATCTTCAGCCATGCCGATGTTCTCAGGAAACGCTTGGCCCACTTCCATTGAAACCATCACACCTATGTATTCTCCAGATGCTGTTAGCTGCCGCGCCAGCTCCCACATAGCCGTCGTCTTACCTGTTTGGCGTGGGGCATGAAGCACAAAGTAAGATTTCTGTGGAATGAGCTGCTCCAACATATCGCCATCCAGCCGGTCCAGCGCTGGCAGCATGTAGTGGTCAGTTGGGTTGCAGGGTCCGGTTGTATTAAAGAATCGCATAGTGTTATTATACTTGGTAAATTTAGATTTATGAAACCGTTTGTTTGTTTTCCAAAACTCTATGGAGGAGGCGCCATAAAGCGTTGGAACCTAAACTATACTTCGCCAGAAAAGCCTTGTCCCGGCTCTCGTCCAATCTTCGAGTATTTCCAAACAGCGAGGGCATCACCGTTTTCACGGGGACAAGAGCTTTTTCTGACTATCTACAGGCAGAGGAGGGAGCATTGTGGGCATACAGGAACAAGGACTTACAAAGCAGCAGGTACGTCAATACCATGAACGGGGCTGGTTGGGGCCATTCACGTTGATCTCGGCATCCGAGATGGCAATCGTTCGCGATACCATTGATGAGGAGATATTGGAACCCGGTATGGCCCAAGGGCTTCATGAAAAAGAGTACTTTCACAACCGTCACTTGGACAACCTCTGCGTTTATGAGCTATTGAGTCATCCAAATCTAGTCGAAAAAGCCGCTAGCATTTTGGGACCCCATCTGGTTCTTTGGCGCACGAATTTCCAGATCAAACAGCCTCTCAGCCAGCAGGATGATTGGGATACTGAGATTCCGTGGCACCAAGATTGTGCCTACTATCAGCCTTCGCCCAATGTTATTCTCTCGGCGTGGATTGCAGTCGATGAGACGAGCAAGAGCAACGGCTGTATGCAAGTCCTCTCTGGTAGCCACAAGCGTCTCTACCCTCACATCACCACGCCTGGTGCTGAACGTTTCGGTAAGGCTGCGGATCCAACGACATTTGATCCTGATGAAGCGGTTGATATTGAGCTCAAGGCCGGTGAATTTATCTTCTTTAACGAGAGCACACTCCACTACTCTCCGCCTAACAAGTCGGAGACACGCCGCTTTGGCATTACACCACGCCTGACCGTGCCGTTTGTTGAAATTGGGAACCGCGCCAAAATCGAGGTACTGATGTTGAGGGGGGAAGATTATATGGGAGATTACAATGTAGTCGAACCACCTTCGTCGGCGGCTTAGAACTGTGTTGCCCATTGGGTAAAAGACCCCTTGACGTCCCTGGAACGATTGTCTTCCTATCGGAAGTTCAAAGACGCGGTTCGAGATGCTTTTCGGAAATTGAACTACTTACACTAATTTAAGGATTCTGACCATGACTAACTACATCCAAGACGGCTATCAACTCATCCGCCAAGCGATTCCCTCAGCTGATCTCGAACCATTTCAGAGGTGTATCCAGAAGCAGGTGGGCATCCACGCGCAGACGCTCATGGACGAAGGTAAAGCCGATTCCCTTTATGAGGATCTCCCTTTCGGCCAACGATTAGCTGCACTTCACGCCAACAACGAACTCCGCTTGCGCTCATGGAATGAACCGGTTCTGCAACCAGAATTGCATACGCTTATCCATCACCCCAATATTGCCGACGCTTTGGAACCCTACCTTGGTTCCCAAATCAGCTTCAATGGTGATTACCACCTACGTCCCAAGATGCCCGAAAGCGAAGCCACAGCCTTTCCACTCCATCAGGACAGCCAATATTATGGCAAACTTACCCAGCATGCCCACATTATCACCGTCTGGATTCCGCTAGTGGATGTAGATGAGACCAATGGCTGTATTTACATCATTCCTGGCAGCAATCATTGGGAGCTTATCGGTAGTGCCCGGGATGAGAATCAGAATATGCGTTCCTTCGAAGATGTGGAAGAGCGAGGCACGCCTATCCCTCTTCCCATGAAGGTCGGCGATATCCTCCTCTTTTCTAATATGACCTTTCACGGCAGCAAAGTAAACCGGACAGACAGAGTTCGTTGGAGCGTTGACATTCGATATTGCCGCACTAGAGGAACCTATGAGCCTACCGAGCTAGAGCAAATAGGTGAAGATTTTATGTACGAGAAGCTAAAGAAGGGTAAGCGCATTCCCATGGTGGTGCGGGGTGAGGGGCCAAAATGGTCTTTTGAGGAATGGATGGAGGAAAGAAATAGATGACCAATTTATAATGTAAGATCCTATTTCTGATGCCAGAACATATCGATCAACTTGGCTCTATTTTCGCAGGCATTTTGTCAAAGAGGGCCAAAAGCGATGAGGCATGATAGTCAACGGTTCCGGAGCGTGGAACATGCCAACGACTCGTGTCCAACCAGTACTGGCATCATCCGATTTAACAGGAAAACCAGAAGCGTTAAGTGGTAATATAGATATTCAGATAATCATTTTCCGCGATTATCAGCAGATTAAACGGATTCGACAGATTTTATTCTTAATCTGTAAAATCTGTCGAACCTGCCGATGAAAATCTTTTTCTGAAAGGATATAGATAAAGAGCGATGTCATACAGTGTTTGCTTCCGGTTTTCGCTCTTTACGACGTTGTGCAGCCCCCATTACTTGAAATACTTCACTAATATCGTCAGTACTTATCAGGCCAGCAAATTGACGATTTTGCCGGATGGCGACAACTCGCGATCCGCTATTGGCCATCTTCTCCCACACATCGGCCAAATTTGTACTTCCCGCGCAGTTGGGGATCTGGGCAGCCGGAATCATCACGTCAACAATCCTCACATCCTCGCCAGCATTCTGCAGAGAGCTGATCAATTGGCTGCGTGTCAAAACACCCACAAATTCGCCTGACAGATCGATCACGGGATAATCAGTCTGGTAACTTGTCATAATGAGATCAACGGCGCGGCTCAGTGGTTCGCTTGTGTAGAGATTGACAGCACTGGGCGTTAAGGCATCCTGTGCCATAATGCCACCCAAAACCGCTCGACTTGCCACTGCTCGGCGTTCAGTCCCACCACCCACGTAGACAAAGAACGCAATCAAAAACATCAGAATATTTCCACTAACAATACCCCACAAGAAGAGTAGAACAGCCATGGCACGTCCAATAATCACAGCAATATTGGTGGCTTGGACATATGGAAGAACCATCGCCAGTAATGCACGCAAAATTCTGCCGCCATCCATAGGAAAGGCTGGTAGCAGGTTAAAGACAGCTAGGAGCAAGTTGGTCCCAAAGAGATAGACCAATAACCCAAAGAGAGAAGGCTCCCGCATCTGAGTAAGCAGCCCATTGAAACTAAAGGAATAATCAATCCCTGTGCTATAGCTGACTAGGACAATAATAGGCAGCAAGACGATAGCAATAGCAATATTGACCAACGGCCCAGCAATAGCAATAAAAAACTCTTCGCTAGGCTTGTCCGGTATCCGTTCCAAACTAGCCACTCCACCGATAGGCAAGAGTGTAATATGAGGCACCTTAACATCATACCGTTGTGCCACAAGAGCATGGCCAAATTCATGCAAAGTGACACAGACGAAGAGGAGAACAATCGTCAGAATCCCGAACAGAATGCTCAGTATTTGATTGCTGGCACCGTTGCCAAAAGCAAAGGCCCCGTACGCCAAAATAAGAATAAATGACCAGTGGACACGTACATCGATATCAAAGAGACGAAAGAGGGTGATTGACGTTCCCATGTAATTTACCTTGGATAGAATCAGTCTAGTATAGTCTGGCGTAAATCCTTGCGCAAATAATATAGTTACATCCTCTGGCTGAAGGAGATTTTCTATCTCGGTAACTATTTATGCGAAGATTTACTAGGCTTGGTAGATTGCAATACTAAAACACTATAACATTGATAGTACCATCATAGTATAGCAACCCATTTATGGCTGTTATGATCATACCGAATGAAGGCGGAATACCAATGTAATCAAAGTGTAATATATTTTTTTGCAACCGCCAGTTATACTATACATGCAATTCTCCACCCATTTATGAATGTTATGAATGTGTTGCAACACAACGCAGACATCTAATCTACCGCGTTATAGATATGAGTGGCGATTTCTAACACCTATCAAATACATATCACAGCTCCGTTTCACAATGACCGCATTATAGCTGCACAAGTATCATTTCGATACAAACCGTGCGAAATCCGCAGCAAATTCTAGTTGAATACCGAGACTCCTACTATGAATTCGACCTATGCATCCTTGGAAGTTCCTGAGCCTATTTTGCAAAAAAATGGTGAATGGCCCTGGGGTTCTTCAAGTGTTACGAATACCTACGAACTCAATGAAGGGCAGACTTGGCCGCGCGTCACAGTCGTTACGCCCAGCTTCAATCAAGCCGATTACTTGGAAGAGACGATCCGCTCAGTTCTGCTCCAGGGATATCCGAATTTAGAGTATATTATTATTGATGGTGGAAGCACTGACGGCAGTGTCGATATCATCAAGCATTATGAATCTCATTTGGCTTACTGGGTAAGTGAACCCGATTCAGGGCAGGCGAATGCCATTAATAAAGGGTGGCAACGAGCAACGGGTGAGTATATGACTTGGCTCAATTCGGATGATCTTTTGTTGCCAGGTAGTTTGTTCACGACAGTGTCCGCATTGGTAGCGAATAAAGAGCTGGATATTGTTTATGGGAATGCCCAGTTTATTGATAGTAATTCAGTGATGCTGCCTCCACCGTATGACACAATGTATGGAAAGCCGTGGTCACTTTCGCAGATGATCGTTGGTTGGTGGAACCCAGCTCCCCAACAAGGTTTCCTCATGAGACGAGAGCTGCTTGACAAGATTGGATACCTTGATGAGTCATATCACTTCACCATGGACTTTGAATATTGGGTACGTATTGCTGTTGCTGGGGGACAAGGGCAATGGATCAAAAAATTAATAGCCAGTTTTCGCCAACACCCAGATGCAAAGACAAGCAACATGCAGCTCACCCTTACCAGTGACAAATTTAGAGTGTACGAAAAAATATTCGAAACGGGAAAAATTCCAGCTGGATACGAGGACAAATCTATAGAATCAAAAGCAAATTTGCATTATCACGGTATCTATAATTCATATCTTGCTGATAACTCTAAACTTATGCGAGAGCACTTGAGGAATTATCTCTCCATAAAAGGCAGAGGAGCATTCTCATCTGTCTGGAGATGGATAATTTTATCACGTTTAAGTAACAGGGGGCTAGTTCTTTTCCGCAACACATACCGCAGAGGGCGAAAAATCGCTGCGGCAGTTACAAGCTAAATTAGGATCCTTAATCTCATGTCGAGAATCGTCAAACCAGTGTTTCTTGTTGGATGTGGTCGCAGTGGTACCACACTAATCTACAACATGATGGCTCACCACCCGGACTTTGCGTGGTTTACTAATTGGACCAATCGGTATCCTCGTTTTCCACAGCTATCCCTACTACAAAAGTTGCCTTTTCCAGACATAGACCTACTCACCCGGGTTAAACCAAAACCTGATCAAGAGGGTATAAACATCTACAAACATTGTGGAATTGAAGCGATTAGACCCAATGATGGGAATCCGATTGGCGCTAGTGAAGTACCAATTCACTCTACTGAGTGTTTTCAAAAGCTCATCTCATCTCATCTATTCTATCAAGGCAAGAGACGATTTCTGCACAAAAATACTGCGAATTCATTAAGAGTTCCATATCTATATTCCATATTCCCAGATGCTAAATTCATTCACATCGTTCGCGATGGGAGAGCCGTTGCCCTTTCCCTTACCAAGGTTAAGTTTTGGCAAGATCTGAACTTATGGTGGAGTGATGAGACACCTCGTGATTGGGCGGAGCGCGGTGGAGAACCAGCTGTGTTAGCTGGTTTACACTGGCAGCGCGAGGTAAGTGCAGTTCTTTCATCCCTGGAGAAATTGCCGACAGAACAACAATACGAGATTCGTTATGAGGATTTTGTTGCATCTCCAATAGATTCGCTTCAGAAATTGATAGAGTTCTGCGAACTGAAGTGGCACCCCCAACTCGATCTCGCAGTTAAAGAGAGAAAGATAAGCAATTATAATAGTCGCTGGTCTTCGTCAATTAATGAAACATCTTTAGAAACAGTATGGGAATCGATACAACCCACTGCAGAAAAGCTGGGTTATCAACGAATTTAGAACGCTCGTAAATCAAAACTCAATTTAAAGCTTCATCTCTCAAGAAAAATACACAAGTATTTTCAGAAGAATTCAGAGCGGTATTCTCGTGTCGGTGTCGCTCCTTACAGGACAATTCACTTGACAAACGCGAACTACTGATTCCTGGCTCATTTCACATGATCTAGTTCCATATTAGTAATGCCTATTTTTTTTGCTAAGTTTCTTTCTCCAAATCGCTACACTAATTGGCAAAGTATGGTCATGGCAAGTCTTTGTGTGTTGACTTGCATAATCATAGCATCTGATTTTTCTATTGGCAGCGGTATACTATTTCTGTTGCTGATAGCAACTATCGGATTCGTGGCTATCACGTATCTAGTTCCTGAACTTCCTTTCATTGTGCTGTATATGGGAATGCCCATTTGGGTGCTTATCGGAAGATTCGCCCCCATAGGTGATGGGCAATCTACCCTCTTGACCACGGGTTGGGCGTTCTTATGTGTAATTGCCCATCGATTTCTATTTCCAAAAGATTCGCGCGAGAAATTTAAACTGGATGCTTGTGATGTCGTTTTGGGTGTTTTTACTGCTTGGATTTGGTTGTCACTAATTTGGAGTCCAAACAATACGTATGGATACGACAAAGCACTTGGTTTTACAATCTTAACAACAGCGATTTATGTTTTTGCCCGTTTCGGGCTTGATACGCCTCGCTTTTCGCCCAAACGCTTGGTCTATCTGGTGATTGTTGCTGGGCTTGGACATGCTTGTATCGTTGCATCTGCTGCTTTCCTATGGGGTCTAGACAGCAATGCACGCAAAAATTATTTTCTTAAGACTGTATGGGATATTGGGTCAGTAGGAGGAGCTGATGCATTGTCGTTTGGCCTGCTGGCAACAACTGCATTATTCATGCTTACTCGACAACGGTACCTGAAACTGCTCTATGCTTTAGCATTTCTGTTTCAGTTGTGGGCATTCTCGACCTATGAGCAGCGTGGCGCAACAATCGGGCTATTCGTTGGCATTCTTTTTATTTACTTCGCCTTGTCTAGGACTACACAGTCATCTATCTCCGGTAAATCTAATGTTGTACCGATAGTTCTTGGTATCTGCCTGCTACCTGTACTTGCTTATCTTCTATATTGGTTGAATCCACAGTTTCGTGGCGAATATCTTGCATCAGACTATAGTTATTTATCTCGATTTATGTTTCTTCGAATTGGAATTTCTGTTTTTTGGCAAAGTCCTATTATAGGAACTGGTATTGGTGGTATGGGAACCGCATGGCGGGCAGGATTCGATGAATTTTATGTTCACAATAGGTATCTGGAGATAATCGCTGAATTGGGAATTTTTGGCTTGATCCTAATTATTATCTTCACTGTTTTTTTGTATCGACGCCTGCAAATTGGGTTAGCCAAAGTGGAATCGCCATCGTTGCGGCTCGGAATGGTGACTGCTGGAGCTGTGTTACTACAAAGATACATACTTGGCTTAAGTGGTGGTGATTTGACAGGCTGGCGAATTGGTCTGTGGGCAGCTTTAGCCGTCACCATTTATACTAAGTTTCTTGAAAATGAGAGTGAGTCAATAACGGATTCTTCTATACTTCGCCAGAAAAGTCTTGTCCCGACTCTTGAGCAATCCACTCTGGAAAATTCTGAGAAGGGAGGACAGAACTTTTTAGGTCATCTATAATAGTATTTCCTGAAATGCTTTGGAGTCTATAGATATCCAGACCTTGCATAATCAATATGTTCAAACATCCTGAGTTACCATAATTATGAAGACAAACTTAATATCGATCGTTGGTGCTGGCCATAGCGGTTCTACTTTGTTAGATCTAATATTAGGTTCCCATTCGAATACATTTTCAATGGGAGAAGTCTCAAGACTTGACAATTATCGAGTTAACCAAAAACCATGTACTTGTGGCTTACCAGTCAAATCGTGTACGTTTTGGTCGCAGGTGCTGTCGCTTTGGGAGGAGTACTTAGCTAGCTCCAAGTATTTTGAAGTCACGACTGATGTGAGAGGCCACAAAATCAACGGATTAAGCAATCAGATTCGCTATCGCCTCGCTATCTTAAATACACTACTACTACCAGTGCATCGCAATCCAAACCTTATCAAGTTCGTGTCACCACTCTTGCATGAGCGTCGAAAACTGATCATTGATCTTTTTCAGATTGTGAGACAGGTTAGTGGGAAATCGGTATTAATTGATAGTTCAAAATCAATCCATCGTTTTCGATTGCTGCACGGGCTGGAGCCAGAGAGAAACAAAGCTATTTTTCTATCTCGGGATGCGCGAGCAATTGTAGCCTCTAAATTACGTCGCCTGGAATGGGAACCCACCCGGAGCGCCAAAGAATGGCGGACAACCAATATTTATACGACTCAAATGATGAAAACGCTACCCCGTTCAGCCTACATTCATGTTCGTTATGAAGAGTTGTGTAATAGTCCAAAAGAGACTGTTCAACGTATCTGTACCTTTACAGGAATCCCTTTTGAACCTCAAATGCTACAGTTTCGATCTGCTGAGCATCATAATATTGGTGGAAATCCCATGCGTATGGAAGGTGCCGACGAAATTCGTGAAGATCTCAAGTGGCGCACAGTACTGGCAAATGAACATTTAGAATCATTCGAGAAAATTGCTGGGGAATTGAATCGTAGATTACTGGGAGAGTATTATGTCCCTTAATTTAGTGGCTGATCGCTACAGCATTTGCAATACAGATTGTACAGAGACTTCTAAAAGTGGTTCTTTACGAGTTTTGCACGTAGATAATATCATTGGTGAGACGAGTGCTTCATTAAATGAACATGTTCTTCCCATGGTTGATGAATATAATATCTCACTGTGCACGTTTTTTCCATCACCAGTTAATGTTCCATCATCAATTAACCTCTATGCTGGAGAAGGAACAATCATCTCATTTTATCGGAATCTATGGGCTTGTTTGCGAGCGAATGAGTACGATGTAGTTCATATTCATGCCCCGCACGTTGGCCTATTTGCACTTATATTTATACTGTTTTGGCGTATCAAACTGTTAAAATCTACCATCTACACGGTACATTGTAGTTACCAGTTTTTCACACGATTACACCGCTTGCTTTTGATCTTTCTATTTTTATCTTTTCGCCGAATCGTTCATTGTAGCTGGTCTAGCTATGATAGTTTCCCACTTTTATACAGATTGCTAGGTGGTTCTCGGCGTACGGTGATACCGAATGGAGTAGATGTTTCAAGAGTAGATCGAGCCATAAGCGATAGTGTTGGGCAGAGACTCCATTCAATTGTAAATGATAAGCTAAGGGTGTTATCTGTAGGGAGACTGATTCCGGTTAAAAATCTCTTCACCTTGATGGAAGTTGTAGCAAATACCAAATTGCCCAATATAACTTTAGAGTTCCTAGGTGATGGTGAGCTTCGTGATTCCCTATGCTCCTCAATTAATCAATCTGATCTGAGTGACCAAATTGTATTGAGGGGAATGATTCCGCGCGATCAAGTCTACCACGAACTGGCAAATGCAGATTTGTATATTTCGACCTCACTAGGGGAAGGGTTACCCATTGCCGTTATGGAGGCAATGTGCTGTCGATGTCCAGTCATTCTTTCTGATATTCCTCCTCATCGTGAGTTGGCTGAATTGGTCGATTTTATTCCGCTAATTGATCCGAAAGATTCGGCTAGGTTCTCTTACGAAATTCAAAGGATTCTGAACATGAGTCAAGTAGAACGGGCGAAACTTGGTGAGAAAGGTCGTCAACTTGTTGAAAAGCACTTCAGTCTAAAAGCGATGCATGAGGGGTATGCCGCATTATATACTTACGTATGACCAATAAACCACATAATCCGAGTTTGTATATGCCCAAATAGGAGCTAATAGATGCAGAATAGAGCTTTACGCGAGCGAGAACAATATAACACCGGATTGAAGCGCAGTCGTTATGTGGAGATACTTAAGCACTGTAAGGCGTTTTCTGGTGCCGAAGAGATCATCCGTAGAGAGATGTGCTCTGCCTCATCCCAAAAAGCTCTTTGTTTCGGAGCCAAAACATGGAGGCTATGGCTTGAATGGAATCAGATTTATCCAGATAGCGTTCATGCAATCAATGTATCGGAACGAGAGCTAAAGCAGGGCGAAGATATATCCAAACAGACAGAGATAAAGCCAGTATTCCATCTAATGGATGCTCACAAACTTGATTTCAATGATAATGAGTTTGACCTTGTATTTGGCTCCGCAATGTTGCATCATTTGGATTTACATGTTGCGCTTAGGGAAATCCAACGAGTATTAAAGCCTAACGGTAAAATAGTATTCTATGAGCCATTAGGAATCAACCCGGTAAGTAAGGTTGTACGTCTTTTTACACCGGAAGCAAGAACAGATGATGAACAACCATTTCGGATGAAAGAACTAGCGATTTTGAATGAATACTTTAATGTCAATCTACATAGTTTTCAACTACTGTCCGTTCCTGTTGGCGTAGTATCGGGGTTGATTTTTAATAACCCTGAAAATTTCCTCACTTACGGTGCATCTACGGTGGATCGAGCTTTGCTTAGAATAATTCCATCATCGAAATATTTATATCGGGATGTGCTTATTGTTGGGCAACACAAGCAACCCAGTTGAACGGGATGGTCCCATGTCTTCTGATCCAAAATGCTTTAAATTGCAGTTTGTTGGTGTAGGCCCAAAGCGTACGGGGACAACTTGGACACATGAAGTTCTTGAACCCCATCCCCAAATTTGCCTCCCAAAGAAGATCAAAGAGACGATGTTCTTTGACCTGTACCACGACAAAGGTGCTGAATGGTACCAATCACATTTCTCCTGTGAAAGCACGGACCAGCTATGTGGTGAGGTAGGGCCAAGTTATTTTAATTCTGGCCCAGCAGTAGAGAGAATCTATCATCACAACCCAAAGTGCAAAATCCTTATCAATATTCGCAATCCGCTTGAGCACGTGCTATCACTTTATCAACATGAACTGAGCAATGGCGTGGTAACGGGGCCATTCTGGGAAGCAATTGAAAAAGCCCCCCAGGTATTAGGAGCAGGGCATTATGCCCACCTCGTCCCTCTGTGGCAGAAAAAGTTTGGCAAAGACAATGTTGCATTTATTTGGATAGATCAAATAAAGACAAACCCGCAGATGGTATATACAGAGCTGTGCTCTTTCCTAGGTATATCAGACCATAATTACCCCGCTAGAATCGCTGACAAAAAAATTAATCGTGCACAGAGTGCGCGTTCCCTATTGCTATCTCGGTTCGGACTCAAGGTCTACTACTGGCTACGGGAAAATCGACTTCATTCACTTATGCACTTAGCCAAATATGCTAAGATCAACAAAATATTTTTCTCAAGTAAAGATGTAAACACCCCAAAGTTTACAGATAAAGAGAAGGCAAAACTTCTTGAGCTATATGAAGCCGACATTACCTATTTAGAGTCAGAAACAGATAGAAATTTATCTACATGGCGAACGATTGGTTAGGATATCCGCAATTGCAAAAGATGGACACAGAGCTATGCCTAATCGACTTCGCTTGAATTTATATTTCGGTCTTCTGGCCAAGTGGGCAGTTGCATTTGCATGTATGTTTCTCCTAGTGGCTGGACTATTCACGCTTTTTCTTGGTCGGGACTGGCTAGTTCGAAACCAGAGCATATATGAAGGTTTGCTTTATGTCAATCAGCCTGGAACGAAGAGTGTGGCTGGGATGCAAGGCTACGGCGTTACCTCATACGGGGAAGATGGACTAGTCGTCAACAAGATCCTACAAGATAATGTTATTCGGATTGTGTTTTGGGGAGATTCTTTTGTAGAGGCAAGGCAGGTATCGGATCAGCATAAGTTTACCGAAATTGTTGAGCAGAGTTGGAATAAGCGTCATCCAGAGATGCGAATTCAGTCTCTCAATTTGGGGTTGGCCGGATTAGATTCAAGGGCGTATCTACAATTTGGTGAAAATGTCGACGCTACTTTCAAACCCGACTATCTGTTTCTAATGATTACCAATCCTGACTTCTATACGCTTAGTTATAGGCCAGTTGCGCTGGAGCGAGTGGCCGCTGGGGATTATACAAACCTTGTCCGTTCCGAGTCAGATTTTGGGATCCGGCACATTGTCAATGATATAGGGTTACAGTCATTCGCTAGCCAATTAAAGTTACAGACCTTTGCCTTCATGAACGAAGGTAATCAGCGTGTGTCAGAAACGGTGAATGCGAAGGGGAAAGAATCGAGATCTGCTGAACTGCAAGAGTCGATTCAGTTACAATTACAGGCATTAAAGTCCATCTGGGGGAATCGTCTCGTTATTCTCTATCGGCAACAGGTTACAGATTATGGTCGTAATTTGGAGGAAGGTAAAACAACGGAGCTATACAAAGCGCTCGCAGCCAGCGACATCCCATATATTGATACATATGAGCCGTTACAGATTGCCATGCGCGACGGTAAACCACCCTATGGGTTTATCAATTTTGCACTTGGTAAGGGACACCTGAATCAGGTTGGGCATCAGCTAGTTGCAGACGCTGTTCTGGGCTATTTAGAAGGTTTAGAAGCGTTAGAATGATATTTTCAAGCTTCAGTTTTTTAATCTTCTTTATCATAGTTCTTGGCTTAGTTATCTGCTTACCTCAAAAGGTTCGAAAGCTCGTTCTTCTGATAGCCAGTTACTATTTCTATGCCTATTGGGATGTACGTTTTACGCTGCTCATTTTTGCGTCTACTGTTATCGATTACACGCTAGGTCATCTACTCGTTCACTTCAGTACTCCAAGGCAGCGTAAAGTTTGCCTTGCGCTCTCCGTTATTGCGAACTTAGGTTTTCTCGGATTCTTTAAATATTATAACTTTTTTATTGATTCGGCCGATGTCATTCTATCATCGTGGGGCATTGGTACATCAAATCTAGATATCATTCTGCCCGTTGGCATATCGTTCTATACATTTCAAACGATGAGCTATACAATTGATATCTACCGCAACCGATTGAAGCCAACGAAAGACTTCTGGGATTTTGCCCTCTTTGTCTCATTTTTTCCTCAATTGGTGGCAGGTCCCATTGTCCGTGCATCTGAGTTTCTACCTCAGCTCGACAAACCAGTGAAGATTACCAAGGCAAATCTATGGGCAGGAAGTCAAATTTTTATCGTTGGTCTCTTCAAAAAACTCATGATAGCAGATGCAGTTGCCCCTCTGGTCGATCAGGTTTATGCGTATCCTGAGTACTTTAGTTCATTAACTGTATGGCTTGCCATTATTGCCTACTCAATCCAGATCTATGCCGACTTTTCTGGCTACTCTGATATGGCAATCGGTTGTGCTCGAATTCTGGGCTTTCGATTCAATCAGAATTTTAACATGCCGTACCTCTCAAAAAACATTTCCGAATTTTGGAGGCGCTGGCATATATCCCTCTCGGGTTGGCTGCGCGATTATCTCTATATTTCTCTTGGCGGGAACCGTAGAGGCTCTATCCGTACATACGTTAATTTGATGATAACCATGATTTTAGGTGGGCTTTGGCATGGTGCAAGCTGGAATTTCGTATTATGGGGATTCCTTCACGGTTTGGCGCTCTGTTTGCATCGATTGTGGAGCAATCAATCCCAAACGATGAACATGGATGGTACGCATATTGATACTTTGGATGATGCAATAGGTACTTCGAGAAATGGTGTGTTCGACGCCGTACAAAGGGTGTTGAGCGTTCTTTGTACGGCGTCATTCGTGTCAGTGGTGTGGGTCTTTTTTCGATCAACCAGCCTGTCGACGACTATTACGATATTCAAGAAGCTGCTTCTCATAGATTCGACAGGCGTGACTTGGGTGTACATATACGTTCCCATTGCAGTGGCTATATGTTTGGGTGCACATATAGTTGGGTCGCTCAGAAACTCGGATGAATTAGTATTCTTCGACCACCCAAATAGCTACAGAGCCGCTTTTGCGACAGCCCTAACCCTTATTCTTATCTACGTCTTTGCGCCAAATAACGTGAGTCCATTTATCTATTTTCAATTTTGATATGAATTGTAAGAAAACTGTATCACTTGAGATTAGTGGAAACAGCTATAATGATTAACGATTTAAGGCTAGATATTGGAAATTGCACACTGAATGTAATAGTAAATATTGCCCCACTGCTAGTGTGCAGCTATGCAGATAGCTCTAGGTGTCCAAGAATTAGATAAATCAAATTCTGTATGGTCTAGACAGAAGGAAATCTAATGCCCCCTTCCACTCACCAAAGTAAAGCAAAACGTATATCGATTTGTATCATTATTATTGCCACATCACTGTTTTTATTCAGCGCTATCGTCATGTCCCAAATGTTGGATGGCAATTCTGCTGTTGATGATGCAAACCCAAACAGCAGTAGTAGCAATAATCAGGTTGTCCCTTTGCAGACTCCTGAACGGGGTAATGGGATCCGACCTCAACCGAGAAGCGGTTTAAGCGTTCCACAAGCCATGGCTTTATTTGATGACGTTGGCACATTGGATAAGTATGGGAATGTCCGTTACCGAGAACAACCAATAGGTTTGTCAGTTGAAGATGCAGTCGAACTGTTTGCCGGAGGCACGTTGGACAAGTTTGGTGATGTTCAACAGATGCCAAATATGGAAGAAGCGGTCTTTATGCCTCTATTTACAGGGCCTTCAACACCAGCAAATTCGAGTGTTGAATCCGCTGCACTTTCCAGCCTTCCGGTTCTAGACATCTGGCATGAGCCCAGCCAGAAATTTGGGCAGATTGGGCAACCCCAGATTTGGGTCAACATTTTAGGCAATGCATCAGATCCTGATGGACTTGCCTCCTTATCTTACACGCTAAACGGGGGAGCATCCGTTCCTCTTTCGTATGGTTCAGACAACCGCAGGTTGTGGAATGTTGGTGATTTCAACGTCGATCTCAGCACCTCATCTCTTGTGAACGGCGCAAATCAAGTAATTGTAACTGCCGAAGATACTCTATCCAATATCATTTCAGCCACAGTTGACTTTACGTATACAGCAGGCACCGTTTGGCCCTTGCCGCATTCAATTGATTGGTCCCAAGAATCCAGTATTCAAGATGCAGCGCAAATTGTCGATGGGAAATGGACACTTGATAGTAATGGTGCTCGTGTTGTTGAATTGGGTTACGATCGAACCCTTGTCGTTGGAGATGTTACCTGGACAGATTATGAGATTCTGACCCAGTTTACAATTCATTCGATGGTCACGACGACCAACTGGTATCCAGGTGTTGGCGCGATTTTGAGGTGGAATGGTCACACAGATAGCCCATTTGCTGGATGGCAACCCAAAACCGGCTGGTTGCCAATGGGAGGTTTGGGTTGGGGAGCCTATTTCCCCCCCAACGGTGTTCCCTCCCGAATGCAGCTAGGTGGATATCAGACTGGGGTTGAAAAAAAGAACTTCACATACACGCTGGGTCAAGCATATAACTTTAAATTTCGCGTCCAGACAGTCAGTGGGTCAGAGTCAACTTATAGCATGAAGGTTTGGGAAGATGGTCAGTCTGAACCAGGCAGTTGGGATTTGACGTATAGCGATACGACGAGCGGTGTAACAGATGGATCTGTACTTTTAATTGCTCAAATGGTTGATGCTACATTTGGTGACGTCACCATTACAGATCTAACTGGTGCTCCCACGCCAACCCCGACCCCTACGCCAACTGAAACAGGTACCCCCACGCCAACGCCTACCCCTACTGCAACGCCAATTGTGGGTGGCGGCGAACCAATTTCTACGTTATTTGTTAGCTCTAGAACGGGAACCGGAACCATCGGAGCATTGAGCTTCCGAGATGAAGATGTCTTATCCCATAACCTCAGTACGGGAGAATGGCAGATGTTCTTTGACGGCTCAGATTTAGGGATTACGGGTGATGTCAACGCCTTTACTATTCTAGATGATGGTTCAATATTGTTTAGTTTGACAGGTTCAGCTACTTTGACAGGAGCCGGTACAGTTGATGACTCAGATATTGTTCGATTTATTCCCACATCGACTGGGGATACAACTTCCGGTACCATGGAACTCTATTTTGATGGATCGGATGTTGATTTGGAGGCTAACGGTGAAGATATATATGCAATTAGTGTCCTAAGTGATGGGCGACTGATTTTAAGTATGAACGGCATTGTCTCTGTCACGGGATTGTCGGCTACCGATGAAGATTTGCTTGCCTTTACGCCTACTCAACTGGGGGAGACAACATCCGGTACTTGGGCACTCTATTTTGACGGTTCTGATGTTGAGCTGAATGATCCTAGTGGCGCTGAAGATCTATGGGGCGCATGGATGGACAACGATACAGGTGAGATCCATCTCAGTACGGTCGGTGCATTTTCTGTCACCGGGGCTTCAGGTAATGAGATGGATGTCTTTACCTGCACTCCTTCCTCCTTGGGTGATACAACTGCTTGTTCGTATGCGCTCACATGGGACGGATCTACAGCAGGCTATAGCGGACAGCAGCTAGACGCGATTGCGCTTGGACGACCACCGGGTGCAGTAGCTCTTACTTCACCTGTTGGGGGCATCTCTGAGACATTGCCAACCTTTGTTTGGGATGCTGATTCCATTGCACTCGAGTATACGCTTGTCATCTTCGATGTTGATGGCGATACGATCCTGCTAACCGAACAGGTTTCTGCAAGTAGCAGTTGCAGTGGTGGAACATGTTCCAAGACGTTGACAACACCTCTGTCGCCGGGCGCATATACATGGCTGATTCAGGCATCAAACTATGCAGGAGCTGGTCCGTGGAGTACGTATCCGTAATCTAAGATGATTCAACTTCATTTTCAAGAGTCAATATTCATTTTTGAGGTATTTATCTGATGAATGTTCAAAAACTTATAAGTAAAGAGTTTTGTTACATCAAATCCTGCTTCATGAACCGCCTGCTTGTCTTGCTGATCTTGTTATCGATATTAATTTTATTCCCCACTACGATGCAAGCTGGTATTTATGACAGCGATACTGAAGAGACGTACAAGGAGTACTGGGTGGATCATCTCTATTTTACAGGAGGTGGCGACTGTGCTGCGAACCCTCCGCCTGCAGGAAACAAATATTATATCGAACCTATCGGTGGTATACCCAATGCATGTTATCTGTACTTCGATATTAATGATGACATTTCAAATGCTCTTCGTGCTGAAATCTATATGGATATCTGGCGGGGCCATACGAGCCGTGACATTCGTTTTAAGATGAATGGAGGGCCGACACGGAGACCAGATGTAGGGGAAGAATGGAGTCGAACACCCTATATTGCCGATATCCCGCTGTCAGAACTGGTCTCGCAGGGAACAAATGAGATCAAACTATGGAAGGATGGTGCCTTTTGGCATATTCACGATATTGCTATTCGGGTCTACCACGACGCGAATAACCCTTTGTACGAAGATCCCGATTTTGTGAATCCCGTCGTCGTGCCCACCGCCAACTTAGTCTCGATCGAAGATGATGATAGTGTGGAGACCAATCTGACTGGTGGCAATTTACAGATTGATGGTGACCAGCTGACCTTAACGGCTTATGTATCGGCAGATGCTAAGTTTGTCGAATTTCATGCCTTTTATGATGGGTATGACGAAGACAACGATGGGCAGTCTGTTGATTGGCACAACCGAGATCGGAATAACTGGCATCCGGGAGGTGTGGGACTCCCAAACCCTGCTAACACAGGCGGCACGATTGATCATATCGGCAGCATCCGTACAACAACGGCAGGAAACTATAGTGTGACTTGGGATATGGCTCATATATTAGCGCAAACTGACGTTAAGTTTAAGGTCCGCGTTGTGGATGGCAGTGGGAACGCTAGGGATGCAGCCGGTGGGGTCACTGGTGGATTTACGCTTGAGCGTACGGCTCCTATGGTCTCTTTTATGATTCCAGATTTCGAGGATGTTTCTCTAAATAATGGTGGTGCCTTACCCGCAACTGCAGAACGATATATCGACCTGCCACAAGATGTGGCTTCTTTTGATGAGGCATATCTTGTGGCAGCATACTGGAAAGATCCCCTTCTTTCAATAAATGGTCAACCGAACTTTGATGCCTTTCCAACATCCGAACATTGGCACTTATCAATAAAGAGTTTCCCTCCCTCATACCTAACGGCGGGTACGAATCACTTACTCTACAGCCATAACTTTGGTTGGGGTGAGTTTATCGAAAAACCAGGGCCGATGATTGTATTGAAGCGAAACGCGGCGGTCCTTCCGGCAAACGACAACACCGCACCAGAGATCTTCCGCAGAGTACCAGACAGTGGCGATACAAATGTCGATAGCTCAACGTCTGTTAAGGCTCAAGTCTATGATTCTGAGACCGGTGTTGTTCAAAGCTCGATTCAAATGTACGTGAACGGTGGTCTTGTCTCACCGACCATCAGTGGGAGCAAGTTCGATTATACGCTAAACTATTCGCCTCCAATGCCTTTCGCTGATGGGTCAATAGTGAACGTTCGAATTGTTGCTCAAGATGCGGCTGGAAACTCTCTTGACCAGACTCACTCTTTTACAGTGAAGGAGTCACTTGTGGAGAGAAATACGTCTGTTATCTATGTTAGTAGCGCTACATCCGGTAGCGTACCAGGAATAAACTATCATGATGATGATATTCTAGCGTATAATACAAATACTAGTCTATGGTCATTATTTCTGGACGGTTCTGACATCGGGTTAAACTCTGGCGACATCAATGGATTCGCTATTTTACCAGACGATTCGATTTTGTTGAGCTTCACCGGTATATTTACCCCAACTGGTTTAAGCCCTGTGGATCCGCAGGACATCGTTAAGTTTATTCCAACTTCTACGGGGCAAATGACTGCTGGGACATTTGAATATTATTTTGATGGTTCAGATGTGGATTTAACTACAGCTGCAGAAAGTGTGAACGGTATAGAGCGACTAAGTGATGGACGCATTATTATTAGTACAGAGGGTCATCCATCCTTGCCCGGTTTTAGTGGATTAACGGACAGCGACATGCTAGCTTTTACACCGACTTCATTGGGTGAGAACACATCGGGTAGCTGGAATATTTACTTTGATGGCTCGGATGTCGGCATGACAACGGGTGAAGAAGATGTTTTTGGACTTACAATTGATGAGATATCAACACATGTCTATTTATCTCCTAATGGGCCAACCAGTGTACCCGGGCTGACGGAGACCGTACAACGAGCAGACACATTACAATGTATTCCAAGCTCTCTTGGTTCAACGACGTCATGTACCATGTCACTCTTCTGGGATGGTTCGGCAAATGGTCTTGGGGATGAAGCCAATGAGGTTCTTGTCGATGGCATATCATTGGGATACGGTTCTAGTTTGGCGGCAGCTATCCTGGTTTACCCAGCTGATGAAAATATTTCTGTCGCGAATCCGGAATTTCGTTGGGAGCCGGTTGATGGTGCTACGGACTATGAGCTGATAGTCTATAACGTAACCGATGATTTGATCGAGCATTCCGCCAGCTACGACTCGTCAGTCTGTACGACAACTCTTTGCACTGTTCAACCGAACTTAACATTAGACCCAGATAGCTACACGTGGCTGATCCAGCCATCCAACAGCGAAGAGACGGGACCATGGAGTACCTTTAGCCCTTGACACTATGATGACAAGTCAAATGCTGCCAACAAGAATAAAACGTGCTGCCAAAGAGCTAGCCGGCCGAAAGGCTTCCGGTCGGCTATTAACAGTAAAACCCAGCGATACATTCATTACGTCCTATCCAAAGTCTGGGAATACATGGGTCCGTTTTTTGATCGCCAATATGCTCTATCCCGATGGTAGTACGGACTTTATGAATGTCAATCAGCGAGTTCCGGATATCTATACTCGTCCTGATAGCGAATTATTGGCTTTGCAAGAACCTAGATTTTTAAAGAGTCACGAATATTTCGATCCAAGATATCCTAAGGTCCTTTATATTGTCAGAGATGTTCGTAGTGTTATTGTTTCGTACTATCATCATTTGACTTTGATAGGCCGTATTTCCAAAAATATGGAGATGATTGAATTTGTCAAAAACTTTCTAAATGGCCAAGTAGACGGTTACGGTAGCTGGAAGGAAAACGTGTTGAGTTGGATAAAGGTCAAAGGAGACGATCCAGATAATTTCCTCCTAATTCGATATGAAGATCTGCAATCCAATACCTCTGAACACGTCAGCACTATGTGCCAGTTTCTTGCGAAACCTGCAGACAAGGCAGAGATTGAGCTCATAGTTGAGCTGAGTCAGTTTGAACGCATGAAAGCGTTGGAAAGCGCTGGCATTGATCTTCGCTCTCTGAACACCCCTATGAAAAAAATTTCAAATACCAAAGGATTTGTACGTTCAGGCCGGACGTCAGATTGGCAATCTAGCCTTGAGCCTCATATACTTGAAGTAATATATCAAAGTTGTGGTTCGCTTTTAGAAGAGTTGGGATACGAGGTGTAATATACCTACAATGGACAATAGATCTCCTCTTGTTAGCATTGGTCTTCCCGTCTATAACGGTGAGAATTTTCTAAGGGCCTCCTTAGGTTCTATATTGAATCAAACTTTCACAGATTTTGAACTCGTTATTTCAGACAACGCTTCAACAGACTCAACCGAAGAGATTGTACGTGAAGCAGCCGCGCAAGATAGCCGAATTCGATACTTTCGCAACGACGTTAATGGCGGTGCAGCTTGGAACTACAATCGGGTTTTTGAACTCAGCCGAGGAAAGTATTTCAAATGGGCAGCTCACGACGACATTATGCACTGTGGCTATTTGATGAGTTGTGTTGCTGTTCTAGAGGCTGATAGCGATATAGTATTATGTAATTCGTTAACAGGTCAGATTGATGCATGTGGAAAAATTTTGACACATGAATATGTTTCGGTTGGTGATGTACTTGATCCAGCTATCAGTACGGCTGAACGATTTGGTGAACTCGTTTGTGAGCGCGGAGGCTGGACAAGAATATTCGGCGTCATTCGGTCTGATGTGCTGAAATCTACACCGTTAATCGCTAAATATATTGGGTCAGATTTAGCTTTATTGGGTGAACTTGGATTAAAGGGAAAAGTAATCGATCTAGAGGAATTCCTATTTTGGCGACGTGAACATGAACAGACGTCAACGCGGGGGAAATATACGCCTCGACGCAAACGACTAACCTGGTTCGATACCAATCAAGAAGTCCTTACAACCGTGCCGGAATGGAGACTAAACTGGGAGCTGGTAAAGACTATTCTTCGCCAGAATCTTGATGGGACGACCAAGATCCGGTGCATAGGTCATGTGATGCGTCGCATGTGGCAAAGATGGCGTCAGCTACTTGAAGATATATATTTCGCTTTAAGGGACATAGGAGCATATCTCTATTCTTCTGCTAATCCAAATTTCAGAACCAAATTGCGTCCTCTAATACGCTACTTCTTCTATTTGGAAACACAAGCACATACCCTCTTGAAATCCACTCGTCTCGGTTTAATCAAAATCTTCCGCTAACTCCATACACGTCAGTGACTTCATAGCCTATGTTGCATATGCGTTTGAGCCATTTCAAAAAGACTGATACCTTAAGCAAGGTTTCCAGCAATATATCTTGGCTCGCTAGCGACAAGGTCTTCGAATGGATTGTTACATTGTTTATCGGCATCTGGATGGCCCGCTATTTGGGACCTGATGTCTTGGGACAGCTTAACTATGCATTGGCATTTGTTGCGCTATTTATTCCATTGGCCGAACTAGGCATGACGACAATAGTCATCCGTTCCGTCGTTGAAAGCCCAGAAGATTCAAATGAAATCTTGGGCACATCTCTTGTCGTTTACCTTATGACGGGTTTTATCACTGGAACCCTAATTTTATATATCATCTGGTTTGTAAGACCCGCGGAAGGCATAATACCATGGTTTGTTACCCTCTTAACCATTACCATTATTTTGCGTTCTACTGATGTCTTCAAATGGTGGAATCAATCACAGGTTGCCTCAAAGTATACAGTTTGGGCGACTCGCGCCGGTATGGTTGTTGCTGCCACCTTCAAAGTGGTTCTGATTCTGCTGAATGCTCCTGTGGCGGTAATTATCTGGGCATGGCTATTGCAAAACCTGGTCGGCGCCTTTCTTTTGGTCTTCCTTTATCAGCGGAATTTTGGTTCAATATTCAATTTTCGCTTCCACCTTAGCTGCGCCCGTCACTTGTTAACGAATAGTTGGCCACTTATATTTACAGGAATTGCGTCAATCATATATCTTAAGATCGATAAAATTATGCTAGGAGATTTGGCCAGCAGTTATGACGTTGGCATCTACTCTGCGGCATCTCGCATTTCCGAACTATGGTACTTTCTTCCAACTGTGGTCATTGGCTCCTTATTTCCCTCTATTATCCGCTCGAAGAAATTAGACGAAGCAACTTACTATCAACGAATCCAAGCTCTATTTGACTCAATGGCTTTATACGGTATAGGGGTTGCTGTTGTCATAACGCTAGGCGCACCCTATATCATCGATCTGCTATATGGTGACAAATTTGCGGCTGCAGCACCTATCTTGCGCGTACATACCTGGGCACTCATCTTTGTTGCCACAGGTGTGGTGCGTAATCGATGGTTTATTGCAGAAAACACAACAGGTTTTATCATGGTAGCCACTATCATAGGAACTATCATTAATGTATCAATGAATATGATCCTGATTCCCCTTTATGGCGGATTGGGCGCAGCATGGGCAACTGTGGTGTCATATGGTGTCTCTACGTACATTTCCTGTGGCCTGTGGAGGCCAATGTGGTCTGCATTCGGAATGCTAAGTAAAAGTTACATCATCCCATTGCGGTTACGTTCATTATACGATACGGCATCGGACATTTTAGAATCGAGAATTAAATAACTGAGACATCTTTTAGAGCTGCCTCTGATTTATATGCACGAGTTATTTACAGCTTATTCCATGAAGGGGCGATTCGCCACCTAACGACTAAATAAACTATGTTTTCTATCATCACCCCTCTCCACAATAAAGAGAAGCACATTCGTCATACGATCGAGTCTGTTTTGAACCAGTCGTTCAAAGACCTAGAATTAATTGTCGTAAACGATGCTAGCACTGACAATTCAGTATCGATTGTGCAATCATACAAAGATGACAGGGTTAGAATTGAAACGATAGAGCATGCAGGTGTTAGTGGCGCTCGCAATATCGGTATAGAGCTGGCAAAGTACGAGTGGATTGCTTTTCTAGATGCTGATGATTGGTGGTCGCCCGATTATTTGAAGGTGCTTAGTAAAGCCATCGCCAACTATCCCAAACAACGTTTCTTTGCAACCGGGCAAATACTCCACACAGAACAGGGCACAACCAAACGATTTGTTAATCTATCTGATTCAAGCCAGAGTATAGAATTACTTGACTACGTGTGCCATTTCGCAAAATTTGCTAGCCCCTGCCAGACATCGTGCGCTTGTATCTCAAAAGGCTTGTTTGAGAAAGTTGGTATGTTTACAAAGGGAATAAGTAAATATGAAGATATTGAGCTGTGGTTAAGACTTGGTGTGGAAGCACCTCTCGTATTCGTGAACTCGCATCTGAGTCACTATCGTCAAACGGTTAGTGATTCCTTGTCCTCAAAGAAATGGGCTCCCAAGGAGGCCAAGATGTTTCTTCAGAATATTCAAGAATTAGCGCAAAATGCTCGAACTAGCGAGCAGAAGAAATGCCTTACACAGGTTTATGATCGAATGTTACGGACGATTGGCGTACATGAATTTCACAGGTATTCAGCGGATGAGATAGATGATATGGTCAATTTCGTTAGACACCACTTTTCGATGCGTCACTATATCCAAATTCTCTTCTACAAGTATTTGTCCTTCATCATGAGGTTGAAATTCATGATGAAGATGTATCATTCCGTAACATCGCCGATAAGAAGTATTCGGCGAGCTTTAGCGTGAAGGCTTCTTGATGTGACATTGTCTCTTTAATTTTAGACTGCGGTCGCTTTGAAAAAAGGTATTTTCCTGAGTTCTACCAGAGTGACCCAATACCTGTTTTCAAACGGAGCTGAGTATAGGCGTGAGAATGAAGCGAGTTGGTATTCTTCTACAGTCCACGAATTGTAGTAAGCAACTTTATGAAACAGTTCATGAATTATATGAATGCAATCAAGTTGAAATTTTCTATTTGGTGAATTGCCAAACTCCATCACAACAGGGGTTATGGGAGAAGATCAAAGCACGTATCGGAACTGTAAGGCCGAATCAAATTTTAGACAAAATCCTATTCAAGAGCATAATAGCCGCAGAAAACAGAATAATGTCCAGGTTATCGAAATCGGTGAGAGAGCAAAATGGGCTTTTTAATCTAGACAATTTTGAAGGTGTCAAAAGGATTTCGCTAAAACCAATTTTTTCACCGTCTGGTATTGTCGTACGCTATTCAGATGAGGATATTGACAAAATCAGGGAACTCAACCTGGATATTATCATCCGAGGCAATGCACAGAGGATATTAAAGGGTAAGATACTTAACGCGGCACAGGAAGGAATTATATCCTTCCATCATGGGGACAATCGCTGGAATCGTGGCGGGCCACTCGGGTTTTGGGAAGTCTACCTACGCAAGGACTATACCGGTTATACTATTCAGATCTTGACGGAAGAGCTTGACGGTGGTTCGGTGATCTTTCGGGGCAATGTCGCCACGAAACCAACCTACGCGGAAAACGTTGTCGAACTTCTTAACTCAAGTAATCCGCATCTAGCGCGGCTAATAGTGCAATATGCCCAAACCGGGCGTCTTCCTGAACCAGAAGTACAAGTTCCGTATGGTGCATCCCTGCTGATGACTCCTACGTCGCTACAATCAATTGCATATTTGCTAAAGACGTTATCCATATTTTTATCGCTATTCGTGAATAAATTACTTCTCCGTAAACGCTTGAGATGGAATGTAGCATTTGTCAAATCAGCCTGGCGTTATGCCATTCTACGCAAAGGCATTGTCATCCAAAATCCGCCTGGAAGATTCTTGGCAGATCCCTTTGTCATTAGGAAAGATGAAAGGACAATTTGTTACGTCGAGGATTATTATTATGCCTCCAAGAGGGCTTGTGTGACGGCCGTTGAAATTTTTGAAAACAATAAATATCGAATACTAGGTCCGGTTATTCAAGAGCCTTTTCACTTATCTTTCCCATATCTCTTTGAATATGATGATGATCTCTATATGGTTCCGGAATCGCTCGACTCGAATTCAGTACGGCTCTATAAGTGTCTAGAGTTTCCTTCAAAGTGGTTATATGTGAAAGATATCATGAGCGAGGTGAGAGTCGTAGACACTATGATCTTTAAGGACGATAATCGATGGTGGTTGTTGTGCAACAAGGCGTTGGCGGAGGATGATAAGTGCGGAGTGATGTTGATGGCTTACTACAGCGATGATCCATTAACAGACAATTGGCATGCCCACCAGCTAAATCCGTTGATCGTTGATGATGAAATCGCTAGAAATGGCGGGATACTCGAAGTAACTAGCAGCCACCCGGTCAGAGTGCGGCAAAAACAGGGGTTCAATTTATATGGGAAGGGCATGAGCATGGCCAGTATTACAGAGCTGAGTCCATCGTCCTACGCTGAGACCGAAATCGCCCAAATTTATCCCCATTTCTTCAAGGCCATTAGCGGGTGCCACCATATGCACAGTGATGGCCAGTATACCGTCTACGACTACGTCAAGCTGGAGCGTATTACATAGGAAGCCATAGCCTATTCGTTCATCCACGAAATATAATCGAGGCAGCGCCAACTCAGTCGCTATCGCAGCTACCGAATTTGTTAACGTGCTGCACCAATCCTCGCAAGTGCTCAAATTCAACTTATTATACTTCGCCAGAAAAATTTTCGACCTGTGCAGTTAAAGAATTGACATAATACCTGCTCGTGATAGGTTTTGACAGTCCAATGGTACACTTTTTGGGTAGATTTAGCCCCAAAAACGGGAAAGGTCACCCAAAGTTAAGCAAAATGTGGTTCAGAACCGCCTGCCCTGACAATAAACACGCTTCCGACTGGAATTTTTAGGTTTTGAACCACACAGGTCGAAAATTTTGGCCCGGCTTTGACGCACTTCAGCGTGGGAAATCCCGAAAAGAGAGGACAAATTTTATCTGGCCATCTATACAGAAAAAATCGACGCGTTCTGCCCTATCTCCTCTACTGCGAACCGCTCCTATCTGCAGGGTTCAGCCATTTGCATTAACTAATCTTCTCAACTGCGAACATCCTATAGATTCGAAGAGCAGCAATATTGCGCAACTCATGGCCTAAGCTAGGCTGACAGACCTGCTTATCTTTATCAGCTATCTACCACGATCTTTTTCAGACATAGAGTATGCGAATATGTCTACGTTTCCGCGCTCGGAAAAAACTGATATAGACTGAGGCTATCCACATGGTTCCCTGCAATCAGTGGCCATTACACCATAACCTTTTTCGCTCTCTCAACTATACGCTTATCTCTTGGTTGCATTTCTGTTTAGAAATATATAGTGAAATTATTGCATCATATATGCGCACGACTTTGGGAACTATGAGCGTACAAGAATTAATGAGATTCGACATATCTGCGTACTCATTTCATTTGCAATCTGTATAGATTTTTGAGACTCCCGTGGCGCTTTCGGTTGGTTCGAGTAATGTAACAATTGCACCTACCGTTGTATACTTACATCTACTTTCTTGAAAGAATATGGATTGGCCATTCCACGAACTAATTCGCATATTGGTTCCCTCATCGCAGTCAGAGAAGTTCCACATCATAACTATAACCATATGTATATAAAGCTCGGAACCTTAATTTTTGCTTTAGATATTGCGTGTCGTGCTTGCGTTGAACATTCTAGCTGGCATAGAATCAGCACATAGTACCTATACTGCGGTCGCTTTCAAAACCGGAGTTTGGTCTCTCCGGTAGACCCTATGGAAAACTCCGGTTTTGAAACGGAGCTGAGTATAGTTGAGATTGTGTAGACGCAGTTTCGCTTAATGAAGCGACGACGCGCTAAAGGAGATTTAATATGAAGAGTCATTTGCGGCAACGCAGATGGATGTATCTCTTTCCAATACTATCTGTTATTGCCTTTGCGCTATCTCATCAACCGCTGCTAGCGCAAAATGGAGCGCCAGTTATATATTTGCCATTTATTTCGGCAACTGGTGCTTCTGAAACTCAGTCACTTACGTTGAGTAACCCAGGGCCTCAAAATACCTCAGTAGGTCAAGCTGTCTATTTGGCTGTTGGACTTGACAACCCACAGCAAGAAGCAATGATATTCTCCGCTACGGGTCTACCCGAGGGCCTAATATTAGACCCCTATACAGGTGCAATATTCGGCACAGCTACCGTACCTGGGTCATACACAGCATTCGTCACGGTGCGCACAGCCAGCGGCGCTGTTGCGACAGTTGACTTTAATTGGACCGTTGATAACGCCGAAAATCAGCCTCCACTTATACAGAGACCTAACTCACAGACCGACTTGATCAATAGTCCAGTCACCTACCAGTTGGTTGCCCAAGATCCAGAAGAAGATCGTCTTACGTATTCGGCGGCTGGCCTACCCGACGGCCTTACTATCGATGGGGCAACCGGACAAATTTCGGGAGCGCCAATCGCAGTTGGCACATCGACTGTCACTATAATCGTTACAGATAGCAACGGTAATTCATTTACCATTACCTTTGATTGGAGCATTACCACACCAGATAATAACGCTCCTGCTATTATCTCACCGGGCGATCAAGCCAGCAGGGTGGGAGATTCGGTCAACCTAACGATTTCGGCACTTGATGCAGATGACGATATTGTAACCTACGCAGCAGCTAACCTGCCGGTAGGGTTGCAGATCCACCCCAATACAGGACAAATTTCGGGAACCATATCGGTTGGTGGTAGCTATGTTGTCTATATCATCGCTGATGATGGACAAGGTGGCACAGACACGGAGGCAATTCTCTGGCAGGTAAGCCAGTTGAATAACAACGCACCAACTGTTATCAGTCCAGGCGATCAAGTAACCGCCGAAGGTGAAGTAGTCAACATCATGATTACCGCCAGCGATCCTGATGAAGATACGATTTCCTTCACTGCGAATGGTCTACCTAGTGGTCTTGCCATTGATCCAAATAGTGGTGCGATAACTGGAATTGTGAACCAAGCTGGGAACTACACTGTAAGCGTCTCGGTGGATGATGGAAGTGAGGGAACGGACTCAGTCACCTTTAACTGGCGTGTAACTCAGGTCATGGATATCAACCAGCCACCAGTATTACTTGAACCAAGCGCTCAGCAGGATCGCGTGAATCTACCACTAACCTTAACCATACATGCATCGGACCCAGATGGAGATACCTTACGTTTTTCCGCCTCTGGGTTACCTGATGGATTAATGATTGATTCGTCAACAGGGATAATCGCCGGAACACCAGGAGTCACAGGCAGCTTTACACCGACCATTACAGTGGAAGATGGTATCAGCGGCAACGATTCCTCCACTTTTACGTGGGTTATCCTGCCTCCCAACAACGCAATGCCTACTATCGACAATCCTGGTGACCAATCAACTCAAGTCGGTGAGGCAGTCAGCCTGCTCATTTCTGCAACCGATCCAGATAACGACCCAATCCAGCTATCGGTCGAAAATCTGCCGCCAGGTCTTCTATTTGATGCATCGACCCAAACCATCGCCGGTAATGTAACAAACATCGGCAGTTACAATGTGAAAGTTGTGGCTGATGATGGTAATGGTGGATCAGGCTCTGCAACTTTCACATGGACCGTTACAGCGGTTGCGCCCCCACCAATAGCAACGATAGGTATTACCAAAATCTCTGCCAATGGTTCAGCCTTTGAGTCCAATGGTCGCCGCGTCATGTTCAGGGTAGATCGCTCCGATACCACTAAGGAGATGATCGTGAATATTAACGTTATGCCTAGTGAGGATCTAGCGGTTGCGTCCGCATCCCAAGGTGACTTCATCATTCGCGATGAGGACGAAAACGTGATCGACAGTACCCTTAATTTTTCATTAGGCCAGAAGGCCATTTCGATCACCGTCGAGGCGGTCCCAGATGAACTTGTTGAGGTGCCGGAGGTGGCGTTTCTAGCTATTGAATCCGGTGAGGGTTATGTCGTGGATGAAGCGATTCAGCGAGCGCGGTTTGTGGTTCGCGACGATGTGCGCATGCTTACGGAAGAAAGCCGCCTCTTTGTGGCTAAGTTTGGCCCTGAAAATGGTGCAGAGACCACTGCATCGGGCATAGCGACGGTTCGCCTTGCCGACGATAATAGCTACGGGAACTTAAGTCTCTTCTTTAGCGGCTTGACCAGCGAGGAGACAGCTTCTCATATCCACATCGACAACAGTAGCACCTCGGGGCCAATCGCATTTAGCATCCCGCTTGGACAGGTTGTAGATGAACAATGGCCGGTGATCGCGGCCCATCATCTACGAACCAACCAGGCCATGCTTGATCAGCTTTTAGCAGGTAAGTTGTATGTCAACGTCCACAGCACCAACTATCCATCTGGCGAAATTCGTGGCAACCTACTTCCAGCTGAGGGCGCTGTTGCCATGCAGCCGGTTCCTGCCCCTTCCCCAATCGAGGAGCTAACGGGTTTCGATCTCGATCGAGACATTGCCCGATTCTTGACCCAGGCCACCTTTGGACCAACACCTGAAAGCTTTTCCGATTTGAAAGCCCGTGTGGCAGCCAAAAATGGCGACCGCATCGCCGCTTATTCCGAATGGATTGATGAACAGCAGACCATTGACTCACCATCTCTGCTTGAGTTCTACCAAGCATTCAACCCACTTTACCGCCAGGGAGTCTCAGCCAACCTTGGGAATCGCAGCTTTGGCGTCACAGAAGGTTGGTTCGCGGCATCAACGTATAGCAAGGCCCAATTACGTGAGCGAGTTGGCTTTGCCTTGAGCGAAATTTTCGTTATATCGCTTAAGGATGGTAAGGTGCGTAACGCACCCCAGGGGCCTGCGAGCTACTATGATGTGTTACGCCAACATGCATTTGGCTCATACGAAAATATTCTTCGTGATGTATCGCTCCATCCATCCATGGGTACCTATCTCTCACATCTGAAAAATCAAGCCGAACGCAAGAACCGGGCAGGTGAGGTTATTGTTTCGCCTGATGAGAATTACGCACGCGAAATTATGCAACTATTTTCCATCGGCCTGTTGCAGCTGCACCCAGATGGAACCTTAAAGCTGAACCAGGATCTGGACGCCCAACGAACCTACGACCAAACTGACATCACTGAGTTATCGCGGGTCTTTACAGGTTGGGGATTGAGCAAACGCAATCCTAACGACGGCAGAACAAAAGCCATCGTAGAGAATACCTCTTTCCACTTTTTTGGTCATGACCGTAATAAGGCCACCTATCAACCAGGCTTTACCCATCCGATGAAGATGTTTGAAGACAACGGGCAACGGCCAAATTCTGCAGGGTACAGACGTTATCATGACAATGGTGCGAAACGAGTATTAGGTATCGACATTCCTGCTGGGCTTTCCGGTGAAGAAGATTTTGAAAGAGCACTGGACATTCTCGTGGAACATCCGAACACAGCCCCCTTTATTGTCAGACGGTTGATTCAGCGACTGGTGGTCTCTAATCCTTCTAGAGGTTATATCTACCGTGTGGCTACTGTGTTTTCTGAAACAGATGGAAATCTGGGCGCAGTTGTTAAAGCTATCCTGCTCGATCCTGAGGCACGAAATCTAGCTGACCACAATCGCGTCGGTCACGGAAAGAAGAAAGAGCCACTGGTCCACTTTGTCGCGATGCTTCGGCTTTTGAACGCAAAATCCGAACAGGCAGCTCGATATCCATTCTCATCGCTCACCAACAACGGTCTTTCTAACGCTGAGCTACGTAGATATGAAGCAGACGTTAACCTATTAGCCATCGACTGGGGCCGAATGGGTAACGATGAAAGTACGTTGTCCTTCTTTCAAGGGCCACTAAATGCACCAACAGTATTTAACTGGTTTTTACCCGATTATGCGCCACCTGGTGCGATTTCAGGTGCTGGACTCGTTGCACCGGAGCTACAGCTAATCACTGAGAATCAAGTTGTGCGTTACTACAACTTCTTCTACCGGCTGTTGATCCTACAAAACCTAGAGATAGGACGTATCCGACGCGCCGACGGCTTCGTCAAAACAGAGTACGATATCCCCCCATTCCTTAACAATGCATACATGGATATTATGGATAGCAACGGGGATGGCTCGATTACAAGGGCAGATGCCGCCTTTACCAAAGCTACGGCCGCATCGGACGCAAGTTTGGCTCTGGTCAATACGTTGGACCTCTATCTATGTAGTGGCCGTTTACAGAGCGAGACTGCTCTTTCAGAAGAAGCTGACCCACGGATCATCATCGCAAAAGGCGTCTACGACGGGCTTCGGGCCTTGGACAACACGACAGTCGCAAACGCGCGTGAGGCTCGAGAAGAACGAATTAAAGAAGCGCTCTTTCTGGTCAGTACTGCACCAGAATGTTTAATGGAGAGATAACCTTATGACACAAGATATGCATACCCTCAATCGACGTGCCTTTATTCGTCAGTCGGCCTGTGCAGCTTTGGGCGCGACGGCAATGGTGAATACATTGTCCTACTTACATCTTACGAATGCTGCCCTTGCCCAGAGCAGCCCAACCAGTGACTATAAGGCATTAGTCTGTCTCTTTCTAGCTGGTGGTAACGATTCTAACAACCTACTGATTCCTGGTGGTACCCCAGCCAACAACCCTGTCCGCGCTCACTATGTAAACGGACGCGGGATGCTGGCCATTAATGATCTGTCGCAGACGCTGACGGTACCGTCTACGACAGGCATTTTTGGGCAATATTACCCGGGCGTTAACTCTCCGCTATCCGTTCACCCTAACGCAGGCCAAATTGCCGAGCTATTCAACTCAGGTGACTTAGCCTTTGTTTGCAACGTAGGTTCACTTGCCGAGCCGATTCCCAACCGCCAAGCCTTTCTAAACAAGCTGGTTGACTTGCCCAGTGATCTTTACTCCCATTCTGATCAGCAGATGCAGTGGCAGACTTCCTTAGCTGACTCTAATGCCCAAAGTGGCTGGGGTGGACGCATAGCGGATATGCTGCATGAGGCATACAACGCTGAACAGTCCAAAGTCTCCATGTCGATTTCATTAGCGGGAATCAATACCTGGCAGCGCGGTACTTTGGCCGAAACCTTACCTTATACGATAGGCACAAATGGGGCAGAAGCATTAATTGGCTACGGTCCTAAGAATGCTCCCTATCGGGATGCATACCATACTGGAGCATCCTTTACCGAGCCGAATTACAAAAATAACAGACAGGGTACCCGATTGCGGACATTAGAAACGCTGCTTCGTTTGACACGCAGCAACCTGTTGGAGGATACCTACGTAAACGTGGCTAGCAATGCCCGAACGGCTGAAGAGACCATCGGCGCGGCAACGTCGGCTGCCCAGGCTACAGGCATCAACTTTAACCAGCACTTTCAATCGGCGAATAGTCAGTTAGGTCGAAAGCTCAAGATGGTAGCCCAACTAATAGCCGGTCGCTCAGCTTTGGGCAACAGCCGTCAGATATTCTTCGTGAGCGTGGACGGATATGATATCCATAGAGAACACTTGAGCGCCCATGCGGCCTTGATGAACGAGTTATCGAATGGTATGATGGCCTTTCGCAACACACTGAAAGCCATGGGTGACTGGGACAAAGTGCTCACCTTTACGGCATCCGACTTCAACCGTACCTTTACTCCCAACGGCACCTCAGCCCAGGATGGCACCGACCATGCATGGGGTGGCCACGCGATGGTGATGGGTGGTCCAGTAGTTGGTGGTGAGTTGTATGGCCACTTCCCTTCACTCAAGGTAGGAAATGGAGCAGGTTCATTGGACGCAGACAAATCCCGAGGCCGCTTCATCCCCTCGGTCTCTGTGGATCAGTATTCGGCCATTCTAGCCCGTTGGTTCGGTGTCGGTCCCAGCGAGATGGAGGAAATTTTCCCAAATCTCCATCGATTCGATGATCCGTTTACGTCATCCACTGCCAACATGCAGTTTATTCCAACAGCGTAGGGAAGAAACATATCTTTATTTGGTTTCATTCACTCCTCCTTGATTGTGGCGTTCGGAAGAAAAAAGCGACCGAGAGAGTAAAAACGGCCGTGAAAGGGCAGGAAAGAATAAATCCAAACGCACCATTGAACGGTGGCCACCGTGGATCTATCATTGCGACATTGCTTTTCGCCCAAGCAAAGGCCACTGTTCATCTGGCGGTTGGCCCTCAACCTGATAGCGTATGATCGCATGTGTCCTCCAGCGATCACATCTTGGCGGCTGAAGTCTTTGCCCTTCCTGAGCCAGACATGAGGGGCAGAGACTTTGGCACAGCAGCCAAATAGTCATCCTTATCGCACTCAAATTACTTCTGTACCGCTTTTTGATAAGAGGGCATTTGAATATCTTATGTCAACCTGTTGAGCATAGTAGAAATAGAAGCAGCGTAAATGACAGCCTCGCTGCTCTTGGTGCAGCGTTCATAGTCTTTGCTAAGGCAGCGATAGCGGTTCAACCAAGCCAAAGTA
>JBCCHB010000144.1:0-42634 GCA_039028975.1 Chloroflexota bacterium
AGGAAGAAGAAGACCGACGCTACGACCAACTGAGTCTCTTCGACCAAGACTGATAGAAGTTGCCCCCATTGGGGGCTCTAAATAACCGCTTCGAGCGGTCCATGAATTCAAGCCACCGGCTCTGCCGGTGGTCGCTGACTAATCGTTGAACGGTTGAATTGTTGAATTGCTAATGAGGATGACTTGGCTATTCGGAACTGCCTCATCCTACCAATTCATTCCATTGAACGAGCCATTAAAAATTCAACAATTTAAGATTCTTAAATTTTTTTCTCTCCCGCCATCATCAGCCCCAACTCCTCTTCAGAGGTTTGGCGATTCTCTACAATGCCCATGATCTCGCCATCAAACATCACGGCAATGCGATCGGATAGGATACGAATTTCGTCTAAGTCTTCCGAAATAAGTAGGGTTGCTAGCCCCTCAGATCTCTGCTGGAGGAGCTGGCCGTGAATATATTCAATCGCCCCAATATCGACACCCCGAGTCGGCTGGGCAGCGATGAGAACCCGGGGCTTACGGGCCAGTTCACGGGCCATAACAACCTTTTGAATATTGCCTCCAGACAGATTTTTGACCACCGTCTCTTGGCTGGGCGTTTTGATGTCAAAGCTTTGAATCATTCGCTTTGCATGTCGGGCAATGGCCTGGAAGATGAGCAACATCCTTTTGCTGAAGGGCGGGCGGGCGTGATCCTGCAAGATAAGGTTTTCGGCAACCGTGAAGTCTTTGACTACGCCATCATGCATGCGCTCTTCAGGAATGTATGAGAGCCCTCGCTCCGTCCGTTGAGATGGGGACAGAGCTGTAGCGACTTGGTTATCGATCACAATTTGCCCGCTTTCTGGGCTTTGCAACCCGGCAATGATCTCGGCCAACCACTTTTGCCCGTTGCCCGAAACGCCTGCCACGCCCAAAATTTCGCCACTCTTTATGGAAAGCGAGATGTCCCTAAGGAGGGGTTTCCCCTGAGCAGAAATCATGCCGATGTTATCCAACTGGAGACGAATATTGGTCGAAGCTTCGTTTTGGCTAATCTCCTGATTTACTTCCTGATTTACCCCCTGCTTCTCCCCAAAGAGAACCTCTCTGCCCACCATCATCTGAGCCAAATCATTCTTGGTCACATCTGCTGTGGCAGTCGTCCCCACTACCCTCCCGTCTCTTAACACCGTGACTCGATCGGTCAGGGCGAAGATCTCATTGAGTTTATGAGAGATGAAGATCAGTGCATGGCCATCTTGGACCATCTGGCGAAAAATAGAGAATAGCTCGTCTACTTCCTGGGGCGTTAAGACCGCCGTTGGCTCATCCAGCACAAGCAGCGCTGCACCCCGGTATAGCGCCTTAACGATCTCAACCCGTTGACGTTCGCCAACGGCTAAATCCGAAATGACGGATTGGGGCTCAATGGTCAAACCGTACCGGCTAGACAATTCATCAATGCGCGAAGATACGGCCTCCAAATCCAGTCGTAACCCACTGGATTCCTTTAGCCCCAACGCGACATTCTCGGCTACGGTGAGGTTGTTGACCAGCATGAAGTGTTGGTGGATCATCCCGATGCCGTACCCAATCGAGTCCGTTGGGGAATGAATCTGAATGGGGCGCTCATTCAGTAGAATCTGACCCTCGTCTGGCTGATAGAGACCATAGAGGATTTTCATGAGGGTACTCTTTCCGGCGCCATTTTCACCGAGCAGCGCGTGAATTTCCCCTGCATGAACGTCAAAATCCACCCGATCATTGGCCAAGACCCCAGGGAATCGTTTAACAATCCCCTGCATCTTTAGCGATTCGATTCTCGGTAGGCCGGAAGGGAGGAGTTTTGGGTTGGTCACATCTTTATTCTGCTTCAACTCTATTCTGCTTCAACTCTATTCTGCTTCAACTCTATTCTACTTCAACTGCAAGTTCACCTGCTGCAATTGCTGCATTAGCTTCTTCGGCTGCAGCAACGGCTGCTTCATCAAGGCCATCGGCGTAGCTCATCACTAGGCCGCCATCTGCAATCGTCAACTTGTAGGCAACACCGCCCATCTCACCACTCTGGTGTCTAGTGATCATATCTTGAAGGGCCGGCACCCAATCATAGAGCTGGCTAGAGACCACAATCTCTGGGGCTAAAGAACTTTGGTCGGATTGGGTACCGAGCCAAGGAACCCCAGCTTCTTTGGCCACACCAATGGCGCCAACGACCTGTTGAGCAGAACCGGTCAATACATCCGCACCGGCATCAATATGTACGTTGGCCGCCTCTGCCGCTAAAGCTGTATCACCAAATGATCCGGTGTAGGAGATGTTGACAACGGCATCCGAATTTGTTGCCTCGACGCCAGCCACAAAACCATCAATGTAGAGCTTGGCATCACCAGCCTCTACCGGTCCTACGACACCTATAATGCCTGATTCAGAGATCGATGCAGCCAATACACCATTGACATATCCGCCCTCTTCCGCGCGCGCTTCATAGGCAAATACATTGGTCAATCCAGATTCACTGCCTACATCGGTGGCTGTACCATAAGCAAAACTGGTCTCCGGGAAATCGGGGGCGATTTCAAAGAGAGAGCTGCCATACTGAGTGCCGTGGGCAATGACAAGATTGTAACCATCTGCTGCATAATCACGTAAGGCCGCGGCTGCATCCGTAACCACAAACATGCCTTCACTGAAGGCAATCTCGACAACGTCCTCGCCACCTGCTTCTTCCTGGATTTGCAAGAGCGCATCGAAGATTGATTGACTCCAAGCCAAATCAGTGGTAGCGCTAGGCATGACGATGGCAATGCGAATTGGCTCCATCTCGCCATCCATGGATTCATCGGCACCCTCTTCCGCTGGTGCTTCAGTCGCCTCAGGCGCAACCTCAGATTCCGCAGGGGCAGGTGCTGTGGCACAGCCAACTGCCAAGAATAACGCTAACAGTATGGATAGTTGGAATATAATATTCTGTTTCATCGAATAGTTTCCTTGTGTGGGAGGGGATGGTTGGATTGTAACAGATAAAGGATAGCAGAAAAGCTCATTTCATGCTATACAGAGATTAGCTATAGTTTGTTGTGCAGGTGGGACAGGTGGGACAGGTGGGACAGGTGGGACAGGTGGGACCGGTGGCAGGCGCTTGTGGACTGCACGGAAAATAACAGGGACTTGAGGATTACACAGATGAATACGAAATAAAACCCGTGCAACCCATGAATCTTTTTATTCGAATTTCAATCTCGGCGGCGTAGCCTATTGCATGTTTGACAACTGACTATATGAATAGGACTTACGCGATTGAGGGGGGCTGAGCTTGTCGACGGTCGCCAGGTCTCACCCTTTGATAAGCTCAGGGTGCGTAATGCCTAATGAAATAGCCTACAACTTCGGCAGATAAAGAGTATGTTCTTGTTGTTCGGGCTCCATCGTGGGCGTTGAAGTTGGTGTTGATGTAGGGATTGCAGTAGGCGTTGTATCCGTGGATCCGGCTTCATTGTCCCGAAGGAAAGGGGTTAAGGTTGCGGTGGGACTGTTTGCTGGCGTTAGGGTATGGAATAGAGGAACAGTTGGCGTCATGGTGGGTGTCGATGTAAGGGTTTGTGTGAACGTTGGTGTAAGAGTTGGTCTATTTGGGAACTCTGTAGCCGTCTCTAGTGGTGTTATCGTATAGGTTACTGTGGCGGTAAGAGAAGCTGCATGGGTTGGCGTTATGGTGGACCAAGGATTCGCTGTCGGTGTCTCTTGTTCCGTCGGCAACTGGGTAAAAGTCGGCTGTGGCACTGGAGAATTACACTCAGCAAGAAGCTGGTCTACATACTCCACAAACATATCCCCTAGTATCGTCCGCTCTCCACCGATATATTCGAAGAGCGCACCATTTAGACCTGACTCTGTAGCCGGATCATAGTTGGGGAAATTAAGGCTAAACCAAGCAAAGGATTGAACGAGTCGATTTTCATCTTCTGGGTAACCAATAGAATCGTCTTTGGCACTTAGCAAAAAATCGATCGATTCTGTCATAAAGGTTGTCGTGCTAACCCCGTCATGATCCCACTCATCTGGCAATAGAATACCAAACTCAGAGACAATCAGCGGTTTATCTCGGTATCCTCTTTCCTGCATCCACCTTCGCATTTGGACAATTTGCTCTTTGAATATTTCAAGATTCCAATGTTCTTTTGGGTGTATATAGCGCGCGTCCGCTGTATCTCCATCCATGCCAAGCGGAACTCCACTACCCCATAAGATGATTCCATCGCCAGGTACCACCCGTTCACTCATGACGTAGTTATGAACCGTCATCACATCTAGCGGTAGCTTTTCACCGAACTCCAATTCATATACCTCTAATACCATGTCCAAGTAGCGTAACCGCAGTGGCGTCGGCTGGATGATGGCAGCTAATGCAAATTGTGCGTTTGGATCGCGCTCTTTAATAAACGAGTAAATTCGATGGTAATCTAATGCATATTCTCTAGCATTTGCATAATATTCTCCGTCTTGGTCAAGATCCTCAGGCTCGTTGCCAATGATCCAGAGTTGATCTGGATTCTCTTCAGCTAGTTGACCCAGCACATCGTCAAAATCGTCTATTTTGTGCCACCACTTAGGCCTAACCATCGGGACGTGGGTCAACTCCGCCGTGCTACTAATGTGCTTTTGATAGTTGTAGTCAAGATACCAACCGAGTTGAAGATCACCAACGGCATAATCATGAATTTCCTTTGGAAACCACGTCAGGCCACGGCCCCGATGTACATTGATGCCAATACGGCTTTGCACATCCTCAGGACATCTGTCCAACGGCTGAGCTGCGTTTAGGGCCGCATTTGCAATTAATGGGATTTGCGAATTGTGAAGGGTAATGATGCTGAGAATGATAAGGGCAATGGGGACGAATATAGGGACTAATAATGGCAGAAAAAATCTCTTAAAAAATAGCGAGGGAATCATGGCACTTCAACTTCCTTTTACCATGTCAGGTAATTACACAAAAATTGGCTGATTCTTAGTCCGGCTTGCAGATCATCGTTTTCCCCCATGTTGTGCTGTAGAGCTTCGATTTGCAAACAGGCAGCAGGATAATTCTTTTGAATCATTCAAGTACTAATAGTACGGAAATTGTGGTCTCTTTGCAAATCAGGCACTCTCTCTAAACACATTGTTTGTCGTTCGCAATCAGCTTGTCCTCGTAAAGATGGGGATTGGCTCCCTAATTCAGGGTCGGATCTGCCGATGTCATTTCTATTCAGGATCTACTATTCTCAGCTCCGTTTCAATACCGGAGTTTGAACTCCCGAGTAGAAGCTACGGAAAACTCCGGTTTTGAAAACAACCGCAGTATAATCGTGGGTTCAGTGATAGAGCTGTTCCCTAATCTCCATGTCTAAGGAATGAGCCGTAAATAACTTGCACGTTTCATTCGGGGGTGGCCCCGTCGAATGACCAAATTATTAAATTCTCGTTCCTAAAAAAGCGAAAAGATCTCGGGCTGTACGTTGCGCGACTGTTGCATAAGTACCGCGTTCATGACCTCAATCGCCATGCGTGACTCAAGCGTCACACCAGCGCGTACGCCTACGCATGGATCATGACGACCCTTTTGCAGCTCAAAGTCGATCTCTGCCAGATTCTTACGTACAGATTTTTGTGGTTTATTGATGGTTGAGGTCGGTTTTAATCCAACCTGAAAGACCAGCGGCAGCCCTGTGGTGATGCCACCCAATAGACCCCCATGATTGTTCCCAACATAACCGCCCATGCGGATAGGGTCATTATTCTGGCTACCTAGTCGCTCGATAACTTGGCTGCCAGCACCCACTTCGCAAGATTGAACCGCATTGAGCCCGCCTAATGCACCCATCAAACGAACCTTTAAACTTTGATAGAGCGGATCGCCAATAAGTGGCGGCACATTCACTGCCATGACTTCTACGGCCGCCCCCAATGAATCGCCATCGATACGCGTCTTTTTGATCAGGTCACCAGCTTCTTCCGCGAAATCGGGATCGAGGGAGTGTATCTCGGCATTGGTCAACATCTCCTCAGTATCAATAATCTGCTGCCGCTCAATGGCCAGCCCCTTATTCTCTTGTATGAGCTGATTAAAGTGATTGGCAAGACTCTTTTTGGCCTTTAGCTGACCAACCTGGGCGATCGATGAGAGAAAGACAGTCCCAAAGTGCTCCTGCAAAAAGAGCCGAGCCACTGCTCCACCAATGACGTCGCTAATGGTGGAGCGATAGCTAGAGCGCCCGCCACCGCGGATGTCTACAAAGCTTTTGGACTGGTGGAACTTGACCAAGTCGGTATGGCCGGGGCGTACTTCGCCAGTTGGCCCTGTAAATTGAGTATAGTCTCCTGACTTTTTGGATGTGGAAAGAACCATAGCCGCAATCGGCTCACCCGTTGTAAAGCCTTCCTCATATCCTTCTGTCTGAAAAGACGTCCCGTCGACCTCAACCGAAATAGACGAGCCCGCGAGTAGTTCTTCGTGGTCCGCTTGGTATAGACCTGATAGAAAGACGACTTTATCTTTCTCATTGCGGGGTGTCCCGTGGCGGTTCCCACCAGGGCGTCGCCTGTCTAGGAAATGCTGTATCTGACTGCGGCGAATGTGCTGGCCTGGAGGACATCCAAAGATTATCGTTGTGACGGCTGGCCCGTGGGATTCACCTGCCCCAGCTACGGCGTAGAGCGGTCCACCGAGTATTTCCATTAGAGTTCCTTTACTCGCTGAATAAACTTTCGTACTTTTTCATGGTCCTTTTTGCCCGGCACGGCTTCAACACCGCTGGCTACATCTACACCCCACGGCTGAACCGTCTCTATCGCCTGAACAACGTTTTCTGGTGTCAATCCGCCTGCTAGCAAGAGGCCTGGGTATTGATGCGCCAGTCGAGCCGCGGTCCGCCAATCTGTTTTGTGGCCTGTTCCACCATAAGCATTGGGGTCATAGGCGTCAATAAGCCAACCAGGGCCATCTTTGATGCCCAAGCGGGCATAGCTGGCGGCCTGTGAGGTTGCTTCATCCTGGCTAGAAGGTCGAAGCACTTTATATGCTTGTCCGTTCATCTGTTGGAGCATCTCCGGCTGCTCATCGCCGTGCAGCTGCGCGTAGTCAAAACGAGCTTTGCTTTGAATGCGCTGAATGTACTCTAAGGATTCATCGACAAAGACGCCAACCGTGTGAGGCCCCCCTGGCTGTGGATCACTGCCTAATGAAAATTCTTCTTGTATGCCAGCAATAATTTTTGCCGCGACATCAGGTTCGACGGCACGGGGAGACTTAGAGTAGAAGATAAACCCAAGTAAGTCAGCACCGGAGTGAGCCGCAACCAACGCATCATCCAAGTTGGTAATTCCGCAAATTTTAATGTGAGTGTTAATCATAGTCAATGTTATTACCCTTAGATATGTTCAGGTAGCTGGATTAGGCTCGTCAAATAGGTTATCTCATCATATTCTTGAATCTCTTGTCTATGCCGGCCAACGCGATCAATCAAGAATGCGCCTAATCCTGCGCCCAATGCACCCTGGCAGTCATCATCAATGCGATCGCCGATAAACACCGCTTGGCTGGAAAGTGACTTTAACTGGTCTAGTGCAGCGCTGAACGGCTGCGGGGTTGGTTTGCGCCCGTATCCATCATCGCCGCAAACAAGTGTATCAAAGTGATGGAGAATGTTGTGTTCGCCTAAGAACTTTTCTGCCCCTTTGCGGCCACGCTGGGTGATGATGCCAAGGCTGTATCCTTCATCTGCTAGGTGGTTCAGGAGTGTTGATACATCTTCAAAGAGTGGTGGAACGGGGTTTGTGCGGAAGAAGGCCAATACCTCCTCATTGCGTTTGCCATCTGGATCTGGGATCGCTAAACCCGCCAAGATTCGCCTCTGCCACTCTGTCACAATCTCTTTGGTCCACTGACCTGCGTTGATGGTTTCGCCATATACCCAAGACAGTTGAGCTTCGACCGATGCATTAATCTCATCCAATGTGCGGGGGAATCCCCACGACTCAAGCAAGGGCGGCATCAATACATGACCGTGTTCAACCAAGGTGCCATCCAAATCAAAAATGACTGTGTTGATGCTTTCTGTATGTTCTGATTGTGCGGATTGATTCATAAAGATTGTTGCTCCAGTCTTGGAAGGATGACACTAAACTCTTCACCTGATTCTACGAATTCAACCTCCATCCCATGCTTCTTCGCTTCCTGCCAGACCATGGGTAGGCCCCGCCCTAATTTATCCACATACCCTAGATTTTCCATCAATCGAACAAGCACAGGATTGCGAGCAAAGCTAACACCTATGGGCAGTTTTTCAATCGTGACGGTGTTGGGCAGCCTGCCCGGGCTAATCATTTCCAACCTGTCTGAGAAGAGGAAAACCCGGATTGTGGATCCGCTGATAGAATAGTTGCGATGGATACAAGCATTGGCCAGCAATTCACGCCAGACAGAGTCAGGGTAGTTCTTGCCGTTGATCCGTTTGGCACCAATAACTGTAGATGGGATAGGTATATTGGCTTTGATGGTTGCAAGTCCTCTCTCGATTTGTTGAGGGAGTGTACGGTACCATCATCCTCAAAACCTAACCAAATTTCACCGCCTTCACCATTGGCAAAGGCAATGATTTCATCAGCCAAATCCGCGGCCTTGGTTGCCTCTGACTTAAATTCGATATATTGGTTCTCGTGCTGAGGTATCTGGATATCCATTGATTTTAGCTTTCAACAGGCACTTGATGCCCTGCTTTCACAAATTCCAATACCTTGTCAGCGCGCTCACTGTGTGGGAGTTTGCAGAAGGTCTCGCCAATGAGTATGGCATCACAACCCATGTCGGCCATTTTGCCCACATCGTCAGGCGTTTTAATGCCGCTTTCCCCAACCACGACCTTTCCGTCTGGGATCTGGGCGCGCAGACGAGCTGTATTTTCGATATCGACCACAAAGGTCTTGAGATCCCGATTATTGACACCAATCACATGCGCATCGACCTTGAGCGCACGGGACAATTCCTCTTCATTGTGCACCTCAACCAGGGCCTGCATGCCCAAGTCGTAAGTCAGCTTATAAAGGGTGCTTAACTCACTATCGCTGAGTACACCAACGATAAGCAGAACCACATCTGCTCCGGCCATGCGTGCTTCGTAGACCTGGTATTCGTGGTAGAGAAAATCTTTACGCAAGACTGGAACCTGCACATCGATTTCGCGTAGCCTCTCCTTTATACCGGTTAGGTAGGCTAGCTCACCCTGAAAAAAGCGCTTATCCGTTAGGCAAGAGATGGCTGCTACACCATTGCGGGCATAGGTTTCACCGATCAACTCGGGATCCCAATCCTGGGCGATGAGTCCCTTGGAAGGGCTGGCCCGTTTTACTTCTGCAATGATGCTGGCACCTGCTTGGCTAGTCAACGAGGCGGCAAAATCCATGGGATCCGGCGCCAATTGGGCAAATGCCTTAACCTCGCTTAAAGGAACCTCTGTCATCTGCTGCGGCACCTCTTGCCGCTTCCATTCCATAATCTTTTCGAGAACTTTGCCTTTATGTTTGGCAATGTCTAGTTTCGAGTGTTTCATTTGTTTGACCTTATAGTACAAAGGGCTCTGTATCGATATATCCCTCAGCATGATGTAAATCCCTAAGCCACGATGTCCTGGGTCATCTTTACATAGACTTCCAGCCGTTGGCCTGCTGCACCACTGTCAATGCTTTCAGCGGCAGCCGTCAATCCAGATTGGAAGTCTCCACTCACGGTGGAAATCGCGACTGCGGCATTCAGCAATACAATATCCCGTTTGGGGCCTTTGATCTCTCCACTGAGGATGCCGCGGGTAATATCAGCATTCTCGGCGGGTTCGCCGCCCTTTAAATCATCCAATGTAGCCAGGTCAAAGCCAAGTTCCCGGGGATCCAGTTCGAGATTGGTGACCTGCCCATCCCTTAGCCGACTGACTTGATTTACGCCCGTGATGCTTAATTCATCCAGGCCATCGGCTCCGTGGACAACGTAGGCAGCTTCTTTACCCATTTGGCCGAGCACTCGGGCCATGGGTTCCACCAACGCGCCATCGAAGACGCCTACCAACATATGGGAAGCGCTAGCCGGATTGGTCAGCGGCCCCAGAATGTTGAAGATGGTACGAGCCGCCAATTCGCGGCGAGGACCAATGGCATGTCGCATCGCAGGGTGAAAAGCTGGTGCGAAGAGAAAGCTAATTCCTGCTTCCTCGATACATGACTCGGCCTGCTCACCGGTCAACCGAATCACTGTTCCCAAGGACTCAAGCACATCGGCTGCCCCACTCTTGCTGCTGACGCCAACGTTGCCGTGCTTGGCCACCTTGTACCCTGCCCCCGCCACGACGAAGGCCGCTGTCGTGCTGACGTTGAATGTGTTGCTGCCATCGCCCCCTGTGCCGACAACGTCTAGAATCGGCGCACCATCCGTCTCTGGCTTGACTTGAACCGCACTACGCTTCATGGCTTGGGCACAGCCAGTAATTTCATCAACAGTCTCTCCCTTCATACGAAGAGCTGCCAAAAAGGCCCCAATCTGGGCATCGGTGGCTTCGCCATTCATGATGGCGCTCATGGCTGCGTCGGCATCGGCTTCAGATAGATTATTCCCAGCAAAGAGCTGCTGGATTGATTTTTGTACAATTGGTTGTGACATGGTTTTCATCCCATAGACTTTTAGGAACGAGCATACAATGGCCAGTCAGCCAGTCAGCATTTTAACAATTCAGCACTTTAGCATTTCAGCTGACTACTGACCGGCTAACAAGCTGCGATTACGCGCGGAAAATCTATTCCTGAGGAACGAGAAGTAAATAAAACCGGAAACTTGGATGTCCGATTACTGCCTTCGGGCATGACAACTTTGGGGTTTTATTTGTTCGGCGATCCTGAGTATCTATATTTGCAGCTCTTTCCTTAATTGAATTTGGCTCATATTGGATTCCAAGGATTTGGGAATAACAGCCCCATTAAGTATTAATTATTCGCTATTTATTATTAATTATTGGCAATGGCTCAGTCAGAAAAGCGCTGAATAATTAATTTTGGATAAACAATAATTAATCCTTAACTTTGGCGTTCAATCAGCTCCTTGGAATCCATTAAGGAATCGGAATTAAATAACTTGTGCATAAGATCTCTCAATCCTTCGAGATGACATGCCCAACTTATTTAATGCTCATTCCTAAGAGCCTTGAATTTTAGCAGTTCTGCAAAAGTCGCACAGATGGCTAGACCCGCACGGGGCGTGCTCTCTAGACGGTTGTGTGTGACTTTTACACTATTGCGAATTTTAGTTGGTCAACAGCCATACCTGTATCAACGTCGTTTCCTGCCCCCAAGGCATTACTGCTCGCGGCTAACGTAGCGGATAGGGTAGCTTGCAGAAACGCTACGGTCTCCTCATCGGCAAAGAGATCGGCTTCGGCACTGCGTAAACCGTCTAGGATATAGCAGAGTGACTGGAAGATCAGTAGCCGTTGGAAGACGCCAATCCGTTGGGCCAACCCTGGCTGGTCTGCCATACTCAAATAGTGATCTAGCCAACTTTCGGCCATCTCTTCTGCTATCTCTTGCTGGCTAAAGTGGAGAAACCTAGCTACATCTAAAGCTGGATCGCCAATGCCAAATAGCTCCCAATCAAGCAGAGCCGTACTGCCAAAGTGGCTAAGGCAATTCTCTAGTTTAAGATCCCCATGCACCGGTGCAGGTGATGACCCAGACCACAGTGGTAACGCCGCTTCTACCAGGGTCTCAGCGCGTTCTGCAAGCGTGCTGAAATGGATCGATAGATTGTGGCCATTGTGGTCGTTAAGCCAGCTATGGATTGGCCCAAAGCTACCTTGCTGAACTCGCCAAAAGTAGTCAAGATTGACTGGGTTGGGCGAAAAACGACGCACATCATTGGGATCTCCAGAGTGAATTTGGGCAATGGATTGGGCCAGAGAGAGCATACCATTACTCTCCGCTGGGTTCAACAGCTCCCCTGGCATCCACTCATAGACGAGAACTTGGCGAGCTAATCCGTGTGGGTAACGATCAAACCAGAGCGGCCTAGGGGCAATGCCCAACGAGGCGAAGCTCTGCTGGCCATCATATTGACGTCTGCTGCGGGCTTGTCCAGCATCCAAAAAGAGTTTGAGAACCGCCTCCTGGCCATTGCTTTGCACCTGCCAGAGCAGATTCTCACTACCTTCCCACCCTTCCAGAATCTCGACCTCCTGCTGGCAAAATTCACTGCTGCTAGCCGTTGCAAGATAGGTGTGGATATCCTGGCTAAGTTGTTGATCCATCGATACGACTCACTTTGACTGTCCAGAACCAGCAAAAGCCGTTACAAACCCTAAACCAATATAGACCGTCCCGGCCACGTAACGTCGGGCGCTGATAAAGCCCCGATTATTCATGAGCCACCGTCTGGCCGTACCCGCAAGAAGCGCATAGCAACTGTCGCTGAGGATGGCCATTAGGATAAATAGGGTGCCAAGTATCAGGGTCTGGACTGCTACTGAGCCAGAGTTGGGACTGATGAACTGGGGCAAGAAGGCAAAGATAAAGAGAGCCGATTTGGGGTTCAGTACTTGGACAATAGATCCTTCTACGAAAAGTTCCCGAGGTGTTCGCCTATCTACCTCAATCACTGCGTCAACCTCTGACTTTTCAAAAAGCGTTCGAATGCCCAAATAGACCAAATAGAGCGCACCAGCGATTTTTACGATATTAAAGGCCAAAACAGATGTAAGCAAGAGTGCAGATAGACCCATGGCCGCGGCAATGACGTGAATAACGCTGCCAAATCCAATGCCCAAGGCTGATACAATTCCTGCCAACCTTCCTTGTTCCATACTACGCGTCACAATAAATAGCACCGCAGGGCCTGGCGTAATGAGCAAGATTGCCGCGACCGTGATGAAAATCAAAAGCGATGACCAGCTTTCCATAGTATCTTTTTCTCTTCCTTAATTTGCTTCACTTTACCTATGACGTATAGTTTAAGAAATTTTGCAGCATCTCGTGGCCATATTCGGTTAGGATGCTCTCGGGATGGAATTGAACACCAAAGATGGGGCGCTCTTTGTGGCGTACACCCATTAGTTCGCCTTCGGGTGTATAAGCTGTTGCTTCCAAATCGTCCGGCAGGGGTTCTTCAACGATCAAGCTATGATAACGGGTGGCAGTAAACGGCGTAGGCAATCCCTTAAAAACCCCGTCGCCTTCATGCTCTACCGGACTCACCTTGCCATGCATCAGCCGTTCTGCCCGAATTATGTTGCCGCCAAAGACGTGGCCAATGCACTGCTGCCCTAAGCAGACGCCAAAAATAGGCGTGTGTTCACCTAGTACCCGAATGACATCATTGCTGACACCACCATCTTCTTTGGGGGTGCCTGGCCCTGGACTGATAATCACGTGAGTTGGCTTGAGATCGGCCAACTCTTCCACATCAATCTCGTCATTACGCCAGACTTGAATATCAGGTTTGGAGCCGTCAGGCATCTTCAATTCACCGATGAACTGTACTAAATTGTAGGTGAAACTGTCATAGTTGTCTATTACAGCGATCATAAGTATCTCCTTTTCTCTTTACAATGCACATCATCTCACCCCCGTCGCGCTGAAATTCGTAGGGTACCTTCTGAATATCGACCTGATAATCCATCTCAGCTAAATCAACTTCTAGCCGTGCTACATAACTGGAGCGTTGGCACGCTAAGTCCATCAATGGAAATATCCGCACCTCTTCAGCAACTCGACACAGCTCTATAATGGCCCCTTTGTGAAACTCGTAACTCAGCTGCTCTGTGTAAAGGAAGAGAAAGTGAGACGACAGAGCCAGGTCGAACGCGTTATCAGCAAAAGCCAGATGAGGGACAGATTGTTCTTGGTAGCGACCTTCTTGGCGGCCTTCTTCGTAATCCTCAATAAAGTGTTGCATCGTTGCTAGACGATGAGCGCCTAGCTCTTCTGGATCTTTGAAGCGCGTCCACACATAGTTCTGCAGATTGTTGTAGAGTGGATCGACCACCAATCTGTACGATTCCCGCACCCGTTGCTCAATCTCCTTTGCCGAGAAGCGATAAATGGGATCGATAGAGGTCACGTGGTAGCCCCGCTCTGTCATCTCTCGATTGAAACTAGCGGGACCATCGCCGCATCCCAAAATCTTGCTCTTCAAATCATCGTGGGTAAGTGCAAACATATGGCAATACTCGTCCATCGAGCGACCCCAAGGCACCACTTGTTCCAAGGTAATGCTCATGGCTAGGCCGCCTTTGCATCTCGATTCTTCTTCTGTCGTTTTTCGGCAGCCCGACTAATTCGGTTCCAGGCACCGGTTAATCCCATTGCCTTCTTCGCCTTGATGATGGTCTGCTTGGCTTCTTCTCTGGCCCGCAGCGTCCCTTCATAAATCAGCTCGTCTACAAAGCCCGTTTGATTTTCGTAATGGGTACGCCGCTCCCGCATAGGAGCCAGGAAATTATTCATGGCATTCGCCAACTTCTGCTTGACTTCTACATCACCGACTCGCCCCTCTTTGTAGCGGGTTTTGAGGTCCGTTACCTCCGCTTGGTTTGGATTGAAGAAATCGTGATAGATAAAGACAGGATTTCCCCCCACCTGACCAGGAATATCGGCCCGGACCCGTTGTGGATCTGTATACATACCCATGACCTGCTTCGTCACGGTCTTCTCATCGTCGCTCAGGTAGATGGTATTTCCTAAGCTCTTGCTCATCTTGGCTTGGCCATCGGTTCCAATGAGCGTGCCGCCCATGACATACGGTTCTGGAATGGGAAAGACTTCTCCATACGCATTGTTGAACCGCCGGGCGATCTGGCGAGCTAGTTCTACATGGCTTTCATTGTCTTTGCCAACTGGCACCAAGTGGGCCTGGGCCAACATAATATCTGCCGACATCAGTACGGGATAACCGAGCAGATTGTATGGAACTTGCTCCAGCCCCGCAGCCGTTGCCATATCTTTAATGGTCGGCAACTGCTGAATCCGCTCCACCGTAATGAGGCTAGAGATGAGCAACTGCAACTCATAGGTCTCATGAATGGCTGATTGAAGGGCAAAGGTATTGGTAAATGGATCAATGCCCATGGCCAAGTGATCCATGACAATCGCCCGTCCATTATCACTGGTGGCTTCGATATCTTCTTTGCTGGCTTTGGTCGTTAGCATATGCAGATCAGCCAACAGAAAGAAGCACTCATATTGCTCCTGAAATGCCAATCGATGACGATGGCTTCCAATATAGTGACCGACATGGAGCTTTCCGGTTGTTCGGTCACCAGTCAAAATACGTTTTCTATTTAACATAATATTCTCCTGATTGGTAAAAACCTGACTCATTTAACCCAACTCTTTTAGACTCATCCACGAACTTTGGACTACGGACTATGGACCACGAACTTTGGACTACGGACTACGGACTATGGACTATGGACTACGGACTTATGGACTACGGACCATGGCCTATGGACCACGGACTTAAACATTCACCTTATAATTCAACTTAACCTCATCCCCATGCATCCCTCGAAAGCCCCAATTGTGAGCCGGACTCTCCAGAATGCAGACTTCAATATCAATCTGCGAGATGCCTATCTGCTCGCTGATGCGATCAAAGAGGAACCGTATCAACTTCTTCTTTGTCTCCACAGAACGCCCTTCAATCATAATCAGCTCAATAATGAGGTAGTCGTCGCTGCGACCATCGGGCCAGAAAAAATCTTCCCGCTCCAGGTGAAAGAAGCGATGCGCACGTTTGTCCACTGGGAAATGTAACGCATCCACCACGCAAGAGTGAATGACATCTGAAAGTTGCTGCCTGCGAGGCGTTAACGTTTCTCGCAGACCGTAGATCTTGACTTGTGACATAGTGGCTCCTTTGATTGAAAATTGAAGATTGACGATTGGCGATTGCCGGGACCTATGATACTGTTGGGATGTATGAAATGAAGCTGGTCAACCAAATCGCGTTAACTCATCTCTTACCCTGAACACCACAGAATCTTCAATCATCAATCCAATAATCTTCAATTCCTACAGACCGTTTTCCGCCAACTCAACTGCCACAGATAATGCTCGGGCTTTGTTGTAACACTCGTTGTACTCGGCCGTCGGGTCGCTGTCCGCTACGATACCGCCGCCAGCCTGCAGGTAACAGGTGTTCCCTTGCATCACAATGGTGCGAATGGTGATGCAGGTATCCATGGTGCCATCATAGCCGATGTAGCCAACGGCCCCTCCATAGGTTGCCCGGCGGGTGCCCTCAAGCTCTTCAATGATCTCCATGGCTCGGACTTTGGGCGCGCCACTCAACGTTCCCGCTGGAAGGGTGGCCTTAAGAAGGCTGAAGGCATCATGTTCGGGCCGGATTTGGCCCCGTACATCACTGACAATATGCATGACGTGACTGTAGCGCTCGATGGCCATCATGGTTGGAACGGTCACTGTGCCATATTCGCAGACCCGACCCAGGTCGTTGCGTCCCAGATCGACCAGCATAACGTGTTCGGCCCGCTCTTTGGGATCGTTGAGCAATTCGTCAGCCAACGCATCATCTTCGACAGCTGTTTTGCCGCGCCAACGCGTTCCCGCAATGGGGTGCAAGAAGGCTTCACCCTGCTCCAAACGCACATGCATCTCTGGGCTGGAGCCAATGACGTAAACGGGATCCGTTCCGTGGCCGTTATGGAGGCCGGCCATGCCGTTGAAATCCAGGAAGTACATGTAGGGTGACGGGTTCAACATCCGCAACGAGCGATAGATGGTGAAGGGCTCGGCATCAGTCTGGCGACTCAAGCGCTGGCTCAATACCACTTGAAAGATGTCTCCAGCAGCAATGTATTCTTTGGCTGCTAAGACATTGGCTTCATGCTCGGGCTGGCTGAAGTTGCTCTCCCATGAGACGCCGCTACGACACTCCGGCGTTACTGGCGTTACCAACGGTTGACGCAGATCGCCGACAATCTTGTCGATGCGTGCAATGGCGTCGGCGTAGGCAGAGCGCAGATCCGTTTCGATGCGCATGTTGGCAATGACCAGCAGGCGGTGGCGTACGTGATCAAAGACAACCATGTTATCGGTGAAGAGGAGCGCCATGTCGGGCAACTGTAGCTCCTTTTTGGCTGTGCTCGGCAGCTTTTCGATAAAGCGGACCATATCATAAGCAAAGTAGCCAACTAGGCCACCTGTAAAGACAGGCAGCTCTGAAACCGAAATGGGCTGGCGGGCCGAGAGCATCTCTTTGACAATCTCAAAGGGATCACCTGCCTGCTCTTCCAAAATCGCGCCACCGGCTGCCCCTACGGTCACCTTCTCCTCCCAGGCCGCCACGGTCATGGGTGGATGCACGCCGATGAAGCTATAGCGGCCCACCTGCTCACCTTTCTCTACAGACTCCAGCAGAAAGCTTGGTCCTTCATAGCGCGCTCGCAGCTTCAGATAGACCGAAACAGGTGTCTCCAGATCTGCTGGCAGCTCCCGATAGATGGGTATCAAGTTCCCTTCGTCTTTGCGAGATATGACTTCTTCTAAGGTCGGTTTGTATTCTGTGTTCATCATCTCTCCTAGTCTATTTCCCCAATCAAAAAATCCTCGTCTCATACACTGTACTTCGGTCACAGCATATGGGACGAGGATCGAATTCCCCGCGGTGCCACCCAATTTAGACTAGCAATGATTCACAATACCCCTGCGGGGTTTCCCCCGTTTCAGGTACCGACGTGAATGTCTTGAAGACATAAAAAAACCTTGTGTGAAACACAAGGATCAATGCCAGTCTCACTCATAGAGAACGGGAATAAACGTATCAGGAATGACACAAGTTCCGATTCTCCGCGCCCTGGTAACGGTGGCGTCTCCGGGTTGCCTACTAAGCGTTAAAAAAGCTCTCTAACACCATTCAGCGCCCAACTCCTTGGACCATTCGCTATCTGCGCTACTATCCCATTTCCAGCAACCTGGGACTCTCTGAAGTTCGCTTTGACAGGTACTCTTCCAATTCTTCGTTGTTGATCTGCTATTTTGTGCTCATCAGCCAAACGTGTGCAACTTGATAAGCCCACGATTTGGTTGAAGCCAACCCACACACTTTGCACAGATGAGCCATTTTTATTGAATCTGCTTAATACTATAGCGGTCTTATGGTGAAATGTCAACCCCCAATTTTTGGTTTCATTCTATCCGTAACGCTAATTTTTCTATTATTTGGGATGGCATCAGACGCCCGCATCTGACGAATCATTTCCTCCACCATTTATCCTCACACAAAGAAGAGCACGATCAATCCAGCAAAAGTGACTAGGCCAAGGCCGAAGCAAAAGACGGCTACCTGGAGGCCGATGGATTTGCGTTCGAGCATGAGTTCGTAGGCTTCCATCTTATCGTCCAGGCTGCTGTAGCGGACCTGATAGGAGCGGGGCATGACGGTGACCAAAGCACTGGCCAGGGCCACCAACAGCAGGAGGATGGCGGCCAAGGCCCCAATCTTGATCTCGGTCAGCTGGAGGATAGGCGCAACCGACGCGCTACCCAATGAGACAATGCCCAGCAGCAGCCCCAAAAAGCCGGTCACCAGCCGGATAATCTCTTTGGCCCCGGCCTCCAGGGTGTCCACCGACTTGGTCTCGATATCGTCAAAGAAGTCGATGACCCGCTTCTCATTAGATAGCAGAGGTCGAGGAGTGACTCGCTTGATACGACGGCGCGGCTGAGTTACTTCAGTCTCCGTATGGCTAGGTTTAGTATCAGATGGCATGAGATTTACTCATCACCTTCCTCAAGCTCAATTTCAACGGCTATATAGGTACCGTTTTCTGGGCACTTGACCACGTAAGTCTCGATACTAGAACCCTCATTTCTGGGAACGAATTCTATTGCTTCGTCCTTTAATTCGTTATAGGTCATAGTCCATGTGTAATGACAGTCGTAGCATTTGATGGTGATTATTTCGTCCATGAGTTATCGCTCCATATAATTGTAATCATCTTCTTGGGAGACAGTGGAACTGCGGGTATGTTCACCCATCCAGCCTGGCCAACATCTGACGTATCTGTTTGGCTTCAGGCATGCCTAGGCGATTGAAGATCTGTAGCGCATCTGCATACCTTTGCCGCGCTATACTTAGGCTGCCATTAGCCGTAGCCACCTGACCAAGTTTGCCCAGATTATATGCCACACTACTAATATCCCCTAGCTTTTTACTCAATTGAAGGGCTTTTTCAAGTAACTGCTCAGCCTCAATCCACTCTTTTTGACGCATCCGAATATTGGCCATTTGTGAAAGCGTTGCAGCGCGACCTTGGATATCACCATTTATTTCATCAATTTTGAAGGCTTCGTCATAGAGACTGAGTGCTCGGTCTAAGTCTCCACGTATGCTATAAACATAAGCGAGTTCATGGAGCGTAGCCGAGCGGCCTTGAATATCATCGAGCTTATCTTTGATGTCAAGGCTCTCATTATATAGAGAGAGGGCTCGATCAAGATCGCCTTGTATGACGTAAACGTTTGCCAATAAATGAAGAGAGGCAGAGAGTCCTTTAATGTCGCCGATCTTTTTCTGGATATCAAGACTCTCGTTGTAGAGGCTAAGTGCTTGGCTAAGGTCGCCGCGTATACGATAAAGATTAGCCAATTCATGAAGAGTAGCCGAACGACCTTGAATATCACCGAGCCTATCTTTAATCTCAAGGCTCTCATTATAGAGGTTGAATGCTTGGTCGAGGTCACCCCGTATACGATGAAGATTAGCCAATTCATGGAGAGTAGCGGAACGATCCTTGTCGTCGCCAATCTGTTTCTGAATGGTAAGGCTTTCTTCATAAAGGCTGAGTGCCTGCTCAGGATTGCCCCAGAACATGGCTAAGTTAGCTTGTTCATAGAGAATTTTAGAAAGTAGTGATTCATCATTATTCAGGCTTGCTGCACTTTGGCCAATCCTCAATAGGTTCTCTCCATCTTCTGGACGATTAAATTGGCTGACCACCATATAGCTCAACTGCCAGCAGTACTTCCCACGGTCGCGATCTGGCTGTGTAGGAGCTAGAGCAATCAACTCATCCAACCATTGCTGAATTAGCATTTTCAACCCACTATCATTTTCCGTTTTACCGTAAGCAAGATTTACCAGCCAACTTGCATATTTGTGATAGCCGGTTTCGAGGTTATTCAACTTGCCATTAGGAATTCTAGCTTCGAGTGAATGTGAAATTACTGGATCCAGGCGATAAGTTGCAGCCTGTTCGGTAAATGTAAAAGTTGTGTCAACACGAAGTAGGCTGCGCTGTACAAAATGGGTTAATTCAGAGCGGGCCTCTTGCTGGGCTGCAATTCGCATCTCTAGTCTGTCAGGCAAACTTCGATTCCAAAGGAACATTGCCCCTTCAGCAAAGAAGGGTGCGCCAAATCGGCTTAGGGCTACTAGCCTTTGCTGCTGGGGCTGAGTTAGATGATCAAAACTGCGACTAAAAGCTCTTTCAAAGGTAATGTGGTGAGCAGCCAACTCTGGTCGACGAGCCGTAGCCAACTCTTCTTCCCAAGATGCAATAAAATCATCTGAATTTACTTCAAGGCTGTGGTCATATTCCCCAGCTAGCAAAGCAATTGCTAAAGGATGGCCTGCAGTCACCTTGGAAACTGAAATTGCTAAATCCTGATCCTTTGCATTTCCTTCATTTGCCCGACTGCTATGAATAAAAAAGAGTATAGCACCCTGTCTCGCCTCCACTCCGTCCAATGCTGGACTGTCTGTTGGGAAGATTACTTCGCCTCGTAACCCAGCTGGGTGTCGTCGACTCGTCAACAATAGATTTGCTTTATTTTTTGCTAGATATCTAACTGTGTCATGGAGATTGGTGGATGCTGATAGTCCATTGGCCATTTCATCACCGGTATCGTCTAAACCTTGAAGCACCGCCTCATAATTATCTACAAAGATTAGTGTATTTTCAGATTCTGTCATCTCCAGTAAATGACTGCGCATCTGCTCTGCATTTAATTCGCCCGCCTGTTTAGCCCAGATACTAGATAGCTGAGTTAGCAGAGAATGTAGCACATTTTCTGCGTTGAGAACTGGCATATCAGCTAGGCTAACGCCAATCGCACTCGGTAGGTGGGAGTTTTTTTGGAAACGCCAACCGAAACGCTGGACAAAAGAGCTGGCCAAAGCCGTTTTACCGATACCACCGGTTCCAACTACCGTCACTACATTATGCTTGTCAAAGGTTTTTGCTAGCTGATGAAGTTCGCGTTCTCGTCCTAGCAGTGCTTGTGGCGGGCGTAGCGACGTAGGCATACTTATAGAATATTCTTGGGTCATGGAAGTCACTTGAGGAGTTCCATCAACCACTTTCAACGACGGACCACCTTGTGGCCCGACATAGGCAACAGGCAAACCAATCGCATAGGGTTTGACCAACAGCACTTGGCGCATTTGGCGCATGGATTCCCCAATATCATATCCACATAACAGAAAATCGTAAAACATTGCAGCCAACTCATCAGCTAGCGGCTCAGGAAAACTGCCTTGCATACCAACTGCAGCAGGAACTCCCGCTTGTACCAAAAGACGCGCTAATTCTGCATCCAGGATACTACTTGTACCATGACTAGCACTAATCAGTACCAACTGTAATGTCCCTGGTGGTGAAATTTGTACCAATTTTTCGCTTTGTATATTCTCTACTTGCCCATGCGAATCTTCTAGTTGTAAGACTGCCACCCTCGAAGAGGGATTTTCTTTAATGTTGAAGTGGCAACTCAAGTGTAAAATAGTCGGAGCCGCATCTTCGAGAGCTTTTTGGAAATGACCTGAGGTTGGCGGAACACGTTGGGCGTGGATAGCACAATTGCTTTGGTTCAGTTTTGTGCTAATGGCCTGGAGTTCGTTTTCAATGTCGAGTTTATACCTAGAGTAGGGCATCCCCTTCTCATCGACTAATGGGTCTGCAGTTAGAACGACAAAGTTGAGACGATCACCAATGATTAAATCGGTTGGTTGTGCATCAGGTAGAACTCGCAACACCGAATGAGTACAAACCAAGAATTCCTTGTCGCGTGTTGCCGCAAACTCCCATGGGATTGCCGTGGCTTTTTGATCAATATTAAGATGAAGTGTGTAATCTGGGTCAGCCTCTAGACGTTCGAGTAGTAGGTCGCCACCTAGCGCATCAAAAAGTTTTGTACCTAGTTCGAAGGGATTATCGATAAAAGGATTAAACTCTTTGCCATCTTTATCGACTTCAATACGCGGAAGAACATCCACCGGTGTTGACCTTGTAAGAGGGTTATCTTCTCCTAAGATCTTTGCTGTTATTGTATTGTCTAAATTAACAGAAACAGTAAGTTCTATTGTCATATATTTCCCTCAACGCCGTAATAACTTATTTCAAGATTGATATAAGTATTTCGTAGTCAATATTTTGGCATAATTACAACTATTAGACTTCCATCAGAACCGTTGATAAGTAAGCAGATGTAACTGGATTGAGCTGATAGAGCTGAGCATTATCTGAAGGGCTAGGTTCGGCAACTTTCGTCAGCCAATTCAATCGAGTAAGTTCGCTTAGTTGTGTACTAACTAGCTGTATATCAAGAGGAGGATCTGCTGAGTCAATTAGTAGCCCATTTTGTAACCAGAGCTCAGCAGCACTCTTCGACGAAAAGGGTCCGCCAATCGCATTTAAGAGTAGGAGCTTTTTTAGCTGCTCTGCACTTAGGGCCGATATCATTCTTTGCATTGCATTGCATATGGTTGACTGTTTATGTTCGGCACCTAAATGTTTTGCGTTACTCAGTTCACTGCGCCATGCAGAGAGAAAGTCACTAATTGGTACTTCACTGGGCCACTCATTGAATCGTTGCGCCAATAATTTGAGTGCCAGTGGATGACCTTCTGTCGCGACAGCAATCTCCTGTGCCAATATACTAACATCTCTGGAATGTTTACTACCCAATGCAACCCCTCTTACAAATAAATTTTCACCTTCATTATTATCAAGACCTTCAAGCAATTCTGGATCACGGAAGATATGTTCATTGTCGAATTGAACTGGGTATTGGTTACTCGTTATTAGCAGATAAAGACCTTTGTTAGCTTTGTTAGCAAGTTGATAAAGGTATCTGTGTAGAATTTCAGCATTGTCGCGATTTTTTTTGACCTGCAATTGTACCTGATTATTTGAAACTTGCGAATGCGTGTTTTTGATCAGTTGTAGGACAATCTCATAATCATCAAGTATTATTAAAGTATTGGAGCCATCTGCCTCTTTCAATATATGAATGACTAATTGCTCAACAAGCTGATCGTTGGGGATGAGTGAAAGATCTTCATCAGAAAAATGAGGATTGATATGGCGCAATAAATCGGAGAAAAACTTGACCGGATTTATGTCTGCCACTTTTTGGAAGCTAAACCCGAAAACTTTATTGAATCGCCAAGAAAACCTAGATGCAAATGCAGCGGCCAGAGTTGATTTACCTATGCCAATCGGTCCGGTAATTGTAATTACCTTACTGCCTTTGGCAAATATCCCTGCCCCATTGAAGATTCTAGCCAGTTCAAAATTCTCCAATTTACGCCCGAATAATTCGTCTGGTGGTTGAAGACTTAATGGAATGGGATCTGTATCATCCGGTCTCATAAGTTGCACTCTTGGCTTACCCTGCGGAATGATTGATATCGGCTCATTCTCACTATTGACATATAATACGGGAAGTCCCACTGCAAATGGGCTATCTTGCAACGCTTTACGGGCTTGAAGCATTGCTTGACCAATACCATATTCCGCAAGCAAGAATTCATAAAATGTCGCTGCTAATTCGTCGCTCAAATGATCAGGGAAATTACCTTGCATACCAACGGCCGCAGGCGTTCCTAACCTCACTATCTCGCGTGCTAAACTGGGACCTAGGGCACTAGCGGCGCTGCGACAGGCACTGAGGAAAACCAGTCGAACTACGCCTCGCGGTGGTAAGCTCACCAAGTTTTTGCTATCTAGCGGAGCTACCATCCCATTATCATCTTCCAAATGTAGAACCACCTTATTGTCGCCTTGATTGCTTGGAATTACCTTCCCATGACAACTTATATGGAGGATGGTCGGTTTCTTCAGTTTGAACGCGCTCTGTAATTTTCTTTGGATGGGTGGAATGCGTTGAGTATGAAGATCAGCTCCACTTTCATTCAGTTTGATGCTGATGGCTTGGAGTTCATTTTCAATATCAAGTTTACGCCTTATAATCGGCATTTCGTTTTGATTTACCAGAGGATCGGCGGCTAAAGCTATGAAATTGAGAGAACCGTCGGGTGCTGGCAAGGCCAATCGGACTTTGGTCGGCGGAAGCCGAAGCACGATATAATTGCAGACGAGGAACTTCTGGTCTGGTGTTGTGGCAAACTCCCATGGGAGTTGGGCGGCTTGTTCATCAGCTTTAAGAAGAAGAGTGAAGTCAGGATCCTGTTCTAGTCGGTTAACCAATTGCTTTCCTCCTAAAGCATCAAAGAGCTTGGATCCTTGTTCAAAGGGTCTGCTCTTAAAGGGATTGCCCTCTCTGCCCTTATCGTCGTCTGCGATACGGGGCAGCTCTGCAAATGGAGTTTGACTAGCTAAGCTTATATCTTCACCAGCAACATAGGCCGTAACCATATTGTTTGAATCTACAGTTAGAATCAACTCTACCGTCATAGTGACCTCTACGGAGGAATAAAGAATTACTCGGAAGATAGGATAGTAAAATTATAGCGGGTTGGCCACAATTACGCAAGAGAATGTGGTGTTCTTTGATGTAACAACCTATTTTAACCTTTAGCAATAGGTATTGATTGTCTGCGGTGATGTTGCTTTTGTTTTCCTACACTACTTGACTAATATTAAAGGTACAGATAAAATCTATAAATTGATTGTTAGAAATGCAGTCCATTTATTCGAACAGTGGAATATAGAAACTGTAGCTCCTTATTGAAAATCATCACAATATGATAATCAGATATGGTAATGGAGGATATGAAATAGAGGGGTAAATGACATGTATCTTTTTACTAGTGGCCATGCGCTAGTTATCGGTGTAGGCTCGGATCTACCGAATACAGTTATCGATGCCAAGGGAATCGCCGAGATCCTGACTGATCCAGAGCGTTGTGCCTATCCGGCAGAACAAGTCAATATACTCACTCAAGAAGAGGCCTCCCGAGCGCATCTTTTAAGCGCATTGGATCAATTGGCTGAAAAAGTCGATTCAGAATCCACCGTAATTATCTACTTTTCAGGACACGGGTATGAGGTCAACACAGGAATTGGCTCTCTATACTTCCTTATGCCCTATGGCTATGACATCAGTAAACTTCCCTCTACGGCTATTAATGAGACGGAGCTAACAGCAAAATTAGCAGCGATTAAAGCCAAGAAAATGCTCGTACTGTTCGACTGTTGCCACGCTGGTGGCTTTGGCGATACCATTGTCCAAGAGAAGTCTCCAGTCATTCAATTCACCAAAGCACCAATCCCCCAAGAGGCTGCCGACGCGTTGGTCCAAGGCAGTGGGCGAGTCATCATCTCTTCCTGTCGGAGAGAAGAAAAGTCTTACACGGGCGATCCATATAGTCAGTTCACTCAAGCGTTAGCAGAAGCATTTTCCGGAAAGGGAACCTCTCGTCTGGATGGATTTGTCAAAGCGGCAGACTTGGCCATGTATACTGCCAAAACTGTGCCTCACCATACCAATAACAAGCAGAACCCCATCTTAAATTTCAAGGATGCCGACAATTTCATAGTCGCCTACTATGCAGGTGGTGAATCTAAACCCAAAGGACTTCCTGTAAGTGCTCAACGCAAGCCTTACGATGTTGAAGCCGAGAATAGAGAATCACCCACTGGATTCTCTATTACCCATTCTGGAAGTGGCGGTACCGCTGTTGGCGATCATAACAAGGTAGGTGGCCAGGGAAGCATTATAGCTGATACTATTCACGGTGGCGTTATGACCGGAGAGAATGCCCGCAAAATCAGTACCGATACCTACATTGAACGCCAGGACATTGACAAAGGACAGACTTTCAATCAGAGTGGACAAAGAGTAAACAAACAGATAAACATAGACGGAGATATTACTGCTGACCAGGGATTTGTCAATCTTGGTGAGATCAAAAATGAACAAAGTAGTACTACCCCAATAGATAATCTCCAGAAAGTTTTGACGCAAATCATTGTGGCCGCGGCCCAGCTACCAGCTGAAGAAAGTAGCGAAGCCGTCAAGAAGGCCAACGTTCTCAAACTCGAACTAATCGATGTATCCCAACCTGATGACCAAAAAGTGGCAAGACTAATACAAGCATTAGCGGGTTTTCTCCCAAACGAGACAGAACTCTTTTGCACGATTTACGAAGAACCTGCGTTTCGTGAGCGGACGGGGGAGTTTACCAATTTTGTTCTGGATGGAATTGTGAGAATGTGATGATTTCTGTTCGGCCTTGTATCAAGATTGAGACTTCTTAATGCCCAAAGAGCTGAGCCAAATGAACCATTTTCTTCTTGCAGTTTAAGTTAAATGGCCGTTTGCTAATTGTATATGCTTTGGTAAGGTCAAATTGATTGTCGATTTACCTCTGTTTATCCCCAAGTAGCTGTATACTATCAGGACTTGTCAAACCTTTATATGACTCATGTAGCTTACAGAGTGATAGATGAGCAATTACGCAAAGAAGTCCCCCCAATCTCCATCACCACCAAAGAAATCAAAGAAGTCTCCTTCCCCTCCGCTATCAGCGTTCTGGTGCTCTGCGCTCTGGTAATCCGCACTCTGAACATCGGCCTGAGCACTATCAGCCTGTGAATAAGCGTGATCACCAAAGGCGTAACCGAGCATATCCCCCACAAACTCGGCCAGCAGCAGACCACCACCCACGCCAAGCGCAACCTGGGCTGCACCAGCCAGGAAGCTCTGGCCAGAGAAATCGGATTCTGCTTCTCTGTAGGTATGTGAATGCCTGCTCTGATTTGGGATGGAACGGTTTGGGGGTGGGTTGTTTGTCGCGCGGTGCTGCTCGACTTCGGCTTTGGCGTTGGCCAAGGACTCTTTCTGCAAGAGCAGAAGTTGAGCCATGTAATAGGGGGCGTCAGGTTGCTTACGGATCCAGTCGGCGATGCGCCGCTGAGCCTCTGGGTCTTGGGGAGCGGATTGATCCTGCATGGAACGCAACTGCTGGAAAAGCTGGTCGATCATCTGTTTGTCTTGTGAAGTCATAGGAGATCCTCGGGTTGAACAAGAGAGTGATTGAGCTGTAGGCGGACTGTCGTTACTAGAGTAGACGAAGTCATTCCGTTCGCGGAGACTGGGATGCACGGCGGCTTAAATTCCCAGCCAACCAGTCAGTGATATCGTCGCGCGTTGCAGTCGGAACGACTTCGCTTATAGATATTGGCTGGGCAGATACGGATGTGGCTTTACAATAGTGACTTTACTCTACAACAAAGAGCATCTACCCTGCCTGACACGAATCACCCAAAATGCTGAAATCGCGTGGCTATGATAAGATTTATGGTCAGCAAGTAGTCTCAGTAGACCGTACTAGCAATGGCATCGACAGAGCCGACTCTGGACTAAGCGACCAATCCCCGTCTTCACGGGGACAAGCCGACTGTGGACTACCAAGTATAGAATCAAAACCAAAAAGGAGCGCATGAACCATGCAGACAGCTACAGCTCTCGCTGACGCTAACGAAACCGTCAGCTTTATCCACATGGCCGATGGAACGAAAGAAGATTATGAGCTGTTGGAACGGCTCGAAGAAAGATTCAATGAATCGCTATCTGATCGGCTCTTGGCCGCGGTCGATAAGCTCAAATATTCTCTAAGTGGGTACAAAGTCTCTCGCTATGAACACTCGCTCCAATCTGCGACCCATGCCTACTATAATGGTGAAGATGAGGAGATGGTTGTGGCCGCGCTGCTCCACGATATCGGTGACGAGTTGGCCCCCTATACCCACGGGGAGATGGTGGCCGCGATCCTAAAACCCTACATGTCTGAAAAGACCTGCTGGATCATCAAACATCACGGCCTCTTTCAGATGATCTACTACGCTCATTTTGTGGGAGGCGACCCCAATGCCCGAGACCTCTACAAAGATCATCCCTGGTATGATGATTGTGTGCGCTTCTGCGAAAAGTATGATCAGAACTGCTTTGATCCAGACTTTGAGTCGCTACCGATTGATTTTTTTGAGCCGATGGTGCGCCGCGTCTTTGGACGAGCACCTAGCTTTGAGAGCTAAGTGACGAGTATAGAAACTACACCACTTCCTCAGCATAGACCAGTTCCCAGCCTTTGTAGATAAGCGCCACCTTCTTCAACGTGACGTGTTGTGCCACCTGCTGGATTCTGGGGTCCTGGCCATATTGGCGCAACTGTCGTTCGGCTTCAGCTTTTTCTGCGGCCAGCGACTTGTCAAAGCTCTTTTGGTTAAATTCGCTATTGGAGATGTACTCCAACTCGATTAAGTAGCCAAACTTCATGCCCGGGAAGCGCTCCAAGAAGGGTTCCAGATACAGATCCACAAATCCACCGCCCATCTCCCGCTCAGACCAGGTTAGAAAGTTGTGGGTAACGTTGAGATAAGCCAGCAGAAAGCCCTGAATGACCTTTTCCCCATTCAGGTGGTCTCGCACTGAGGCTTGTGCCTGGATTTCAGTAGCAAGATAGTCGAAGAAGGGTCGCCAGTCGCCCCGGTAGGCCATATCTCGCATGAGTCCCAGCAACTTCCAAATGTCCAGTCTAAAGACATCACCATCGTCATACCCATCGCGGATGTAGCCATACATCAAATTTTTGACCGTGAGATTGGGAATGCGCAGTAGCGGGTACTCATCGGTCTGGCCTGCTACAGAGAGTAGACCAAAGTAGTAAAGTAGAGAGATAAAATTTTCTCGCTTCAAGAGTTGGCTGAGCGGAAAGCTGGTGGTAATTGGCGAGATAATCTCCCCTTCATCCACAATTTGCTTCAAGAGACTAAAGTTGCCGTTGAGTCGCCTATCCACCGTCATTAGATGACGCAGCTTGTCATAATCGGTGCGGATATTCTCGTCGATAAGATCAAGGGGTAACTTAGTTCGTTCCTCCGCAGCCAAAATGAAGTAGAGGACCATATCGGAATTGAAGATCGAGGTCTCCGCTTCTTCGCCAAAATAGTAGTTGTTGTACCAGGTCCGCATGATCTCCATTGATGTAGCCATAGGCAACTGTAACCAACCCGTCTCTTGATAATGGTTGAGCATGGTCCGCACCTCATCTTCGGTAAAGCCAATCATCTCGTTGAACCGACTATTGAGGCTGATGTTGGTACCAATGTTGAAGCCGCTGGTCACATCATCCATGGTCAGAGGAGAGACGCCGGTGATGAAGAGACGCGTAAGGCCCGTGATCTGACCGCCGCTTGCCCCTTTGAGCAAGTTGAAGAAGTAGCGAAAGAAGCCAGAACCGTGAGTTAGGTCGTGGTAGGCTTGCTCACCATAAGTACTTAGGATGGTGTTGGTGAAGTTGTCATATTCGTCGATGAAGAGATAAATTTTGAGTGATTTTGCAGTGGCTACGTAAAAAATGCGCTGTAGCTTATCCGCAACATTTAGCCCTTGTTTGATCGACTGAATCTCCTCATTTGTAAAAAAATGATTGTAACGACTTAGAAAGCTATTGATCTCATTGCCGCCATTTGTCTCAAATGATTGCTCAACCCTATCCAATGTCGGATTGACCATTGAAAAGTTGAGAAAAAGCACCAAATAGCTATTGCGGTCCGTTGTGGGGTTCTGGCCAATATAGGTGTCGCCAAAGAGCAAATCAAACTCATCGACCTGATTCACATCATAGTAGTTTTGCAAGACCGAAAGCCAGAGCGACTTACCACAGCGCCGGGGCCGGATGCAGAATAGATAGTAGGGTGCGGCCTCAATCTTGGGGATGTAGTGGGTCTTGTCCACATAGTAGGAGTTTTCACGCTGCAATCGGGCATAATCGGCCACACCGTAGGGGATGCGTTTTGGGGTCGATTTGTTGGTTGTTTCATTGTCCATAATCGTTAACTTTGTGACCGAGAGACCTGATTCGATAATTCTATTTCCTGCTCAAAATCAGCGATATTTTGGAGCGTTACCTCGGCAATATTGCTTAACGCATTCTCGGTAAAGAAGGCTTGGTGGCCTGTTATCAAAACATTGGGGAAGGTCAGTAGCCGGGCAAAGACGTCGTCTTGAATTACTCGGTCCGAAAGATCCTCAAAGAAGAGATCCGCCTCTTCTTCATAGACATCAAGACCCAGATAGCCAATCTTGCCACTTTTCAATCCTTCAATCACCGCCTTGGTATCGATCAAGGCACCTCGGCTGGTGTTGATGAGCATAATACCTGGCTTTATCCGATTGAGGGTCTCCATGTTGATCATATGGTAGGTTTCGGGCGTGAGCGGACAGTGCAGCGAGAGAATGTCAGATTCCCGCAGTAACTGATCTCGAGGTACGTAGTCGCCCTGAAACTCAGCATGGGGATAAGGATCGGTTCCCAAAACTCGGCAGCCAAACCCCTGCAAAATCTGAGCAAAGACTCGGCCAATTTTGCCCGTCCCAAGCACGCCAACCGTACATCCGTGGAGATCAAACCCTAACAGCCCATTGAGTTCAAAGTTTCCGGTTTGAACCCGAGCGTGGGCGCGGTGAATTTTGCGGTTGAGGGTCAAGATCAGGCCAACTGCATGTTCTGCTACTGAGTAGGGTGAATAAGCGGGTACTCGCACAACGGGCATCTGTAATTCGGCCGCTTTGGCCAGATCCACATTGTTGTAACCGGCACAGCGCATGGCAATGCACCGGGTGCCGCCTTGGTAGAGTCCTGTCAGCACTTCAGCATCGAGCGTATCATTGACAAATGCACAGACAGCAGGGTAGCCCGCAGCCAGAACGCTTGTTTCTAGGTTGAGGCGAGGTTCGGTGAAGTGTAAGGCGTGATGGAATAGTTGGTTGGCTACGTCAAAAAAATGACGATCGTATGGTTTGGCACTAAAGAGGATGGTCTTCAATGGTGTTGCCTCCAAAAGATAGACAGTATCAATCCATGACTTCAAGCGGTGCCAGATGAACTCTTTTTTACCCCGGATATCAGTCGCTCATTCGCCCGCTCTTGCTTCGCAGCGATTCGTACATACGTGGGTAGCCCAAACGAGGCGCAATCTCGTACCAAGATCCCGTAAGGCAGCAGTTTGGATCGGAACGTGCTGGCGCTCTCATGCTGGTTGCCAACGTGGATTAACTTGTAGTGGGTGGCTGAGGGGACGGTGGGGTATCCCGCTTCTGCTAATTGGGCCGACAAGGTCTGGGTGGCGGTGGTGAGGCGCGTCAGGGTACGCTGTAGATAGGTCTGGTCGGCCAGCGCCGCGATCCCAGCTACCTGGGCAACTTCATTAACGCTCCAAGGAATGCGCGCTTGGGATAAGGGCATGATGAGAGAGGGTGGACCGAGGGCATACCCCAAACGCAGACCAGCCAAGGCGTAGGCTTTGGTCATGGAACAGATGGTCAGTACATTGGGTAGCCCCAACGTGTGGGCCGAGGGCGTATCTGGCACAAAGTCAATATAGGCTTCATCGATCACAAAGAGGATTTGGGGATGGGCCACTGCCCACTCTTCAATCGTTGTGATAGGGGTGATGAAGCCGGTTGGATTGTTCGGCGTGCAGAGAAAGACGATTTGGGGCTTGTGGGTTTGTAGCGCAACGGAGAGAGCCAGTAGATCGAGCTGGAAATCATCTTCTTGCTGAGCACGCCATTCAATCACTTGTGCACCCATGAGCTGAGCCGTTCGTGCATACTCACCAAAGGTCGGACCGACAATCAGCACCCGAGCCTGAGGATGCATGAAGGCAAACCCGACCAGCCAAATCAGTTCCGCTGCACCATTCCCCACCACAATTTCATCGACAGAGCAGGCCAAGTGGTCAGCCAATGCACGACGAAGCGCCCAACACTCTCTGTCAGGATAACGGGCCAGGTTGGCCGACATCATGGCCTCACGCACGATCGGCGACGGACCAAACGGGTTGCTATTCTCGCTAAAATCTACAACCTCTTCCAACCCAATCCCGTAGCGCTCTAGCTCACCATAATCAATAGCCCCATGAACGGCAGGTGGGATGGAAAGCAGATCTCGATGAACCTTCACTGATCCTTTCTCTTGCTCTACCATTAGCCCTCTTAACGCTCCCACTTATACTCAGCTCCGTTTGAAAACAAGAGTTTGGTCACTCTGGTAGAGCATCGGAAAACTCCTGTTTTCAAAACGACCGCAGTATAACACCATAAAAACCAACATCTGCAACACCCTCATTAACCATTCAACAATTCCCCGATTCACAAATTAATTATTCTCTCCCTCTCCGCCCCAATTCATCCAGGCCCATCTCTTTGGCTGCTTCCAACAGCGCCAGATCCATGGCATCCGGATCCTGCCACAAACCACGCTCTACTGCCTCCAACAATCGTTCGGCAATGGCCTGCCATGCCCACGGATTAGAGTCGGCAAAGAACTGCTGCATCTCCTCATTGCGCAGGAACTCTTCCGTTAGCTTCTGGTACATCCAATCTTCCAGAATGTCTGCCGTGGCGTCATAGCCAAAGAGGTAATCTACCGTGGCGGCCACTTCTAGCGCACCCTTGTAGCCGTGACGCCTCATGCTCTCCACCCATTTGGGATTGACGACGCGGCTGCGGAAGACCCGGCGCGCCTCCTCCCGTAGATCCCGAGTACGTACTTGTTCTGGGTTGCTGCTGTCGCCAAAGTAGCGTCGGGGATTCTTGCCCGTTAAGGCCCGCACTGTAGCAATCATCCCACCGTGGTACTGAAGGTAATCATCCGAATCAAAGATGTCATGCTCTCGGTTGTCCTGATTTTTGGTAGCAATCTGCACGGTGCTCAAGGCACTGGCAAATTCAGCCTCTGCAGCCACGCCCGTCTTTGTGGCGCTGTAGGCATAGCCACCCCAAGTCAGGTAAGCCCGCGCAAAATCCTGATCGCTTTGCCAGTTCTTGGCATCAATCAGCGGTAGGATCCCGGCCCCATAACTCCCCGGTTTACAGCCAAAGATGCGATAGCGCGCCCGCTCGGCAGATTCGCCATTGTGGCCAGCCAAGCGCAGAGCTGTCTCATTTTCCAAGGTGTGCTTACGAGGGAAGTTCATCTCCAGTGGCTCATCCCTATCAATGACGGACTGTACTGCATTGTCCATTAAAGCAATCAAGTGGGGAAAGGCATCCCGGAAGAATCCACTGACGCGACAGACCACATCGACGCGAGGCCGCTGCAACTCTTCCAGCGGAATCACCTCTACACCGGTCACGCGACGATTCTCTTGCTGCCAAATGGGCCGCACGCCCAGCAGAGCCAGCACTTGGGCGATGTCGTCACCTGCGGTACGCATGGCGCTGGTGCCCCAGATGCTGATGCCTACACTTTGGGGAAATTCTCCCTCTTCAAGCTGATAGCGCTGGATCAATGTATCAGCCAACCCTTGCCCAACCTGCCACGACGCTACACTGGGAAGCCCGCGCGGATCCACTGAGTAGAAGTTGCGGCCTGTGGGCAAAACATGGGCCATTCCGCGGGTCGGCGTACCGCTGGGGCCGGCCGGAACATAGCCACCATTGAGGGCATGGAGCAGATTGGCCATCTCGGCTTCGGCACCTTGGTGAAGTTTAGGGACGATAAACTCACAGGCATAACGCAGGCTCTCTACCAATGCTTCCTGCTGAGAGGATTCACCCATGGGTAAGTTCTCAGTACCCAACCATGTTGCAACGACCTGAGCTGCTTGGTCGCTTTGCCATTGATGATGAGCCATTTCAGCCAAAAGTGACTTGCTCTGCTGTTCAATCGCCTGGATCAGGTCGGCGTTGGTACGGAAGTTGGCCTCTTCATCTTGATGCTCTACCTTTGATGATGCGCCACTAGCCATCGATGTCCGCCTAGACGAGGAATCTATACTATCGGTTGGCTCTTGCCCAAGATGCCCATTCTCGACCTGAGCACCGTTTAGAAGGCGGCTCATGAGCAAGCGATGACGAGCCTCGTCGGGTTGGCCTTCTTGGCGTGGCTTAACCCTTTGACCAGGGCGTTCCTGCAAGATATGCCAATTCTCTCCGATGAGTGCGGCTACTGTACTAGGCAAGCTTGCCGCTTCCAAGTTTGGCAGCTTGAGCAGATGGTAGAGCAACTCAACCAACTGCTCTCCTTCAGCCACATAGCCCAGAATGTGCAGCCCGTCCCGAATCTGGGCACCGGTTAGCTCACAGAGATAGCCTTCAATGTCCTCTAGAAGATGGGCTACCTGAGCCCCCTGCAATTCGGCAAACGCGGTGGGCGTGCCATCCTCCAGAAACTCACCATCCCAGTCGTGGCTGTGGTCGCCATGATCGGCCTTGAGGATGTATTGCAGATCATCATCTAGACGATTCTTTTGAATTACGTCCCAAATCTGACGCTGAAGCAGTGGCAGTTTGGCTGGATCGAGCTGCTCAGCCGTGTAGTACTCATCGACCAATTGGGCCAATTCGGCCAGCGCACCATAGGCTCCGGCAGAGGTCATTGGCGGCGTCATATGATCGATGACGGTGGCGTGGGTGCGGCGCTTGGCCTGGCTGCCTTCGCCGGGGTCGTTAATGATGAAGGGATAGATGAGGGGCAGATCATCCAAAAAGAGATCGGGAAAACAGTGGGGACTCAACCCCACACTCTTGCCCGGCAGCCACTCCAGGGTTCCATGTTTGCCCATGTGGACAATGGCATCGGCTTGCCAAACTTCGCGTAGCCATCGGTAGAGGGCATAGTAATTATGGGGCGGCGGCAGATCGGGACGGTGATAGATGGCATCTGGATCCATATCGTATCCGCGCGGCGGCTGGAGGGCCACAAATGCGTTGCCAAATTCCAGCCCCGCCAGAGCAAAGGCACCTTCATGAATGTAGGCTTTACCCGGCGGCTCGTTCCACTGACGGATCATGTCCCGTTGATTGGCTTCGGGGACCTGTTGAAACCACTCAGCATAGTGCTCAACCGATAGTTTTTCAGCTGAGGCGAGTTGCTTCTCAGTCAACCAAGTCGTGTCGTAAGAGCAGCGATCGATGAGGGTGAGTAGCAGTTCATCGCTGGTGGTCGGTAGGTTGCTAACCTGATAGCCAGCCCCCTGCATTTTGTGGAGCAGATCCAAAAGCGAAGCGGGCGCGTCCAACCCTACTGCATTGCCTACCCGGGCAGACTTGGCCGCGCTGTTGGTCAAAACAAAGGCGATCCGCTTCTCGGCATTGGGTTTATGCTTGAGAGCTGCCGTCCGTTGGACGATGCCAACCAGCCGGGCAATTCGCTCTGAGTCAGGGACATAGGCTGCACCTCCGTCGGCTTGCTCTTCTTTAAAGGAGATGGGAATGCCGATAAGGCGACCATCAAATTCAGGAATGGCTACATTCATGGCCGTATCCAGAGGACCCAGTCCTCGCCCATTACGCTGCCACGCGGCCCGATCGCTGCTGCTGGTAATGGCCTGGATGATAGGTGTATCCAGCCGTTCCAGAAGGCCACTCTGGTCACCCAAGGCAAAGCTCAACGTGCTGATAATCAGATCGACTGGCCCAGCCTCATTCATCAGCTTCAGCGCGATGGGCATTCCATCCTCATCATACTCCTTAAGCGATTGGGTGTAGACTGGGCGAACTCGCATCCCTCGCTGCTCCACTTCGGCAATGATGGCATCCACAAAATCAGTGTTGCCACTGAGGAGATGGGAGCGGTAGAAGAGGAGACCGATTGATAATTGACGATTGTTCCTAACTACCTCCTGTTTACTGTTGACTGCTAACTGCCTACTATAAGTGCCGTGAAGAGGCAATTCTTGGGGTGGCTCAAATCCCCAACCGGTAACGAGTAGGTGGTCGCTGAGGCATTGAAGGCCGCTGGCTAAGTTCTGCGCGCCACCACACTGAAAGTAAACGCTAATGGCTTGGGCTAGGGGAACACCAACGGTAGACCGGGCCATTAGATCTGGGTCAAAGGCTTCTACTGCGGGTAAACATATGAGGAACCCGTCACTTTCTTCGGCCCAGCGCTGAAGCCGAGATAGGCCGTGCTCGAACGCCCGGGTTGCATGGAGCCGGGTGATGACGATTTGGGCATTAGGCAACAGCTTGTCTAGTAGGGCATCAGCGGCTGCATCATCGGCTAAGCGACCCACGTGCGCAGCTTCGATGGCAGCAAAGTCCCGGGGAAGTAATGGGCGAGCCTTTGTTAAGGTGAGCAGATCCGTATCTGCCTGAGTCAGTAGGAGAATCCCTTCACCTAATGGAAGGGGGGCTGGGTCTATCCCATTGCCTAGTTCAACCTGCCTGCTATCTGAGTGTTGAGCCGCCTGGTCGGCAGATGGGTCAGTCGTTTGTGTACCCTCCCACGCAAAACCATTAAAGATATGGGGTTGGAGAATGGCCGGAACGGGCGAGTCGATGTCATCCAGCAGAGACTCAATGTAATCATAGATGGCCACCACGATGGCATCATCATTGATAGAGTGGAACCAGAATGGACGCCCATCTAGCACCAACATGGTCACATTGGCCAGCACACATGGACCCAAGCAACCTCCCTGATTGAGGTGAACTTTGTTGCGGAGCTTTCGCCTCTCCCACTCGTTGTGGTAGAGGTCGGTCGATACGGGGGCAAAGCCCCGTTCCGTCTTTCCACAGCAGCAACCCGTGGCACAGACTACCAACATTCCACGCATTCGCCCTGCGTTGACCATGCGACCATCAAGCCGCTCCACCATATTGCGTTGCCTTACGTCTAGTCTCATTGAGTGATGATTCCTTCTTGATTCATTTCTTTCTGGTAACCGCGCGGCGTTGCCATGCCACCACCAATCGGGTAACTCTGGCTATTTCCCACAAGTACAAGCGTAAACATATCGACCACTGTGGTATCAAATTCGCCTAGGGATGTAACCTGAATCGTTTCGTCGGAGCGGGTCACGTTGCGGATAATGGCCACGGGAGTGGCCGGTTGGCGATGCTGGCGCAGAATCTCCACTGCCTTGTCTAACTGCCAATCCCGCTTCTGGCTGCGCGGGTTGTAGAAGCCAATGACGAAGTCGCCCCACGTGGCAGCTTCCACGCGCCGCTCAATGACGGGCCAAGGCGTAAGCAAGTCACTCAGGCTGATGGTGCAAAAGTCATGGCCCAAAGGAGCGCCCAAACGTGCTGCCCCAGCCTGAATCGCGCTGATGCCAGGGTGAACGACGACTTGGGGTTTGTCACCTTGCCATCCTTGCTCCCGCAGTACGTCAAATATGGGGCTGGCCATGGCGTAGATGCCAATGTCACCACTGCTGATCATGGCTACCGTCTGTCCACTCTGAGCCAAGGATATCGCTTCTCTCGCTCGGTTCATCTCTTGGCCCAGTTGACTCTCTTGGATCTTCTGCCCATCATGGAGCAGATGGGCGATTTGGTCCAAATAACCCTGGTATCCGATAATGATCTGGGCTTGGGTCAACGCAGCTTGGGCCGCTGGCGTCATCTCTCTTAGGTCACCAGGGCCGATACTGATTAAGTGTAACGCGCTCATAATGAACTTCTTCTCTTTCTCTTGGGTTCCGGGCTATATCTACTTTGATTCAGACCCATTTCCACATATTCGGTAGTTACTGATACTTGCCGATGAATAGTATTGAATATCATGTCCCTTTTCTCCAAATTACCATTCACCAGTAAATTTCATAGCAACGACCTACAGTCAATTGTAGTCTATCTACGTCAGATCGCTCATCGATCTGTGATAACATGCCAAAAAAAGCTTTCAACCAGTTGGTCGGTTGGTCAGTTGGTCGGCGGAACCGCTAGTCAGCTAGGTCGGAGCGACCACTGCTTGAGCAGCCGAAATCTGACCATATCTATCGATTGATTTCATACTTTTCTAAACTACAAAAAAGTTGAGTATCTCCTTTGAACATAATTGAAGCCCAAGTGCTTACCAAAACATATACGATTGACAATCGCTCTATCAGCGTGCTGGATCAGGTCTCCATTGTCGTTCAAGCAGGTGAGTTCGTCGTAATCAAGGGCAGTAGCGGCAGCGGAAAGTCTACGCTCCTGAGTCTGCTTTCAGGGTTAGACAACCCAAGCAGCGGGCGCATCTTTGTGGATAGTGAAGAGATCACGGGAAAGAGCGAGGATGAGCTGGCCCCTCTGCGTAATCAGACTATTGGCTTTATCTTCCAGTCCTTTCATCTTGTTCCATCCCTCTCCGCATTGGAAAATGTGATGTTCCCTGCTGAACTCCTCGGTGACCACAAGGCGAAACCCAACGCAGAGGCCCTCCTCGCCCGAGTGGGTATGGGCCATCGAATGACCAATTTCCCCCATCAGCTTTCAGGTGGAGAAAAGCAGCGGGTGGCCATTTGCCGTGCACTCATTAACAATCCCAAGATCGTCTTTGCCGATGAGCCCACTGGCAATCTAGACTCCCAGAATGGGGATGCCATTCTTGAGCTTCTCTTGGAATTGCACAAGGAACGGCAAACGACCTTGGTGATGGTCACCCATAGTCCCGAGATTGCAGCCCGGGCCGAACGGGTCATTGAACTACAGGACGGAAAGGTGGTCCCAGCATGAGCGTCAGTTCGCAAGTGGGGGTAGAGCATCCCGCGGCACCTAGGCAACGCGTTGGGCTATCCTCTGGCATCCACTGGAATTTCATTCGTCGACAGTTGACGACTGCTCGTCAGCAATCCTTGATCTTTGTGCTCTGTGTTGCCTTGGCCTTGGTGACCTTGGTTGGTTTAAATAGCTTTGGTGATAGTGTCAATAAAGCCTTGCTCACAGATGCCCGAGAGCTGCAAGCCGCGGATGTTATTATCGATACGGTTCTGGCTCCGACGGATGAACTGTTGTCCGAGATCGATACGTTGGTCCAAGGTGGTGGTGTCGAAGCTACCCAGGTGGTGGAGCTCTTCACCGTCTCTCGCTCAGGTGATGATGAGCGTTCTTTGTTAACCCAACTGAAGATCATCGAACCGGCCTACCCTTTCTATGGCGTGGTGGAGCTGGCCTCACAGCAGCCACTCAATGATATACTCGGTCCAGGCGTGGTTGTCGCTGAACAGCAGGTTTTGGATCGTTTGGGGCTCGCCGTGGGCGATTCGATCCAAATTGGTGAGGCCGATCTCACCGTTGGTGATGTGTTGATCAAAGATCCGGTTCAGCCCGTAAACTTCTTTGCGTTTGGACCTAAAGTTCTGGTCTCTGTCGCGGATAAGGATTCGCTGGATCTGATTAAGCCGGGAAGCCGCATCGATTATGATACGCTACTCAAGGTTGACAATGAATCCCGCCTAGAATCCGTAGCGGAGCAATTGAGCGCCGTGGTAGATCCTGAATTGGATCGGGTCAGGACCTATCGAACTGCTCAATCGGGTCTGCAAGGCTTCTTTGATAATCTGCTCTTCTTCCTTAGTTTGGTGGCTATTTTTATTCTGATTTTGGCCGGTATTGGTATTCAGAGCGCGCTCACTGCTTTCCTACAAGAGCGGGACAACACAGTGGCTATTGTCAAAACCGTGGGCGGGACCAATCGTTTTGTCTTGATTCATTTCTTATGGGTGATTGTGATTCTAGGGGCCATCGGTACTGGATTGGGGCTGTTGGGTGGCGTTTTGCTCCAGCGCATTTTTCCTGTCTTACTGGCCGATTTTTTGCCTGACGATGTGACGCTTCAACTCTCTCCCCGCATCCTCATCGAAAGTCTGATCCTGAGCGCCGTGGTTGTAGGTATCTTTACTGTTCTGCCCCTGGATCGACTCAAGGAACTGCGTCCAAGCTTTATTCTGCGCAAAGAAGCGATTCCCACACCCAAAGATTGGGGGTTTTATGGCATCCTGTTGCTGCTGATTCTATTCTTTGCCGGTATGGTACTCTGGCAGTTAAATGATCTCTGGCGTAGCCTCTACTTTGTAGGTGGAACGCTTCTACTGGTGGTCGTTACTGCTGGGATTACGGAGGCCGTTCTCTTTTTCCTGCGGAGGCAGGATGCCAAACAATTGGATGTAAGGCAAGCCTTACGAGGACTCTTCCGACCGCGGAATGCCACTCGGGCCGTCATCATTACGCTAGCTGCAGCATTGGCTGTTATCTTTACAATCTACCTGCTGGAGGAGAACCTGGACGGGGCCTTTGTGAGTGCCTACCCGGAAGATGCACCCAATGCCTTCTTTATCGATATACAGCCTGACCAGCGGGATGGTTTTGTGCAGACAGTGGGTACTACGCTCAATGAGCAGGTGGCCGATGAGGTGCTCTTTTATCCAGTGGTGCGAGGAAGCATTGTTGCCATCAATGGCGAAACGGTCGACCGGGATTCTGAACGAGAGCGCGATAGCGATAATTTATCCCGCCTCTTTAATCTAACTTACCGAGACTTTCTCCTTGAAGATGAGCGACTCATGACAGGGCGCTCTCTCTTTGGCGATTCAGCAGAAAATAGTGCAAACGCTGATTTACCAGAAGGAGCCGTTCCCGTTTCTGTACTGGATGAGGTTTTTGATGTCCGCGAATTCAAGATTGGCGATCAGATCTCATTCCGTATTCAGGGCTTGCCCGTGGAAGCTGTGGTAACCAGCGTTCGTACCCGTATAAATGAGTCAATTTCCCCATTCTTCTATTTCACTTTCCAACCAGAGGTCCTCGAGGCTGCTCCCCAGAGTATCTTTACAGCCCTGCGCTTACCGAAAGAAAGTATTGCGCCCCTACAGAACGAAGTGGTGGCTCGCTACCCCAATATCAGCGTGATTGATGTAACAGAAGCCATCTCATCTTTCGCCGAAACAGCCCGCAAGCTCTCCCAGGTCATTCGTTTCCTAACATTCTTTAGCATTGCTGCGGGCCTACTTATCATCGTGAGCTCTGTTTACGCAACCCGCTTCGCCCGAATTCAAGAAGCTGTCTACTTTAAGGTGTTGGGGGCCAAAAGCCGGTTTGTGTTGCGGGTCTTTGCCATGGAGAACCTCTTTCTGGGACTATTGAGTGCCGTAATTGCCCTGCTAATGGCCCAAATAAGCAGTTGGGCCATCTGTTATTGGGTCTTTGATATTCAATATCTGCCCCAGATTGGCGCTAGTTTCCTTATGATTGTGGTGACTGTGCTACTTGTGATGGGTGTTGGCTTGGCCGCCTCGCTCTCGATTTTGCGAGAGAGACCCATTGTCTTCTTACGAGAGCAAGGCGGTGAGTAGGAGTAGGGATGGTGGATATAGGTAGAATTTGAGGAGAAAATTGCTTTGAGCACAGTCCGATTTACGTTGATTTTATTGATACTCTTGGTGGCCGGCTGTGGCAGAAGCGCCGAGCCGACACCTGAGCCGACTGCAACACTTGGGGCAGATTCGGATGAGAATGGAGCATCAGCTTCTGGTGGAATGTCTGCTGACGATCCGTCGACCTTAACCATTGTGGCTATGGGAGATAGCTTGACTGATGGATATGGTTTGGATCGTGAGGATGCGTATCCAGCCCAGCTTGAACAAAAACTCCTGGCTGATGGGTACCCGGTGCGGGTGGTCAACGCTGGCATTAGCGGCGAAACAAGTAGTGGTGCCCGGACTCGCACTGAATGGGTATTGACTGAGCAACCAGATCTACTCATTTTGTTGACAGGGGGGAATGACGGGCTGCGCGGCATTGATCCCAGCGTTACTGCTCAGAACATTGATGAGATGTTGGCCATCTTTCAGGATAATGGGGTGACGGTCATACTGGGGGGGATGCAGATTGTGCAGAATATGGGGGCCGACTACGTGGAAGCATTTCGGGCTATCTACCCAGCGGCGGCTGAGAAGCATGATGTGCTGCTGGTGCCCTTTTTCCTTGAGGGGGTTGGTGGCGTTCCAGAGCTAAATCAGCCTGACCAGATTCATCCAACGGCTGAGGGATATGGTATCGTTGTGGAGACCATTTATCCGTATGTGGTAGAGGCAATTAATGCACATCTAGCCCTTGCTGGGCGATAAATTGCGGTCGTTTGCATCAAGTTAGCCGGAGTGCTGACTGAAATGCTGACTTGCTGATACCATCAACGACAAACAAGGAGAACCCAAATGGCGGCATATCTCATTGCCCGAGTGACTGTAAATGATATGGAGCAGTATAAGAAATATATGGCTGTGTCACCAAGCTGTATTGAGCGGTATGGTGGTAAATTCATTGTGCGCGGGGGAGACAAAATTACCATGGAAGGTCCGGAAGAGACCAATCGGGTTGTGATTGTGGAATTTTCTGATTACCAAACCGCCCAAGATTGCTACAACTCACTAGAATACCAGGAAGCCATCAAGCTACGGCAGGATGCGGCAGAAGCACAATTTGTCATCGTAGATGGCGCTTGATTAGACATCAACAGGTTCATCCCCTGTCGGAGGATGAAGACAAAAAGAACCTGCCGCGCCGATTTCGCCACGTTGAAAATCAGCTCGACCACTGGTGCATCAGAAGTCCATGCCAAGTTATCCACCCGTGAACGCAGCTAGCGGCTAGACAGAGG
>JBCCHB010000145.1:0-41846 GCA_039028975.1 Chloroflexota bacterium
CGCCAAATTACGCAGCTTCGCTCTCAACGTCTTTCGCTTTAACAGCGTCACCAATGTCAGTGATGAGATTTTTGATAATTGTATGGACTTTGACTCTTTGGCTCTCTATTCTGGCTTACTTTAGCACTGAACAGCCCTGGGGGACGAAGGCTACAACACCACCTGCATTGGCTTCACTGGCAACCCCAGTTCGCGCGGCTTTGATACCTACCTCGATTATGACGGGTGGGGTGATTGGAGCCAAGGTCGCAGCCCCAAAGCGCAAAATCTGAATAAAGTGGCCATCCCCGAAATGGAACGGCTCGCGAAAAAACGCGACCCCTTCTTCCTCTTTCTGCGGCACATGGACCCCCATGCGCCCTACCTGCCACCTGCGCCCTACGAAAGAGCCTTCTACCACGGCAATGAGACCGACCCAAAGAACGAGTCCATGCAGCCGGTGATGGACTTCAAGCCCTTCCGCGACTGCTTTGCCTCGTGGATGCCCCCTGGCATTACCGACAAAGACTACATCATTGCCCAATACGATGGGGCGATTGCCTACATGGACGCCTGTATCCAAGGCATCTTCAACGCGGTCGAGGCCCTTAGCATCGAGGATGAGACCATGATTATCATCAACGGTGATCATGGTGAGACCCTCTACGATCACGAGTGCTGGTTTGATCACCACGGTCTCTATGAACCTACGCTGATGGTGCCGCTGATTATCCGCTATTCAGGCAAGACGCTGGAAGGCAAACGCGTAACAGGCTTTAACCAGCACAAAGATCTGGTGCCAACCATTCTAGATTTGGCGGACCTGCCGCAAGCTATTCGCTTCGATGGCAACAGCCTCATGCCCATGGTTCGGAGCGAGGTGGCTTCATATGAGAGTGAGATGTATATCACCGAGTGTACGTGGATGCGCAAACATGGCTGGCGTACGCCCGAATGGAAGCTCATCATTGCCCTAGAGCCAGATTTCCACTTCAAGCCCGAAATCGAACTCTATAACCTGCTGGCCGATCCTGAAGAGAATAACAATGTGGCCAAGGAGAACCCCGACGTGGTCGAGTTTCTCCGCGCCCGCATGGATGCCTGGATTGAGCGTCGCGAAAAAGAGAGTGATCTGCAGAATCCCATCCATCACCAGGGCGATTGGCACGGGCACAAAGGCGTTGGCCCATTCAAAACCAGCCAGCAGGCTTATGATACGCTATACATCGGCAGCCTGGCGGTTGGCGCAAAATTGCAGTCGCAGTCTCGGGAAGAGTAGGACGAGTTGTTCTATAAGTGGTCTTCCAGAAACGCCATAACTTCCTGCCACCAGCTTTCCTCGGCGGCTATCGGCCAGCCATTACGACCTGCCCCTTAAAATGTATCAACTTGGAGGAACTATGACTACCCTTCGTGTGACGTTAGAAATTGGACCAAAGGGCAAGCGGGTGGTGGCAGTGGCACCTGATTGGCCCGGCCTCGAGCGCGGCGCAAAAACCGGGGAAGAGGCAATTGATAGGTTACGATCCTATATTCCGCGATATTCACAGGTGGCAACGCTAGCCGACATGAACGCGGAATTTAACGCCATCAAGAACATCAAGAACATCAACGTGGTCGAGCAGTATCCAGGAACGGGCTCAACAGATTTCAGGGGCATTTCGTTCGCGTTTTCGAGCATCGACAAGCAAGAGATATCGAGCGACGAATTGGAACGTGAGTTGACTTTGTTGCAGGCGTGCTGGGCATTTTTTGACGATGTGCGCGGACGGGTATCGGCTGAGATGCAGAAGGGCCCGCGGGGAGGCGGGCGAGACCGAGACCAAATCGTCCGCCATACGTTTGCCGCAGAGCAGCAGTGGGCGAAGAAGATCGGTCTGCTCACGCCCGACGGTGCGATGCTGACCGATGAAGGTCTGAAATCGCATCGCGACGGGTATTGTCTTGCCATAAGGAACTACCACTCATCTGGCAAGTTGGCTGGCAAGGTGGCTAAATGGCCGCTCCGATTCCTGATCCGGCACACCGCCTTTCACACCATGGACCATGCTTGGGAGATGGAAGACAAGGACCTGACTGCCAAAGAAGCGTGAATTTGTACCCCCTTCCGTAAACTCTACACCCCTCAAATACACCCACATATACACCCTTCGTGCGATGTAACACCCCCTGCTCCATGCTATTCTAAACGTATGTTGTGAGCATTCAGCTTATCAGCCGTCAGTGGGCAGCTTAGTTTCAATATGCCCAAGGTGCTGCCTGAATAGTCAAGCTGAAATGCTGACGATAGGTGCCCCCATCCTACTCGTAGCGCGCCTTTACCGCGCTGAGTGCTAGCAAACATATAAAGGAAAGGAAGAAAAACATGACCATTTTAACGACAGGACAGACGCTTGATGGGAACGGTCAGCCTCTGGCCGATTCCGGGTTTGAGGTTAAGAGCGGTAGCCGGTTTGCTCAACTGCTCAACCAACGCACTTCACCCATTTTTTCACGCCCCGCTTCGGGCGAATGGTTTTTCGAACTCGGTCGCACGCAAAATGGAAATGGACTGATTGAACGGGTTGTGGCGATCTCACGCCCCGGCAACGCAGGTCCGCCTGAACATATTCATACCGGCTACGATGAAATTGTCGATGTGGTGCAAGGTGCATTTGTGGTGGTTGAACGTTCCGGAGAAAAAAATTCGGGGCTGGTGAAACTTTTGTGATTGAGAAAGGGAAACCACACTCGGTACGCGCGGCTTCAGGGGATGAGTTTGCCGTTGCGCTGATCGAGGTGCGGCCGGCAGCGACCTTTGGCATCCTTCTGCGCAACTACCTGGGACTTGATCACGAAGGGAAGCTCAGTCCGGAAGGGGTCCCCGAATTTTTGCAGGCGATGGTTCATACCTCCACCTTTTATCAAGATACGGTATTTACAACTCCACCCCCGTCCATCACTATACCGCTGGCTAAAGCGTTGACCCCAGTGGCCCGTCTGGCCGGACATCAAGGCCGCAACCCGCGCTATGAAGATGATGCCTTTTGGCTGAAGCGGGTAGCGCAACCAGAGGTGAAATAATCCGTTTCTGCTGGGCGCATCGGGTGCCACCAAATTTGTTATACCATCTTGAAAGGTATATCCCAATCATGAGCCCTATCTTACTACCGCGAACAAAAGCCAATTTCTTTTTCCTCTTTGCCTTCATCTGGTCCTTCTTTTTTTGGACCTTGACCATCCTCCTCGGGGGCATCTCGCAGTTCCCAGGCTCCATTTTGCAATACTTTGGCGGGGCTGGTCCCTTTGTGGCGGCCCTTGTCATTACTCATTTCTTTGAAGACCGCCCCCTTCAGAGATGTTTCTGGAGCCGCACCTTTGATTTTCGGCGGATTCCACCCCGCTGGTTTATTCCGGCATTGCTTCTTCACCCCACTATCATCTTATTTGCAGTCCTGTTCGACCTTGGGACGGGAGGCAGCCTCCAAGGAAAAGGCCCCTCGCTCAACGAGCCCTGGTCTTTGGTCAGTTTGGTCTTTTTCGTGTTTGTTTTCGGGCCCCTCCCGGAGGAGATGGGCTGGCGTGGGGTCGCGTACGACCGCCTCACCGCAAAGATGAATGCCCTGCAAGCCAGTTTATGGTTAGGGGTGGCCTGGGCTGCGTGGCATATCCCCCTCTTCTTTATAGAGGGCACCTTCCATGCCAGCCTTGGTTTTGGTAGCCCCCGCTTTTGGATATTTTTGCTCAGCAACATTCCCCTGACGGTCATCATGACCTGGATATATAACCACACCGAGAGAAGCACCTTGGCCGCGGTCCTGGTTCATTTTTCGGGAAACATGGTGGGAGCCCTAATCATCAAATCCCCCCAGCTCGCCTTCTATGAATTGCTCGGACTACTCCTGGTTGCGCTCCTTTTAACTGTGAGAACTGGCCCAAGTTTGAAAAATTCTAGAGTCACAGAGGTTGCTTGATTTTTCCACATTATACCAATTGCGGTTGTAGAGACCATGAATCCATCACAGGTTTCTCCCTGGGATTCGCCAAATTCATTCATGGTCTCTACAGAGCCAAACGGTATTATTTGAAAATGAAGACTTGACGTTGTGGTGAACAACGCGGGCGTCTGGATGAACGGATTTCAGGAGACGGAAGACGGGTTTGAGATCACCTGGCAGGTCAACCACGTGGCTCCTTTCTTGCTTACCCGACGTTTGCTGCCTGCTCTGCTCCAGCGCGCCGATGCTCGCGTAATCAACATCTCTTCCAGCGGGCATCGGTCGGGAAAGATCCATTTCGACAACGTCAATCTGCGGCGTGATTTCAACGGCATGCGCGCGTACCTCCAATCAAAGCTGGCTAACGTACTCTTCACCCAGGAGCTGGCTCGACACACGCAGGGCTTGTCCTTGATAGCCCACGCGGTGGACCCGGGTGCGGTGCAAACGCAACTCCTCGCCGAAACGGGGTTTAACGTGCCTACGGTCAAACCTACGGAGGAAATTGTGGGGAGAGTTGGCGGCCGTTTTGGGACCTGAGGGTCGAAGGAGCATTGGCGACTACTTCGAGCCAGATGGAAGGCGCTCGGAGCCATCCACCCGCGACGCCGAGCTCGCAGCCAGACTCTGGTCGATGAGCGAGAGGCAGATCACAACGTAGGTAAGCCTTGCGTACCCCTCCAGCGTGAGCACACCACAGTAGCCGTTGCGTTTGGGCCCAGCCCTAGTGCAGGCGATGTTTGAGGACATTCACGAGTTGTTTCGAACTGGAAAAAGAACAATGAGTAAACCGCTATTAGGGCAGAGCAGCTGATGAAGGAAACAGTCTGAGCTGCCTAACAATGACGTTGGTGCTGACCCATTGGCAGGAGCCCAAGAATGACTATGCAACAACCTTACAATATTATTTCTGGACAAACCCTAAGCAGACCGCTGCTTAGGGTTTACTCGCAACTGCACTACCATGCCGATCATAAGCAGGAGCAGCACAACCGTCAGACTAAGACTGCCGACGGCAAGCGTTGGAGTGGTTGGCACTGCAATCGTCTTGGCAAGAGAAGAAGTCTTGTTGCCCTGCGATTGCGTAAAATCTGAACTGGTTGTCATTTCGATCATCACGCGTCTGCTTCGATAGCGTATTAATCCCACCGACGACCAATCTTCGCCATCCTCGATACCCCACATAGCGATGGACTGCGCAGCCGCGTCACCATTGTAGAGAGGATAGCTGCCTCTCGGTAGCAAGAATCCCAAAACTGCCGAGTTGTAGTCAGCGAGCTCGGCTGCCGCAGAATCTTCAGTGCCGGAACCCGAATCTCTTAAGTGAAGCAGATTGACCATCACAAAGGGGCCACCGTCATCGCTTCGCATGAAATCCAGAAGCTGAAGCAGTTCGTTTGCTGAACCTTCGCCTTCAGAGCTGCCCGGCTGCTGTCCGGTGAGTTGTCTTTCAATCTCGTCCAGCGACATTTGGGAAAGATCCAGAGCCCCGGCTTCGGTCTGGGGAGCTTGAGCAAGCATTCTGCCCAGATAGAGTTTGATCTCTTCATCCGTTAATGGCCCTTCAAACGCTCCGTGCCAGATAAAGAACAGCAATAGCAGAATTGAAACGCTGCCCCAATTGATCAGTGTTTTGGTGAAAGTGGACATAACCCTCTTCTTTCGTAACTATACAGGTGGGTTGACACCTGTGGTATAAGTAAAGACATGCAGTAATTAGAAAACGAAATTGCGGAACTGAAGCAAGAGAATACCGAATAACGTATTTATCACAAGCTGGTTGATGCTGCTCTGGCAGCCAATCCCCCTCCGAAAGATGGCTGGCCTCGTAGTTACCTGATTGGAATGTTTTTCACGCCCTTTAGTATCGAAAATGTCCCAACTGTACAGATCGCGATCCTCGAAATAATGCACCATTGACTTGCACGAACATTTATCACTCCTATTTTTTCCAAAAGCCAAGAAGTTGACGGCACTGGATAAATCCAGCGACTGCTATGGTAAACCTGCTTAAGCAACCTGCTTTCACGTCAATAAGTGACAGTGACCAACGCGCAACTTATCTACTGCTTTCTGCTATTCAACTCTCTTTGTTGCCAACCAAATACGGCGAAGATGCCCACCGTAAGAACCGTCAAAATCAAGGTGAGTAGCGTGTCACCCATCATCTGGCGTATTAATTTCTCACCGATCTCACCTTCCTGAGTGTAGTGTTCAGGCACGGACTGTACACCATTTTCTTTGGTGTAGCTCTGATAGAGATTCAGCATATACTGAAACTGGCCGGGATTTTGCGCCTTGAGATCCATAGTTTCCCCGGGGTCGTTTACGGTGTCAAACATGTACCATTCGTTATCTCCCAACGGCCCGCGGTTTAATACAATTTTGTACCTGTCATTGAACAAAGCCGTGTTACCTGCCACTTCATAGCCCACATAATCATTAGAATGATAGACCTGCTCCGCAGTACCTTTCAATATGGGTGTCAGATTTTTGCCCGTCATCGGTTCAATCCACCTGCCTCCGAACCGTGCAGGTCTATCATTCTGATCCTGGGGCTGCTCTACATTTGTCATGGCCAATATAGTTGGTGCGATATCAATAACATGGGCAGATGCATGCGTAAAATCTCTCCGGTTCTCGACGCCGGGGCCGGAAATGATTAAGGGGACACGTAGCCCGCCTTCCGCGGTGTGGAACTTGAAATAACTCAAGGGAGAAGCGGCCGCATGGGCATAGTTCGGTCCGATAAAGTTCAAGCTGCCGATTTCCCCTAGATCTTCATAGTCGTGGGTATACCCCTGTGACGTCATTGTAGCTTCACTCTGGGCGTTATATTCGGGCCCATTGTCTGACGTAAAGATGAAGACCGTGTTATCGAGCTGTCCCTGCTCTTCAAGATAGCCGATTAACCGGCCAATGTTATAGTCCATGGCCGAAACCATCCCGGCATAGACAGCCATCCGTTTGGCTTCGAAGCGTTGTTCCTCTTCGCTTAGGGCATCCCAATCGTCGATAAAATCATGATCGACCCGATCACTGCCATCTGGCACCAGGCCGATACGCATGGCGCTATCATGACGGGCACTGCGCAACGCATACCACCCTTCGCTGTAGGTCTGCAAATAAGGATCGGTAAATTCCTTCGGGGCCTGAACCGGTATATGGACGGCAAGGAAGGAGAGATATGAGAAGAATGGTTGCCCGTCGTCTAGATTCGAATCGATAAAGCCGATCATTTCATCAACCAGTAACGCTGAACTGTAAAAGGGCTCTTCCAGCTGAACCTCTTTCCCGTCCTGCGTCCAATGGGCATGATCATACAAAGCTGAATAGGGTCTTTGCTCCCAGTTATCGGCACCAGAGTCTGCCATTGAGAGCGTGCGCTCAAACCCCCTATTAAAAGGGAGAAGCTCTTCTGTTTTGCCAAGGTGCCACTTCCCGGTCATATAGGTGTGATACCCGTCAGCGTGGAGCAGCGACGCGACGGTGGCTACATTGGGACTAAGCACACCCTCGTAATTCTCATAGCCGCGTTGCTCTGGCGGCAAAGCTTCCGGAATGTTGGGAACCCCCGCCAGATGATTATCAACCCCTGTCAGCAACATGGCCCGCGATGGGGCACAGCTGGGAGACGTATGATAGTTGGAAAACTTCACCCCCTGATCGGCCAGCCGATCAATGTTCGGTGTCTGTATCTCACTGCCGTAGGCACTCAGGTCGGTATACCCCAGATCGTCAGCCAGAATAACGATGACATTGGGCCGCTCTGATAGTTTGTTGTTGGCAAGAGCTACCTCAGTACGACTATCAGATGTGGCAGCGACAGATACACTCAGGACCAGAGAGGTACATCCTATCAGCAGTCGACGTTTGAAATGATTAACCATTTGCTGATTCCTTCCCCGACAAGGCTCGAGAAGCAAGACCAAACCAGACAGCCAGCACAACTTCTAAAGCAACAAACTCTAGGACAAGCGCTGCATCATAGAGTGCGAATGCCAGCAGGCGGAAAATGCCGATGCAGGCCAAGATGATAGAGACAGGCATCAGCCAATCGCCCTTTTGCGTAACGACAGTGCCCATGACCACCAGACCCATTCCTAAAAACAGACCGCCGATATCACTCATCTGACTGCTTAGAGCCGCGCCACTCAATAGGGGCATCATCAGGGCAGATGCGGCAGCTTCGGGAGAAACAAGCCACTGATAACCGGTGTACAAAAAGAAAACGCCCGGCAAGATCAGAAATATGTTCAAGAGTATCTGCCGAACCGGAATGTTTGATCCGCGACTATTCATACGTTTCACTTACCTTTGAGACAACAACTCAGTGATCTTATGCGACGCTTCCAGGCCCGAGTTTTGGTTTTGCCCAGTGACAAAGCGCTGCTCGTCGTCCACTGATACGTGAGTGGCAAAGAAATCGCTGAAAGCCGTACTGGACTCAAAAATAGCCCCGGCTTTTCTCAATTCCGTTTCCGGATGTCTGGGCGTAAATGAAATATTGAGATCCTCTAGTTGCCCGTTGGTGACGCCCGTTGCCCTACGCCCAGCAATCAATAAATTACCATCCAGGTCTTCAGCTCTTACCAATCCTAAGGCGCCATGACAGACCGAACCGATAATTGTTTCCTTTTCTGAGTAGTAGGCATCAGAAATTTTCTGGGCCAAAACGTCAGATTGTTCCAAATCGTAGGCCGCACCCCATCCCCCAGAAAGAAAGACCACATCATATGCGGCAAAGTCAACGTCATCGATCTTCATCGAATTGTTCACCTTGGCTTGGAAAACCGCATCATTCTGAAAGCGTTTGTCCTCATCAGAAACAATCAGATAGTTGAAAGAGGATGGATCAACGGGGATTTCTCCCCCCTTTATGCTGGCGATATCTACATCCATGCCAGCTTCCAGAAATACATAATAAGGGTGGGTCATTTCAGAAGCCAACACACCTGTGGGTGCACCATCTGTTTCACCCGGCCGTGACAATACCCCGTGACTGGTTGTCACGATCAGGGCTTTCCCGCCTTCGACCTTGTAGGTTGGCCCGTCATAGTCGGGATGTATGCCCAGGGCATTCGTGATAGATGGAAGAAAAGCAATCAACAACAGGGCGACAACGACAATGCTGCCAGCACTAATTAGTAATTTCTTTCTCATAATTTTTCTCCGTGTTTAAATTTTGGTTGGGGCAACTAGCACGCTTGCGCGGCTGCCCACTGATAGCTTTCGTTAAAAAGACTTCGGAAGTTTTTTCATTCAGCATCGCTTTACTCGAGAAAACGAAACTTCCGAAGTCTGATTGCGCGTAACGTCAATGATTGATTGAAATTGACCGTTATCTCGTAGACTCTGTTGGATTGACCAAAGACGTGAAACCGCTATTCGGTTGAAGCCATGTTGAGGAAGAAACGCCCCAGCAGTAAAAAGAAGATGGCTGTGACAATGACATTGGTCAAACCTGCTCCTCCACTCACTAATCCGGGGAGTTCAAAGAATCTGTTAAAGGGCAGAATCATCATAATTGGGATTAGCCATTTGACATTTTTCAACCGTTCTTCGTGATTTAAAATTCCGAATAGTCCCACAAAGAAAATATTGAAGGTCACTGCGTTGACGAAAAGGTCTAGGTAATCTTGAACTGCAAAGATGCCGAATGCTGACGCTTCCAATACAGCCATTCTGATTTGATCACTTTGTGATAGAGCGGCCGCATATTCTTGCGCTATTGGGATGAGGGCGATTCCCATCAGTTGTGCAACATTGATAATGGCAACAGACAGCAGCATGGATGACGCAACAGCGGCCGATGCGATTGGGGCTTTTTTCCAAAACAGGATCGCTATAAAAATAAACGACAAGCTGTAACAGGTCCGTAACGCCAACAGAATCGATTTTGCGATAAAGAAGCCGATCGAGTTTGTGCCAAGCTCGGTCAAAAAATCGGCAATAACGACCGCTGAAGCTGGTACAAAAAATTGTGAATTGGCCAGCAATGCAATTGTAAATCCGACAAACAATAGAAACTGGGCGAATAATAGATATGCTGCGACCTGTGCCAACTTTTGGCGAGTGAGTCCTAGGTTATCTAAAGTCATTTTATTTCTCATCCAAATACCCTTTAATGGTAGTAATCTGCTGTTTACAAATGTGAGGGCACCCTTCGACAAGCCCAGGGCTCCGCCGTTGAAGGGTAGGCTGAGCTTGTCGAAGCCGAGATCGCATTGAGTAAAAACTACCGTTTTGGTGTTGAACGCAGTCTAGTTCAATATGGTATAAGGTACCTCGCTATCTCCGCACCACAAACGGTCATAAGAATTTCCAAATTCATCGGTTAATACATATTGCAGTCCGTCAAGATTCAGGATGTGAACATCCTCACTAAACTGGCGCACTTCGTATGTATATCCTGCCGGTATTTCTTCAAACAGACTGTTTAAATCAGCAACAACCTCTTCATTTGTCAGCGACTTATTTTCAATACTCGTAAAGTATTTCATCGCATACTCACACTCACCATCAGATATGACATAAACTGGGTTGCCTGCCTTGTACACCCAAAACGTATTAAAGACACGATCAATTTCAGCAATCTCATACACGTTATCACCGTAAAAATTACCAAATAGCGCTTGCTGTAGTTCAAGTGGAACAACGCCCGAATCATCAAGTTCAACGTTGAAATTATTGGCAATGGCTCGGGCCGGACCTAACTCAACTGTCGCCGCTAGAACCATCGTGATACCGGATCCTTCAGGAATCTCTTGAATAACCGGATTACGCTCCAGAAAGCTGGCCTCATCTAGGATGAAGTTGAGGTCATCATCGACAGAAAGGATATAATCGATGGGCTGCCAACGTGGCCCATCAACGAAGTACTCGCGCGGGTCAATACTCGCCAACCAGTCGTCTGGGCAATCATGGCCTTGAGCCCCATTATTCCAAACATTCATCACAAGTTGATCCCCTTCGATGACAGTGTTGAACACTTCACAGTCCCGAGTTCCTCGATCGGGCTCAAGGTCGGCCGGAATTTTCGCGGCGAGCTCTGCAATCACTTCGGGGCCTTCATCTACTTCATCTACTTCATCTACTACAATGACACAACCAGCTAGTAGAAAAATCATCGTCACCAAAAATATGTGCTTCTTCATTTTTTGTTTCCTCTTCAAATAAAAAGCTAGGCCCTAACGGCTCTCACATTGACACAAAATTGTGGATGTTGAATCCAACCAGTTCGCTCCTACGGCCGCAGGCCCCTAGATTTTGCCAGAGCCGTTTCGGGCCGACCGTCCTGAGCTGCCGCGAAGGCGAAATCTAACTAGTACCTTAGAAAGCAAAAGGCAAAACGGTTGACATCTACCAAGGAAGTTCTCAGCTTGCCCCAACAGTGGTGTTTAGAAGGGGTAAGCTGATTCGCAACTGCTTGTCTTGCTTACGATTCAGGCTCTAGTATCTTCTGATACGAATTCATCAAAGAGTCATTGAGGACGAAGGCCAATCCATCTGCTACCAATGCGGAATCTTCAGTCAACACCCTTGCCTCATAGCTCCACCCATCTGGCATGTCTAGTCGATCCCCTAACGTTTCCAGGTCGTCAATTGTCAAGGTTGGGTCAACAATGTGTGTGTACGATTGCATCCGGTAGACCTCACCCTCTGGAGACGTTAACTCGTAGACCATATTCCCGGCGAGGAAGGTGTAGGTCGTGGTCCGCTCCACTTCGTTATCGATATAAAGCTCATCGCTAACCCCTCCTTGGGCATCGGACAATTGCATATTTATAACGGCCGCTCGTCTCATTTGGATACCGGCAAACTCAACCACCTTGCCCGCGGCCGACTCACCGCTTGCGGCGGTCTGATTCACCAGCCAAAAGCGAGGCCCATTGATTTGAACCTGTACCGCACCGTATTCCTCCATGATCTCCTCTGCGGTAATGGTGTTCCACGCCTCTTCCGGGCACTCGTTTAAACCCATGGTGGCGTACACTTCGACGTATATATCTGTTCCGCTTTGGAAAATAGGGAGGATTTCACAATAGCGGAAGTTGCGCATGTCTTCTGGCGGCCGCTGGAATTGGGTTTGCTCAACGGCCGGTATGGCTTCTGAAGGGTCGGTGCCACCGCAGGCTGAAAGTGTCAGCAGCATCAAGACCGCGAATAAACAGGTAGTAATCGTTCTAATTTTTGACATGGTATATTCTCCCTTTGATTGATTTCTATTTGGCGAAAACGTGAACAATGTATTCGGTTCCTAGCTTACCCGAACGCGGTTACTTAGAAGAGTGTCACCTGTCATGTTTGCAAAGGGTGTCACCTGTCACTTCTTGAACCCGTCGGGCCTTGGTATAATTTTGCCTATGAAAAAAATAGTTTTGCGTTGGAATAGCGCATTCGATTATTGGCAGAAAGGTTTGGAATTTCGAACCCTATGTTGAACCCCAGCCAAGGTTTAGAGCACGGACTTTTGCGCGTCTTTAGCATCGTTTTGGGGATCCGTCTGCTACTGTGGCTGCAAACGAGATTTGCGGATACGAGCAGGTGGTTGCCAGAGTTTCTTACGTACCCATCCCAACCCCTCGTCATTACAGCTTTGCTAGATGGTCTCTTGTTGATCGTCCTACTCTGGCCTTCCCTTCGTTCTAAGATCGGCCCGCGACAGTTCGGCTGGCTACTTGTCATCAGTTCGGCCGTCCTTTTTTTGGGCCACGCGAGCATTGTGGTGTTTCGAGGGACAGCGGGAGTGCAACAGCTCACTATCATTTTCACCCCTTATTCAATGTTGCTCGCTCTAAATATCCTCTTTGTTGCTTGGCAATTTGATCTGCGGGCTGTCCTTCTCTATTACTTTGCCGTGTTAGGCTCGCTATTTTTGCTATTTTGGCAGTTTGGATTTCTCAATATGGGTGGATTTACCGCTACGCTTTTAGCCGTTACGCTATCGACAACCGTCTTTACGATGCTGCTCCCTGGTTTGCTCATCGCCCACTTGATGACCCAACAGCGACAGCAGCGGGCCGCCTTAGCCGCTGCGGCCGAAGAACAGGCGCGCACCAATGAGCAGCTGGTTCACTATGCTGCATCCTTGGAAGAGCTAACCATTAGCCGGGAACGGAATCGATTGGCGCGGGAACTGCATGACACGCTGGCCCATTCACTGAGCGCGGTGACGGTCCAGCTCGGCGCGGTTGAAACGCTATGGGACGGCAGTCCAGACGAAGCCAAGGATCTGCTCACACAAGCAGATGCCAGCGCAAGGGATGGACTAGAAGAAGCGCGGCGGGCGCTGCAGGCATTGCGCGCCTCGCCGCTAGAGGCTCTGGGACTAGTATTGGCGTTGGAGGCATTGGCCAAAGAAGCCGCAGCACGCATCGGTGGGCAACTCCATCTCGACATGCCAGAGGAGAACCTAACCTTTCTAGAACCGCACATCGAGCAGAGTATCTATCGCGTGGCGCAGGAGGCGTTGGAAAACTGTGTGCGCCATGCCGAAGCCAAGACGCTCTGGGTGACGCTGGTTCATTCGACCGAGAAAGACCAAACTGGGCAGCTTCAGTTGACAATCAGCGATGATGGTCGGGGATTCGAACAGTCACACTCGGCTCCAACGGGTCATTACGGGGTCGCGGGCATGAAGGAACGGGCCAGCGTGGTTGGTGGCACGTTGCAGGTAGAAAGTTCAGTAGAGGAAGGAACGATGGTGCAACTTGTGGTGCCATTGATGATGTCAGAGAGGGAGGGTGAGTCATGAATCGAGTTCTGCTTGTAGATGACCAAACCGTTGTACGCGCTGGCCTAGCCGCGATTGCGAGCAGCGATCCGGAGATAGAAGTGGTGGGCGAAGGCAGCAATGGAGAAGAGGCCATCACATTGGTGGAGACCCTCTCCCCCGACCTGGTTCTGATGGATTTGCAGATGCCGGTGATGAATGGCGTGCAGGCCACGCGGCGCCTCAAACGGGAGTTCCCCACGCTGCCCATCCTGGTGCTGACCACCTATGCGGCGGACGAGTGGGTCCTCGATGCCGTGCGAGCGGGGGCAGCAGGCTATCTGCTCAAGGACACCCGTCCGGCTCAGTTGATTGCGGCCATCAAAGGCACGATTGCTGGCGACACTTTTCTGGATCCGGCCATTGCGGGCAAAGTGTTGCAGCAGGCAACCAACGCCTCGAACAGCAATCAACAATCGACAAAATTGATTGAAGAACTTACCCCACGAGAGCTAGAGGTACTTGCGCTGGTTGTCAAAGGAAAGAACAATCGCGAGATCGGCGAACAGCTGCACTTGGCAACGGGAACCGTGCGCAATCATGTTAGTGTGATTATGGAGAAATTGGCTGTCTCCGACCGGACGCAAGCCGCGGTCCTAGCCGTGCAGATGGGGTTGGTGGGTTTCAGTTAACAACCGTCACGCCAGCGCAACTGCTGCTCACGCAAGTGGCGTTTAGCGTCAGATAAATTGAGTTAAAGGTGTCATCCGCAAACTAGTACAACGGGGCGGAAATAATATCATATGCGTACGTTCAGCGCTTGTGCAGCAGGGGGCGAACTGCAAATTGGTTGATGTATTCGGCCATCTGCTCGATCACAAACGGTTTGTCATGTTCAATCCACCAGTAACAGAGGGAGATCAGTGTGGATACAAAGTGATAAGCCTGCAGTTCAAGCGGCGGTTGTCCAAGCGAATGGGTCGCGTCTTGCGACAGGTTCAGGATCAGTTTGACCTCGGCTACGCCATCGACCAGCATCTGTTTCGCAACGAAATCCGCCCAATCCGCAACGTGCCGAATGCGCAGTAGGAAATCACTGTGCTTATCAACCACCCGCAATACAAGAACCGCATTTTCTTCTAGCACCTCAATTGACGTCGGCATCTTGCGGGCTTCGATTATCTCACCAAAGATCTCTTCCACAATTGCAATCGCCAACTGACGCTTGTCCGCAAAGTGACGATAAAACGTTTTATTGCCGACTGAGGCGCGTTCGGCCACTTGCCTGACGGTAATCGATTCGTACCCATTTTCTAAGACGAGCTCGATAAAGGCTTCCTTCAGCGCGCGGCGTGTCTTGATGACCCTTAAGTCCATTTCGTTCATAGTGCTGTAACTGTAGCACGCGATGATAAGACATGCAAGTGTCATATCTTGACCAAGTCAGAATACGGTAACACCTGCATCCCCATAAGCATCTTCTGCAATTAGGCTTATTGCCCAGGTGTCCATCCTTCCTTGACCGCTCTCTGACCAATGGGTAGGGCCATGCCAACGCGCTTCTGTGAATAGATCCCATTTGGAGCCAAATTTGACATGATTAGCGTCGCTACATCTGTGTAGGAAACAGTGAGCTCAGGTAGATGTCTTTTCAGCGTCCAAGAGAGTGCGATACGCGGCCCCCACGCAAGCCAACTGGGCACATTAAAGGGCATGGTCTCTACCGAGATGCGTAAATTTTCGGTTGGTTGTCCATCGGGCGCAACCATCATCGGACCAGGGCACATGAATGACCAATCCAGGCTTGATGCCTTCAAGGCCAGATAATTTCTCTTGTGATTCTGATACATCTCTGGTACACCAGGACAGTCTACGCCCATAATGCCACTGTCGGCAAACTCTAAGGCTGCTACACCCCCCAAAAACCACGCACGCTTCGGCACTGCTAAATGCGACTCGGCTTGCTTAAGAATAATCTGGCAAAGTTTGGTAAAGTTGTCTCCATCAGCCGCATACCCAGCCGCATTGATCAACGTATCGTGACCAGTTATTGACTGCCCTACGGCATTCTCATCAAAGATATCCCCTTCAATCACACTGATGCCAGGCGGCAAAGTGCCGCCATGTAGGTCGACAAGTTTGGCGCGATTGCGCACATAAACGCTCAATGAATAACCAAGGTCGAGACCTTGTTTTACTACTGTGCGACCGAGATTACCCGTTGCACCGAAGAGGATTATTTTGGGTTGGTTGTCATTATTTTGCATTGATTCATCCTGCAATAATCTACCCCTCGTCCGCCATTGGGTAGAGGGCATCATAGGTGAATGGGAGTCGGTCATGATCCACAAGCTCGTCGAGCGTCCAGGTTCGACCACTTTCTTGATCCAGCCCCCGCCACGGTCGGAATAGGGCATCATCGCCGGCTAGCTCGGGAATGCCGTCATTTTTCTTTTCCCAGCTATACCAAACCCTATCGAGTTCAGCGTGTAGCATGAAGAAGATGGGGTCCACCGCAACTTCCTGAAATAGGACAACCGTACCATGGGTAGGTGGGCATCCTTCTGTCGGGTTGGGATCCTGCCCACCGGCATAGAAGTGCATCATACCGTGAGGGGCTGCTTGATAGACTGTCAAGACTTGTGCCAGTAAGTCGGCCGTCTCTTGGGGCAGTGTGGGCAACTCTTTACCAGCCAAAGTATTGAACAGCTCGTCATCACCTGAAACGTTCTGTAGTGTACGCACGATTGACCGCATCTGGCTCATGGCGGTTGCCACTTTATCCGGGGAGGTTCCAATGGTTCCGGTTTCGGCCTCCAAGTTGTCAATTAAGGGCTGGAGAATGGGCGGATAGTCACCCGGCAGCGTCTCCAGTAACTCGGTCAGGAGATCGACCTCTTCCGTCCCCGGTTTGCGAACAATAGTCGGTGCCCATTCAATCGAATTGGTGAAGTTCAGGTATGTGGTAGTGCCCAGAACACTCTGAAATTGTTCTACTGTCGGGGTCATCGGCATCAACGTTCCCGGCCAACGGCGAAAGAACACCTCATACTCCTCGCCAAACTCGAGGCCAAACGCCTCATGACAAGGGTTATTTAACTCGGTTTGTACATGTTGGACTTTGACACCGCTCCATTCACCATGGGGCTTGAAGTCGGCGACCCACTGAGGGAAGGTGCGATCGTGGCTGGCATCCCAATAAGGAACAAAGACTTTATCAGCTTCGGCCGGGTCGATTCCGTTTTCGGTGTAATAAGCCTTCAATTCTAAGCGCATCTCGTTCTCTAATGTCGCAATGTAGGCGCGGTGCCAGGGCATGAAACGGTGCGTGCCAACCGGCCCTTTGTCCTCAACTCTTAAATCGGCCAGAACTTGGACCCCGTGATTAACTTGGCGTTCAAACTGTGCATGTTCTGAAGCGATTGACCCCAATTTACCCGATTCGATGAGCAATTCCCAGCCAAGCATAAATCGCGCTCGCTCCTCTTCACTCATATTTGAGGCACTTTTACGCACGACTTGGACGGGATTGGCGGCCTGAGTCTCGTTAATCTCGCGCTGGTTGGTCTCATTTCTTGTGGGTAGGAGCGCTTCACCAACACATCCTTGCAAAAGGAATGTCGTAGCCGTAAGGCCTTGATATTTCAAGAATGTTCGTCGATTAATCATATAACTCTCCTTAATATCTATCCGAAAAGTTCTGCGGTAAAGCTTTCTCGCTTAGGGAAAAGTTGGACTCACAACCACTTTTCGGTTGCACTCTTAGTGTGAGATGGTATAGAGGTACCAACCCATTGCCAATGTTGGACAAAAAGTAAATATTTCTACAAAGCTTCCTTCAACGCGCGGCGGGACTTGATGACCCTTAAGTCCATTTCGCTCATAGCACTGTAACTGTAGCACATTGCAATACGACACGCAAATGTCATAAACCGCATTTTTCTATAGATATTTACGTATTTGCAAATATTTAAAACACCAAAATGTCGCAAACTCTGCGGGTTTGCGCATTTGATTCTTCATTAGATACTATAGGGATTTTTATCGTGAGTGTTGCTTTCATAGGAGATAGAGTGAGAGTACGCCGAGTAGAGCTTTTTGACCAAGGAGCCAAACGTTGTGCTAAGGGGCGTGTCCTAGCCAATCGGGATTGACGACGCGAGTCGCGTTTAACTTGGCAAACAGGACAGGACAGCATAGACGCCAATCAAGAGGGTGAAGATGATACGGGCGATCGAGGATTCAAAAACCAGGGATTTCGAGGATACGAACAGTAACTGACACGAAAATGGCTAAAATGGTTCCCAAAATTGCATTTTCAGATGAAATCCCTGGTTTTTCTTGCTGCTAATAGACAGGGTAGCAACACCGATTAAAGACAACCTGCTGGATGCTACCATTCGCCTGTTGCAGACTCTGGATAATCCAAGCGAAGCAGCCATTCTGGGTGTGCCGATTATTGATAAAATCTATTTTCGTAAAGAAATTTAAGCAGGTGATGCACTTATCTCCTTTGCAATATGCCAAGTCGGTTAAGCTCAATCGGGCTCAAAGCTACATTATGAGCGGCAAAAGGGTGACCGGAGCGAGCTACATGGTGGGATATAACAATCTAGCCCAATTTATCCGCGAGTTCAAGCGCTATATTGGCGTTTTGCCGTCGGCTGTGAGCGCGTAACGATTCCTTATGGCTTTTGACGTTGGATCAAGATATGAACCAAACAAAAGACATTGAGCGCCCCCAAAACGCCTTCTGTAATAGCCACACGAATCAGATCTTGACTGGGTATCCCATCGATGAAAAAGCTGAGTGACCGTCCCAAAACAATGCCGCCGAAAATGACCGTTGTCACAACAAATGACGTATGCCTGAAGTCCGCCCTAATTGCGCCAAGCAAGGCGATGATGCCTCCCAAAAACAGTACCGCACCGACCCCTCTGATTTCGTTTACCAAATTGATGGCAACTTCCAAACTATTCTCGGGATTCTCAAAAAAGGTTTGTAGGAAAACGGCTTCTGTCGGATTGATCAGCCGCGATGAGCTAGCGTAGAACAACCCAAGTCCAGATAAAACTAAGACAGCAATTTTGAAGATATTCATTATATTTGTAGATGTTTCAGAATTAGGTTGATAGTAGGTACTTCTCTGGCATTCGTCATGGTGCAGAGGGCTCGTAGTCACCCCAGTGGTTCAGACAGAAATGCTCGCATTGCGACCGTTGCTTCTTCTGAAGAATCACCTAGCTGGAAGAAGTGGTTGCCATCGATAAACTGAACTCCCCCGTTGGTGACGAAGTCTGGCGTGTTTTCGTAAAAAACTTGATCTCTCCGTCAGGCTGCTTGCCAAGGCCAGCGTCCTTCAATTTCTAGCACAAGCGTCCAACTCACAAACGTACGGATAACTACCAGCAATCCCAACACACCCAAACTTTGAAAAGTCAGGTCGAGGGCAACCGTTCTGATGATGTCTGCTGCGACAAACACTTCAAGACCAAGCAGTAACGATAGCCCGATGTCGGTCTTTAAACGGCGATAGGGATTGAACCCCATGCTGGTCTCGGCCTCATCTGGCGGCTTTCTCATAAATCGGCTGTAGCGCACAAATGCCAGCAAAGTGCCGATACAGATAATCGCCGCACCTAGAACCTCAAATCCCACACCAATGAGTTCGAGCACTTGTCCAATATCGTGAATCAACGTTTCCATAAAAACACCATGGTCTAATAGAAACTGGGGTTTAATTGAAGCTGGCGAGCTCCTCGAATAGTCAGCACTCGCCAGCTTGCTAATTTCGTTAGGCCGCCAATAGCGGACTAACGAACGCTTATACTGGCAACAAACTTTCAGAAAATTGTTTTAGTTTAGTCCGCTCCTCAGTAAACGATTCATCAGGATTGGGTTGTTTTTTAAGTCCCCTTTTGTACCACCCTGAGTCGTATGAGCTGGTAAGCAAAGTTGCAATTTCCTGCCCAGCTTGCTCTGGCGAAATAGCGATAAAACGGCCGAAAATGGCGTTTAACATTCTCAGAATGCCGGACATGTTACGTGAGTATTCAGTGTTTACCACGCCGGGACCGTAGTTATAAACCCTCAGCGTAGGATAATCGGTCATGAGCATCAGCGTATACAAACTCAGCGCCTTAGACGTGCCAAAGAGTGTCCGAAACGTCCCAAATGTTTCCTCTTTATTGAGGATGTCGTAGTCAATTGTTCCATCAGTCGGATTTCCGCCAGTAACAAACAGGATCTTTCCGCCATCGGCTAGGGCAGGCATTAGCAAGCTGGTCAAATGATAGCGGGACAAATATTGAGTAGCGAACACGAGCTCCAATCCCTCTTCGGTGATGATTGGTTCTGACTTGATCATCCCCGCGCAGTGCACCAAATAATCCACTTTTGAAAAACTGGTTAGAAATTCCTTGGTAAACTGCTGCACGTTTGACATGAGACTCATGTCAAACGTCATGAACGTGACGTTGGCCCCGGTTGCTTCAGCAATCTCTTGTCGGGCCTGTTTCCCCTTTTCCACATTGCGGCCGATGATGATCAAATCATCTTTTGGTTGTGCCAGTTGCAAGGCGGTCGCTTTGCCAATACCGCTGGTCCCACCGGGTATTAAAATAGTTTTCTTTGTCATAAACCCACCTCGTTACGCCCTCGTTACGCCAACGTCTCAGACAAGAACGCTCGCATTGCGGTCGTTGCTTCTTCTGCAGAATCACCTAGCTGGAAGAAGTGGTTGCCGTCAACAAACTGAACCCGGCCGTTGGTGACGAAGTCTGGCGTGTTTTCGTACTCTTCTGGATGCTGGCCCGGGTCGTGTTTCCCTTGCAAGAACAAGACCGGCATGGTCATCTTCGCAAACAGGAAATTGTGGCGATCCGCCAACTCTTGCTCCAAGCTGGTGTGGTCGAATTGTCGGGGTGAGGCCTCAGCAATCCCGTTGAACTTGACCTCGTAATCGATCCGGGTCAACACCTCCGGCGTGATGTCCTTCACGCGGTACGCACTGGCCGCGTAGGCCAATCGCGGGAAGCCTGTCCAGCGCATCAGGTTTGGAAACCACGATGAGGCGAAGACCTTATGCGGTGGCTTGGGATCGCCGTGCGGCTCGTTGGCTGACTGCTGCATCCGCACATAGCGCAGAACGCGCCGTTCCATCCCGTCGACGTTCAAGAGATGATCTGAGATCACCGCCCTGCGGTCGTGCCCGCCAATATTGAAGCGCTCAATCCCGATGGTGTCCAGCAAATTCGCCAGCGAGGCCGCGATTGCTGAATAGCGGTAATCTAGGTCTAATCGTTTGTCGCTTTGGCCATTTCCGAGCGTATCGACAGCGATACAGTAGAACTGATCGGACAGGTCTCGTATCTGGTTGTGGAAGGTGTACCAGCTCTCCGGGAAACCGTGTAGAAGAACGAACGGCTCATTGCTCGGGTCACCAGCGGTCACGAAATGCCAGGTGATCCCATCCGCATCGGCATACCAGTGGGTGGCTTCGACGGTTTTCTCAGAGCCGCCAATCATCTCGATCTCGCCGTGCGCGTTCTCTGCACCGAGCGGGTACTCTGATGGCTGCGGGTACCGCATGTCCGTGGTAATGGTGGCGTCATCGTTGATCCCGCCTTCGCGGACATTGGTTAGCGTTAGGTCCTCACGCGAGATGTACTCCAGTCTTGGTAGGGCCTGCGGTGAAAGTATTTTGATAAGCTTCAGTATTTCTTTGGGATTGTTTGTTTTGATCATGAGATTCCCATTAAGGATCTAGTCTTTAGACGGTGACTCAATTAATAACAGGCGTTTCTTCAGATGAATACGTCATCCCCAAGCCGATAAGACTGAGAACAAAGCTAACACCGAGCACATAGACGTTTATATCAGCGCCATTTACGATGAGAACTTCAGCGCCTGGGTCGGTGAGGGAGCCGCCATAAAGTGACGCTGTGATGCCAGCAATGAGGAAGCCACCAAAAATGATTGTGCCAATGACTCCTGCTATCAGCAGGTTTTCTCTAGAGGTCTGTTTCCAGATGAGATAGAGTGATAGCACACCGAGCAAAGCATTTTGTACGAGAAGCCAAACGTTGTGTAAACGGGCGTGACCCGGCCAATCGGGATTTATGACGTGGGTGTCGTTTAACTCGGCAAAGAGGGGCAAGACAGCATAGATGCCAATCAAAATGGTGAGGAGAATACGGGTAGTCTGTGATCGCATGGTTTATCTTTTATAAAGTTGACGTTAGGGGTTCCTAATGCACCGCCTCAGAAGTGAACCCTTAGATCTCTTCTTAGACGATGCACTACTACTGCCTACTTGTGACGATGCGCTCCCCTTTGTGGGGAGGTCACACCATTATGTTATTGGCTCAGACAAAAACGCTCGCATTGCGGCCGTTGCTTCTTCTGCAGAATCACCCAGCTGGAAGAAGTGGTTGCCGTCGACAAACTGAGCTCGACCATTGGTGACGAAATTCGGTGTGTTTTCATACTCTTCTGGATGCTGGCCCGGATCGTGTTTCCCTTGGAGGAACAGCACCGGCATCGTCATTTTTGCGAACAAGAAGTTGTGGCGATCCTCAAGCTCTTTCTCCAAGTTGGTGTGGTCAAATTGTCGAGGTGAGGCCTCAGCTACCCCCTTGAACTTCACCTCGTGATCCAGCCGGTTCAACACCTCCTTGGTGATGCCTTCCACCCGATACCCGCCTGCGGCATAGGCAACCCGAGGGAAGCCAGTCCACTTCATCAGGTTGGGAAACCACGACTGGGCGAAGATGTCATGTGGAGGCTTGGGGTCACCGTGCGGCTCGTTGGCCGACTGCTGCATGCGGATGTAGCGCACGACGCGCCCCTCCATGCCGTCAACGTTGAGCAGGTGATCAGAGATCACCGAGCCGCGGTCATGACCGCCCAAGTTAAATTGATCAACGCCGATGGTATCCAGCAGCTTCGCGAGCGAGGCCGCAATCGCTGAGTAGCGGTAGTCCAGGTCCAGCCGCTTGTCACTTTGGCCGTTCCCCAGCGTATCGACGGCGATGCAGTAGAACCGATCGGACAGGTCTCGCATCTGGTTGTGGAATGTGTACCAACTTTCGGGGAAGCCATGCACAAGGACAAACGGCTCGTTACTCGGATCGCCGGCAGTGACGAAATGCCAGGTGATCCCATCCGCGTCGGAATACCAGTGAGTTGCTTCAACGGCTGTCCCAGAGCCGCCAAGCATCTCGATCTCGCCGTGCGCATTCTCTGCACCCAGCGGGTACGCAGCCGGTTGCGGATAGCGCATGTCTGTGGTGATGGGTGCGTCTTCCTTGATGCCGCCTTCGCGGACATTCGTTAGCGTCAGGTCCTCGCGCGAGATGTATTCCAGTCTGGGCAAGGTCTGTGGTGAAAGCATTTTAATAAGCTTCAGTATTTCTTTGGGGTCGTTTAACTTGGTCATCATGTTTCCTTGTTTTAAGTAATTTTTCTTACTTGCGTAAAATTTCTTATATGTGTATTATGACAGGGGGCGCTTCACTCGTCAATTAGCAAATTCGCCCAGACGTAAGAAAATTTACACAGAGGCAAAAATGACAAATAAAAAGGAAGATCGGCGGATTCGACGCACACGCAAGCTCTTGCAGGACGCCCTCATACAATTACTGCGGCAAAAGCCATTAGCAAAAATACAGATCAAAGAAATCGTTGACGTTGCAGATGTATCTCGGCCGACCTTTTACCACCATTTTGAATCAAAGGAAGAACTGCTCTTTAGCCACATGGATGACGTGTTTGAAAAAATACGCGAGGCTGTTTTTGGGGATATTGAAGATGGGGATACGATTGATTTTTCCCAATTGTTGATTACCTCGTTTGAGCAATGGCGGCTGCATAGCGAGGCACTTCAGTGGGTTTTACAAGTTGACAATAAAGATCTCATGATTGCGGCTTTGCGCACGCATATCGAATCGCTAAGGCACGAATATGAAAGATTTGTACCGCCTGCAACGCTTCCGCCCCAATTTGCCGCGTACGCCGCAAACTTTTTCGCCGGTGGGCTCTACATGTTAATCAACAGCTGGATTGAGAACGGATTGCAGGAGTCTGCGGAAACGATGGGGGCATTTGCCAATCTGCTCATATCAGGCGAGTTCTTTCAGATGCGATATAACGACTTGCACGATGGGGCTGACAGCCAACAGAGGCAATTGGAAGTCGAGAATCTGCGGGCATCGATTCTGGATTTGTCGTGATTTAGTGATGTCAGAAGCGAGCAACAATGATGTTCCGCCAACAAAAGTTCACACCTAACTTGCGTTCCATGACGCGGCCGTGTGACGAGTAGGAAAAGAAGCCCGCAGTAAACGGAGTAGCCTGCTAGGAGTTCAATAGGCCAGAACCCAGAAGAAAAATCAAGTATGATTTAACAGATGCAAATCCAGCCTCAGTAGATTGCAATGTCAGTGAGAGACTCTTCGGCGCCTCAGAGTGACATTGCGATCTACTGAGAATCTAAAGTTCGGTTGTGTTGAAAACGAACCTTTGTTTCCTTCTGTTTTACCAAAGGTAATGAAGGTTCGTTTTCGAACAGAGCTTACTATAAATCGTAAAGGTAGTATGCAATGAAAGTTAAGTTATTTCTGGCGACCAGTTTATTGATTGGTTTTTCGTATTTTGTTTCAGCTACTGGGACATTTGCTATTTCGCACGCCTCAGAGTCGCTTGGCTTACCTGAGAAATTTACATCTTCGCACGCCACAGAGTCGCTGGACTCAAACGGGAACGTTACGATTTCACAATCTACAGAGCCGATTGACTCAAACGACGTACTTACTTTTTCGCTTTATATCCCCTTCATGGGACTGGGCAGCACTCTCATCCATGACGAAGTTTTCGTCTCCGCTGGTGAATTTCAAATGGGCTGCGACCCAGAGCACAATGACGGGTATGAATGTAACGAGCAACACCAACTGCACGCCGTTTACCTGGACGATTACTACATCGACAAATACGAAGTGACCAACGCCAAATACGCCGCGTTCCTCAACAACCGAGGTGCCAATGACTGCGGCCCTTATAACAGGTGTATCGATTTAGAAGACACCTATCTTACATTTCAAAGTGACCAGTACATAGTTGAAGCGGGGTATGAAAATCACCCAGTGAATGCGGTAACTTGGTATGGTTCCGATGCCTATTGCATCTCTGTAGAGCGACGCCTACCCACCGAAGCCGAGTGGGAGAAGGCTGCCCGCGGGAGCAGCGACACGCGCCCCTATCCCTGGGGTGATGAGACGCCAAATTGCAACCTTGTAAACTACCGTGCCTGTGTAGGTGGCACCAGTGCGGTGGGGAATTTCCCACTCGGAGCCAGCCCATCCGGTGCAATGGATATGTCGGGCAATATCATGGAATGGGTAAATGATCGGTACGATGCTGATTACTATAGCTATGCCCCTTACCGTAATCCCCAGGGACCAGATAGCGGCCATACCCGCGTGCAAAAGGGGGCCGCCTGGCACTTCAACGAGCTCAGCGTCCGCGTCGCTGCGAGAAAACATTACTTTCCATACAAAGAACACCTTCGCTTCGGGTTTCGGTGTGCCCACACGCCTTGATCCTTTGGATACTGCATCGCTATCATTCCGTACAATTGTGCAAGCATTCTGGATATTTGTGCATTCAAGCGTTGGCGAAAGAGCGTTATAATGTGATGGTGAATGTAGCTCAGGTATGATCGAATGGACCCCTGTGCTATATCGTACCCCTTCCCCCTCTGTCTTTTTGATCTATCAATTCCTGGCTAATAACCGATAAGTCCTATGCAAATGAGAGTATTTAGCTGCTAGTCGGATGGACCATAAAGGAAGCCAACTATGACAAAAGAGTTCAGACTGAAAACACCGCTTGGCTTATTGCTTCTAATAAGCCTGTTGGTGGCTGCTGCATGTGCGCCAACTGCCGCGGTTCCCCTGGATGGTGAACTACAAGAGTTAGCCATCGTCACTACCGCCAATACGCTGTCAAGTCCACGTGCTTCAACCCAACAAGGTACCGAAGCCTTCGACACGGTTATGAGCGTACTCACCAGCCCCCGTTGCAGTAACTGTCACCCCACTGGCGATCGTCCTCGTCAACGCGATGAGCAAATCTTCCACATCCTCAACGTGACTCGTGGTGAAGATAACCACGGTGGCCCTGTCCAAACCTGCGAAACCTGCCATCACGAAGAGAATAATCCCTATAGCCTCGTCCCCGGCGCGCCGCATTGGGGCCTAGCACCCAAGAGTATGGGCTGGTTTGGGTTGACCCACGCTGAAATTGCCCAATCCCTGCTTGATCCCGAAAAGAATGGCGGACGCAGCCACGAAGATCTGCTCCACCACATGAGCAACGATGCACTCGTCCTCTGGGCGTGGGATCCCGGCGCGGATCGGACAACACCGCCTGTTTCCCATGAAGAGTTTGTTCAAGCACTGGAAGAGTGGCTTGATGCAGGCGCACCAATACCGGGTGAGTAGATAAAAGGACATAACCATGGAAATTAACTTTACAATCAATGGCGATCCAGTAACAGTCGATGTGGAACCGATGATGCCGCTGCTGTGGGTGGTGCGTGATGAATTGGGGCTAAAGGGCACCAAGTACGGCTGTGGCCGAGCCATGTGTGGTGCCTGTTCGCTCCATGTGGATGGTGATCTCTTTCGCTCTTGCACCTACCCTGTGAAGAATGTAGAAGGCAAAGCGGTCACCACGCTGGAAGGACTGTCAGAGAGTGACGAGAATCTGCATCCAATTCAGCAGGCGTGGATGGATGTAAACGTGCCGCAGTGTGGCTATTGCCAACCAGGCTTTATGATGGCCGCGGCCAAGCTGATTGCCGAGATCCCCAACCCAACCGACGAGGATATCAAACAGAACATCAGCAACATCTGTCGCTGCGGCACGCACCCGCGGATCATCAAGGCGATCCACCGAGCGGCAGAGCTAAACCAGGAGGGTTAGGGCAATGGCAAACGAAACTACGACGCCAGTCACTGAGTATGAACAACCTAAAAAGCGACGACGGATTTTTAGTCGGCGCAATTTTCTGATTGGTGGCGCAATCGTTCTTGGTGGCTCGGCGGCTGCACTCTACTTTGGCCGAACCCCCATTCGTCGCTCCCTCCACCACTTCATGGCCGACGCTGGCGGCCCCCATGGTATCTCTGGCTTCGAACCCGATATCGTCTTTGAAATGCTGCCCGACAACACCTTGCAGATTAACTTTGCTAAGGCAGAAATGGGGCAAGGCATCGTTACAGGCATGGCAATGATGGCCGCGGAAGAACTCGACATCGCCTACGAAAACATTACCGTCAAGATGGCGACTTCGGCCAATGGTCTGATCGACGGATTTGGCACGGGTGGCAGTGCAACCACGCGCAGTATGTATGAGCCGACCCGCGAGTTAGCGGCCACATTCCGCGAAATGCTCAAGACGTCGGCGGCAGCCCAGTGGGGCGTAGATGTCTCTCAGGTCAGCTCAGCCGATGGCGTGGTCAGTGCTGGCAGCAACAGCATGACCTACGTCGATGTGGTCAACAGCACGACCGAATGGGAGATCCCTGACACGCCGGAATTGCGCCCGCGCTCATCGTTCAAAGTGATTGGCACCGAGAAGCCGCGTATCGATCTCAAGCCCAAAGTGATGGGTGATGCGATCTTTGGGCTGGACCAGGAAGTGCCTAATATGCTCCACGCCAACGTGCTCAAATGCCCCTTCATCGAAGGCACGCTCCGGAGCATGGATGTTGAGGCTGCTAAAGCATTCCCGGGTGTGGTCGATGTGGTCGAATTAGAGGATCTGGTTGCGGTAGTGGCAGAGAATCGCTATGCCGCCGAAATGGGTAAGCGCAAGCTGAATGCACAGTGGGAAGTGTCCAAAGTTTGGCAGCAGGACGAAATTGACGCCAAGCTCACGGTTGGCAATGAAGACGTCACGCCCGTCAACCTACTCAACAATGGCAACGCGGTGCGCACCATTGATGCGGACGGCGGCACGGTGCTCGAAGCGGAATACCGTGTGCCAATTGGCGTTCATGCTCACATGGAGCCGAACAGTGCCATTGTGGACGTGCGCGAGGAATCCGCTCTTGTGATCACGGCGACCCAGGCAGCAGGCCTTGCACGCTCAGATGTTGCGAGCGCCACTGGATTGGACGCGGACAACGTTGAAGTGCAGACGGCGTACCTAGGGGGAGGATTTGGCCGCCGCTATGCCCTCAACCCCGCTGGTGATGCTGCACGCATTTCCCAGGCTGTGGGGGGACCGGTTCAGGTCGTCTGGGATCGAGAGACCGAATTTCTGTGTGGCGTCGTGCGCCCTGCTACCCATCACATCCTGCGTGCCAAACTAGACGACGCTGGTGAACTGATCGCCATGAATCACGAATTGGCCTCTGGCGATCAGGGATTGGGGCTATTGCCACTGCCCATTCCGCTCAAGCCCATTCTCGGTGCCGATATCATCTCCGCCGGACACGGCGCGGCACCTTTATACAATGTGGAAAATAGCGAGGCCAACATCTGGCACATCGACATGCCTTTCCTTACCAGCATCTGGCGCGGCGTAGGCATGTACCCCAACAGCTTTGCTATTGAGAGCTTTATGGACGAGGTAGCCCGTGCCGCCAATCAAGACCCGTTCGATCTGCGCTTGGAACATCTGCCTGCAGAGGAAGAAAAGCATGAGCGCTGGAAAGAGATGTTGCTGCGTCTGCGCGAAGAGAGCGGCTGGGATACGCCGAAAGCAGAGGGCATCGGACGCGGCATGGCCATCATCGAAGATCGCATCACCGTCGCTGCAGCCGTCGTCGAAGCTGAGATTGTAGAGGGCAACATCCGTATCACCAAGGTCACGTCCGCAGTCGACCCTGGCGTGGTCATCAACCCGGATGGTGTGCGCCAACAGGTAGAAGGCTGTGCCATGATGGGCATCGGCTCTGCGCTCTATGAAGACAACCGCATCGTAGACGGACAGTTCTATGCCACCAATTACCACAAATATCCGTTAGCCATGCTCTCCGACACGCCGCCCGAAATCAACGTCGTTATGCTCGAAGGGTCGGAGGTACCAACAGGCATTGGCGAACCACCAATTGCGCCGATAGCGCCTGCCATTGCCAACGCCGTCTTTGATCTGACGGGAGTCCGTTTGCGCAATTTGCCTTTGCAAAAGGAATTCAGCAGCATGAGCTAAAGCTATTGTAGCCGAGGAGTGAGCACGTCCGTGCAGCCGATCGGAATACAGACCCTGAGCACCCATAGAAATTAAATCCCCAAAAGACCCTAGCACGGCTCACTTGCAGTCTGTGCTAGGGTTTTTAATTCTATAATCAGACTGATTATGCAAGATCATCCGTGGCTTCAATGAGGAAGTGGTAGCTGTTCGAGCCAGCAGTCCGGGCCTCTAGGTGAGGTGCATACTCAGGATCGTTCATGAAGGCGCGTGCAGCTTCCTTGGAGGGCCACTCTAAGATGACTCGTAGCGCAGCATCTTGACTTTCCCCTTCGAGCTGTTCATGGCTGGCAGTCCGCGCCAGATACTTTCCCCCATGCTTGGTAATAAGCTTGCCGACAGGTTCGATATAGGGTGCGATCCATTCATCAGTGGTGGGTGTGACGGCTAGAACTGAGTAGTAGGCCATTGTTATTTTCTCCTTCGTGTTTGATTATCCACTAAATTAAGTTACGGGATTATACTGCCGTCGGCCATAGATGAGAATGGCCTCTCGATTAAAATAACAAATCATTCTCATCTATGACGGAGCTGAGTATAAGTTACGGGGATTCAGTCATCAGAGTATATGACCAAGTCCATTATCCATGTTAACAGACAAATAATCAAGTGTGCAGCAGTGAAAATGTTCACCGATATTTCACTATTTGAAAAACTGTGGATTGCTTTCGCTTCAACAGCGTGCTACAATTGGTTTTCCCCACTATTTTTCACTATTTGAAATAGGATATATCGCTTTTTATTGGATAAATGCTCTACTCACCTGCATCCACGTCATCTAAAAAACGGGCCAAAAACGATCTGATCGGGTCAGTTCAGCGCGCCTTACGGATAACAGAGCTGTTGGCACATCATCCAGCGGGATTGAACGCGAAGCAAATTAGCTTAAAGTTAAGTCTAAATATCAGTACCTGTTATCACCTCATCAACACGTTAGAGCATGAGGGGTACATCGTAAAAGACCCGACAACGCTGCAATTCCGAGCCAGTGGAAAAGTGGGTTACACAGCCTTTGCTCAGGCAGCGCCAGCCCAGCTTGTGCAACAGCTGACCCCACACGTTAAAGAACTAAAAGAAATCACCGAAGAGACTTCATACCTATCGATTTGGGACAGTCAGGAGATCGCCATAGCCCACATTGTGGAAGCAGATAAAACCATTGTGGTCAAATCAGTCCACGTTGGCTTTACCCAAGGCAATCATGCCAGCGCACTAGGCAAAGCCATATTGGCCCATCTACCTGCGGAGCAGTTTACCCTCTATTTTGCTGAGCGCTCCTTACCTAGCTACACGGTAAATACCATAACTGACCTGGATTCGCTAAAAAAATATTTAGTCCAAGTCCGAGAAAAGGGCTATGCCCTGGATCTTGAAGAATTCATGGAAGAGGTTCACTGCATTAGCGCACCTATTTTCGATGCGCAAGGAAATGCCATGGCCGCCATTGCCATTTCTCTGCCCGCTATCCGTTCGGAACGAAATAGTGCCCACCTAATCTCAAAAGTAAGGCAGGCCGCCAATTCAGCGTCCCGCACCCTGAGCATTCTGGGGTACGTTCTTCCTCAAGATGGGTTTGAGGAAACAGCATGAGATGGTTACATTCAGCGCTGTTTCAAAACCGGCGTGAGCGATCGCGAGCATAGTTTATGGGAAACGCCGGTTTTGAAAGCAACCGCAGCATAGTTGGCCTCATTGCCAACCCTGCATCTGGCAAAGACATTCGCCGCCTTGTGACCCATGCGACTGTCTTTGACAACAACGAAAAGATCAACATTATCCGGCGCGTTCTACTGGGCCTAGATGCTCTAGGCATTCAACAGGTGCTGGCGATGCCGGATAATTTCGGCATGGTGCTCGAAGCGCATAGAAAGGCCAACGTCTCGTTAACCGTCGAGCTGCTGGAGATGCCCCTGAAGAACGGGACGGTAGATTCAACCAATGCCGCAACAAGAATGGCCAATGCCGGCGTGGGCTGCATCGTGACGCTGGGTGGTGATGGTACAAATCGAGCTGTGGCAAAAGGATGTGGCTATGTTCCCTTGGTGCCTATTTCTACCGGTACAAATAATGCGTTCCCCGTGATGATAGAGGGAACACTGGCTGGATTGGCGGCGGCTGCGGTGGCGTTGCGAATACCCGGTGTGCGCGAAGCGGGTGTACGGTTAGCCCCTCGGTTGGATATCTATCGTGAGCGGGAACAGATTGACTTTGCCTTGGTCGACGTTGTGGCGTATGCGGAACGCTTTGTGGCCAGCGGCGCCATCTGGGATCCGCAAAAAATCCAAACGGTTGTGCTGGCCCACCCTCGCCCTGGCACCATAGGGGCCTCTGCCATCGGTGGCTGTCTACCACAAGCCTCAGTCAACAAAAAGACGGGAATGTGGATAGAGTTAGCTACTAAAGAATCAGGTAGTGAAGAACCAGCCAGCAAAGAATCAGCCAGCAGCGGGCAGCCCATTTTGGCACCCATTGCGCCCGGCGTAGTGGCAGAACTGACAATACATTCCTACCGTGAGTTAGCAGTTGGTGAGGGTGGAACAATTTCAGCAGCCCCATCTGTACTTGCAATGGACGGCGAGCGAGAAATACCCATAAAGGCAGGCGACACAATAGAGGTACGGCTCAGCCAAAACGGTCCACACGTAGTTGACGTCACGGCCGTGCTGCAGGCCGCTAGCCAAGCCGGTGCGTTTACAAACCCCCTGTTCTGGAGAAGTTAGTAGTCAATATATACGTCGCCAGAAAAATCTTGTCTCGACTCTTGACCGATCCATTCTGGAGAATTCCGAGAACGGAGGAGAGAACATTTCTGGCCATCGATAGGTACGACAGTTCAAAGGAGAAAATCAATGTCCCTAGACAAAAGTGTCATGCTCGATCTGTACCGCGATATCGTTCTGATTCGCACGTTTGAAGAACGGTTGGGCGTCATCTATTACGAAGACAAGCTGCCCGCTTTTGATATTGCCGCTGGACCCATCCCCGGCGAAATGCATCTGTCAACAGGTCAAGAAGCGGTTGCGGCTGGCGTCTGTGCGCACCTCAACGCTGATGATCCCGTCACCAGTACCCACCGCCCCCATGGACACATGATCGCCAAAGGGGTTGACTTAAACCCAATGATGGCCGAAATTTTTGGTAAGAAGACGGGGCTTTGCCAGGGCAAGGGCGGACACATGCACCTGTTTGATCCGTCGATTCATTTTGGCTGTGGGGGCATTGTTGGTGGCGGCATTCCCCATGCCGTTGGTGCGGCCCTCGCCATTAAATCCCGCAAAGAAAACCGAGTCGCCGTCTCCTTCTTTGGCGAAGGTGCAGCCAACATTGGTGCATTTCACGAGTCTTTAAATCTGGCCTCGGTCTGGAATTTACCCTGTGTTTTTGTTGTTGAAGATAATCTCTATGCCATCTCCGTCCCCAAAGAGGCATCCACCGCAGTGCGCAGCAACGCCGAACGGGGCGCAGCCTATGGCATTCCGGCTGTGCAGGTGGATGGCCAGAACGCGGTTGCCGTCTACGAAGCGGCCGGAGAGGCCGTCGCCCGCTCGCGTCGCGGCGAGGGACCAACGTTGATTGAGGCTGTTTGCTACCGTTTCCGCGGTCACTTTGAGGGGGATGCCGAGGGCTATCTGGGAGAAGATGAGAAAGAGAATTGGAAAGAGAAAGACCCGATCAACATTTTGGGCGACCAGCTAAAAGAGCAAGATTGGCTAACCGATGCCGAAGCGGAAGCCATTCAGGCCGAAATGACCGAGCGCGTGATGGCAGCCGAACAATTCGCCCGCGAAAGTCCCTATCCGGCTGCAGAAGAAGCATTAGATCACGTGTTTGCCTAGGTGCTGTATAGACTAAGTTTTTGCGCCCTCACCCCTGGCCCCTCTCCCAGGCTGGGAGAGGGGAATCTAGCTCCCTTCTCCTACACTTGGGGGAAGGGCTGGGGATGGGGGCCAGAACATCTAATAACTTAGCTTACAGACTACTAGGCGTCTTCCCGAAATATCTTTCCCAGTAACATCTTCTCAAATCAGGAGAAACCACAATGTCAGAACGATTATTAACCACTTCAAAGGCCATGTCAGAGGCAATTGCTCAAGAAATGGAGCGAGATGAAAATGTCTTTGTCCTTGGTGAAGACATCGGTGCCTACGGTGGCATTTTTGGCGCAACAGAAGGTCTGTTGCAACAGTTTGGTCCAGAACGCATCATCGACACCCCCATTTCCGAAATGGGCTTTATCGGTGCAGCCGTCGGCGCAGCCACGGAAGGGATGCGCCCTATTGCAGAATTGATGTTTGTTGATTTCTTTGGCGCTGGCATGGATCAGATTTATAACCATATGGCGAAAATCCACTACATGTCTGGTGGCAACACCAAAGTGCCGATGGTATTGATGGCGGCCATTGGCGGCAGCTACAGCGATGCCGCTCAGCATTCTCAATGTCTATATAGCCTGTTTGCCCATACGCCAGGCATCAAAGTCGTCATTCCTTCTAGCCCATACGATGCCAAAGGCTTAATGACCCAGGCCATTCGTGACGATAGCCCGGTCATGTTCTTCTTTCACAAAGGGGGGCAAGGGCTAGGCTGGATGACGCCCAATCCGCGCGCAACAGCCCACGTCCCAGAAGAGCCATATACGATTCCATTTGGTCAGGCAGACGTGAAGCACGAAGGCAGCGACGTAACAATTTTGACCGTTTCGCTCATGGTTCACCGTGCGTTGGACGCCGCCGAAAAGCTGGCCGAGGAGGGCATCAGCGCAGAGGTAATTGACCTGCGCACGCTGGTTCCGCTAGACAGGGAAGCCATTGTGAATTCTGTCAAGAAGACCCACCGCGTGCTGATTGTAGACGAAGATTACCTGAGCTACGGCATGTCTGGTGAATTGGTTGCGATTGTGGCAGAAGATGCGTTGGATTACCTGGATGCGCCGCCAAAGCGATTGGCCGTTCCCGATGTACCTATTCCTTACAGCCGTCCCATGGAACAACACGTGATTCCAACCATTGACCGTATTGTCAACTCGGTTAAAGAATTGGTGGAGAGTTAATAGACAGTAAGGATTTCGTATAATTTTTATAAACTGAGGAGCAAATCAATGAAGATGAAATTCGGCATTTTTATGGCCCCGTTCCACGCCCCCGGTCATAACCCCACACTTTCGCTAGAGCAAGATCTTGACTTACTTGTCCACCTGGATCGCCTGGGCTATGACGAAGCCTGGATTGGCGAGCACCACTCGGCTGGCAGCGAAATCATTGCCTCGCCGGAGATCTTTATCATGGCCGTCGCGGAACGCACGCGCAACATCAAGCTGGGAACCGGTGTTGTCTCCTTGCCTTACCACAACCCTCTGTGGACAGCCGAGCGTATGGTCCTCCTGGATCATTTGACTCGCGGCCGCGTGATGTTGGGCGTTGGACCGGGCGCACTCCCTACCGATGCCGCCATGTTGGGTCTTGAGCCACCCCAAATGCGTCCCCTTTTGGAAGAGTACATGGAGGTCCTGGTTCATCTGCTCACCAGCGAGGAGCCGATCTCGTACGAGGGTGAACACCTCACGCTCAAAGATGCGCGCCTCCACTTGCGCCCCTATTCGGATCCGCTCTTTGATATGGCCGTGGCCGCGGTTGCTTCTCCGTCAGGCGCAAAGTTGGCAGGTCGCTATGGTGCTGGCGTCCTCTCCTTGGGCGCAACCGTATCCATCGGCATGGATGTTCTTGCCCATCACTGGACAGTGCAGGAAGAGGTTGCCGCTCAATACGGGCAGGTGGCAGATCGGGCCAAGTGGCGGTTGGTTGGCATGATGCATCTAGCCGAAACCGAAGAGCAAGCACGGGAAGATGTAAGATACGGCATGGAGCAGTGGTTCCGCTACTTCCAAGATGTGGCCGCATTCCCACAAATGGCCGTGGATGGTGGCAACCTGGACGAAATGATCGACTTTGTCAACGGCGGTTTGGGCGTAGTTGGTACGCCAGACACAATGGTTAAGCAGATTCACGAATTGGTTGAACAGTCCAATGGCGGCTTCGGCGCTTATCTTACATTGGCTCATAACTGGGCGAATCCGCAAGCAACCCACAAGAGCTTCGAACTCTTCGCTCGCGAGGTGATGCCTCACTTCCAATCTTCTGGCGGCGGACTCCAAGCTGCTGCAGATCGGGCTGAGGCCGCGCGCGCTGGCTTGGCAGAAAAGCAAATGGTTGCTGTAGAAGAAGCCACGGCCCGGTATGAGGCGGAGAAGGTACCAGCATAGACAGGTGCTTGGTTTCGTGATTCAACCGGATCTGATACATTCGGTTGAACCGATCTCAGGCATGGTTCAAATGTCACCCGAGAAGGTTAATAAATTGTAGGTGCGGTTTCCATACCGCACCTACGGCAATCAAAATGTTAACCATAGATGGAGTGATCTGAACCATGCCCGATTTCAGTAGTGGATGCTATGCATCTGTAACCAAGCATGAACATTCATGAGATCGTCCAGAAAGCACGCCCACGTGTGGCTCTCTTAGGAACCGATATTAAATAAAACCGGAAAGTTAGATGACTGTCACTTTGGCAGTGACTGTCATCTTTGCGGTTTTATTTAATTTTCAATCCTTAGGGATGAAGCCGCACGTGGGCGTGCTCCCTAGCTGACGGCTGAGTAGCTGAGAGCTTTTTTACTCAAAGTGCATTCAAGGACAGACACGATGCCATCTATCAAACTCTTTGTTCCCGAAGATGACATAGGCGAGGTTGAAGAAGCGGTTGTTGTTACATGGCTGAAGCGGGAAGGCGACAGCGTAAAGAAGGGCGAAGAGCTGGTCATTATTCAAGCGGAAAAGGTCTCTTTTGAGCTACCTGCCCCAGCAAACGGCACCTTGACGTCGATTCTCGTGCCCCAAGGGGAGGTCGTCAAACAGAACCAACCGCTGGCTGAGTTTGAGGTCAGTGAAACGGACAGTTCGCCCCCGCCAGAGCAGCTCGAACCGCAATCACCTGCGGCTACTGCCACAGCGACTTCTGCGCCGACGCCCGCGCGCGAAGTGCGCGCCTCGCCCATTGCCAAACGGCTAGCTCGTCAACATGGGATTGATCTGGGCCAGGTGGTCGGCACCGGCAAAGAGGGTCGCATCACAGAAAAAGATATTCAGACGTTCATTGACGCAGAAACAGCCGCAGTAGAGACCAGTCCACCATCGCCCACCGCCCAACCGGCAAATATCCGTTCTTCCCCCATTGCTCGGCGCATTGCCAAGGAACATCAGATTGATTTGGCCGCGATCCCTGGCGCTGGGGAACGTCGGTTAACTGAAAAGGATGTGCGCGCCTTTATTGAAGCGCGGCAATCTCAATCCTTGCCTTCAGAAGAACCAGCTTCTGCATCGCCATTGGAAAGTCGTCAAACTATTCCGATGGCTGGGATGCGGGCAGCCATTGCTAAACGAATGCACCAGAGTTTACAAGAAACAGCCCAACTCACGCTACACACCGAGGCCGATGTAACAGAATTGGTTGCCCTGCGCACGCAGCTAAAAGAAAAACTCGCCGTTACCTATACAGATTTCCTGGTGAGGGCCAGCGTCAATGCCCTGCAGGAGCATCCATACCTGAATGCAACATTGAAAGATGATACCATTCATCTATTGTCAGAGATTCATATCGGGCTGGCGGTTGCTCTTGATAGCGGCTTGATCGTTCCAGTCATTAAAAATGCGGACCAAAAGACGCTAGCCGATCTGGCCAGCGAGCGTGCAAGGCTGATTAAGCAAGCCAAGTCAAACCAACTGACCCCAGCTGAATTTACCGGCAGCACGTTTACAATAACCAATCTTGGCACCTATGATATTGACGCGTTCACGCCGATTGTCAATCCACCGGAGGTTGCCATTTTAGGGGTAGGGCGCATTGTGGAGAAGGTTGTCATCTTTGAAGGTAAAATTGCCCAGCGCTCTATGATTACTTTGAGCTTGTCGTTTGATCATCGTTTGGTTGATGGCGCGCCAGCAGCAGCATTTTTGCAGTCCATTAAGCGCCATCTGGAGCAACCTGCTGGGCTTGAGTAGACTGGGAACTCAGCCTAACTTGGACAAGCCAGCCATACAAAGGACGTGGACAAGCGCGGATACGGCGCATTTTGTTCTTGCACAAATTCAGTAGTGGATGCTGTGCATCTGTTACCAAGTACGAAAGTTATGAAATCGGTGCTAACTTCTCGTAAAATCGTGAATTACTGATACGATAAATAGTATCCATTTGAGGAGGGTGTCTCACGGCCCCTCCTCTCTTTTTGCATGTTGGCAACTACCCTCTAAAATTAGAAGAGAATCATCGATTATTGGTTAGGTAAGATAGTTGTCATCAACCGCGCTTAGATTCGTAAATCGTGAGATATACGATATACATAACGAAGGAGCAAATCTATGTCAGATACACCATTTCAGGCCGAACCACCGGCTCATATGGTTGGCTGTGCTGTTAATACCAAAGAAGCTGCTGATCTCCTGGCTGCTGAATTAGCTACTGTAGGGTTTAGCGGTGAGGACGCCGTTCATGTCGTCCATGGACAGGAAGCTTTAGAATATATCGACCCTGACGGCGTCTATCATGGGCGCATAGCGCATTTGGTGCGCGTCTTTCAAAAATTCACTACAGGGGTGGAAGAACGCTTCTTTAACGCCATCAAAGAGGAGCTAACTCAAGGCCACTATCTGGTTGGTGTCATGACGGACGGAAGCGACGGGCAGCGCCATCAAGTCAGCCAAATAATGGAAGGCAAGGGTGCTTCCCATGTCTTCTACTCTGGTAAGAGTGTTATTCAACTCATCAGCGGTTGGTAAGACAATCGAAGGATAGACGACCATCAGCGTGCGTAGGGGTGATTCAAGGAGCACTGATTGCTTCCGAATCGCCCTTTTTTACGTTGCCATTCACCTATCGGACTGAATTAAGATTTGTCAATTACCGAACGTTCATTTATTATAGAACTATATGAGACGTAAAGATGACGCCAAACATGACGCAATCGTAGATGCAGCGATGTATTTGATAACGACAGATGGCTTTGCTGAGACATCCATGTCAAAGATTGCTAAAGCTGCCAAAGTTTCGCCCGCAACGATTTATGTTTACTTTGAGAATAAAGAGGATTTGCTGAATCAGCTCTATCTCACCGTCAAAGAGGATTTTGGCGTCGCAGTCTTTGATGGGCTAAGCGACGAGATGACTCTCAAAGAGAGTTTTTTCCTGATTTGGATGAACTCTTTCCGATTCTTTCTTGCCAATCCAACTAAATTTGCCTTTCACGAGCAATTTGTTCACTCTCCTTTGATCAGTAAATCCAGCCAAGAGCAAGGCGAGAGTTTTCTGCTGCCAATTTTGGATCTGTATGAGCGCGGCAAGTCCGAAGGTAGTCTTCCAAACATCTCGATTTCAGTTTGTGCTGCAATCCTCTATGCTCCGCTGATTTCGCTAATTAAGAGCCATCATCAGGGAAGCTTTGTGCTTACGGAAGCGGTAGCAGTGTCTACGTTTGAGAGATGTTGGAAGGCCATCCAAGAATAATCATAAGGTTTTTTTGTCTTTGATAATAAATGAATATTCGTTTATTTAGTCTCGAAAGGAGACAGTCTATGCAGCAGCAATTTAGATTTAAAGCTTCACACCTCAGTATTCTACTTGCAGGTGTGATTGTGCTGGTCGCTTGCGGCCCGGCTACGTTGGCACCAGAGGATGTCCAAACAGCTTCTGTACATGAAGTGAGCGTCGCCACGCAAAACAGCCAAAGTGACGCAACTGAAGCGTTTGAGACGGTCATGACCGTCCTGACCCATCCACGTTGTATCAACTGCCACCCGGTGGCCGACCGCCCTCGGCAGCGGGATGAGCAGATCTTCCACATCCTGAACGTCACCCGCGGCGAGGATAACCACGGTGGCCCCGTCCAAACCTGCGAAACCTGCCACCACGAAGAGAACAATCCCTACAGCCTCGTTCCTGGCGCGCCTCACTGGGGATTGGCCCCCAAAACCATGGGATGGTTTGGCCTAACCCATGCCGAGATCGCCGAGAGACTCCTCGATCCAGAAATGAATGGTGGACGCAGCCATGAGGATCTGATCCATCACATGGGCAATGATGCATTAGTTTTATGGGCTTGGGATCCCGGTGGCGACCGCACACCAATTCCCGTTCCTCACGAAGAATTTGTTCAGGCCCTGGAAGAATGGCTTGATGCTGGCGCACCGATACCCGGAGAGTAGATAAAAGTGGAAGAGTGGAAGAGTGGAAGAGTGGAAGAGTGGAAGAGTGGAAGAGTTGAAGAGTTGAAGAGTTGAAAAGTTGAAGGTAGTAAGATGGATATTGTTCTTACGAATTATGAGGAGTGGATGAAGCAAGTTGCCGAGGAGATTAGGATTGATCCGTTGTGGGAGATGGAGGTTTACCGAAAGGCATTGTTTTTCTCCGATCTTGCGTGGAATGACTGTGAAAAATTGATACTACACCCGCTTGGCAGATCCATAGCTGAGCAACTTATTCGCAGCGCTGGATCTGTACCAAGTAATATGGAAGAGGGGTATAGCCGCGGATTTGGCAAAGACTATGCACGATTTCTACGCATCTCTCTTGGCTCTGCCCGCGAGTCTCGTGGTTGGTATTATCGAGGACGTCGCTTGCTTTCACAAGAAGTATTACAACATCGCTTTACTCTGCTCAAAACGATCATTTCTGGATTGGTCACCATGTCCAACCAACAACGAAATCGGTAACTTTTCAACTCTTCAACCTTTCAACTCTTCAACTTTTGGAAAGGAACATAACTATGGAAATTAATTTTACAATTAACGACGAGCCGGTAACGGTCGATGTGGATCCGATGATGCCGCTGCTGTGGGTGGTGCGTGATGAGCTTGGCCTAAAGGGAACCAAGTATGGGTGTGGACGGGCCATGTGTGGGGCGTGTTCTCTGCATGTGGATGGCGATCTCTTCCGTTCCTGCACCTATCCGGTTAAGAATGTAGAAGGCAAAGCAGTTACTACGCTGGAAGGGCTTTCTGAGAGCGAAGAGAATCTGCACCCGATTCAGCAAGCGTGGATGGAAGAGAATGTACCCCAGTGCGGCTACTGCCAGCCCGGTTTTATGATGGCTGGGGCAAAGCTGATTGACGTCATTCCCAACCCCACCGATGAAGATATCAAGCAGAACATTAGCAATATCTGTCGCTGTGGTACGCATCCGCGTATCATCAAGGCAATCCGTCGCGCGGCTGAACTGAACCAGGAGGCATAAAATAAGATGGCTACTGAAAACAGTACCCCCGTAAACGAAGAAAGTGCAGAGCAACCCAAGAAGCGGCCCAAGAAACAGCGAAGGGTCTTTAACCGCAGGAATTTCCTTGTTGGTGGTGCCATCCTTTTGGGTGGCTCTGTTGCCACCGTCTACTTCGGTCGCAATGCGATTCGGCGTAACGTGCATCACACGCTGGCCACATCTGACGCGGCCATAGTCAGTATCGAAAACATGGATGAGCCGATGGCCATGTTTGAGATGCAGCCAGACAATAAGTTGATGCTGAATGCCCCCTATGCCGAAATGGGGCAGGGCATCATCACCGGCTTTGCCATGCTCGCTGCCGAAGAGTTGGATCTACGCATGGATCAAATCTTGGTGCGACCCACGCCATTCGATGCCGTGATCGACAATGGCGCAACCGGCGGTAGCGGCACAACCCGTGCCATGTACCAACCAATGCGTGAGATCGCAGCTACCTTCCGCGAAATGTTGAAAATGGCTGCTGGAAAACAATGGGGCGTTGATCCAAGCTCTATCCAAACTGCCGATGGCGTGTTGAGCGCAAATGGCAATGAGATGACCTACATCGACTTGATTAACAGCACAAGCGAGTGGGAAATGCCCGAAGAGACGCCGGAACTTAGACCACGTTCTTCTTTTAAAGTTGTAGGGACCGACCAGCGCCGCTCCGATCTTAAACCCAAAGTCATGGGCGAGCCGATTTTTGCCCTCGATTATGAGCTGCCCGATATGCTCCACGCCAATCTGCTTAAATGCCCATTCATTGGTGGCTCGATAAAGTCGATTGACATCGATGCCGCCAAGGCATTCCCTGGTGTTATCGACGTGGTTCAGCAAGAAGTGGGTGGTGATGAGATGATTGCAGTGGTGGCCGAAAACCGCTGGGCTGCCGAAATGGGCAAACGCGCGCTCAACGCCGAGTGGGATGTGCCCAAAGAGTGGGAGCAGAGCGAGATTGATACACTGACGACAGTTGGTGCAGATGGCGTTTCACCCGTTAGCTTACAGCTTGATGGGCGGGCTTCGCGCGTTCTGGATGAAGATGGTGGCACGCTGGTCTCTGCCGAATATCGAGTCGCCACCGGAGTCCACGCCCATATGGAGCCAAACAGCGCCATTGCCGATGTCAAGGGGGACCGCGCTTTTATTATTACCGGCAGCCAAGGTCCATCTTTCCATAAGGGTGCAGTGGCAAATGCCATAGGCATTGATGCTGACAATGTTGATGTGCAGAATGCCTATCTGGGTGGAGCCTTTGGCCGTCGCGTGGCCCTAAATCCGGCACCGGAAGCAGCCGTCCTCTCGCAGAAATTTGGGCAGCCGGTACAGGTAGTATGGGACCGAGAAACCGAATTCCTTTGTGGGCTCTTCCGTCCCCCTACCCACCATGCTTTTCGGGCTAAAATAGACGATTCTGGGAAGGTGACGGCTATTGAGCATGGACTTGCCTCTGGCTCCCAAATCATCGATATTCTGGCCGAGATGTTGCCCATGGGCGAGTTTTTGCACGGTTTTCTCGGTGCCGATCTGATGTCTGCTTCTCACGGTGCCACCTTTATGTACGATTTTGAGAACCGAGAGACCAACATGTGGCATATCGATCTGCCCTTTAC